>NZ_BNEL01000001.1:1818333-2424444 GCF_018327685.1 Streptomyces sp. TS71-3 | reverse complement strand
TCGCCGTCACGCCCCAGGGCGACTCCGCCTTGGCCGCCGCACGCCCGGCGCACGCCCGAGCGGTCCGCCGCACGCTGCTGCGGCTCACCGCCGCGTCCGGCGGCAGCGGATTCTGGGAGACGGTCCACGAGATCGCCGCCGGCACCCGGGAGACCGCACAGCCGCCACAGGCCCGAGCCAGCGCCCCGGACACTCAGGACGATTGACTCCGGGGACTCACCGCCAGGACCCCGCCGGCCTGCCGGGGTTGATTGACTGCCTGCCATGTCATCACCAGTGTTCGAGACCGCCACCCCCGACCCGTTCGCCTACCTCGACCGGGTCGCCGCGACCGACCTCGGCCGCTCCTACAAGCGGCGCATGCTCGACGAACTCGACGTTCGCCCGGGCCAGACCGTGCTCGACCTCGGCTGCGGCCCCGGCACCGATCTCGCTTCGCTCGCCGAGACCGTCACGGCGACAGGCAGGGTGATCGGGTTCGACCACGACCAGGCGCGGTCGACGCCGCCAGGGAGCGCACCGCCGACCGGCACCGAGTCGAGGTGGGGCTCGGCGACGTCCACGACCTGCCGCTGGCGGACGGCACCGCGGACCGCGCCCGCACCGACCGGGTACTGCAACACGTCGCCGATCCCGCCCGAGCGCTCCGGGAGATCCACCGCGCGCTACGACCCGGCGGGCGACTCGTCATCGGCGAGCCGGACTGGGACACCCTGGCCGTCGACCACCCGGACAGCGACCTCTCGCGCGCCTACACCCGGTACGTCACGGACGAGGTCATCCGCAACGCCCGCATCGGCAGGCAGCTCCCACGCCTGGCGACGGACGCCGGATTCGCGGTGCCTACGGTCATCCCGATCACCCCCGTGTTCCGGGGCACCCAGGCCGCCGACAAGATCCTCGGACTGGAGCGCACCACGCGGCGCGCCACGGCCGGCGGATACCTCACCGAGGAAGCGGCCGGACGGTGGCTGGACCACCTGCGCACCGGGCCCTTCCTCGCGGCGGTGACGTTCTACGTCATCGTGGCCGAGTCATAGGCGGGTCGTGGCCGAGGCGTAGGCGGGGCGTAGTCGGGGCGTAGTCGGGTCCCAGGCGGGGCGTAGCGGGGCGCAGGCGGGACGCAGGCGGGTCCTGACGGAGTCGTGGCCGGGGCCAACCGAGCCCTGGCCGCCAAGCCCGGCGACCGCGAGCCGCGGGAGCGGTTCGCGGCTTCGCCGCTCCGCCCCGACGCCACCCCCGTCCCCCCGGCTCCGCTCCCCGTCCCCCCCGGCTCCGCTCACCGCGCCTCTTCCACGATCGGCGTAACCCCGGGCCCGACACGTCACATATGGTCACAATATGACGTATGTCCGAGTCCATCCCGCGTTCCGAACCCGTCGTCACGCCCCCGACCAGCGCCGGCCCCGCGCCCCGCTTCAGCGTCATCGTCCCCGCGCACGGCGTCGCGGGCCGCCTGTCGCAGGCCCTGGACTCGGTGCTCCGCCAGTCCCCCGGCGGCACCGGGACACCGTCCTCCCCCGGCGGCGGGACACCGGGGAGCGGCCCGGCCTCGGCCTCCGCCCGCGCCGGAGGTGGCGCCCCGGCAATCGGTGACGGCCCGGCAATCGGTGACGGCCCGGCAATCGAGGTGATCCCGGTCTGCGCCGCCCCGGACTCGCTCGACGCCGGGATCGCCGACCGGTACGCGCACGACGATCCGCGGGTGCGCCCGGTGTGGTCGCCGCCGGAGGCCGGGCTGAGCGGGGCGCGGAACACCGGGATCACCGCCGCCCGCGGCGACTACCTGCTCTTCCTGGACGGTGACGACGCCCTCGCCCCGGGCGCGCTGGACGCCGTCGCGGTACGGCTGCGCGAGGTGGGCGACGTGGACGTGCTCTGCCTCGGGCACGAGCGGGTGCACTGGTGGAAGGGGGCGCTGCCGGCCGAGGACCCGTTCCCGGGGGCGCCGGACGGTGCCTTCGCGCCGGCTCAGGCGGCGGACGCGCCCTGGCTGACCGGTGCCGAGCTGCCCGCGTGGAGCGCCGCGCACCGCCGCGCGTTCGTCACCGCGCACGGCCTCGCCTTCCCCGCCGGGGCCTACACGGACGTCGGATGGGGCGGCCTGGAAATGCTCGCGGCGCAGCGGGTCGCCGTGCTGCCGCGGGTGTGCGTACGGCATCTGGTGCGCCGTCAGGGCAGCCGGCTGCGGGAGCCCGGCGAGCACCACTTCGACCTGCTCGACCACGTGGACCTGGTCCTCACCCGCGCCCGCCAGGGCACCACGACGGGGCCGCACGGGCACGGGGCCGCCCCCGAGAGCCCCGGCCCCGGCGCGAGCAACCGCCCCGCCGAGAGCCCCGAGGCGAGCGACCCGGCTCCCAACCGCCCGAGCACGAGCAGCCGCGCCCCCGAAAGCACCAGCGCGGGCAAGCCCATTCCCTCAAGCCCTGGAAGCCCTGGAAGCCCCGGAAGCCCCGGAAGCCCTGGAAGCCCCGGAAGCATCAGCGCCGGCACCCCCGACCCCAACAGCCCAAGCACAAGCGCCCCCGAAAGCCCCAGCGCGCCCGCCTCCACCCCCGCAAGCCCCCGCGACCCGCACAGCGCCCACGCCCATGCCCACGCCCACGGCGTGCCCCGCCCGCTCCCCGCCGCGCGCCTGCACGCCCTCTTCGCCGCGCTGATGGCCCAGGTCCTGCGGACCGCCGCTGCCGCGCCCGTGCTGCTGCCCGACGGTGCCGGGCAGGTGTTCTTCGACCGGGCCGGCCAGCTGTACCGGCGGCACCGGCCGATCGGCTTCCACCCGCCGATGGGGCCGTTCGGCGTGCAGCACCTGCTGCTGTCCACCGGCGCCTACCGGTCGTTCACGGCGCTGCGCGGGGCGCGCCAGAGTGCCCGGCGCGCCGCCCGGGGCGCCGTGTCCTCCGTGGCCCGGGTGCGCGCCCGCCACCCCCGCCACCTCGCCCTCTACCGTGCCGCCCTGCGCCGCCCGGTCGACGAGAACCTCGCCGTGTACTGCGCCTACTGGGGCCGCGGCTACCTCTGCAACCCGGCGGCCGTGCACGCCGCAGCGCAGCGCCTCGCCCCGGGCATCCGCTCCGTCTTCCTGGTGACCGAGGAGGCGGCGGAGCGGATGCCGGAGGGCGTCGAGTACGCGGTGCTGGGCTCGACAGGCGCCTGGGACCTGCTGGCCCGCGCCAAGTACCTGGTCAACAACGCCAACTTCGCGGGCGCCGTCGTCAAGCGCCCCGGCACCGTCCATCTCCAGACCCAGCACGGCACCCCGCTCAAGAAGATGGGCGTCGAGCAGGCCGAGTACCCGGTCGTCGCCTCGCAGAGCGGCAGCTTCGGGGGGCTGCTCGCCCGGGTGGACCGCTGGGACTTCAACCTCTCCTCGAACCGGCACTCCACCGAGGTCTGGGAACGGGAGTTCCCCGCGGAGTACGAGACGCTGGAGTACGGCTACCCGCGCAACGACGTCTTCCAGAGCGCGACGGCCGCGGACGTCGCCCGGATCCGCCGCCGTCTCGGCGTGCCCGAGGACCGCACGGCGATCCTCTACGCGCCCACGCACCGCGACTACCGGAGCGCCTTCCACGCCCACCTCGACCTGGACGCGTTCTGCGCCGCGGCGGGCGAGGAGTTCGTGGTCCTGCTGCGCGCGCACTACTTCTACGAGGACGGCACCCGCCGCCGGTTCGGCGGCCGGGTCATCGACGTGACCGCGCACCGCAGCGCCGAGGAGGTCTGCCTAGCGGCGGACGCGCTGGTCACGGACTACTCGTCGATCATGTTCGACTACGCCAACCTGGACCGCCCGATCGTGGTCTACGCGGACGACTGGGACGTCTACCGGGAGGCCCGCGGCACGACGTTCGACCTGATGGAGTGCCCACCGGGCCCGGTGGCGACGACCGCGGCCGGGCTGGCGGAGGCCTTCCGGAACGGTTCGTGGGCGGGGCCGCGCTCGGCGGAGCTGCGCGGGCGGTTCCGGGAGCGGTTCTGCGCCTTCGACGACGGCAGGGCCGCGGAGCGCGTGGTCCGCCGGGTGCTGCTGGGCGAGCCGCCCGAGGTACTGCCGCCGATCGTCCCGCTCGCCGAGCGCACCCCGGCGCCCGCGGCCCGGCCGGCCACCCCGTCCGTCCTCCCGCCCGGCGCCGCATCCGGTGCCAGGCCCGGCGCCGCATCCGATGCCGGGCCCAGCACCGCGTCCGATGCCGCGTCCGCCCGCCGCCCCGCGGGCGCCGCCGCCACCCCGCCGGAGAGGCCCGCCCGGGCGCGAGGGGCCTCGCCCGCGGAAGGCCGCGCCCCCGCACCGGAGGCCCCCGCCACCCGGAGCCCGGCGCCCGAGAGCCCCGCCTCCGCCGCCAAGGGCCCCGCCCCCGCGGCCAACGAACCCGCCCCCACCCCGGAGAAGAGCTGACCGTGCCCCGTTTCAGCGTCATCGTCCCCGTCTTCAAGGTCCAGGGGTATCTGCGCGCCTGCCTGGACTCGGTGCTGGGCCAGTCGTTCACGGACGTGGAGGTGATCGCCGTCGACGACCGCTCGCCGGACGGCTGCGGCACCATCCTCGACGAGTACGCCGCCCGCGAGCCGCGTCTCAAGGTGCTGCACCTGCCGGAGAACGTCGGCCTCGGCCGCGCCCGCAACGCCGGCATGCCGCACGCCACCGGCGACTACGTGCTCTTCCTCGACAGCGACGACGCCTACACGCCCGGCCTCCTCGCCGCCGCCGACGACCGGCTCGCCGCCACCGGCGACCCCGACATCCTCTGCTTCGACCACGTCCGCACCCACTGGTGGGGCACCAGCGGGCGCAGCGCCTCCGCGGACCTGCTGGAGCAGGCCGGCACGGACACCCTGCGGATCCGGTCGAACCCGGAGTACCTGAAGCTGTTCCTGGTCGCCTGGAACAAGGCGTACCGCCGCGACTTCTACCTGGCGCACGACTTCGCCTACGCGCCCGGCCTCTACGAGGACGCGCCGGTGACGTACCGGGCGATGGTCACCGCGGAGCGCATCGCCTGCCTGGACCGGGTCGGCGTGGAGTACCGGCAGCGGCGGCAGGGCGCGATCACCCGCACCCCGGGCCGCAAGCACTTCGACATCTTCGCGCAGTACGACCGGCTCTTCGCCGAGGTGGACGCGAGGCCCGAGCTGGCCTGGTCCCGGCCGCTGCTGTTCGAGCGGGCGCTGGACCACATGCTGTTCACGCTGGGCAGGCCGGAGCGGGTCACGGCGGAGGACCGCGAGGAGTTCTGGGCGCAGGCCGCGGACTTCCACCGCCGGACGCGGCCCCCGCGCTTCCCCCTGCCGGGCGGGCTGCGCGGCGCCGAGATGCGGCTGCTGGCGAACGCCCCGTTCTCCGCCTACCGGGCGCTGCACCGCCTGAACGCCGCCCGGGGCGCGGTGCTCCAGGACGGCCCGCGCCGCGTCCGCGAGGCGCTGACCGCGCGCGCCGCCGGCCGCTGGTACGCGCAGCGGCTGCGCCGCCCGCTCGACCCCCGGCTCGCGGTGTACGCGTCGGGCCACCACCAGGGCATGTCGGGCGATCCCGCGGCGATCTACGCGCGCGCCCGTGAGCTCGCCCCGCAGGTACGCGGCGTGTGGGTGGTGCACCCGGAGGCGGCGGAGCGGCTGCCGGCGGACGTGGAGCGGGTCACCGTCGGCTCCCGGCGCTACTACGACGTGATGGCCCGCGCCACGTACTGGGTGAACAACGTCAACTGGCCCGGCAGCCTGGTCAAACGGCCCGGTGCCGTGCACGTCCAGACCCATCTCGGCACCCCGCTCAAGTACATGGCGCTCGACCTGCTGGACCGGCCGGGCGCGCGGTACGGCTTCGACGTGCGCGCGATGCTGCGGCGCGCCGACCGCTGGGACGTCAGCCTGACCGCGGGCCGGTACGCCGAGGAGGTCTGGCAGCGCGCCTACCCCTGCCACTACCGCTCGCTGCGCTCCGGCAGCCCCCGCAACGACGTGCTGGTGCGCGGCGACGACGCCCGCGCCGCCGCCGTCCGCCGGCGCCTCGGGATCCCGGACGGCGCTCAGGTGGTGCTGTACGCGCCGACCCCGCGCGACTACCGGCGCGGCCGGTACGTCGAGCGGCTCGACCTGGAGAGGCTCGCGGCGGCCCTCGGCCCGGAACGGCGTCTGGTGCTCCGGCTCCACCCGTCCCTCGCCGACCATCCGGCGCGCGCCATGGTCCCGCGCGACCTGCAACGCCGCGGGCTCCTCGTGGACGCCACCGAGGAGCCGTCCGTCGAGGACCTGATGCTCGCCTCGGACGCGCTGGTCACCGACTATTCGGCGCTGATGTTCGACTACGTGCTGCTGGACCGCCCGGTGGTCGTGCACGCCGACGACTGGGCCGCCTACCGGGCGGTGCGGGGCGCCTACTTCGACGTCACCGCCGAGCCGCCCGGCCATGTGACGTACACGGTGGAGGAGCTGGCGGAGCTGTTCGCGACGGGCGCGTGGCGCGACGCGGAGTCGGCGCGGCGGCGCGCGGCGTTCCGGGACCGCTTCTGCGAGTACGAGGACGGGCGGGCCGCGGAACGGGTCGTGCGCCAGGTACTGCTCGGGGAGCCCGAGCCCGCCCGCGGCAGGGGGTCGTTCCTGGTGCCGGGGGCGCCGATGACGGTCACGCCGATGGCGGGGGCCTCG
Organism: Streptomyces sp. TS71-3; assembly: GCF_018327685.1. NCBI lineage: Bacteria > Bacillati > Actinomycetota > Actinomycetes > Kitasatosporales > Streptomycetaceae > Streptomyces > Streptomyces sp. TS71-3. The sequence continues at coordinate 2,417,799 of NZ_BNEL01000001.1, read as the reverse complement.
GGGGCGGACGTGGATTCGGCGGCTCTGGGGGGCACGGCGGGGGCGGATGCTTCCGGCGGTCGGTCGGCTTCCGGCGGGCAGACGGCTTCCGGCGAACGGACGGCTTCCCGCGGGCAGACGGCTTCCGGCGCGCCGGATCCGGACGGGACGGTCATGCCGGGCGCGCCGGCGGCGGACGGAACGGATGTGTCCGGTGCGCCGGGTGTGGACGGCGCCGGCGCCGCGCCGCTCGGTGACGCGGTCTCCGGGGCGGGCGACCGGTGAGCGGGCAGACGGGTGAGGTCACCCGGAACCGGCCGGGTCCCGCCCGGCCGCCCGCCCCGCCCGCACCGGCCCGGCGCCGCCTGGCCGCGGCGCGCTGGTGGACGGCCGGGGTGGTCACCGTGCCGGTCGCGGCCCTCGCCGTGCTCGGCTACCGCAGGCGCTGGATCTGCGACGACGGCCTGATCTACCTCCGGCCGGTGCGCCAGGTGCTGGCGGGGCACGGGCCGGTGTTCAACGCCGGGGAGCGCGCGGAGAGCTCGACCGGCGCGATCTGGCAGTGGCTGCTGACGCTGGCCACCTGGCTCACCCACGCCGACCCCGCGTTCCTCGCGGTCGCCCTGGGCCTCACCCTGAGCACCGCCGGATACGTGCTGGCGCTGTGCGGAACGTGCCGCGCGTACGCGGCGAGCGCCGCGTACCGGGCCTCCCCGCCACCGGCACCGGACTCCTGGTTCGCGGCGGACGCGGATGCCCGGCGCGCGGGGCCGGGCGCACGGCGCAAGGGGCGGGGCAGGCGGCGCGCGGACCGGCGGCGCGCGGAGTCGGACCGGCGGCGTGAAGGAGACGACCGGCGGCACGCGGAACGGCGTCCGGAGGGCTCCGACTGGCCGCACGAGGGGCCGGACCGGCGACGCGAGGAACGGGACTGGCCGTACGAGGAGCCGGATCAGCGGCGCGAGGAACGGGACTGGCCGTACGAGGAGCCGGGCTGGCCACACGAGGGGCCGGATCAGCGGCTCGAAGAACGGGACTGGCGGCACGGGGAGTCGGACCAGCCGTACGAGGAGCCGGACCGGCAACGCCGAGGACCGGACCGGCGCCGGGAAGCACAGGACGCACGGGACGCACGGGAGCCACGGGAGCCACGGGAGGCAGGTGACCGCCGCCGCAGGGCATCGGAGACCTGGCCCGAGGCGTCGGATCCCCGGCGCATGGTCTCCGCCTCCCGCCGCGCGGGCGGCGCCGCCCCCGGATCGCGCCGCTCCCACCGCCCCGGCACGGAGCGCCCCGCACCCCGCGCCGGGCGTCCCGCACCCGGTGCCCGCCGCGGCGCCCCGCGCGCCCGGCGCCGCAGGAACCGGGACGCGTTCCCCCGCCCCCGTACCCCCGTCCTGCTGCCCGCGGGCGTCCTCGCCCTGCTCGCGGTGCCGCCGGTCTGGTCGTACATGACCTCCGGTCTGGAGAGCGGGCTCGGCACGTTCTGGACGGGACTCTCCTGGTGGCTGCTGGTGCGCACCCGGCGCGGGCAGCGGGCGCGGGCGCAGACGGCGACGGCCTTCGTGTTCGGTCTCGGCTGGCTGGTCAGGCCGGATCTGGCGGTGGTGACGGTCTGTTTCCTCACCGCCCAGTGGTGGGTGCTGCGGCCCACGCCGGCGCGCACGACGCGGCTGCTGAGCGCGGCGGCGCTGCTCCCGGCGGCGTACGAGGTCTTCCGCGCGGGCTACTACGGCGTCCTGCTGCCGCTTCCCGCCATCGCCAAGGAGGCCGGCGCAAGCGACTGGGGCCGGGGCGCGCGCTACGTGCAGGAGACGCTTGGCCCCTACTGGCTCTGGCCCGCACTCGCGGTGCTCGTGGTGGCCGCGGTCCATCTGCTGCTGGGCGCGCGGCACGAGCGGCCGGCGGCGGGCGGCTGGACGGCGCCCGGCTGGCGTGCGCGGGCGATGGCCGGGGAACGGGCCGCGGGCGACCGCGGCGCCCGGAACCGTGGCCGGAGGCGGGGGCGGGGGCGGGGACCCGCGGACACGGACAGGGACAGGGACGAGGCCAGGGACGGGATCGAAGACAGGGACAGGGACAGGGACAGGGACAGGGACAGAGACAGAGACGACGAGGACGAGGACGAGAGGGACGCGAACGGGAAGGGGAACGCGAACGGGAACGGGGACGAGGACGGAGACACCGGCGAGTGGCGCGTGCACGCCGCGATCGAGAGCGGGGCCGTACCGGGCCGGCGGGCGTGGGTGGTGGCCGGGCGTGAGGCCGGGGACGGGCCGGGCGCGCGGCCCGGCGGCGTCCGGCGCTCGTGGTTCCCGTGGGGCGGCCGGGCCCCGGAGCACCCGTGGGCCGGAGCCGCCGGCGTCCGCCCCAAGGCGCCGGTGGGTGCCACCCCTCTCGCCGTCTTCCTCACTCCGCCCGTCGCCGCGCTGCTCCTCGCGCTGTACGTGGTGCGGGTGGGCGGCGACTACATGCACGCCCGGATGATCCTGCCCGCGCTGCTGCTCCTGCTGCTGCCGGTGCTGGTGGTGCCCGCCACCCGCGGGACCGCCGCGGCGGGCGGGCTGCTGCTGGTGTGGGCGGCGGCCGCGATGAGCCCGCTGCGGCAGCCGTACGACCTGAACTCGTCCCCGGGGACGTTCAACGTGCGCAGCTCGGACGTGCGCTACACGCACGACCACAACCCCGTGCGCACCGCCACCTGGGTACGGCACTGGCCCCGGCTGCCGCACGCGAACGCGATGCTGGCCGCGGCGGTGCACGGCAAGCCGCCGGCCCTGCTCTACTTCGACGACCGCCGGCAGCTGCACACCGCCCCGATGCGCTCCGACGCGCCGTACCACGTGGTCATGGTGGGCCGTCACCTCGGCGTCACCGGCGCGGCCGTGCCGCTCGACGCGTACGTGAACGATGCCTGGGGCCTGGCCAGCCCGATCGGTGCGCACCTGGCGCTGGAGCGGTGGGCCTGGCCGGGCCACGAGAAGTTCCTCCGCAACGAGTGGATCTTCGCGGACTGGGCGGTGGACTCGCCGCCGGACGCGGACCTGCGGTACGCGGGCGTGGCGCCGGTCCGGCTGGAGGCGGCCCGGAAGGCGCTGGGCTGCGGGCCGCTGGCGGAGCTGGCCGACTCGGTCCGCGCCCCGCTGACGAGACAGCGGTTCTGGCAGAACCTGACCGGCGCCTGGGACCGCACCCGCTTCCGCTTCGCCCGCGCCCCGCAGCAGGCGGCGGCGCACCTGTGCGGAAGGGGGGCCTGACCGGAAGGGGTGCGTGAGCGGAAGGGGTGCGTGAGCGGAAGGGTGCCTGGGCGGAAGGGGTGCCTGAGCCGGCGCGGGACGGGGCACGACTGACTCCCCGCCGGATGCGGGGAACCACGCCGTGAGCCACCCGGAAAATCACCCCTGCGAGTGAATCAAGGCAAAGAAAGTGACGTTATTGGGCAAAGGGGACAAGTGCGTTCCCGTTGCCGCCGGCAGCCGTCGGTCGGCCTACGAAAGGTCGTGCCGTGCAGCCGCGTCTCAGCGTCGTCGTGTCGATCCACAACGCAGCGGAGTACCTGACGGAGTGCCTGGAGTCGATCGCCGGGCAGACCCTGTCGTGCTTCGAGGCGGTGCTCGTCGACGACGGTTCCACCGACGACAGCGCGCGGGTCGCGGAGGAGTTCGCCGCCCGTGACCCGCGCTTCCGCCTGGTGCGCAAGAAGCACACCGGAGTGAGCGCCGCGCGCAACCGCGGCGTGCGCGAGACCCCCCGCACCGTCGACTTCCTGGCCTTCGCCGACGGGAACGACGTCATCCCCCACGACGCCTACGACCGCCTGATCGCCAGCCTGGACACCACCGGCTCGGCCTTCGCGGTCGGCAACGTCTGGCAGCTCGGCAAGCACGGCCGCCGCCAGGAGCCCGGGTACCACTGGCTCACCGAGAGCCGGGCACGTACCCACATCACCCGCACCCCCCGGCTGCTCGCGGACCGCACCGCCCGGAACAAGGTGTTCCGCCGCGCGTTCTGGGACCGGCACGCGCTCTCGTTCCCCGAGGGCAGGCAGTACGCGTCGACCCGGGTGACGATCCCGGCGCACTTCCTCGCCGGGTCCGTCGACCTGCTCCGGGAGCACGTCTCGTACCAGCGGGCGGGGCAGGGCGCGGGCGCCGCGCGGCACGCCGACGCGAAGGCGGTACGGGACCGGATCGCGGCGTGCGAGCACATCAGCCGCTTCCTCGCCGTGCAGCAGCCCGCGCACCGGGAGGCGTACGACGCGTCCTGCCTGCGGGGCGACCTCGTGCCGTTCCTGGAGGCGCTGCCGTCGGCCGGGCGCGCGTACCGGGAGGCGTTCCTCGCGGCGGCGCCGGAGTTCGTGGCCCGCGCGGCGCCCGCGGCGCTCGACAGCCTGCCCGCCGGGCTGCGCGTGAAGTGGTACCTGGTGCGCGAGCGGCGGCTGTCCGAGCTGCTGGAGCTGCTCACGTCGGGCCCCGGCGACGACACCGCGTTCCAGATCCGCGGCCGGCTCCTGCGGCACGCGTCCTTCCCGCTGGCCGGCGCGGGGGGCGGGCGCGCGGCGAGCGGGACGAGCGGGGCGGGGACGGCGTCCGGTTCGGGGCAGGTCCAGGGACAACCGGGCAGCGTGGCCCACGGGTCCGAGGAGGCCGGCGAGACGGTGACCCGGCTGGCACGGGCCGAACTGGACGGGGTCGCGCGGGCCCGCGAGATCACCTGGGACGGCGACGGGCGCATCGTCATCAGGGGCTACGCCTACATCCGCAACCTCGAAGCCGCCAAGCCCAACCGGTCCGTCAGGACGGGCGTCCTCGTCTCGGTACGGGACCAGGGTCTGCCGGGGATCCGGAGCGTGCCGGGCGGGCAGGGGCTGCGGGGCGTGCCGCGGGTCCGGCTGGTGCCCACAAGAACCGTTCCCGACCCGGCCGCCACGGCCGAGTCCGGGCAGCGGCTGCACTGCTACGACCAGGCCGGCTTCGAGATGTCCGTGGACCCGTCGAAGCTCAGGGCCGCGGGCCGCTGGCGGCCCGGCGTCTGGTCGCTGGGCGTGCTGATCGCCGCGCACGGGACCGTGCGCCACGCCCCCGTCCGCCCCGCGGGCGCCGCGGCCGCGCAGTGGATCGTGCGCGATCTGGACGACATCCCCAGCGCCGGGCCGGTCAGCAGGCGCGACGCCGGGCGGCTCCGTCTCGAACTGGGCTGGGACGCGGGCGGCCTGACGCTGAGCATCGTCGCCCACCCGGTCCGCGTCGAGGCCCACCACCGCGAGGGAGATGACGTGGTGTTCGCCGGGCGGGTCTTCGACGATGGCGTCCAGGCGCTCCGGCTGTCCCGCCCCGAGGGCCCGGACGGAACCGGAAGCGGAATGCTGATCGAGGCACCGCTCACCCCTGAGGACGGCCGTTTCCGCCTACGGGTCCCGCTCGCCCAGCTGGCGACCGTGCCGGCGCCGGTGCACCGCGCCCCCAAGGAGGTGCCGCCGCCGTGCGCGGAGGTCTGGCGGGCCGACCTGGTCATGGCGGACGGCGGCCTGGCCGCTCCGGCCGCCGTGCCCGGCCTCCCGCCCGGACGGTACGCCCTGGGCGACGGCCGCGAGCTGGTCGCCACGGCGGACGACCGCGGGCTGCTCCGGATCGAGCTGACCCGCCGCCCGATCGCCGACACGGTCCTCTGGGCGGACGACGGCACGCTGACGATCAGCGGGACGGCGTCGGCGGGGGCCGGCACGGGCGGCGGGCCGGGCGGCGGGCCGGGTGCGGAGGCCGGTCGGGATGCCGCCTCCGCGTCCGGCACCCCGTCCGGGGTCCCGGACGCGGAGCTGGTGCTCCGGCACGCCGTGCTCGACGAGGAGGTGACGGTGCCTCTGGTGAGGGTGCCGCAGGGCGCGGCCCCCGACGTGCTCCCTGGGGCAGTCGATTCGGGGAGCGCCCCCAGGGAGACCGTTCCGGACGGTACGGAGGCCGAGGCGCAATCGGAAACGGAACCAGATCCGGAACCCAAGGCCAGCGCCGATCCCGAACCCCCCACAGCCGGCCCGCCCGCGCCCGGACCGCGCGAACTGCTCACGACCGGAGCACAGGCACCGTCGACCCCGCCCACACCCACACCCCCGGCCCACGGCGAGCGCTTCTCGGCAACGCTGGACCCCGGCGGGGACCTGCTGGGCGAGGGCCACTGGTACGCGTACGTACGCGAGCGGGCGCCGAAGCAGACACCGGCTCCGGGGCCGGAACCGGACCCGGAGTCGGCACCGGAGCAGGCGCCGGAACCGGGCACGGCCCCCGACGCACCCCCGGCCACCGGACCCGCCGAGTACCCCCTGCGCGTCCTCGCCCCGCTGGCCGCGGCACTCCCGGCCCACCGCACCTGCCGGAACCGGCCGTGCGCGGTGTACCGCGCGCAGGGCGACCACCTCGTCGTGGAGGCGGGTCCGGTGCTGCCCGCGGCCGAACGGGGCCCGTACGCCCGGCACCGGCTGCGTACCGCGCACTACCCGCGGCAGCGCGAGGAACCGCTGCGGGAGGCGGTGCTCTACACCGCGGGCCGCGCCGACGACTCGCTGCGCGCGGTGCACGAGGAGCTGGTGCGGCGCGGGACCGATGTCGAGCACCTGTGGGTCACCCGGGACCCGCGGGAGCAGGTGCCGCCCGCGGCGCGCGCCGTGCCGGAGCACGGCTCCGACTGGTACGAGGCGCTGGCGCGGTGCCGCCGGATCATCGCCTCGGAGCACCTGCCGGAGTGGTTCGAGCGCCGGGACGGCCAGACGGTCGTCCAGACCTGGCACGGCGTCCCGCTCAAGCGGATCGGTGCCGACCTCGCGGGCAGCCGGTACGCGGACCACGCGCACATCGAGGCGCTGCCGCGCCTGGCGGCGCAGTGGAGCGTGCTGGTCGCCCCCAACCGGTTCGCGATCAGCCGGCTCTGCGGCGCGCTCGGCTACGACGGCGAGCTGCTCCAGGCGGGTTCACCGCGCAACGACGTCCTCTTCTCGCCGGACCGGGAGAAGACCGCCGAGCGGGTGCGGACGGCGCTGGGCATCGAGCCGGGACGGCGGGTGGTGCTGTACGCGCCGACGTACCGGGACCACTACGGGTGGCTGGACACCGGCGGACCGGACGGTTCCGCCGGCCCCGCGGACAGCGCGTACGCGCAAGACTCGTACAGGCAAGGCCCGTCCACGCAAAGCCCGTCCACGCAAAGCCCCTACACGCAAAGCCCGTACACGCAAGGCCCCTACACGCAAAGCCCGTACACGCAAGGCCCCTACACGAAAGGCGCGTACGCGGAGGGCGTGCACGGCCCGGAGCACGGCGCCCGGACCGGCGGTGAGGCGGTGTTCCGTTACGGCTACGAGCCGGCCTTCGACTTCCACGCCGCGGAGCGCGCGCTCGGCGAGGACCACGTGCTGCTGGTGCGCAGGCACCCGCTGGCGTCGGGCCGGCTGCCCGGGGCGCGCGCCCCGTTCGTCCACGACGTCACCCGCCACCCGCACGCCGGGGAGCTGCTGCTGATCGCGGACGTCCTGGTCACGGACTACTCGTCGCTGATGTTCGACTTCGCGCACACGGGCCGTCCGATGCTGTTCCACACCTACGACCTGGAGCACTACCGGGACACGGTGCGCGGCTTCACGCTGGACTTCGAGACCCGCGCGCCCGGCCCCCTGCTCACCTCCACGGACGAGGTCCTGACGGCACTGCGCGACCTGGACGCCCTCACCGAACGCCACGCCGACGCGTACGCCGCGTTCCGTGACGCCTACTGCGACCTGGACGACGGCCAAGCGGCGGCCCGGGTCGCGGACCGGCTGATGCGCTGAGGGCAGCCACGAGGTGCGACACAGGTGCCCTACGGCTCGACACAGGTGCCCTACGGCTCGGCGGAGGTGTCCTGCGGCTCCAGGACGCGCAGCGGATCCAGGGGAACCTCGCTGAGTACGAGGCGGCTGTTGGCGTCCCGGACGCCTGCCTCCTCCTTCAGCCTGCCCACCACGAACTCCAGCTCGCTGGGATCGACGCAGTCGATGGTGAGCTCGTAGTCGTACTGCCCGGTGGTGTGGAAGGCGGCGACGACCTGGGGAACGGCGGCGAGGCGGGCTTCGAACTCCACGCGCCTGATGTCGTCGCGGAGCTTGACGCTGGTCATCGCGCGCAGGTTCTGGCCGAGCGCGGCAGGCTCGATCTCCAGGGTGTAGGCCCGGATGACACCGCCGCGGCGCAGCCTGCGGACCCGTTCGGCCGTGGCGTTGGCGCTGAGCCGCACCGCCTTGCCCAGCTCCTGGTAGGAGGCACGGCTGTCCTGTGCGAGCAGCCGCAGCAGAGCCCGGTCGATCCGGTCCAGTGCGTCGTATCCAGGGGCGTGTCCGGGGGCGTGGCCCGGTGCGCGTCCGGGAACCGCGCGGCGGGGAGCGGGAGCGCCCTGGGCCTGTCCAGGAACCGTCCGTCGAGAAATCATCGGCATCATTCGCCTTCCACTGCGTTTTCCACCGCCGAATCAGGCATACGAGGCGGAGATCAGTGCCCATCGCAGTGTAATCCGTGCCAATGTCATGGCACGTGGACATAGCCCTCATCACGCTGCGTATCTGTCTCTCTCCCGTACTCGTGCTGCTCATGTCCGCCGTGCAGCGGCACTGGGGACCCGTCGTCGGTGGCCGGCTGGCCGGGCTTCCACTGACGTCCGGCCCCGTCGTCGTACTGCTGCTCGCCGCGCACGGCCCGGTGGTTGCGGCGCAGGCGGCCGCGGGGACGCTCCAAGGACTGCTCTCCAGTTGGGGCCTCTCCCTGGCGTACGCCGTCGCCGCCCGCCACGGCCGCGGGCGGCCGGCCTCGCTCCTCGCCGCCCTCACGGTCTTCGCCGCGTCGACCGTGCTGCTGTGGCTGGCCAGGCCCGCGCTGCCCGTCACCCTCGCCCTGATCGCCGTGGCGCTGACCGGGACGCTGCTGTGGCGGCCACCGGGCACCGCCGTTGCCGCGGCTCCCGGCGCATGGTGGGACCTTCCGCTGCGGATGGCCTGCGCCGGTGCCACCGTGCTCGTCCTGACCAGCGTCTCCGGGGTCCTCGGCCCGCGCCTGTCCGGCCTGCTGACGCCGATTCAGGCGATCGCCCTCATCCTCGCCCTGTTCACCCACCGGGCCCAGGGCGGCCTGGCCGCCGCGCACTTCTTCCTCGGTGTCCTCCAGGGCTTCTTCGCCTGCGCCGCCTTCTTCCTCGTTCTCGCCCTCGCCCTCCCCCGCTGGCCCTCCGCCGCCGCCGTGCTCCTCGCCTGCGGCACCGCCGCCGCCGTCCAGACACTGCTGCCGATGCTGCTGGCACGGCTGCCGCTACGGCACGGCCGGCCGCGTCGCACCCGCGTGGTCGCACGTTCCCGGGAACTCCCCGCGGTGGGCACCGCGGACGGCAGGGGAACGCCGGAGGCCGGTCGGGGAGACCGGAACGCGAGGCCGGGAAACGAGCCCAGGCCCAGGGGGAGGGAATCGGCATGCGGTCGGGCCAAGGACGTGCCAGCCTTCCCGAATGGCCTCGAACGGGACGACTCCCCTGCGTACCGCCGCCCGTAACAACGCCGTCTGGTGCGCCGCGGTCTGCCGCTCCCACGGCATACCGAGCACCTTCGGCGAGACGGCCTGGATGAGTGCGCGCCGGACGCCGGAGTACCACCCCGACGCCGTCACCCTGCGCCCGGACGCCGCGGCCGCGGACGTCCTGTCCGGGATCGACACCGCGTCACCCGGGTGTTCGGTCAAGGACAGTTTCGCCACGCTCGACCTCACCGCGGCCGGCTTCGTCGAACTGTTCACCGCCCAGTGGATCCACCGCCCCGCGGGACCCTCCGCAGGAGCGGCACCGGCCCTGCGCGCCGAGCCGGTCTCCACGGCCGCCGCCCTCCGCGCCTGGGTGGCCGCCTGGCACGGCGGTGCCAGGGCCCCGGACGTCTTCCGGCCGGCCCTGCTCGACGACCCGTCGGTGCTGGTGCTCGCCCTCCGCAAGGACGACGACCTCTACGGGGGTGCCGTCCTGAACAGCGGTGCCGGGGTCGTCGGCGCCTCCAACGTCTTCACGGCCGACGGCTGCGACACGGCCGGCACCTGGTCGTCGGCGATCACCGCCGCGGCCGAACACTTCCCCGGCCTCGCCCTGGTCGGCTACGAGCACGGGGACGGCCTCGCGGATGCACTCGGGGCCGGTTTCGCGGTGCTCGGTCCGCTCCGGATCTGGGTGCACGGGTCCTGACCGCCGTCCGCCCGATTGCCGAGGGACATCGCCCGCTCACCACCGCACGGCCGTGAAGTCGACCGGCCGGGGCCGCAGCAACCGGGTGCGTTCCGTCAGGGCCGCGAGCCGCCGGGACATCTCGTCGGCGGGCAGCCGGTGGCGGTCGCCGTGGCCCGGCAGGATTGGCTTTGTCCACGAGAACGCGTGGACAAAGCCACATTGGTCCACGGCGGGCTCCTTCGGTCGTAGGTGGACTGTTCCCCGGACGCCGGCTCTGACGCGGCGCTAGCGGCAGCCCCTCGGCGTCGCCGTCGTACACGGTGATCCGGAGTGCGACGGGACCCCGGGGGTCGACGACCAGCCGTAAGACGGCACACGGGCTGTTGCGTGCGTGACGGCAGGCGTTCGCCATCAACTCCGAGGTACAGAGAGGGCCGCGTCGTCGGCGAGCGCGGCGAGGCGCCGGGAGGCGAGTACGGCGGTGACACAGTCGCGGGCGGTCTTCGGGGCGGTGGGGGTGAGGGGGGATGTGGGGCAGTGGAGGGCGTAGCGGTACGGGAGAGGGGTTCGCGGGGTGGGTGGTGTGGTTTTGGGCATGGCGAATCAACTCCTGGCAGAGCGGGGTTCGCGGGTACCGGTCGGTGGCGTTGCCCCGGTGGGGTGCTCTTCCAACTGGCGTTTGGCATGACCTGGTTGCCATAGTTGCCGCGACGGTGCGTGCGGCAACCTTCACCGAACGTAGCGGACAAATTTGATACGTAGCAAGCCTGTCCGCCATGCTTCACCCGGACGTGCACGCTCAACAGCCAGACAAGGAAAAGCCGATGCCGCCCAGACCAAACCCCACGGCACGCCAGATGCGCCTCGGCACCGAGCTGCGCAAGATGCGGGAGGCGGCGGGCGCCACCGCCCGCGAGGCGGCACAGATCCTCGGCTCCGGCTCGGCCCAGCTCAGCCACCTGGAAGCGGGCCGCTTCGGCGTCAGCGAGCAGCGGATCCGCCGCTTGGCGGCGCATTATGCGTGCGACGACGCTGCTTACGTGGATGCGTTGGTGGCCATGGCCGCGGAGAGGGGTAAGGGGTGGTGGGAGGAGTATCGGGGGATCATGGCCCCATCAGGGCCGGACCTTGCCGAACTTGAGCATCACGCCCTCAGCATCCGCACCTTCGAGATGGCCCACATCCCGGGACTCCTCCAGACAGAGGATCACATGCGGGCAGCTTTTCGCTTCGTCTCGCCCGGCTGGCCGCCAGAGGAGCTGGACAGCTTCATCGAGTTCCGTCTGGAACGACAGAAGATCATCACAGGAGAGCACGGAAAGCCGTTCGATGCAGTGGTTCACGAGGCCGCCCTGCGGATCCGCGTCGGAGGCTGCAAGGTTGCCCAGGCCCAATTGGCCCGCATTCTCACGCTGTCGGAAGCAGTTCACGTGACGTTGCGCGTCGTTCCTTTCGACAGCGAGGCATTTGCAGGAGCTGGCCACTCCATGCTGTACGCATGCGGACCCGTGCCCCAGTTGGACACCGTGCAGATCGACACTGGACACGGCGCGTTCTTCGTCGATGCAGAGGCGCGCCTCAACCAATATCGACAGCGCTACACGAGGATCGAATCCACGGCTTTGGATCCGCGGGCATCAAGGGACCTGATCATGCGGATCTCCCACGAACCATGAGAGGCGGCAGCCCATGGAAACCACTCCGCAGTGGCAGAAGTCGACGTATTCCGACGGCAACCCAGGGGGCAACTGCCTCGAACTCGCGGCCACCTGGCAGAAGTCATCGTTCTCCGACGGCAACTCAGACGGCGACTGCGTGGAACTCAGTGCACCAACAAACAGCCCTGCCCACATACATCTCCGCGAGAGCGAGATGCCCGGCACGATCCTCACCACCGCCCCCGTGGCCCTAGGGGCACTGATAACCGCCCTCAAGGGCAAAACCCTCGACGCACCGGACCTCAGCCCTGCACCGTAGGCCGGATGACGATCTCCCCGATCTCGACGTCGTCCGGCTGCTCGATCGCGAACGCGATGGTGCGGGCCACCGCCTCCGGGTCGATGCCGAATTCGTCCATCCTGCGGCGGGCCTCCTCCCGGACCTCCGGGTGGTCGATGGAGTCGACGAGTTCCGTGCGGACGAAGCCGGGCGACACCGCCGTGGTCCGCAGCACCCCGTCGGTCGACTCCTGCCGCAATGCTTCCAGGAGGGTGCGGACCGCGTTCTTCGTCGCCGCGTACACCGCCTGCGTGGGGACGATCTTCAGGCCGGACGTGGAGACCGTCGTCACCAGGTGCCCGCGCCCCTGCCGCCGGAACACCGGGAGCGCCGCGGCGATGCCGTTCAGGACGCCGCGGAGGTTGACGTCGATCATCGAGGACCAGCCGTCAACGTCGAGGTCGGCGACCGGCCCGATCCTGCTGATGCCGGCGTTGCCCACGAGCACGTCGAGCCGGCCGAACTCGGAGACGGCAAGCTCGACGAGGCGTTCGAGGTCCGCGGCCCGCGTGACGTCGGCGGCGAGGACGGCCGCACGGCCGCCGCGCTCGCGGATGGCGCCTGCCAGCTTCTCCAGCCGCTCCGCACGCCGGGCGCCCAGGACGACCGCCGCCCCGCGCTCGGCGAGCAGCCGTGCCGTGGCCTCGCCGATGCCGCTGCTCGCTCCGGTGATGGCGACGACCTTGCCGTTGACCCCCGTGACCTCTGCGATTCCTGTGATCTCCGACATGAACAGCTCCGTTCTCGGTGATGCCGCAGTAATCTGGACACGTGTCCGATTAGCTTCCAGACTACCGGACACGTGTCCACTTATCCACTTCGCACCGTCAGAGGAGAGATGAACGCACCCCGCCGCCGTGCCGATGCCGAGGAGAACCGGGCGCGGATCATCGAGGCCGCGCGCGCCGCCGTGGCCGGCTCCGAGGAGTTCAAGCTGAACGCGATCGCCAAGCAGGCGGGCGTCGGACAGGGCACCCTCTACCGCCACTTCCCGACCCGCGAGGACCTGCTCGCCGAGGTCTACCGCCAGGACGTCGAAGAACTCGTCGCGGCGGCGCCGCGGCTGCTGGCCGAGCACGCGCCGCTGGAGGCGCTGCGCCGGTGGTTCGACCGGGTGGCCGGCTACGCGCAGGTGAAGCAGGGGGTGTTCGCGGCGGTCGAGGTGGGGGTGTGGCAGGACCTCACGGCGCGCAGCCTCGGTCCGATCGGCGACGCGGTGACCACGCTCCTGGACGCCGGGAAGGCCGACGGGACCGTTCGCGCGGACGTCGACGCGCGCGATGTCATCCTCCTGCTGAGTTGCCTGTCCCGGCTGGACGCGTGGGACTGGGAGCCCCGCGCACGGCACCTGCTGGACATCATCCTGAACGGCCTGCGCGCGGTGCCCGCAGAGTCACGGCCTGTCTGAGAACCGCCTCGGAACCCGCCTCGCCCCGGTCCCGTGCGGCGACACGCACGGCGGTCACCTGGTCTTCCCGAGCGGAGTCTTCCGGGCGCGTTTCCAGCGGGAGGGTGAGAGGCGGCTCGGTACGGTGCACGCCGACGGCCTCAGCCGTGGCGCCGGCCGCTTCCCCGGCCCGCGCCGTGCAGGATCTCAGGAACGGGCCCCCGGCCACGCCCCATTGCCCCCACGCCCCCGCCACGGCAGCATGCGACCGTGCGCTTCTCGATCAATATTCCGAACTTCGGTGACTTCTCCGACCCCAGGACCGTGGCCCGCGTCGCCGCCGCGGCGGAAGAGGCCGGGTGGGACGGGCTGTTCGTGTGGGACCACGTGCTGCACCGGCGCCACGCGCGGCCCTTCGGCGACCCCTGGATGCTGCTGACCGCGGCGGCGCTGGCCACCTCGCGGATCCGGCTCGGCACCCTCGTCACCCCGGTGGCGCGGCGCCGGCCGCACCAGCTCGCCCGGCAGGTCGCCACCCTCGACCACCTCACCGGCGGCCGGGTCACCCTCGGTACGGGGCTCGGCGGGCCGATCGAGGACGAGTACGAGAGCTTCGGCGACGCCACCGACCCGAAGGTGCTGGCCGAGCGCCTGGACGAGGGCCTGGATCTGTTGCAGAAGTACTGGACGGGCGAGCCGGTGACGCACGAGGGCCGGCACTACGTGGCCAAGGACGTGATCCTGCGCCCCGGCACCGTGCAGCGGCCCCGCCCGCCCATCTGGGTGGCCGGTTTCTGGCCGAGCCGTCCGCCGATGCGGCGCGCCGCCCGCTTCGACGGCGCCGTCCCGCTGTTCGCCTCCGCCCGCCACGGCCACCTGCCGCCCCTCGACGAGGTCCGCGAGCTGGCCGCGTACATCCGGCAGCACCGCGCGGACCCCGGCGCCCCCTTCGAACTGGTCCTCGGCGGCGTCAGCCCCACCGATCCCGCCCGCGCCCGCGACGCGCTCGGCCCGCTGGTCGACGCGGGCGCGACCTGGTGGGACGAGCGCCAGCTCCAGGAGGGCGACGACCTGGACCGCCTCGAACCCGTCCTCCGCCGCATCGAGCAGGGACCGCCCGCCCTGTAGGGGCTGGCAGGGCCCAGAGCCCGGCGGGTCTACCTGCGGGGTCCTGGTGGCACGGCGGAGTCCCGCGGGTGAACCCGCCGGGAAACCGCCAGGAGACCCACGGCCCAGGGCGGCCGTCGGGGCCTACGGCCGCCCGGGACCGCCCCCGCGGCGGGCCACCAGCGCCCAGATGCGGTGCGGGACCGTGAACGGGTCCTCCGGGAAGCGTTCCGCCAGGACACGCGCCAGCTCCGCGTCGTACGCCGCGACCCCGGCGTCGGAGAGGGTCGCCCCGACGCCGTTGCAGCTCCGCATCCGCCCTCGCCACTCCTCGTGCGTGAACGGCACCTCGATGTCGAAGCTGAACGTCTCCAGGTCCCGGAAGCCCGCGGCGGCGACATCGACCGTCCACGCCGCGTGGATCCCGGTCCCCCCGGCCATCCGCCATGCGGGATTGTGCGCGAGCACCAGGTCCTCGCTGGCCTCGGCGACGTTGCCCGGCAGTACCAGGTAGTCGCGGTGGCAGATCACCACCGCGCCGCCCGCCGCCAGCAGCCGGTGGGCCTCCGCGGCGGCCCGGCCTCGGTCGAACCAGTGCCAGCACTGCCCCGCCGAGACGACGTCGAAGGCCCCGCCCGGCAGGCCGGTGTCCTCCGCCGGGGCCAGGCGGTAGTCCACCTCCAGGCCGGCCGCGGCGTCCTGGCGGCGGGCCTGGTCCAGCAGCGCCCGGGAGATGTCGACGCCGGTCACCGCGCATCCCGCGGCGGCCAGGTCACGGGCCAGCACGCCGGTTCCGGTGCCGAGGTCCGCGACCCGCTGCCCGGGCAGGCCCACGCCCATCCCGGCCAGCCGGGCGAACAGCTCCGGCGGGAACGCGGTCCGGTACCGGGCGTAGTCGTGCGATGTCCTTCCGAAGTCCACGGTCATCGCATCAGCATGCAGCAGCGGCGCGGGGCGACGAGGGGCGGGTGGGGATGGTCCAGGTCACGTCCGCCTGTCGCGGGTGTCCGGGGAACCGCTCAGCCGGGCGGCCGGGGCTGCCGGACGGCCGGGCGCGTCTACGGACCCCCGTCCGACTACCGCGTACTACCGCGCCCCACCGCGTCAGCGGTCAGAGCGTCCGCAGCCCCGCCGCCGTGGCCGCCGCCAGCCGCGCGAGGTACCCCTTGGGCTGCTTCGCCCTGACGACCACCGCGCGCCAGTACAGCGGCCCCGAGATGAGGTCGAGGGCCAGGTTCTCGTCCAGGTCGGCGGAGAGCTCGCCGCGGTTCACGGCCGCGCGGACGATGCCGCTGGCCACGCCCTCCTGCCCCTCCCGCAGGGCCTTCTGAAGGGCCTCCGCCATGTCGTCGTTGCGCGCGGCCTCCGCCTGGAGGTCGGGGATGACCTGGGACGCGACGGGGTGCCGCAGCGCGCGCGCCGTCAGCTCGTACAGCAGCCTGAGGTCGCCCTCCAGCGAGCCGGTGTCCGGCGTCGGCAGCCCCTGCACCGCGAGCGCCGAGACCAGGTCGAGCACCAGGTGCAGCTTGGAGCGCCAGCGGCGGTAGACCGCGGTCTTGCCGACCCCCGCGCGGCGTGCGATGCCCTCGATCGACATCCGGGCGTAGCCGACGGCCGCCAGCTCCTCGAAGACGGCGACCCGGATCGCCTCCGTCTTGTCCGCCCGCAGCACGGCCGCGCCCGCCGGTGCCCGCCGCCTCGGGCGGGGTGCGGCGCCCGCAGGTGCCCCGCTCGCCGGCGTCGGTGCCCCGCTCGCCGGTGCGTCGTCCGCCGGTGCGGAGCCGGGCCCTGGGGCCCCCTCGGGGGCCGCGGCGCCCGCCGAGCCGGCCGCGCCCGCCGAGCCGGCCGCGCCCGCCGGAGATCGCGCGGGCTCCACAGGTTCCGCCCGGTCGGCGGGATCCGTGGAGTTGGTCGGCGACGTCGTCATGAGGGACAGCATAGATTCGACGTTACAACGAAACGGTTGCGTTCCGACGGCAACACGCTCTACTCTCGACGCTGCGACGATACGGAACCGTCCCAACGCATATATCAAGACACTGTGAGCGGATCCGCAACATCGTTCACCCCTCCCCGAGCGAAAGCAAACGGATGTGAGCCAGGTACTCCACACGCCGTCCTCACCGGCGGAGCCCTCCCCCGGGGGCTCCGGCGCGGCGAGCGCCACCCAGGCCGCCCTCTCGCCCACCGAGCTCGCCGCCCGGTACGGCCTCACGGTCAGCGGCTCACGGCCGAGCCTGCCCGAATACGTGCGCCGGCTCTGGCAGCGGCGGCACTTCATCACCGCGTTCGCCACCGCCAAGCTGACCTCGCAGTACAGCCAGGCCAAGCTCGGCCAGGTCTGGCAGATCATGACCCCGCTGCTGAACGCCGCGGTCTACTACCTCATCTTCGGCCTGCTGCTCAACTCCAAGCGGGGCGTGCCGGACTACATCCCGTTCCTGGTCACGGGCGTGTTCGTGTACACGTTCACCCAGCAGTCGGTGATGGCGGGCACCCGCGCCATCTCCGGCAGCCTGGGGCTGGTGCGCGCCCTGCACTTCCCCCGGGCGTCGCTGCCGATCTCGTTCTGCCTCCAGCAGCTCCAGCAGCTGCTGTTCTCGATGTGCGCCCTGATCGTGATCTGCGTCTGCTTCGGGGTGCCGCCGGCCTTCTCCTGGCTGCTGGCGATCCCCGCGCTCACCCTCCAGTTCACGTTCAACGCCGGGCTCGCCATGATCATGGCGCGTCTCGGCAGCAACACGCCGGACCTCTCGCAGCTCATGCCGTTCGTGCTGCGCACCTGGATGTACATGTCCGGCGTGATGTGGAGCATCAACAAGCTGCTCGACGGCCGCAGCGTCCCGGGGTTCGTCAAGCTGCTGCTCCAGGCCAACCCGGCCGCCGTCTACATCGACCTGATGCGCTTCTCGCTCATCGACAGCTTCCACGCCGACCAGCTGCCGCCCCACGTCTGGGCGCTGGCCGTGGGCTGGGCGCTGGTCGCCGGAGTCGGCGGGTTCATCTTTTTCTGGCAGGCGGAGGAGACGTACGGCCGTGGCTGACACGATGACCCACACCGGCAGCGAGGGGCAGGGCGGCGCGCCCGGCGACGGCCCCGCCCCCACAGTGATCGTCGACGACGTCGACATCGTCTACCGCGTCAACGGCACCAAGGGCGGCCGGGGCGGCGCCCCCGCCGCGCTCCGCCGGATCCTGCGGCCGGGCTCCACGGCGAAGGCGTCGGGCGTGCGGACCGTGCACGCGGTCAAGAAGGTCTCGTTCACCGCCTACAAGGGCGAGGCGATCGGCCTCATCGGAACCAACGGCTCCGGCAAGTCGACCCTGCTCAAGGCCATCGCCGGGCTGCTGCCCGTGGAGAACGGCCAGATCTTCACCAACGGCCAGCCCTCGCTGCTCGGCGTGAACGCGGCCCTGATGAACGACCTGACGGGCGAGCGGAACGTCTACCTCGGCGGTCTCGCCATGGGCATGTCCCGTGCGCAGATCAAGGAGCGGTACCAGGGGATAGTCGACTTCTCCGGGATCAACGAGAAGGGCGACTTCATCACCCTCCCGATGCGGACCTACTCGTCCGGTATGGCGGCCCGGCTGCGGTTCTCGATCGCCGCGGCCAAGGACCACGACGTCCTCCTCATCGACGAGGCCCTCGCCACCGGCGACCGCTCGTTCCAGCGCCGCTCGGAGGCCCGCATCCGCGAACTGCGCGCCGAGGCCGGCACGGTCTTCCTCGTCAGCCACAACAACAACTCCATCCGCGACACCTGCGAACGGGTGCTGTGGCTGGAGCGCGGCGAGCTGAGGATGGACGGGCCGACGGCGGACGTCATCAAGGAGTACGAGGCGTTCACGAAGAAGTAGGGCCCCGGCGGAGAGCCGAAAAAAGCGCCGGGCGCCGGTCACCCACCGGAGGTGGGCGCCCGGCGCCCGGCCCGGGCACGACAGAGACAGCCCCTTTCGGACGGTGGCGTCCTGACTCGTCTCGTCGTGGTTGCTCGCGCAGTTCCCCGCGCCCCTTGCGGGGCGCGGGGAACTGCGCGAGCACCACCTACGGACTGATGGTCCGGACACGACCGAAACCGCCCCGCCGGAACGGGTACGGGGCGCAGCCCCGACCTGAAAGGGGCGCGGGGAACTGCGCGGGCAAGCCCCACCGGCCGATGGTCCGGACACGGCCGAAACCACCACTTCCGGCCGGTGACGACCTGCAAGGTCGCCTTCCCCGCGCCCCTAACGGAACCGGCCCGACGCCCCCGAAGGGGCGCCGTACGCGTAGTACCGGTCAGTGGTGCGTCCGCAGCAGCGTCCGCATCGTCCGCATCGCCACCGACAGGTTCGCCAGGTCGAACGAGTCCGACCCCTGGATCTCCTCCAGCGTGGCCCGGGCCCGCCCGAGGATCGCCGCGTTCTTCTGCTCCCACGCCTTGAAGCGCTGCTCGGGCGTCGCAAGGCCGTCCCCGACCGCGAGCACATCCGCCGTGAGGGCGGCGTGCGCCGCGTTCAGGTCCTCGCGGATGGAGGCACGCGCCATGGACTGCCAGCGGTCGGTGCGCGGCAGCTCGGTGACGCGGTCCATCAACCGGGCGATGTTCAGCCGGTCCCCGAGGTCGTAGTAGATCTCGGCGACCTCCAGCGGGTCCTTGTGCATCCGGTCGGCGATGGCGACGATGTCCAGCGTCGGGAACGCCGACGAGAACCCGGCCACCCGCTCGGCCAGCTCCCCGGGGACGCCCGCCCCGGCCAGCTCGTCGTTGAGCGACTGGAACCACTCGGCGTCGCTGCCGCGCAGCAGCTTCGGCAGCTCGCCCCAGACGCGGCTGACACCCTCGCCGAAGAACTCGACCGTCTCGGTGAGCTGCAACGGCTGCGGCCTGTTGTTGAGCAGCCAGCGGGTGCCGCGCTCGACGAGGCGCCGCGAGTGCAGCCTGATCCGGGTCTGCACGCCGGCGGCGACCACGTTGTCGAGGTCCTCCACCGCGTCCCAGACGGTGGCCAGGTTGAAGATCTCCCGGGCCGTGAGCTGCGCCCGGATGATCTCCTCCATGCTCGCCCCGGTCTCCTCGCGCAGCCGGTGCAGGAACGAGGTGCCACCGGTGTTCACGGTGTCGTTGATCAGCAGCGTCGTGATGATCTCGCGGCGCAGCGCGTGGGCGTCGATCTGCTCCTCGTACCGTTCGCGCACGGCCTGCGGGAAGTACGCGTGCAGCAGGCGCTGGAGGTGCGGGTCGTCCGGCAGGCTGGTGCCGATGATCTCGTCGGCGGCCGTGATCTTCGTGTAGGCGAGGAGCACGGCCAGCTCGGGCTGGCTCAGGCCGCGGCCGGCGTTCAGCCGCTCCTTGATCTGGCGGTCGCTGGGCAGGAACTCCAGGGCGCGGTCCAGGTGGCCCTCGCGGGCCAGGCGGCGCATGAAGCGCTGCTGGGCGTGGAGGAGCGAGGGCGCCTGGGCGACGGAGTTGGCCAGCGCGATGTTCTGCGCGTAGTTGTTCCGCAGCACCAGGGAGCCGACCTCGTCGGTCATCTCGGCGAGCAGCTTGTTGCGCTGCTTCACGGTCAGGTCGCCGTTGGCCACCACCGCGTTGAGCAGGATCTTGATGTTCACCTCGTGGTCGGAGGTGTCCACGCCGGCGCTGTTGTCGATCGCGTCGGTGTTGACCCGGCCGCCGCGGTCGGCGAACTCGATCCGGCCGAGCTGGGTGAGGCCGAGGTTGCCGCCCTCGCCGACGACCCGGACGCGCAGATCGGCGCCGTCCACCCGGATCGCGTCGTTCGCCTTGTCGCCGACGTCCGCGTGGGACTCGCTGCCGGCCTTGACGTAGGTGCCGATGCCGCCGTTCCACAGGAGGTCGACCGGGGCCTTGAGGATGGTGCGCATCAGGTCGGCCGGGGTCATCTTGACGGCGTTGCCCTCGATGCCGAGCGCCTCGCGGATGTGGGCGTTGAGCTGGATGGACTTGGCGGTGCGCGGGAAGATCCCGCCGCCGGCCGACAGCAGCTCCTTGTCGTAGTCGGCCCAGGAGCTGCGGGGCAGCTCGAAGAGCCGGCGCCGCTCCGCGTACGAGGTGGCCGCGTCGGGGACCGGGTCGATGAAGATGTGCCGGTGGTCGAAGGCCGCGACGAGGCGGACGTGCTCGCTGAGCAGCATGCCGTTGCCGAAGACGTCACCGGACATGTCGCCGACGCCGACGACGGTGAACTCCTCCGTCTGCGTGTCGTGGCCCAGCTCACGGAAGTGCCGCTTCACGGACTCCCAGGCGCCCCGGGCGGTGATGCCCATGCCCTTGTGGTCGTACCCGGCGGAGCCGCCGGAGGCGAACGCGTCGCCCAGCCAGAAGTTGTACTCCTGCGCGACCTCGTTGGCGATGTCGGAGAACGTGGCGGTGCCCTTGTCGGCGGCGACGACCAGGTAGGTGTCGTCCTCGTCGTGCCGGACGACGTCGTCCGGCGGCACCACGTCGCCGGCCACGAGGTTGTCGGTGATGTCGAGCAGCGCGGAGATGAAGGTCCGGTAGCAGGCGATGCCCTCGGCGAGCCAGGCCTCGCGGTCCACCGACGGGTCCGGGAGCTGCTTGGCGACGAAGCCGCCCTTGGCGCCCACCGGCACGATCACGGTGTTCTTCACCATCTGCGCCTTGACCAGGCCGAGGATCTCCGTACGGAAGTCCTCCTTCCGGTCCGACCAGCGCAGGCCGCCGCGCGCGACCTTCCCGAACCTGAGGTGGACTCCCTCGACCCGGGGCGAGTACACCCAGATCTCGTACGCCGGCCGGGGCGCCGGCAGGTCGGGGATGGCCTGCGGGTCGAACTTCATGGAGACGTAGCCGTGCGGCCGGCCCGCGGCTCCGCCTTCCTCGCCGTCCTTCTCACCCCCGCCGTCCGCGCTCTGGAAGAAGTTGGTGCGCAGGGTGGCCTTGATGACGGTGAGGAAGGACCGCAGGATCCGGTCCTCGTCGAGGCTGGCCACCTGGTCGAGGGCGCCCTGCACCTCCTCCAGCAGGCCGTCGATCAGCTCGGTCCCGGCGCGCTGCCGCTCGGGCGCCATCCGCGCCTCGAAGAGGGAGACGAGCAGCCGGGTGGTGTGCACGTTGGTGCGGAGGGTGTCCTCCATGTAGTCCTGGCTGAACGTGGAGCCGGCCTGGCGCAGGTACTTGGCGTAGGCGCGCAGCACCATCGCCTCGCGCCAGTTCAGGCCCGCGCCGAGCACCAGGGCGTTGAAGCCGTCGTTCTCCGCCTGCCCGGTCCACACGGCCGCGAAGGCCTCCTGGAACCGCTCGCGCGCGTCGTCACCCAGGTAGTCGCCCGCGGTGCCGGTCGGCTTGGGCATCCTCAGGCCGAAGTCGTAGATCCACGCGGCCTCGCGGTCGGTGCACCGCAGCTCGTAGGGGCGCTCGTCGGTGACCTCCACGCCCAGCCGGCTGAGCACCGGCAGCACCGAGGAGAGCGAGACCTGGCCGCCGGTCCGGTAGATCTTGAAGCGGCGCTCGTCGGGAGCGGCGCCCACCGGCTCGTAGAGGGAGAGCGCGAAGTCCTGCACGCGCCCACGGCGCTTGCCGCCGGCGCCCTTCTGGCCGTTCAGCTTCTCCAGGTGGACGAGGTCGGCGACCGCCGCGCGGGGAGTGTGGTCGGCCTTGTAGCCCTCGGGGAACGCGCCCTGGTAGCGGCGGAGCAGCTCGGCGGCCCGCTCCTCGCCGCACTCGGCGTTCAGCGCCTCGCTGAACCCGTCGTCCCAGCTCCGCGCGGCCTCCACGAGACGGGCCTCGATGCGGTCCCGGTCGCCGTCGCTGAGCTGCGGCAGCTCGGTGCCGGACGCGACGCGGACGACGAAGTGCAGCCGGGAGAGGATCGACTCGGTGTTCCAGGCGGTGAAGTCGACGCTGTCGCCGCGCAGCTCGTCCTTGAGGATGTCCACGATGCGCAGCCGGACGCCGGTGGTGTACCGGTCGCGGGGCAGGTAGACCAGGGCCGAGTAGTAGCGGCCGTACTCGTCCTTGCGGAGGTAGAGCCGCAGGCGGCGCCGCTCCTGGAGGTAGAGCACGCTGGTGACGATGGCCTGGAGCTCGTCGGCCGGGGTCTGGAAGAGCTCGTCCCTGGGGTACGTCTCCAGGATCTGCAACAGGTCGCGGCCGTCGTGGCTGCTGGGCGAGAACCCGGCGCCGCGCAGCACGGCCTGCACCTTGCGCCGGACCACCGGCACCCGGCGCACGGACTCGGTGTACGCCGCGGAGGAGAACAGGCCGAGGAAGCGCCGCTCCCCGATGACGTTGCCGTCCGAGTCGAACTTCTTGACGCCCACGTAGTCCAGGTACGAGCGGCGGTGCACCGTGGCGCGGCTGTTGGCCTTGGTGAGGATGAGCAGCCTGTGCTCGCGGGCCTTGGCGCGGGCGTCGGCGGGCAGCCGGCTGAAGGACGGGCTGACCGGATGGTCCTCGTCCGTGTCGTGCTGCGGGTCGGAGCGGAGGATTCCGAGGCCCGTGCCGGGGACGGCGGCCAGCGCGTCGTCGCCGCGCAGGTCGTACTCGCGGTAGCCGAGGAACGTGAAGTGGTCCGAGGAGAGCCACCGGAGCAGCTCGCGGGCCTCCTCGATCTCCTCGTCGGGGAGGTCGGTCGGGGTGGGCTCGGTGGCGAGGCCGTCGGCGATCCGCAGCGCCGCGTCGCGCATCTTCTCCCAGTCCTCGACGGCCTCGCGGGCGTCGGAGAGCACGCGCAGCAGATCCTCGGTGATCTGCTTCAGGTCACCGCGGTCGGTCTCGCGATCGATCTCCACATGGATCCAGCTCTCCGTGAGAGCGTCGTGCGGCAGATCGGGCTTGCCCGACGGCTGGGGCTCCTCGGCGGGCAGGACGTCCAGGAGCTTGCCGGTGATGTCGCGGCGCACCACCACCTGGGGGTGGATCACCAGGTGGATACCGCGGCTCTGGCGGGACAGCTCGTTGGTGACGGAATCGACCAGGAAGGGCATGTCGTCCGTGACCACCTCGACCACCGAGTGGCTGCACGTCCAGCCGTTCTCCTCGACGGTCGGCGTGTGAACCCGGACATTTGCCGTACCTTGCGGACGGTTTTCAGCCAATCGGTAGTGGGAGAAGGCGGCACCGAAGACGTCGACCGGATCGCGGTCCGCCAGGTCCTCGGCGGCGGTGTGCAGGTAGTAGCGCTGGAGGAACGCGAGCACAGCGTCCTGGTCCGGAGCGCCCGGTCCACCCGTCGTCCCGGTCCCGGTCGGAAGGTGCCCCCCTGCCGGGCTGTTCTCAGCTACCCGAGCGGCTCGCGCGAGCAACTCGGCTTTTGCTTCGTCCAGCTTGGTCTGCATTGTCCTCTAGCTCCTGTCGCGCACCGTTGCGTGACGTAAAGTGATGAAAGGTAACGCCGCGCCGCGGGGTTTCCGCTCCCATTCGACGTTAGGCGGCGATGAGAGGTGAGCGGGGCTTTTCCTGCGTTTTCCACGGCCGGGCCCCATACGAGTCGACCAGCGAGGGCCCGGCGACGGTGTGTTCCCGTACTCTCCGGGCGCGGAGCAGGGGCGACGCCCCCGCGACATATCGCGCTGATCACAGGACCACGCTACCCCTCTCCGCGGCGAGGGTGTCATCGGCCAGGGCTACACAAAACGGTGGCCGGAACTTGGCACTATGCGCGAGTGCGGTCCCCCTGGCCACTGTGCAATGGATCCAGCAGCACGAGCCGCCCCACCACCCTCACAGGCGGAACGCCCCGGGTTACTCCGTCCAGGGGACCTTAGGTTGGCCGAAATCGATCGCTCAACCCCGAACACGGGGCGTCGGGCGCCGGATGGGCCGCGGGCCCGAAGGGGGCGCGGGCCCAAGTGGGCCGCAGGCCCATAAGGGGGCGCGGGGAACTGCGCGACCAGCCACGGCGAAACCGCCAGACCGCCACACACCCGAGGGGGCCACCCCCATGCCGGCTCGTCCCACCGCGTGCGGCGGGGGCCGCAGGCCCGAAAAGGGCCGCAGGCCCAAAAGGGGCGCGGGGAACTGCGCGACCAGCCACGACGAAACCGCCAGACCGCCACACACCCGAGGGGCACCCTCGACCGCTCCCGGCCACCGGACAGACGACTGCTGACGAGGCCGCCCGGGGGCTGGATGGCCGCAGGCCCAAGGGGGCGCAGGCCCAAGGGGGCGCAGGGGGCACCGACCCCGCCCCCTCCCCGAAAGAGTGATTCCCGCACACGAAAAAGCGGGCCGCCGGAGGCCTACCGCACGAGACCCCCCGCCACCTCCACCGCCTCCGCAAGCGTGTCGACCACAGGCGCACCCCCCGACTCCGCCTCCAGCGCGGCCCGACTGTGCGACCCCCCGGTGTAGAGCACCGCATGCGCCCCCACATGCTGCGCGGCGACCGCGTCGTCAAGGGCGTCCCCGATCACCACGGCACGACCCGGATCGACCCCGGCACCCGCCATCGCGGCAAGGTGCCGGACCATGTGCTCCGCCTTCGTCCCGCCCGAGGGCCCCGTGCGCCCGTCGACGCGTATGAAGTGCGCCTCGATGCCGAAGTCGCGCACCAGCGGCACCAGCTCCTCGTGCATGTACAGGCTCAGGATCGACTGGCTGTGCCCCGCCGACTGCCACTGGGCGAGCAGCGCCTGCGCCCCCTCCGCGAGGCCGCAGCGCACCCGGTGCAGCCGGTAGTGGCGGTGGAAGGCGGCGTCCATGACCAGCCACTCCGCGTCGCTGGGCAGCCGCCCTATCAACCGCTCGTAGAACTTCGGCACGGGCACGCAGTACAGCTCGCGGTAGGTCTCCAGCGTGATGGGCGCGAGCCCGATCTCGGCGAACGCGGCGTTCGTGGCCCCCATCACCGCGTCGATGTCGTGGAACAGCGTGCCGTTCCAGTCCCAGACGATGTGCGCAGCATCCGATCCCATGCCGGAAAAGCTACCCCGCACCACTGACAGTCCCCCGGGACCGCGCTGTCCCGGGGCACCCGACGCCCCGGGCGAGGCCCCACCGCCTTCTCCCGAGGCGAGCCCTCTAGTCCGACTCCACCGCGATCAGATTGGGGATCTCCTGGGTCGCGTACCACAGCAGATCGTGGTCCTCGGCCCCGTCGACGGTGAACTGCGCGTCGTCGTCCCCCAGATCGGCCGCCCCCAGCGCCTCGGCCGCCGCGGTGACGTCGTGCTCGGCCTCGTCGCCGTCCACGTGCACCGCCGCCGCCCGGTCCATCCCCACCGGCTTCGCGATCCGCACCTCGCCCAGCGCCCCGGGGTCGAGCCCGCGGTCGGGATCGGCCACGGCGTCCCCGTCCGGCACGTCCGCGGCCACCACCACACGGCGCCTGGGCGTGCCCGGATGCGTGGCCAGCAGGCGCAGGGAGGCGACGGCAGCACGGTTCAGGGCCGCGTACTCCAGCTCCTCGATGTCGTCGGAGAGGTACCACTCGCGCAGCGCGGGCGTCACCGCGTACGCGGTCAGCGGCCCGGGCCCCAGCTCGCCCGTCCTGTGCGCCGCTGCCAGGCCGGGGAGGGTCAGGGGGACGTAGACACGCATGCTGGCCGCTTTCGTCGTCATCGGTCATCGGTCGTCGCTGCCGAGCCCGCCCACCAGGAGCCCGCCGGCGCTGCAAGGGACCGGCAGGGGCCCGCAGGACCCCGCCTCGGGGCACCTGCAAGAGAACCGGCCGGGGCCTGTCGGAACGGGCCGTGGGACCTGCTGGAGCGGGCCACAGGATACGTGGGCGAGCCGCCGGCCGGTGAGCCGCATCCCGAAGCCCGTGCCGCCCGCGGATGGCGCACCATCCCACCACGCCCCCCGCGGCCCTCACCGCCGTTACCCCCGGATAGGTGAATCTTTCCGGGCCCGACACTCGCCCCCGCTCCGGTTGCGGCACCCGCCCGGCTCCTCGTACAAGATCCCCAAGACAAGCTACTGCCCGGTAGACCCGGGTGGCGGAGCGGGGGAGCGCCCATGGACCCGATGATCAAGGTGATGACACGACTGCCGGCCCACCGCCGCGCCGGAGCCGGCGCCCGTCCCGCCGCCGCGCTCACCGGCCCGGGCCGCCGCGGCAGCACCCGCCCGCCCGGCCGCCACGACACGCGCCGCCCGGGTGGTACGCCCGTCCGCACGACCACCCGGACCGGCCCCCAGACCACTCCAGGATCGCCCGCGCCCGGGGGACCGCCCCCTGCCCCAGCGGGCACCCGCCGGACCACGGACGCGCCCGGTGCCGGGCGCCCCACGGACGTCTTCGCCGACAAGCTGCTCGCCGTCCTGAGCGGCCAGCGCCCCGTGCACTGGATGCTGCGGCACACCGCGGGCCAGGCCTACGACGACCTGGCCTGGCTGGCCGAACGCTCGCCCCTGCGCGCCCGGGGGAGCCGCCCGGTCGTCCTCGACATCGGCTTCTTCGTGCCCCGGGAGGGCGCCGTGGAGGCCTTCGCGCGCATCGGCGCGGGCGAGCGTCTGAGCGCCCTGGCGTTCCGCCTGGAACTCGGCCGCGACCAGCGCTGGCGCTGCACCGCCGTCGAACTGGGCGGCCCCGCCCTACGCCGCCCACCGGAGTCAGTCGGCTAAGGGGGCCACCCAAACGTGTGAATTCCGGCACCAATACGCGGCCCCCCGGCCTCCGGCCGGAACGACCCGACAACCACCGAAGACGACGCAACGGCAGCGCGATGGCTGCCCGCCCAGTTCCCCGCGCCCAAAAGACCCGGCCTCCGGCCGGACCCGAGTCAGCCACCACCGCCACTAATCCAACGGCATCGTCGTGGTTGCTTGCGCAGTTCCCCGCGCCCCTCAAAAACCCGGCCTCCGGCCGGACCGCGCCCCGAAAGGGGCGCGGGGAACCGCGCGAGCAACCCCCACCCACCGCAGCTCAGACAGAACCGAACCACCCGCCCCCAGGGGCGCGGGGAACTGCGCAAAACCATCCACCGGCGGACAGCCGGGCCAACACCGGCGGGAGGCTCCAACCGACCCCGACCAGGGGCGCGGGGAACTGCGCAAAAAAACCACCGACGGTCAGCCGGCCCAGAGACAGAAGCCCACCCCCACCGGCAAAGCCGAAAAGCCAAAGACAAGGGCAAAGGGCCAGAGCCCAAAGAAAAAGGCCGGGCACCCCCAAAACGAGGTACCCGGCCACCCGGCCCGTCAGGGCCTACTTGCGGCGCCGCCGCCCACCCTTCTGCTGCTTACGCCGCTCCGCCCGGGTCAACCCATCCGCCGCGGACCGCACAGGCCCACCGTCCCCGTTCTGGAAGTCGCCCTCGACGACCCCGCCCTCGCCGTCCACCGTCGGCGCGGAGAAGTGCAGGCGGTCGGGCCGCTGGGGAGCGTCGAGGCCCTTGGCGCGGATCTCCGGGCGAGCGCCCGCACCGGCCGGGACCGTGTCCTGGACGGCCTTGCTGAGGTCCACCGGCTCGGCATCCTCCACCGGAACTTCCTCGAACTGCTGCTCGACCTGGACCTCCAGGTTGAACAGGTAGCCGACGGACTCCTCCTTGATGCCGTCCATCATGGCGGTGAACATGTCGAAGCCCTCACGCTGGTACTCCACCAGCGGGTCCTTCTGGGCCATCGCGCGCAGGCCGATGCCCTCCTGGAGGTAGTCCATCTCGTAGAGGTGCTCACGCCACTTGCGGTCCAGCACCGAGAGGACCACGCGCCGCTCCAGCTCGCGCACGATGTCGACGCCGAGCTGGTCCTCGCGCGCCGTGTACTGCTCGTGGATGTCGTCCTTGATCGCCTCGGAGATGAACTCGGCGGTGAGCCCGGCACGGTCGCCCGCCTCGTCCTCCAGCTCCTCGATGGTGATCTTCACGGGGTAGAGCTGCTTGAAGGCGCTCCAGAGCCTGTCGAGGTCCCACTCCTCCGCGAAGCCCTCGGAGGTCTCCGCCTGGATGTAGGCGTCGATGGTGTCGTCCATGAAGTGCTGGATCTGGTCCTTGAGGTCCTCGCCCTCCAGGACGCGCCGGCGCTCGCCGTAGATGACCTCGCGCTGGCGGTTGAGGACCTCGTCGTACTTGAGGACGTTCTTCCGGGTCTCGAAGTTCTGCTGCTCGACCTGGGACTGCGCGGAGGCGATGGCCCGGGTGACCATCTTGTTCTCGATGGGGACGTCGTCGGGGACGTTCGCCATGGACATCACGCGCTCGACCATCTGGGCCTTGAACAGCCGCATCAGGTCGTCACCGAGGGAGAGGTAGAAGCGGGACTCGCCGGGGTCGCCCTGGCGGCCGGAACGACCGCGGAGCTGGTTGTCGATACGGCGCGACTCGTGGCGCTCGGTGCCGAGCACGTAGAGGCCGCCGAGCTCCGTGACCTCCTCGAACTCCGCCTTGACCGCATGCTCGGCGCGCTCCAGGGCGGCGGGCAGCGCGGCGGCCCACTCCTCGACGTGCTCGACCGGGTCGAGGCCCTGCTGGCGCAGCTCCGCCTCGGCGAGGTCGTCGGGGTTGCCGCCGAGCTTGATGTCCGTACCGCGGCCGGCCATGTTGGTGGCGACGGTGACGGCGCCCTTGCGGCCCGCCTGGGCGACGATCGCGGCCTCACGCTCGTGCTGCTTGGCGTTGAGCACCTCGTGCTGGACGCCGCGCTTGGAGAGCTGCTGGGAGAGGTACTCCGACTTCTCCACCGAGGTCGTGCCGACCAGGATCGGCTGGCCCTTCTCGTGCTTCTCGGCGATGTCGTCGACGACGGCGTCGAACTTGGCGACCTCGGTCCGGTAGATCAGGTCCGCGCGGTCCAGCCGGACCATGGGCCGGTTCGTCGGGATCGGGACGACACCCAGCTTGTAGATCTGGTGGAACTCGGCGGCCTCGGTCATGGCCGTACCGGTCATGCCGGAGAGCTTGTCGTAGAGCCGGAAGAAGTTCTGGAGGGTGATCGTGGCGAGAGTCTGGTTCTCGTCCTTGATCTCCACGTTCTCCTTGGCCTCGATGGCCTGGTGCATGCCCTCGTTGTACCGGCGGCCCGCGAGGATTCGGCCCGTGTGCTCGTCGACGATCATGACCTCGCCGTCGATGACGACGTAGTCCTTGTCGCGCTTGAAGAGCTCCTTGGCCTTGATGGCGTTGTTCAGGTAGCCGACCAGCGGGGTGTTCACCGACTCGTAGAGGTTGTCGATGCCCAGCCAGTCCTCGACCTTGGTCACGCCCGGGTCGTGGATGCCCACGGTGCGCTTCTTCTCGTCGACCTCGTAGTCGCCGGTCTCCTCGACGCCCCTCATCGGGTTGCCCGCCTCGCCGCGCTTGAGGCGCGTCACGAGCTTGGCGAAGTCGCCGTACCACTTGGTGGCCTGGTCGGCGGGGCCGGAGATGATCAGCGGGGTACGGGCCTCGTCCACCAGGATGGAGTCGACCTCGTCGACGATCGCGTAATTGTGCCCGCGCTGGACCAGCTCCTCCTTGGACCACGCCATGTTGTCGCGGAGGTAGTCGAAGCCGAACTCGTTGTTCGTGCCGTAGGTGATGTCGCAGCCGTACTGCTCGCGGCGCTGCTCCGGGTTCATGTTGGCGAGGATGCAGCCGACGGTCAGGCCCAGGAACTTGTGGACGCGGCCCATCATCTCGGAGTCGCGCTCGGCCAGGTAGTCATTGACCGTGATCAGGTGGACACCGTCGCCGGTCAGCGCGTTGAGGTACGCGGGCATGGTGCTGACGAGTGTCTTGCCCTCACCGGTCTTCATCTCGGCGACGTAGCCCCAGTGCAGCGCGGCACCGCCCATGACCTGGACGTCGTAGTGCCGCTGGCCGAGCACGCGGCGTGCGGCCTCGCGCACCGTGGCGAACGCCTCCGGCATCAGGTCGTCGAGGCTTTCGCCATCGGCGTAGCGCTGCTTGAATTCGTCCGTAAGGGCGCGCAGCTCGGCGTCGGAGAGGCTTTCGAAGTCCTCTTCGATGGAGTTGACCTGGTCCGCGATGCGGTGCAGCTTGCGCAGGATCTTGCCTTCGCCTGCACGCATGATCTTCTGGAGGACGGACACGGGGCTGGGTCTCCTTGCCGGTCGGGCTGACGCGGTCGGGTCGAGCAACGGCCATGGTATGCGAGGACCCCGCCGCGCCGGGAGGTCTGCCGTAACTGGAGGCACAAACACAACGCCGCGCGGGGCCGGAAAGTGCCCGTGCGACGACAGCGATAAATCATGGCACCCGCAACTGTGTCATGCGCAGAATCGCCCCATGGAACCCGCGACGCTGACCACCGCCCGGCTTCTGCTGCGCACTCCGGGTATCGACGACATCAAGGAAGTCCACGCCGCGTGCCAGGACCCGGCCGTCCAGCGCTGGACCACGATTCCCTCTCCGTATCTGACCGAGCACGCGGAGAGCTTCCTCGGCCAGCAGGTCCCGGACGGCTGGCGCAACGGCACGGCCTTCACGTTCGCCGCCTTCCTGCGCGACGACGGCGCGCCGGGCGGCCACACCGCCCTGGTGGCGATGGTGGGCCTGTCCATGCACAGGATGTGCATCGGGGAGATCGGCTTCTGGGCCGCGCCGGGACACCGGGGCCGCGGCTACGTGACCGAGGCGGCACTCGCGGTGATCCGCTGGGCGTTCACCTCCGCGGGTGTCGAGCGCCTGGAGTGGCGTGCGGAGGTCGGCAACGCCGCCTCGCGCGCGGTGGCCGAGAAGGCGGGCTTCACCATGGAGGGCGTGCTGCGCTCCGCCATCGTCCACCAGGGCACCCGGCGCGACAGCTGGGTGGCCGCCCTGCTCCCGTCGGACCTGGGCCTGCCGACCGCCAACGCCTACATCCCGGCACCGGCCGGCCCCCGGGACTGAGGGACGCGACCGCCCCGCCCGCCGGACCGGAACGGGCACGGGACCCGATTGTCAGTGGGCCCGCCTATCGTTTCGGGCATGACGAGTGACCCGCCGCCCGCCCACGACCTCTCCGCCGAGGAGGCCCGCCGGATAGCGCTGCGCGCGCAGGGTTTGCTGGGCGCGCCGGACCGCAGGGCGGGGGTGCGCGGCGTGCTGCGGCACCTCGGCGCGGTCCAGCTCGACACGATCTCCGTGCTCGCCCGCAGCCATGAGCTGGTGCCGTACGCCCGCCTCGGCGCGGTCGGCCGGCGCGCGGTGGAGGAGGCACTCTGGACGCCCGACCCGGCCCGCGCCCCGCACGCCTTCGAGTACTGGTCGCACGCGGCCTGCGTGCTGCCCATCGAGGAGTGGCCGCACTTCGCCTTCCGCCGCCGGGCATACCTCGCCCGGCCGCACTGGAACCACGACCTGCCCGACGGCGCCTACGACCGGGTGATCAAGCAGTTGCGCGACGAAGGGCCCCTGACGGCCACCGAGTTGGGCGGCGCGAAGAACGGCGGCCCGTGGTGGGACTGGTCGGCCGCCAAGGTCGCCGTCGAGCGGGCGCTGATGTACGGCGAGGTGGTGTGCACCCGGCGGCGCAGCTGGAAGCGGGTGTACGACCTCGCGGAGCGCGCGATCCCCGATGAGCTGCGCCATGACGACCTGGGCGACGAGGAGTGCGTGCGCCGCCTGGTCGCCCAGGCGGGCCGGGCGCTCGGCGTGGGCACCCGCTCGGACATAGCCGACTACCACCGCCTCAAGGCCGAGCAGTTCGACGCGGTGGTCGCGGACTCCGGCCTCGTCCCCGTGCGCGTCGAGGGCTGGGCGAAGCCGGCGGGCGGGCCGGGCGGGGGCCGGCGCGGCGGGCGCGGCGCGCGCGGCACTGTCGATGGATGGGCCGATCCGGCGGCCCTGGAGACCCTCCCGCGCGGCCGGCACCGCACCACCCTGCTCTCCCCCTTCGACTCGCTCGTCTGGGAGCGCCCGCGCACGGAGCGGATCTTCGGCTTCAGCCACCGCCTGGAGGCGTACGTGCCGCGGCAGAAGCGGGTGTACGGCTACTTCGCCATGCCGGTGCTGGCGGGCGGGCGGCTGGTCGGCAGGGTGGACCCGGCGCGTTCGGGCAGCACCCTGGTCGCCAAGCAGGTGAGCATGGCGGCGACCGACCGCAAGGCGCTGCGCGGGGTGGC
Organism: Streptomyces sp. TS71-3; assembly: GCF_018327685.1. Lineage (NCBI taxonomy): Bacteria > Bacillati > Actinomycetota > Actinomycetes > Kitasatosporales > Streptomycetaceae > Streptomyces > Streptomyces sp. TS71-3. The sequence goes on along the minus strand of NZ_BNEL01000001.1, from coordinate 2,385,158 downwards.
GGAGGCGCTGGTGGAGGCCGCGGCATGGGTGGGCTGCTCCGACGTCCGCCTGGAGCGCGTGGAGTCCCCGGAGTTGCGCGAGCCGCTGGGCGAGGAGCTGGCCCGGGCGCTGGGGTGAAGGGCGGTACGCCACGGGGGCCGGGCGTCTGGGAGAGGGCGCCGGGGAATGGCGCCGGACAGCCGATGGAGGGGCGCCGGAACGGGGACTGCGCGCCGCCTGGGCGCGGGGAGGACGGTCCGGGCGGGGTCGCGGCGTCCATGCCGTGACTTGGCCGGAAGTGACCGTTCCAGGGTGCCTCGGAGGCGTGGAGAGGGGCGGGAGCGGCCCTCTGGGGTGCCGGGGATGCCGGGAGATTCCGGCGAATGCCGGGGGCCGCGGGAGTCCCGATCACGGCTCGCGGATCTCGCCGACGCACACGGATCTCGCGTATGCGTACGGATCTCGCCGACGCGTACGGAGGGCGGCGGACGGCCGCCGGGGCCGGCTGCGGGAAAGCCGGTGGACCGCGGAAGTTCCGGTGCCGGTACCGGCTACCGGATCTCCAGGATCTTCTCCCGCATCGCGTAGACCACGGCCTCCATGCGGGAGTGGAGCTGGAGCTTCTCCAGGATGTTGCGCACGTGGTTCTTCACGGTGTTCTCGCTGATGTACAGCTCCTTGGCGATGTCGCGGTTGTTCATCCCCGTGGCGACCAGCTTCAGGACCTCCAGCTCGCGGTCGGTGAGCCGGGGAGCGGGCACCAGGCGCCGCTCGTCGGTGCGCTGGATCATGGACTTGAACTCCGTGAGCAGCTTGGACGCCATGGAGGGGCTGATCTGCGACTGGCCGTCGGCCACGGCCCGGATCGCGGTGGCCACCTCGTCCGTGGAGATCTCCTTCAGCAGGTAACCGGTGGCGCCGGCCTTGATGGCGTCGTAGAGGTCGGCCTCCTCGTCGCTGATCGTCAGCATGATGATCTTCGCGCTGGGGGCCACCTCCTTGATGGAGGTGCACGCCTCGATACCGCCGCGCTTCGGCATCCGCACGTCCATGAGGATGATGTCGGGCAGCAGGTCGGCGGCCTTGTCCACGGCCTCCGCGCCGTCGCCCGCCTCCCCCACCACCTGGATGTCCTCCTCGGCGGCGAGCACGATCTCCAGGCCGCGGCGGAAGAGGGCGTGGTCGTCCACCACAAGGACCCTGATGGGTTCCTTGCGCGACCCTGCCGCCTCCGGGCCCATGCCTTCGGCGCCCTCGTCGCTCTCGTCGGCCTCGGCGTTCGCGTCGTCGAATTGGGCGCCGTGCAGTGGTCCGAAGCTCTCCGCCATCGTTCCTCCCCCTGAAGGCCGTGGCCCGTCTGCTCGCTGCCGGGTGGGTCCAGGGCCGACCGGGTCGACAGCACCCCGGCGGGCAGGCGCCCATGATTTCATGCCCGGACGACAGTCCGGCGACGGCAAGCGACTGGATGTGGTCGCACGAGGGTGCCCCCAGGGCGCACACGAGCGCTCTGGGGGCATCCGAGGGACACGGGCATCACGCCCGGCGCATCAACCGGCCAGTGCGCCACCGGCCCCCGGCGAAGGCTCGGCGATCATCGGATCGGTGGTGATGTGGATGACGCCGTAGTCGTAGGCGTGGCGCCGGTAGACGACGCTGGGCTCCTTCGTGTCGGAGTCGACGAACAGGTAGAAGTCGTGTCCGACGAGTTCCATCTCGTACAGCGCCTGATCGAGCGTCATGGGGGCCGCCACGTGGTTCTTCTCGCGGACCACGAGCGGGCCGTCGCCCGTGACCTCCAGAGAGCCGATCTTCTTCGTCGGCACGCCGCCGCCGGTCTGCTCCTGCTCCGTCATGATGGAGCCGTCGCCGGCCAGTTGGGCCGCCTCGGGGACGTGGTCGGCGACCTCGGCCGCGGAGATCCGGCCGCGCCGGCTGCGCCGCTTGTCGTGCTCCCTGCGCAGCCTGGCCTCCAACTTGTCCGTGGCCAGGTCCAGCGCCGCGTACGGGTCGCTGGCGGCGGCCTCCGCGCGGATCACGGGTCCGCGTGAACGGAGTGTGATCTCCACGCGGTCGCAGCGGTGGGACTGCCTGGGGTTGGGCTCCTTGGACACCTCGACGTCGAGGCTGATCACCTTGCCATCGAGCTTCTGGATCTTCTCCAGCTTCAGCTTCTCGGCCACGTGCTTGCGGAACCGCTCCGGCACCTCGGTCTTGCGGCCTTTGACGACGATGTCCACGCAGAACTCCGTTTCCGGATCGCTCCGCCCAGGCGGCGGAGCACCTCCCTTGTGCACCAGGTTCCCGGTTCGTTCCGGGACCTCGGACTAGGTGACGTCCACCTCCTCCTCCCCCACGGGCGGGAACTCGACCCCACCCGTTCCGGGAGATTGCAGAAGCCCGAAGCGGGGCATTCGACTTTTTCTGGTACGGACTCCGCCATTCCTCACCATCGAAAGTATCTCGCCCGTGCCCGTGTCGTCACCCCTGTGCGCCGGCTACCTCCCCTCGGGTCCTCCGACCCTCTCTCCACCTGCGGTGATGCGTCCTTCAAACATTCCCGCTCGTACGGCGCGCCCTCCTGCGAGCGGCGCGGCCCGCGCCGCTCCGCCGGCGTCGAGGGCTCCGAGCGAGTCGGGTGCGGCGGCCACCACCGCCGCACTGGTCCCCCTTTCCACTCCCGCCTCGCTTAATGCACGCGCCGCCTCCGCGAGCGTGAACCCCGTCGTCACGAGGTCGTCCACGAGCACGACGCGGCCGGCGGGACCGCTGCGACCAGCCGTCTCAGCAGCGCGCAGCAGCTCATGCGCGCCGGGGGTGACCTCCAGTGCGCCGGCGAGGTTGGCGCCGCGCCGACGGGCGTCCAGGCCCGACTGGTCGGCGACCGGACGCCGCTGCCGGAGCACGGCGAGCACTCGGGCGGGCCTTCCGGCACGGCGCAGCTCGGCCGCGGCGGCCAGCGCGATCCGGCGCACGGGATCGTGCCCCCGCGCCCGCACCACCCGGCGGGCGGACGGCACCGGCACGAGCACCACCGGGACGGCACCGGCCGCACCGCCACGGGCCCCGCACGCCGCCCGTACCGCGCCGGCGAGAGCGCTGCCCAACGGCCGGGCGAGGACCAGGGCACCGCGCTCCTTGTGGGCCAGCAGGAGCGCGCGGACCGCGTCACCGTACGGGGCGGCCGCATGCACCTCGGGGAGGCCCGGCGGCTCGGGCAGGGGGCGGACGCGGCGCGGCGGCCGGCCGTGCAGCGCGGCGGAGCAGACCGCGCAGAGCACCGTCCGCGACCGGCCGCAGCCGGCGCACTCGGACGGCACCACGAGGTCCATGAGGTCCTGCCACCACGCCCTCATGAGCCCACTGTGCCAACCTCGGTGGCCGTGGACCACCTCTGGGCAGAACTCCCTGTGGACAACTCTGCGCGGTCTGCAACCTCACGCTTCCCGAGCGCCCCAGCGCAGCTCCGGGGCGCGCTTCCGCACGCTCGCGCCGTCGCGTCCTCCGGTGCCCCGGCTGGTCGGGCCGTCCGGCCCGGCAAAGGCCCAGGTGGTGCCCAGCAAAGGCCCAGGTGGCGAGGCCGTTCGGCCTTCAAATGGCCAGGTGTATTCGGCCGGCCGGTCCCGCAAAGGCCCACGTGGTCTGGCCATTCAGCCTTCAAAGACCTGGACGGTCCGGCCGTCCAGCCCCCAAGGGCCCACACCGGTCCGGCCGCCCGACCCCCAAGGGCCCATGCCGCATCCGGCCCTTCGGCCCTCCGCTCCCCTGCTAGCCCGGGTAGACGGGCGACGTCCCGGTCTTGAGAACGGTCTGCCAGGGCGCTCCGGGCGGCATCCGCACGATCCCGTCGTCCGAGTGCGCCAGAAGCGGAAGCCGGTCGTCTTCGGCCGCTGCGATCTCCTTCACGCCGGTCAGGCCGGGCAGGACGCCGCTGGCGGGCGCCGAGCCGTCGCATTGCACGTACCGCACCTGCTGGACCCCGCCGTGCTCGCGGCCCACCACCACGAGGCGGCTGTCACCCGCCCAGGACATGGCGGTGACCTCCTCCATCTGCGGCGCGCCGGGGCGCAGGTCGGCGACGGTCACCTGCGGATGCTCCTCGCCGCCGAGCCGTTGGACCCGCCCGACCTTCAACTGCTCCTTGCCGTCCTGCTCGACGAGCAGTGCGATCCGGACACCGTCGGCGGCGAGCCGCACCGCGTCGATGCGCGCGGGGTCGAGACCCTCGGTGGTGACGGTGACCACGTTGCCCGTCCCGTGCTCCAGCATGAGGAGCCGCGGCTTGTCCGGGTCGCGGTCGGCCACCCACAGGTCGCCGTGCCCGTCCCAACTGGGCGCCGTCAGGCGGTCGCTCTCGGACTTGGCGTCGCTGTGCAGCACCGCGGCGCCGTAGGAGGCACCGGAGAGCATGTCGCCCACGTACAGGTCACGCCCGTTCAGCGTCACGCCGGCGGCGTGCAGTTCGTCCCGGGAGACGGCGATGGTGCCCATCGGCTTGTCGCCCTTGCCGAACGGCCCCGGCACCCGCTGCGCGGGCTCGTGGCTGCCCGTGCCGGTGCCCGGCAGCCTGACCAACCGGTGTTCGCTGTCCAGGAAGTACTGGTAGCCGACGCGGTCGGCGGCGTGCATGGGGGCCGCCTGGTTCTCGTCCATCTCGCACAGCGGTGAGCCGTCGGACCGCTGGAGCTCCACGTCGGTGATGCCCGTGGACGTCAGATCCTGGAGCGTGAAGACGACCTGAGCGGCCATCCGCTGGCACTGCGCCCGCCCGACCCGCTCCGCCTTGGCGTTCAGCGGCACCTTCAGCCGGTTCTGGTCGTCAGGTGACAGCGCTTTGACGCCCGCCTTCAGCTGCGTTCCGGAGGGGAAACTCGTCTGGACCATCGGATTCAGCCATCGTGTCGGCCCGTCCAGCAGGGCCCGCACGGTCTGCGTCACCGGGTCGACCCGCTGGCGCACGTAGACCGGGTCGGCGACGAGCCTGCCGGGGGTGTCGATGCCGATGTCGCCGGTCCCCGGCCCCGAAGCCTCGTAGTAGTACTTGTTGACCGGCCGGTAGATGCGCTGGAAGTCGGAGGCACCGAGCACGATCCCGCTGGGCGGCCGGTCGATGCGCCACTCGCGGTGCCCGCCCTCGTTCACGGGCCGCAGGCGGACGACCTCGCTGTAGGAGGCGTCCGCGGGCTGGTAGGCATGCTGCTCGTCTATGGAGGCGACCTTGTGGCCCCGCAGCGCGAAGAGCCGGCCGTCGTCGCCGTCGTACCCGCCGCGGTCGCTGATCTGCTCGGGGTTCGGGCCCTCGGCGAGCACGGTGGTGGACAGCTCCGGCCGCCAGGCCTTCGCGGCGGGCCCGGTCAGATACCTGCGGGCCATCTCGAACTTGGGGTCGTCGCTGGTCAGCGCCTCCAGGAAGCCCTGCACGACCTGGTCGGGGCCGGCGCCCTCGCGCGGCGGCATGGCGAAGACCCGCACCTGCGAGTCGGGCCGCTGCGAGGCCTCCACGCCCCGCAGGTCACCGCTGTCCGGCATGGAGGCACAGCCCGCGAGCAGCACCACTACGGCGCCCAGCAGCAGTCCGCCACGCCAGATCCGTCCTCGCCCGCCCCGGACCCGCCCCTCAGCCACGCGCGGCCCTTCCTTCCGTGAGGCTCGTTCCGGCGGCGTCCGCGGCCGGCACGTCGCCCGTGCCCGGTGCCGGTGGCACGGCCGCGTCATGCCTACCGGGTGACGCCGCCTCTTCGCGTGCGTGGTGCGGACTGCTCGTGTCCGCGATGGCGCGCCGGCCGCCCGCCGCCTGGGCCGCGGGGGGCCCTGCGGCGGTGAGCCGTCCCGTCGGGGGGCCGTCCGCGCCCTGCCCGGGAACCGGAGCGTTCGCCTTCTGCGCTCGCTCCGCTTCCGCGGCGGGCGCGCCCTCGGGCGAGTGTTTCCCGTTCTCGAGGTTCGGGCTCGTCCCGGTGCGGGGGCCGGTGCCTGCGCGGGGCACGACGCGGGCTCCGCCGTTGCCCGGCAGGGCCGCAGGGCCGGCGGCTGTCGGGGCGCCGGCGCCGGGGGCGGACGGCTGTCCGGGCAGGGTGGGCGGTCCCGGTACGTGGGGCGGTCCGGCCGGTGCGCTCCTGAGGGCCGGGCCGGGTGTCCGGCCGGGGGGCAGTGCGGCACGCGCGTGTGGCAGCCGGGCGTCGCGCAGTGCGCGGTTGCGCCGGGAGTCCTCGGGTTCCAGCGGGATCGGTGAGCCCCTGAGCGGCTCGTCCGCGGTGCGGGGCAGCGTCAGCCGGAACTGCGAGCCGCCGCCCGGCTCGCCCCAGGCCTGTAGCCAGCCGCCGTGCAGCCGCACGTCCTCCAGCGCGATGGACAGCCCCAGACCGGTGCCTCCGGTCGTACGCGCGCGTGCCGGGTCGGCCCGCCAGAAGCGGCTGAAGACACGCGCCGCCTCGCCCGGCTTGAGGCCGACGCCGTAGTCCCGTACCGCGACGGCGACCGCACCGCCCGCCGCGGCGAGACGCACCACGACGTCCCTGCCCTCGCCGTGCTCCACGGCGTTGACCACCAGATTGCGCAGCACCCGCTCCACCCGGCGCGCGTCGGCCTCGGCGACGACGGGAAGGTGGTCGCCGACGATCCGGATCCGGGTGCCCTTGCGGTCGGCCAGCGGCTCGGCGCCGGCGACCACGCGCCGTACGGCCTCCCGCAGGTCGATGGCCTCGGCTTCGAGAGCGGCGGCCCCGGCGTCGAAGCGGCTGATCTCCAGCAGGTCCGCGAGCAGCGACTCGAACCGGTCGAGCTGGGCGGCGAGCAGTTCCGCGGAGCGCGCCGTGGCCGGATCGAAGTCCTCCCGGGCCTCGTGGATGACGTCCGCCGCCATGCGCACCGTCGTCAGCGGGGTGCGCAGCTCGTGGGAGACGTCCGAGACGAAGCGGCGCTGCATCCGGGAGAGGTCCTCCAGCTGCTGGATCTTGAGCTGGAGGTTCTGGGCCATCTTGTTGAATGCCTCACCGAGGCGGGCGATGTCGTCCTCGCCGGTGACCTTCATGCGCTCCTGGAGGCGGCCGGCGGAGAGCCGCTCGGCGATGCCCGCGGCCATCCGCACGGGCGTCACCACCTGCCGTACGACGAGCCAGGCGATGGCCCCGAGCAGCACCACCACGAAGAGCCCGGCCGTCGCGAGCGTGCCCTTGACGAGGCTGAGCGACTTCTCCTCCTGCGAGAGCGGGAAGAAGTAGTAGAGCTCGTAGGAGTTGCCGTTCAGGCCGTTGAGCTGCTTGCCGATCACCAGACCGGGCTGGGGGTCCTGGCCGTCGCTGTAGACGATCCGGGTGTAGCTCTGCGAGGCGCCCGCGGTCCGGGTGATCCTGCTGCGCAGGTCGGGGGGGACGCTCTCGATCGGGTCCACGCCGCCGGAGGCGCGGGGCGCGCGAACGCTGCTGGAGTCGCCGTCGCCGCGGGGCGTCAGCGTCGCCACGTCGAACGCGCTCTGGCCGCCGCTGGAGAGCTGGCCCACGAGGTCGTTCATCCAGGCCGAGGCGTTCTGCTCGGGGCGGCCGTCCGACGTCGTGGGCGCCCCCTGGCCGGTGTCGGTGCTGGCGGCGTCCGCCTTGTCCTTGGCGGCGCGGAAACCGCCGTCCGCCTGGCTCTGCGACGCCTTCACCTTGGCGTCCAGCAGGCCGTTGCGGACCTGGCCGATGACGACGAAACCGAGCAGCAGGACGACGCCCAGCGACATCAGCAGGGTGGTCGCGACCACCCTGAGCTGGATGTTGCGCCGCCACAGCCGCGCCGCGGGCAGCAGGGGACGGCGCACCCAGCGGGCGAAGAGCCGCAGCACGGGGCTGCCCTGCACGCCGCCCTGGAGCAGCAGACCGCCCTCCACCAGCCTGGCGAGCCGTACCAGCCGCCTGACGTGCGGGCTCGCGGCCCCGGGGCCGACCGGCCGTCCCGGGCGTCCTCCCGGCGTGCCGGAGGCGGGAGCGGCGCCGTCGTCCCGGAGCATGTCAGTTCGGTCCGGCCTTGTAACCGACGCCGCGGACCGTCACCACGATCTCGGGCCGCTCGGGGTCCTTCTCGACCTTCGAGCGGAGCCGCTGGACGTGCACGTTGACCAGCCGGGTGTCGGCGGCATGCCGGTATCCCCAGACCTGCTCCAGCAGCACCTCACGGGTGAACACCTGCCACGGCTTGCGGGCCAGCGCCACCAGGAGGTCGAACTCCAGCGGGGTGAGCGCGATCGCCTGACCCTCCCGCTTCACGGAGTGCCCGGCGACGTCGATCAGCAGGTCACCGATGGTGAGCTGCTCCGGCGCGGGCTCCTCGGAGCGGCGCAGCCGGGCCCTGATGCGGGCCACCAGCTCTTTCGGCTTGAACGGCTTCACGATGTAGTCGTCCGCGCCCGACTCCAGGCCCACGACCACGTCGACGGTGTCGCTCTTCGCTGTGAGCATGACGATAGGCACGCCCGACTCGGCCCGGATCAGGCGGCAGACCTCGATGCCGTCCCTGCCGGGCAGCATCAGATCGAGCAGTACCAGATCAGGCTTGGTCTCACGGAAAGCGGCGAGCGCCTTGTCGCCATCGGCGACGAACGACGGCTCAAACCCTTCACCACGCAGCACAATCCCGAGCATCTCGGCCAGTGCGGTGTCGTCGTCGACGACAAGGACTCGTCCCTTCATAACGACATCATCCCATTTTCATTTTCGAACCGTGCACATGCGTGACTCAGCTCACTGACCTGCGGCGACGGCTGCCCTTGTCACTGGATGTCCCGGATGACCGCCTGCGCCCGGCAGCGCGGGCTTCCACGCGCGTCGAACGTGATCGCCGACGCCCGAAGGACCTCCCCCGCTCACCCGCCGTCCGTGCCGTACCTTGCGTGTTCCTGCCGTTTCCTGCCGCTTCCGCGAGTTCTGCTCGGTTCCTGCCGGTCACGCTCCGCTTGCTGCGGGTTCCGGTCGGTTCCCACCGGATCCGGCCTGGTTCCCACCGGATCCGGCCTGGTTCCCACCGGATCCGGCCTGGTTCCCGAGGGTCCCGCTTCGGTTACCGCCGGGCCCTTCCGGCGTCCGGATTCCGCCGGTCCCTTCCAGCGTCCCCCTTGCCGGGGTCGGGACGGATCTTGCTCCCGTGCGGTGTGAAACGACCGTCAGCCGGGCCCACGCGGACGGGCCCGGCAGCGCTGCGAGCATAGTGGCGGCCCGGCGGCGGTCGCGGGTCGTTCAGCAGACCGGACGCTGCCCTGTGACCACGTGGGCAAGCCCCGGAGTACTGCGGTCAGCGCACCGCCGCGCCGGCCGCCTTGGCGCAGAGTTCCGCCAGTGCCGGTGCGGTCACGGGCGACGCGACGCCCTCCTCGGTGACGATGGCCGTCACGAGCTCCGGCGGTGTCACGTCGAACGCCGGGTTGTACGCGGGGGAGCCCGACGGCGCCAGCGGGATCACCGCGCCCGCGCCCTCCCTGGCCGCCCTGGATACTGTGATCTCCGTCACTTCGGTCGGCGAGCGCTGCTCCACGACGATGGCGTCGCCGTCCGGCGTGTCCAGGTCGACGGTCGACACGGGCGCGACCACGACGAACGGCACGTGGTGGTATTTGGCCAGCACGGCCAGGGGATAGCTGCCGACCTTGTTCGCCACGGACCCGTCCGCCGCGATGCGGTCGGCCCCGATCAGTACCGCGTCCACCTCGCCCGCCGCGAACAGCGCGCCCGCCGCGTTGTCCGTGAGCACCCTGTACGGCATGCCGTGCCGGGCGGCTTCGTAGGCGGTGAGCCGGGCGCCCTGGAGCAGCGGCCGGGTCTCGTCCACCCAGAACGTGCCCAGCCGCCCGCTGCGGTGGGCGGCCAGCGCGACCGCGAAGGCGGTGCCCTCGCCGCCCGAGACCAGCGCCCCGGTGTTGCAGTGCGTGAGGACCCGGTGGCTGCCGCCGGGCACCAGCTCGTCCAGCAGCGTCAGGCCGTGCAGGGCCATCCGTGCGCTGCTCTGCGCATCGTGCTCGTGCAGGGCGCGCGCCTCGGCGAGGCATGCCTCGGCCGCCTGTGCCGCGTCACCGCCGGCGGCGACCGCCGCGCGGTACGCCTCCTGGGCGCGCCGGGCACCGCGGGCGAGGTTCACCGCGGTGGGCCGGGCGTCGGCGAGCGCGTCGGCGGCCTTGTCTACGTCGTCTCCGCGGACGGCCGCGAGCGCCACCCCGTAGGCCCCCGCGATGCCGAGCAGCGGGGCGCCGCGCACGGCGAGCGCCTGGATCGCACGTACCAGCGCGGGGACGTCCGTGCAGGCCAGCTCCGCCTCCTCGGACGGCAGCCGCGTCTGGTCCAGCAGGACCACCGCAGGTCTCTCGGAGGCCTCCGCCCACCGGATGACCGGGAGCGGCGGCCTGCCATCCGGGGCGTCGTCCGGCTCGGTGTCCTCGGTGGGTCGCGCGTACTGATCAGCCATCCGCTCAGTCTGCCCTGTATCCGACGGACAATTGCAGGCGGTCCGGCCTTATGCTGCCCGGTCTGCCGATACCGCCCGGCCCCCTGGCGGGCGCACCGTGACACGATGTCCCCCAACCTGCCGCCGCATCCGCGGACGGGCACCGTGAAGGAGCGACGATGAACGACACTCCGGGCTGGGCCTCGCCCGGATCTAGCCCCTCCGAGCGACCTGCCCCCTCCGACGGCGCTCCGGGCCAGGACCCGCGCCAGGAGCCCACCGACGAGCAGCAGAAGGCACCGGCCGGCGGACAGCCACCGCAGCCGCCCGTGCAAGGAACTCCGCAACCGCCCGCGCAGGGCGCTGCGCCTCCCCTGCCGGGGTGGTCCAAGCAACAGCCGCCGCCCGGCCCGTGGTCGACGCCGGGAGGGCAGCCCCCGCCCCCTCCGCCGCCGCCCGGCTCCGGGCCCGGCTGGGGCGCCCCCGGCTCCGGAGGCGGCGCACCGGGCGGACCCGGTGGCGCACCCGGTTGGGGCGGCCAGGGGCCGGGCACTCCGGGCGGACCCGGCTGGGGCGGGCCCGGTGGGCCGGGCTGGGGCGGCTGGCAGGGCCGGCCGGCAGCGGCCAAGCCCGGCATCATCCCGCTGCGCCCGCTGGGCGTGGGCGAGATCCTCGACGGTGCCGTGTCGATGATGCGCACCTACTGGCGGACCGTCCTCGGCATCTCGCTGAGCGTGGCCGTGCTCGTGCAGGTCGCCCTCGTCGTCGTACAGGGCACGGTGCTGAACGACACCGCCGAATCCACCGCCCTCAACGACCGGACGGCCTCGCTCAGCGAGCTCGCCCATGCCATGCGGGGGGTCCTGGTCAGTTCGGGCGTGGTGCTGCTCGTCAGCCTCCTCGGCACGATCATCGCGACGGCCCTGCTGACGACCGTGACCAGCCGGGCCGTGCTGGGCAGGCCGGTGACCATCGCGGAGGCCTGGCGTGACGCCCGGCCCCAGGTGCCCAGGCTGTTCGGTCTCACGTTCCTGCTGCCGCTCATCGTCATGGCGATCGTCGCCGTCGGGATGCTGCCCGGGGTGCTGATCGCGGTGGCGACCGACGCCGACGCGGGCCTGCCGGTCGCCGTGCTCGGCGGGCTGGTCGCGGGGGTCGTGGCGCTGTGGCTGGCGATCCGCTTCGCGCTCGCGTCTCCGGCGCTGATGCTGGAGCGGCAGGGCGTGTTCAAGTCCCTGAGCCGCTCCGCCAAGCTGGTCAAGGGCTCCTGGTGGCGCGTCCTCGGCATCCAGCTGCTTGCCGCGATCATCTCCAATATCGTGTCGTCGATCATCCTGATCCCGTTCACCCTCGTCGCCGAGGCGGTCGGCGGCGGCGGGGACTCCGGGGGACTCCTGGGCGGCACCGCCGGCGCCCACGGCTGGACGTACCTGATCATCAGCGGCGTCGGCTCGATCGTCGGCTCCATGCTCACCTTCCCGATCACCGCGGGCGTCGCCGTCCTGCTCTACATCGATCAGCGCATCCGCCGCGAAGCGCTCGACCTGGAGCTCGGCCGCGCCGCCGGCCTCCAGGGCCCCGGATCCGACGCGCCCGGCCCGGTCCCCGGAGGCTGAGTCCGTGGACACCGCGGGGAGACCACGCGCGGCCGCCGCGCTGCCGTGCCCGGACGACGCGACGGCAGCGGGCCGCCCGCGGACCATGGCAGAGGCCGGAGCCCCGGTGCTCACCGGAGCAACGGTCAGGGGGCCGGCCTCCGCCGGAAGGCCCGCGTCCGCTGGGAGCGCCGCTTTCGCTGGGAGCGCCGCGTCCTTCGGAAGGGGCGCTCCCAGCGGAAGGGTCGCGACCAGCCGAAGCCCCTCGTCCAGCGGAAGCGCCTCATCCGGCCGGAGACCCACATGCGGCTGGAGGCCGGCATCGCGCCGGCGGCCGGCATCCGGTTGGCTGCTGACATCGCGCCGGTGGCTGACGCCCGCTCTCCTGCCGTCAGCCGTACTGCTGCCGCGTGCCTCCGACGACCCCCCGGTGACCATCTCGCGTGACCCCGCCAAGGAGGCGGCCAGGCGGGAGCTGTCGAAGCGGATGTACCACGAGAACGACCCGGGCCTGCTGCACCGCCTGCTGAACCGCTTTCTGAGCTGGGTCCACCACCTCTTCAACGCGGCCTCGGGCGTCACTCCGGGGGGCGGGCTCGGGCTCTTCGTGGTCGTACTCCTCGTGCTGGCCCTTGCCTTGGCGCTCTGGTGGCGCCTGGGCACCCCTCGCCGGGCGCCGGCGTCCGCGGCACCGCTCTTCCACGACCGGCCGCGCAGCGCGGCGGAGCACCGCGCAACCGCCGAGGCACACGCGGCCCAAGGGCACTGGAACCAGGCCGTGCAGGAGCGGATGCGCGCCGTCGTGCGCGCCCTGGAAGAGCGTGCGCTGCTCGAACCGCGGCCCGGACGCACCGCCGACGAGGCGGCGGCGGAGGCAGCCCTGGCCCTCCCCACCCACGAGGACCGGCTGCGCGCCGCCGCACGGGACTTCGACGACGTCGCATACGGCGGCCGCAGCAGTGACGAGCCCGCGTACCGGCGCATGTCCGCGCTCGACGAGGACCTGGCCCGCGCCCGCCCCGCGCTCACCGGCGCCGGCGCGAGCAGCAACACCAGCAGCCACAGCACCACGAACCACTCCAGCACTTCCGCGCGGAGGACGCCCGAATGACCGGCACCTCCCCCGACCCGCAGCGAATGGCTCCGCGGCAGACCTCCGCACCGGAGTCCGCCGCCGCCCCGCAGCACACCTCCAACGGCCCAGGCACCGGCACGCCACCGCATCCGCCGACCGGCACAGCCGCCGCCCCACCCGGGCCCGGGGCACCCGGCACGGCACCTTCCACGAGCCCGCCCGGCCCCGCTCCTTCCCTGCCACCGCGCGGAGACGAGCCTTCCGGGACGACATCCACCGCCCCCACAACCCGGCGCGTCTGGTTCCGCGCACGCGGCATCGTCCTGGCGGCCCTGGTCCTGCTCGCCGCGGCGATCGTGATCGCCCTGGTCCGCTCGGACGCCCAGCACGGCCGGCTCGATCCCCGGTCCGCCGACCCGCTCGGCTCCCACGCCGTCGCCGCGCTCCTCGCCGAACGGGGCGTGTCCACCCGGACCGTCACCACGGTGGCGGAAGCGCGGGAGGCCACGGGCCCCGACACCACCCTGCTGGTGGCCGACCCGGATCTGCTGACGAACCGCCAGCAGCTGCAGCTGCGCACCGCGGTCACGGGCTCCGGCGGGCGTACCGTCCTCATCGCGCCGAGCGCGGCGTCGACCGGCAGGCTCGCCCCGCAGGTCAGCGCGGACCCGGCCCTGAGCATCGACTCGACGCTCACCCCCGGCTGCACCTTCCCGGCCGCCCGGCGCGCGGGCGCGGCCGACACGGGCGGGCTGCGCTACGACACGTCGTCCACGTCGTCCCCCACCGGGGACTCCTGCTACTTCAGCGACGGCCTGCCCACGCTCGTCCGTGTCCCGGACGCGGGCACGACCGGCGACACGGTCGTCCTCGGCGCGCCGGACATCCTCTACAACGACCGGCTCGACGCCCAGGGCAACGCCTCGCTCGCCCTGCAACTCCTCGGCTCCCGCCCCCATCTGGTCTGGTACCTCCCCTCGCTCTCCGACCCGGCCGCCGCCCCCGACACGGGCAGCCGCAGCTTCTACGACCTGATCCCCTCCGGCTGGCTCTGGGGCGCGCTGGAAGCAGCCGTCGCCGTCGCTCTCGCCGCCCTCTGGCGGGCCCGCCGCCTGGGCCCCCTGGTCCGCGAACGGCTCCCCGTCGCCATCCGCGCCTCCGAGGCGGCGGAGGGCCGCGCCCGCCTCTACCGCAAGGCCGACGCGCGCGACCGCGCCGCCGACTCCCTGCGCACCGCCACCCGCAACCGGCTTGCCCCCCTCATCGGCACTCCCCCTGCCCATGCGCACTCCCCCGAGGTACTACTCCCCGCCCTGGCCGCCCGGCTGGCCAGAGCCGAGCGCCCCGCAGGGCCGCCCGCTCCACCGGGCGCCCCGGAACGGGAACGGAACCTGCACGCACTCCTCTTCGGGCCGCCACCCCGCGACGACGCAGCACTCATCGCCCTCGCCGACAACCTCGACGCCCTCGAAGGAGAGGTACGCCATTCATGATGGACCCGACCACTGACAACGCCCCTCGCTTGGCCGACGCGGGCGACTCCCGCGCCCGTCTGGAGGCCCTGCGCACGGAGATCGCGAAAGCCGTGGTCGGCCAGGACCCCGCGGTCACGGGTCTGGTCGTGGCCCTGCTCTGCCGCGGCCACGTCCTCCTGGAAGGCGTCCCCGGCGTGGCGAAGACGCTCCTCGTGCGCACCCTCGCGGCCTCGCTCGCGGTCGACACGAAACGGGTCCAGTTCACCCCGGACCTCATGCCCAGCGACGTCACCGGGTCCCTCGTCTACGACGCGCGCACCGCGGAGTTCTCCTTCCAGCCGGGCCCCGTCTTCACCAACCTGCTGCTCGCCGACGAGATCAACCGCACACCGCCGAAGACCCAGTCGGCCCTGCTGGAGGCCATGGAGGAACACCAGGTCACGGTCGACGGCACGCCCCGCCCGCTGCCCGAGCCGTTCCTCGTCGCTGCCACCCAGATCCCGGTCGAGTACGAGGGCACCTACCCGCTCCCCGAGGCCCAGCTCGACCGTTTCCTCCTGAAGCTCCTCGTCCCGCTGCCCTCCCGCGACGACGAGATCGGGGTGCTGACACGCCATGTGGATGGCTTCGATCCGCACGACCTGCACACAGCCGGCGTGCGCCCCGTCGCCACTCCCGCACACCTCGAAGCGGCCAGGGACGCGGTCAGGCGCACATCCGTCTCGCAGGAGATCACCGGCTACGTGGTCGACCTGTGCCGCGCCACCCGCGAATCCCCGTCCGTCACGCTGGGCGTCTCACCCCGCGGGGCGACGGCCCTGCTCTCCACGGCCCGCGCCTGGGCCTGGCTGACCGGCCGCGACTACGTCATCCCCGACGACGTGAAGGCCCTGGCCCTGCCGACGCTCCGGCACCGCATCCAGTTGCGGCCCGAGGCCGAGATGGAGGGGGTCACGGCCGACTCGGTCATCAACGCGATCCTGTCGCACGTGCCCGTGCCCCGCTGACTCCGTCCCTCCGAACGTTCCCGTTCCCACCCCTACCGAGCCGCCCGCCCCACCGACCACCGCCCGAGGATCCATGGCCCTGACCGGACGCACCGCTCTGCTGGCGGCCCTCGCCGCCCTGCTCGTCGGCGTCTTCGCGCCGAGTTGGACCGGCATCCTCGCCGTGAACGTCCCGATCGTGCTGGCGTGCCTCTGCGACTTCACCCTGGCCGCTCCCGTGCGCCGCCTCGCATTCGTCCGCTCACCTGACACGGCGGTACGCCTCGGAGAATCCGTCGACACGACGCTCACCGTCACCAACCCGTCCGGCCGCCCGCTACGGGCCGTCCTGCGGGACGCCTGGCCCCCGAGCACCGGGGCAGAGGCGTCAGAGGACGGTTCGTCGCGCCACCGGCTGACGGTCGCCTCCGGCGAACGCCGCCGGGTCGTCACCCACTTGCGTCCCACGCGCCGCGGGGATCACCAGGCCGCCCGTGTCACAGTCCGTTCCTACGGTCCTCTGGGACTGCTCTGCCGTCAGGGCGGCCATCAGGTGCCGGGCACGCTGCGGGCCCTGCCGCCGTTCGACAGCCGCAAGCACCTGCCGTCCAAACTGGCCCGCCTGCGGGAGATGGACGGCCGCACGAGTGTCCTGACCCGCGGTGAGGGCACCGAGTTCGACAGCCTGCGCACGTACGTGCCGGGCGACGACACCCGTTCCATCGACTGGCGCGCCACCGCCCGCCAGTCCTCGGTCGCCGTCCGCACGTGGCGGCCTGAGCGGGACCGTCGCATCCTGCTCGTCCTGGACTCCGGCCGCACGTCCGCGGGCCGTGTCGGCGACGCACCGCGCCTCGACGCCGCGATGGACGCGGCGCTACTGCTGGCCACGCTCGCCTCGCGGGCGGGGGACCGGGTGGATCTACTGGCCTACGACCGCAGGGTCCGCGCCCTGGTGCAGGGCAAGACAGCGAACGACGTCCTGCCGGCGATGGTGAACGCGATGGCCGGCGTGGCACCCGAACTTGTGGAGACGGACGCACGCGGCCTCGTCTCCACGGTCCTGCGCACCGCTCCCCGGCATGCTCTCGTCGTGCTGCTGACCAGCCTCGAAGCGGCCCCGGTCGAAGAGGGCCTGCTTCCGGTACTGGGCCAGCTCACCCAACGGCACAACGTCCTCGTGGCCTCCGTAGCGGACCCGCACATCGCCCGCATGGCCGCTGGACGCGGTACCCCTGACGCGGTGTACGACGCGGCTGCGGCCGCGCAGGCCAAGGACGAGCGCAGGCACACCGCGGACCAGCTGAGGCGCCATGGCGTATCCGTGGTCGACGCCCTGCCGGATGCTCTGGCTCCGGAGCTGGCCGATGCCTACCTCGCCTTGAAGGCGTCCGGGAAGTTGTGAGTGCGGGCGGACGGGCGGCCGGCCTGTCCCTTGTCCTCTGGCTTCCCGGCGGGGAGAGGCGATGGCTACGGGGCAGCCGCCGCGCGGGCAATAACCCCGTAACCCCGTAAGCACAGAAGACCCCCGTACCGATCCGGTACGGGGGTCTTCTTCTAATAAGAGTTCGGCGGCGTCCTACTCTCCCACAGGGTCCCCCCTGCAGTACCATCGGCGCTGAAAGGCTTAGCTTCCGGGTTCGGAATGTAACCGGGCGTTTCCCTCACGCTATAACCACCGAAACACACACCACCAACCACCACACCCCCCACCCCATACGGGCAGAAGCATGTGTGTGGTTGTTCGTGGTTTCAGAACCAACACAGTGAACGCGAGCACCTGAGGACAAGCCCTCGGCCTATTAGTACCAGTCACCTCCACCCCTCACAGGGCTTCCAGACCTGGCCTATCAACCCAATCGTCTACTGGGAGCCTTACCCCATCAAGTGGGTGGGAGCCCTCATCTCGAAGCAGGCTTCCCGCTTAGATGCTTTCAGCGGTTATCCCTCCCGAACGTAGCCAACCAGCCATGCCCTTGGCAGAACAACTGGCACACCAGAGGTTCGTCCGTCCCGGTCCTCTCGTACTAGGGACAGCCCTTCTCAAGACTCCTACGCGCACAGCGGATAGGGACCGAACTGTCTCACGACGTTCTAAACCCAGCTCGCGTACCGCTTTAATGGGCGAACAGCCCAACCCTTGGGACCGACTCCAGCCCCAGGATGCGACGAGCCGACATCGAGGTGCCAAACCATCCCGTCGATATGGACTCTTGGGGAAGATCAGCCTGTTATCCCCGGGGTACCTTTTATCCGTTGAGCGACGGCGCTTCCACAAGCCACCGCCGGATCACTAGTCCCGACTTTCGTCCCTGCTCGACCCGTCAGTCTCACAGTCAAGCTCCCTTGTGCACTTACACTCAACACCTGATTACCAACCAGGCTGAGGGAACCTTTGGGCGCCTCCGTTACCCTTTAGGAGGCAACCGCCCCAGTTAAACTACCCATCAGACACTGTCCCTGATCCGGATCACGGACCCAGGTTAGACATCCAGCACGACCAGAGTGGTATTTCAACAACGACTCCACGAACACTGGCGTGCCCGCATCACAGTCTCCCACCTATCCTACACAAGCCGAACCGAACACCAATATCAAACTATAGTAAAGGTCCCGGGGTCTTTCCGTCCTGCTGCGCGAAACGAGCATCTTTACTCGTACTGCAATTTCACCGGGCCTATGGTTGAGACAGTCAAGAAGTCGTTACGCCATTCGTGCAGGTCGGAACTTACCCGACAAGGAATTTCGCTACCTTAGGATGGTTATAGTTACCACCGCCGTTTACTGGCGCTTAAGTTCTCAGCCTCGCCCACCCGAAAGTGAGCTAACCGGTCCCCTTAACGTTCCAGCACCGGGCAGGCGTCAGTCCGTATACATCGCCTTACGGCTTCGCACGGACCTGTGTTTTTAGTAAACAGTCGCTTCTCGCTGGTCTCTGCGGCCACCCCCAGCTCAGACAGCACGTGCCATCACCGGGAATGGCCCCCCTTCTCCCGAAGTTACGGGGGCATTTTGCCGAGTTCCTTAACCATAGTTCACCCGAACGCCTCAGTATTCTCTACCAGACCACCTGAGTCGGTTTAGGGTACGGGCCGCCACAAAACTCGCTAGAGGCTTTTCTCGACAGCATAGGATCATCCACTTCACCACAATCGGCTCGGCATCAGGCCTCACCCACAAGCCAGGCGGATTTACCTACCTGACGGGCTACACCCTTACCCCGGGACAACCACCGCCCGGGATGGACTACCTTCCTGCGTCACCCCATCACTCACCTACTAACCGCTTGGACCGGCGGCTCCACCACTTTCCCCGACGGTAAACCGGCAGGGAACGGCTTCACGGCCTTAGCATCACGATGCTCGATGTTTGACGCTTCATAGCGGGTACCGGAATATCAACCGGTTATCCATCGACTACGCCTGTCGGCCTCGCCTTAGGTCCCGACTTACCCTGGGCAGATCAGCTTGACCCAGGAACCCTTAGTCAATCGGCGCACACGTTTCCCACGTGTGAATCGCTACTCATGCCTGCATTCTCACTCGTGAACCATCCACAACTACCTTCCGGCGCTGCTTCACCCGGCACACGACGCTCCCCTACCCATCACGACCTCCGTTGGGAGTAATATCGCAATGACACGACTTCGGCGGTATGCTTGAGCCCCGCTACATTATCGGCGCGGAATCACTAGACCAGTGAGCTATTACGCACTCTTTCAAGGATGGCTGCTTCTAAGCCAACCTCCTGGTTGTCTCTGCGACTCCACATCCTTTCCCACTTAGCACACGCTTAGGGGCCTTAGTCGATGCTCTGGGCTGTTTCCCTCTCGACCATGGAGCTTATCCCCCACAGTCTCACTGCCGCGCTCTCACTTACCGGCATTCGGAGTTTGGCTAAGGTCAGTAACCCGGTAAGGCCCATCGCCTATCCAGTGCTCTACCTCCGGCAAGAAACACACGACGCTGCACCTAAATGCATTTCGGGGAGAACCAGCTATCACGGAGTTTGATTGGCCTTTCACCCCTAACCACAGGTCATCCCCCAGGTTTTCAACCCTGGTGGGTTCGGTCCTCCACGACCTCTTACAGCCGCTTCAACCTGCCCATGGCTAGATCACTCCGCTTCGGGTCTTGAACACGCTACTCAACGCCCTCTTCGGACTCGCTTTCGCTACGGCTCCCCCACAACAGGTTAACCTCGCAACATGCCGCAAACTCGCAGGCTCATTCTTCAAAAGGCACGCAGTCACGACTAACAGGAACAAATCCCGTCAGCGACGCTCCCACGGCTTGTAGGCACACGGTTTCAGGTACTATTTCACTCCCCTCCCGGGGTACTTTTCACCATTCCCTCACGGTACTATCCGCTATCGGTCACCAGGGAATATTTAGGCTTAGCGGGTGGTCCCGCCAGATTCACACAGGATTTCTCGGGCCCCATGCTACTCGGGAAACTCTCAAACAAGTCGCAGACATTTCAGCTACGGGGGTCTTACCCTCTACGCCGGGCCTTTCGCATGCCCTTCGCCTACATCCACGATTTCTAACTTGCCTCACGACCGGCAGATCATGAAAGAAAGCTCCCACAACCCCCAAGACGCAACCCCTGCCGGGTCTCACACGCCCAAGGTTTAGCCTCATCCAGTTTCGCTCGCCACTACTCCCGGAATCACGGTTGTTTTCTCTTCCTGCGGGTACTGAGATGTTTCACTTCCCCGCGTTCCCTCCACACTGCCTATGAGTTCAGCAGCGGGTGACAGCCCATAACGACTGCCGGGTTACCCCATTCGGACACCCCCGGATCAAAGCTCGGTTGACAGCTCCCCGGGGCCTATCGCGGCCTCCCACGTCCTTCATCGGTTCCTGGTGCCAAGGCATCCACCGTGCGCCCTTAAAAACTTGGCCACAGATGCTCGCGTTCACTGTGCAGTTCTCAAACAACGACCAACCACCCACCACCCCAAGCAACAGCCTGAGTTCACCGGGGCCGGCAACCGAAAACACAACCACCACGTGGCCGTGCCCTCAGACACCCAACAGCGTGCTCAACACCTCAAGCCCTCGTAGTCCACGTTCCACGCCTCACAAGGAAGCAGTACTAGCGGCCCGAGCCGACTCAAGATGCCGAATAGTCAACGTTCCACCCATGAGCGAACCAGCATCGAACACTCGCCGATGTACTGGCCTCTGCGTCGGTCTAAGCCGACGTGGAGTGCTCCTTAGAAAGGAGGTGATCCAGCCGCACCTTCCGGTACGGCTACCTTGTTACGACTTCGTCCCAATCGCCAGTCCCACCTTCGACGACTCCCTCCCACAAGGGGTTGGGCCACCGGCTTCGGGTGTTACCGACTTTCGTGACGTGACGGGCGGTGTGTACAAGGCCCGGGAACGTATTCACCGCAGCAATGCTGATCTGCGATTACTAGCGACTCCGACTTCATGGGGTCGAGTTGCAGACCCCAATCCGAACTGAGACCGGCTTTTTGAGATTCGCTCCACCTCACGGCATCGCAACTCATTGTACCGGCCATTGTAGCACGTGTGCAGCCCAAGACATAAGGGGCATGATGACTTGACGTCGTCCCCACCTTCCTCCGAGTTGACCCCGGCGGTCTCCCGTGAGTCCCCAGCACCACAAGGGCCTGCTGGCAACACGGGACAAGGGTTGCGCTCGTTGCGGGACTTAACCCAACATCTCACGACACGAGCTGACGACAGCCATGCACCACCTGTACACCGACCACAAGGGGGACCGTGTCTCCACGGTTTTCCGGCGTATGTCAAGCCTTGGTAAGGTTCTTCGCGTTGCGTCGAATTAAGCCACATGCTCCGCCGCTTGTGCGGGCCCCCGTCAATTCCTTTGAGTTTTAGCCTTGCGGCCGTACTCCCCAGGCGGGGCACTTAATGCGTTAGCTGCGGCACGGACGACGTGGAATGTCGCCCACACCTAGTGCCCACCGTTTACGGCGTGGACTACCAGGGTATCTAATCCTGTTCGCTCCCCACGCTTTCGCTCCTCAGCGTCAGTATCGGCCCAGAGATCCGCCTTCGCCACCGGTGTTCCTCCTGATATCTGCGCATTTCACCGCTACACCAGGAATTCCGATCTCCCCTACCGAACTCAAGCATGCCCGTATCGACTGCAGACCCGGAGTTAAGCCCCGGGCTTTCACAACCGACGCGACACGCCGCCTACGAGCTCTTTACGCCCAATAATTCCGGACAACGCTTGCGCCCTACGTATTACCGCGGCTGCTGGCACGTAGTTAGCCGGCGCTTCTTCTGCAAGTACCGTCACCCTAAGGCTTCTTCCCTGCTGAAAGAGGTTTACAACCCGAAGGCCGTCATCCCCCACGCGGCGTCGCTGCATCAGGCTTGCGCCCATTGTGCAATATTCCCCACTGCTGCCTCCCGTAGGAGTCTGGGCCGTGTCTCAGTCCCAGTGTGGCCGGTCGCCCTCTCAGGCCGGCTACCCGTCGTCGCCTTGGTAGGCCATCACCCCACCAACAAGCTGATAGGCCGCGGGCCCATCCTTCACCGCCGGAGCTTTCCACACCAGAAGATGCCTCCCAGTGTCCTATCCGGTATTAGACCCCGTTTCCAGGGCTTGTCCCAGAGTGAAGGGCAGATTGCCCACGTGTTACTCACCCGTTCGCCACTAATCCCCGACCGAAGCCGGATCATCGTTCGACTTGCATGTGTTAAGCACGCCGCCAGCGTTCGTCCTGAGCCAGGATCAAACTCTCCGTGAATGTCTTCCCACCAACGGTGGGTCACACATCACGAGAGCGGTGCAGGAAGCGGAATACAACTTCCCGCACACAGCGTCCTCGCTGTGTTCTTGTTACTTCAAAGGAACCACGTCACCACAAAGACCCAATGCAAGCATCTTCGGGTAGACGGGGTATCAACATATCTGGCGTTGACTTTTAGCACGCTGTTGAGTTCTCAAGGAACGGACACTTCCTTCGTACTCACCACGAAAACCTACTTCGCGGCTTTCCTCCGGGCGTTTCCCTTCGGTGTTTCCGACTTTATCAGAAGTTCTGAGTCGGACTTCCCTGCCCTCCCGGGACCTCTGGGTCCCTCGTGGTGAGGGCCCATCAGGCTTCCCGTTGGGGCGGAGTCGAAAACATACTGGAGCGGGGCGCCTCGATGCAAATCGAGGCGCCCCGCTCCCAGTTGGTGGCCGATGGGTACCGGCCAGGGTCAGACCTCCACCACGACGGGGAGGATCATCGGACGGCGGCGGTAGGTGTCGGAGACCCACTTGCCGAGCGTCCGCCGTACCAGCTGCTGGAGCTGATGGGGTTCGACCACGCCGTCCTGGGCCGAGCGCTCCAGGACTTCCTCGATCTTCGGGATGACGGCGCCGAAGGCGGCATCGTCGATGCCCGAGCCGCGGGCCTGGACGTACGGCCCGCCCGTGATCTTGCCGGTGGAGGAGTCCACCACCACGAAGACCGAGATGATGCCCTCGTCTCCGAGGATGCGGCGGTCCTTCAGCGACGTCTCGTTGACGTCGCCCACCGAGAGGCCGTCCACGTAGACGTAGCCCGCCTGGACCTTGCCCGCGATCTTCGCCTTGCCCTCGACGAGGTCGACGACCACGCCGTCCTCGGCGATGACGATGCGGTCGTGGGGTACACCGGTGAGCGCGCCCAGCTCGGCGTTGGC
Source organism: Streptomyces sp. TS71-3 (assembly GCF_018327685.1). NCBI lineage: Bacteria > Bacillati > Actinomycetota > Actinomycetes > Kitasatosporales > Streptomycetaceae > Streptomyces > Streptomyces sp. TS71-3. The sequence continues at coordinate 2,361,967 of NZ_BNEL01000001.1, read as the reverse complement.
GCGTAGGTGGCGCCACTCCCCGTGTACCGGCATCAGGTTCCGGGGCCGGCAGATGTTGTAGAAGTAGAGCAGTTCGCCGGCCGAGGCATGGCCGGAAACATGCACCTTCGCATTGCCCTTGTGGATGACGTTCGCGCCCCACCGGGTCAGGCCGTTGATCACGCGGTAGACGGCGTTCTCGTTGCCCGGGATGAGGGAGGACGCCAGGATCACCGTGTCGCCCTCGACGATGCGGATCTGGTGGTCGCGGCTGGCCATCCGGGACAGCGCCGCCATGGGCTCGCCCTGGGAGCCGGTGCAGACGAGGACGACCTGTTCGTCCGGCAGGTCGTCGAGCGTCTTGACGTCCACGACCAGCCCCGGGGGCACCCGCAGGTAGCCCAGGTCCCGGGCGATGCCCATGTTGCGGACCATGGAACGGCCGACGAAGGCGACCCGGCGGCCGTACTCGTGGGCCGCGTCCAGGATCTGCTGGATGCGGTGCACATGGCTGGCGAAGCTCGCCACGATGATCCGCTTGCGCGCGTTCGCGAAGACCTGGCGCAGCACCTGGGAGATGTCACGCTCGTGCGGGGTGAACCCGGGCACCTCGGCGTTGGTGGAGTCGGCGAGGAGGAGGTCGATGCCCTCCTCGCTGAGCCGGGCGAAGGCGTGCAGGTCGGTGAGGCGGCTGTCCAGCGGGAGCTGGTCCATCTTGAAGTCGCCGGTGTGCACGACCATGCCCGCCGGGGTGCGGATGGCCACCGCGAGCGCGTCGGGAATCGAGTGGTTGACCGCGACGAACTCGCAGTCGAAGGGTCCGATCCGCTCGCGCTGCCCCTCTGCGACCTCCAGGGTGTACGGGCGGATGCGGTGCTCCTGGAGCTTGGCCTCGATCAGGGCGAGGGTCAGCTTGGAGCCGATCAGCGGGATGTCCTCCTTCTCCCGGAGGAGAAAGGGGACACCGCCGATGTGGTCCTCGTGGCCGTGGGTGAGGACGATGCCCTCGATGTCGTCGAGGCGGTCCCTGAGCGACGAGAAGTCCGGCAGGATCAGATCGATTCCGGGCTGCTCCTCCTCGGGGAAGAGCACTCCGCAGTCGACGATCAGCAGACGGCCGTCGTACTCGAAGACGGTCATGTTGCGGCCGATTTCGCCGAGGCCGCCCAGCGGGGTGACACGCAGGCCACGGGCGGGCAGCTTCGGCGGCGAGCCGAGTTCAGGATGCGGATGACTCAAAAGACTCTCCTCACCATGCGCGCCACGTACCTATGGGGCACGTGGCGCGCATGACGTTCGTGCAGTGGGTCGTCGGTGGAATGCCAGGGTTCTCACCCTGGTGCGATCAGGGCCGGGCCCTGTGCGTGATGTCCGGAGCGTGTGTCCGGTGGTCGTCGGGGTTGTGCGCGTTCATCGGGTTCGTGCGTATTCAGTTGTGAAGTCCTGGTGGGTGGCGGCCCGGCGGAGCCTTGTCTCGGGGCCGGGCCGGCGCGTTCCCTCTTTGCCGTACCCCTTTACAGCTGTACCCCGCCTGCGGCCAGGTCGAGCTTGAGCTGGGCGGTCTCCTCGGCGGACAGCTCGACGAGCGGCAGGCGCAGCGGCCCGGCGGGCAGGCCCTGGAGGCCGAGGGCCGCCTTGGTCGTGATGACGCCCTGGGTGCGGAACATGCCGGTGAAGACGGGCAGCAACTTCTGGTGGATCTCGGTGGCCTTCTGGACGTCACCGGTGGTGAACGCCTCCAGCATGGCGCGCAGCTCGGGGGTGACCACATGGCCGACCACGGAGACGAAGCCGATGGCGCCCACCGAGAGCAGCGGAAGGTTGAGCATGTCGTCGCCGGAGTACCAGGCCAGGCCGGAGCGGGCGATGGCCCAGCTCGCGCGTCCGAGGTCGCCCTTGGCGTCCTTGTTCGCGACGATCCTGGGGTGCTCCGCGAGGCGGACGATCGTCTCCGTGTTGATGGGCACACCGCTGCGGCCCGGGATGTCGTAGAGCATCACCGGCAGGTCGGTGGCGTCAGCGATCGCCGTGAAGTGCTGGTAGAGGCCCTCCTGCGGGGGCTTGTTGTAGTACGGCGTGACCGTCAGCAGGCCGTGGGCTCCGACCTGCTCGGCGCCGTGGGCCAGCTCGATGCTGTGGCGGGTGTCGTTGGTACCGACGCCGGCGACGACGTGGGCGCGGTCGCCGACCGCCGCGACGACCGCCCGCACCAGCTCCGTTTTCTCCGCGTTGGTGGTCGTGGGGGACTCGCCGGTGGTGCCGTTGACGACCAGGCCGTCGTTCCCGGCGTCGACCAGGTGGGTGGCGAGCCGCTGTGCGCCGTCGAGGTCAAGAGCGCCGTCCGCTGTGAACGGCGTGACCATGGCGGTGAGGACCCGCCCGAAGGGGATCTGCGGAGTGGAGGTCGGAGCCATGGGTAATACGCTACTCGCTGCTCAGCGCGCGGTCCCCCCTCGGGGGACGCGCCCGGGCGGACAGGGTGGGCCCGACGCCGCCGGAAGGGCCACGTCAGGGCGGGGAACAAGGGTGGAGCCCGGCACTGCCTGCTCGGGGGTTCAAGCAGTGCCGGACCCGTCAAATCAGGCTAGATGACTATCACTAAATACCGCAATACGGACAGTTCGCCCGGCTGAACCAGCAGGCCGGGCGCCCTGTGCCGGAGCTCCGCATCGCCTAGGGCGCCACCCGGCCATTGGTGTTGAACGCGGCGTGCGTCAGGGGCATCAGGCGGGCCCAGTGCTCCTCCATCCGCTCCCCCACCATCTCGATCTCGCGCTGCGGGAAGGACGGGACCTTGGCCGCCTCGTGCTGGGTGCGCAGGCCGAGGAAGTGCATCAGCGAGCGGGCGTTGCAGGTGGCGTACATCGACGAGAAGAGGCCGACCGGCAGCACCGAGCGGGCCACCTCCCTGGCGACGCCCGCGGCGAGCATCTCCTGGTAGGCCTCGTAGGACTGGCGGTAGGAGTCCTCCATGGCGCCGACGGTCAGCTCGTGCTGCTCCTGGCTGCCGGAGACGAAGACGTACTTCCCCGGGCGGCCCTCCTGCACCAGCTTGCGGGAGGCGCCGGGCACGTAGAAGACCGGTTCGAGGCGGCGGTAGCGGCCCGATTCCTCGTTGTACGACCACCCGACGCGGTGCCGCATGAACTCGCGGAAGACGAAGATCGGGGCGCTGATGAAGAAGGTCATCGAGTTGTGCTCGAAGGGGCTGCCGTGCCGGTCCCGCATCAGGAAGTTGATCAGGCCCTTGGAGCGCTCCGGGTCCTTCTTCAGCTCGTCGAGCGACTGCTCGCCCGCCGTGGAGACACGGGCGGCCCAGAGCACGTCGGAATCGTTCGCGGCGTGCTTCACGAGCTCGACGGTGATGTCGCTGCGGAAGCTCGGTTTGGGGTCGTCGGCGGGTGCGTCGGTCACGGCTTCGGGTCCTTCCGCTCTTGTCTCGGGCGCGGCCCACTCTACGGTTCGGCACTGACAGCGGAGCCTGGCCGCGGGTGGCGTGCACCGCGTCCGCCGGGCGCTTTATACAGGTCCGTACGGCTGTGAACAGCGGCGAAGACGGCGATCCTCTGCGAAGATGGTTGATCACACACGAAAATCTCCGAAACGGGCACCTTCCATCGGTTTCGAGCGTCTACAGGGGTAGCGGCGCTCTGTTCGAGGCGCCCTGGCGTTCCATGCATCCGAGGAGAAGCAGTCCAATGTCCCGCCGGCGCGAGCCCATCCCCTTCGCCTCCATCGTCGAGGCCGACCGGTTCCGCAGCAATGTCGCTCCGCCGCCGCGCGGCCGGGCCAGCGCAGGGCAGATGGCCGGGCGCGTGCTGCTGGGGCTGACCGTGGTCGCCGGGCTCGTCGGCTCCGTGCTCATCGGCCTGCCGGCCCTCTCGTCGCACCAGCCCGCTTCGCACGTGCACCAGTCCGAGGCGCAGACGGGCGCCGGGCAGGGCCGCTGACCCCTCTCCCGCTGTGCCCATGCCGCGGGGGTCTTTCGCCAGGCCCCGCGGTGTGGGCGGCCCCCAGGGTGGTGGCCCGGAGGACCGCTGGATAGCCTCACCGGACAGCCCTGCGTGGATTGAGTGAGGATCAGCCGTGCCCCTGCCCTTCCTGACGGCCGACCGCGCGTTCGACGAGGCGTCCGCTGATGTCGTGCTGCCGGTCGACGACCCTGACCGCTGGCGCCGCCCCTACCGGCCCGGCCCCTGGCGGGTCGGCCTTGCGGCGGTGCTCCTGCTGCTGTCCTCATTTGTGCTGGTGGCAGCCGTGATCATCGCCTTTGCTGGGACGCTCACCGGTGGCACCGCATGCGCCGGCCTCGCCCTGCTGATCATCATTGGCGCCCTCAGGCTGCTCCGGATGGGCACCTGGGTGAGCAGGCACGGGCTGCGCCGCGTCGCCTTCTTCTCGACCCGCACGATGCCGTGGGGGCAGGTGCTCGGCATACGCACCGTTCAGCAGCCGGTGCGCTGGCTGGGCATGCCGCGCACGGTGCAGGGGCAGGCGCTGGTCCTCGTCCGCTCGGGCCGGCAGGATGAGCCGGAGGCGCTGCTCACCTCGCACGACGGGGACTTTCTGCGGCGTCCTGAGGCGTTCGAGCGGGCGTCGGACACGGTGGAGGCTTGGGCCGCGGAGTACGGGGCGCCCTGATGGGCGCGGGCGGCCGGTGCGGGGTTCCCCGGGTTCCTCAGGCACCCGGGCCCGGACTCGCCTGCGGCGGGCCACCCGGAGTGTGCCTCTTGCGGTCTTTCGCTTGGCCAGCGGTCGGGTGTGGTTTTTCGCGCAGTTCCCCGCCAGTGCCTGCGGCGGGCCCGGCCGGTTGGATCCTGCCCCTTGCGGTCCGTCGCTTGGCCAGCGGGCTGTCGTGGCTGATCGCGCAGTTCCCCGCGCCCCTTCCTTGATCGCCTGCGGCGAGCCCCCGTCAGGGGCTGCCCCTTGCGGTGTCTCGCTTGGGCAGCGGTTGGTCCTGGTTGCTCGCGCAGTTCCCCGCGCCCCTTTCATGAACGCCTGCGGCGAGCCCCCATCACGACCTGCCCCCACGGCTCCTCACTCGACCACCGGCCCGCCCTGGCTGCTCGCGCAGTTCCCCGCGCCCCTTTCATGAACGCCTGCGGCGAGCCCCCATCACGACCTGCCCCCACGGCTCCTCACTCGACCACCGGCCCGCCCTGGCTGCTCGCGCAGTTCCCCGCGCCCCTTTCATGAACGCCTGCGGCGAGCCCCCATCACGACCTGCCCCCACGGCTCCTCACTCGACCACCGGCCCGCCCTGGTACCCCCTCGCGAAGCGCCTTCAAGGGGCGCGGGGAACTGCGCGCTCAGCCACCCCACACCTGAGGTGTGCCGCCGGGGTCAGGGCTCAGGAACGGGCGCGAGGCGTCCGGAGAGGGGCGCGGGGAACTGCGCAACCAGCCACAGCAGGCCCCCGCTGTGTCACCGGCCACCACCACCCCGGCCCTCGCGGAGCGCAATCGCTCGCTGTATCGCCCAGCGCGCCCGTGGCGTGTCGCGGGCGTCTCGGTATGCGACCGCCAGGTGGAACCAGCAGCGCCAGTCGTCCGGGGTGCGTTCCGTTTCCGCCTTGCGGAGGCGGAAGACCGCGTCGGCGGTCTCCCGGTCGGGGCGGGGTCGGCAGGGCGCCCGTACCGGCTCGCCCGAAGCCGGGCCGCCCCCCGCGGCCACCTCGGCCGCCAGCCTGTTCGCGCGCCGTACGAAGCGCGTGTTCTGCCACAGGAACCACAGGCCGAGCATCGGCAGGACCAGTACGGCGGCGCCGAAGACGACCGTGAGCGGGGTGCCGTGGCGGAGCAGCAGGACGCCGCGGCTGCCGGCCAGGACCAGGTAGCCGATGAGGGCGGCGGCCGTGATCGCGTAGGTCGCCTTCGCACGCATCGCAGTCACCGTCCGGTATCCGGTGTGAGGGCGGCCGGGGGGCCGGGAAGGTCAGACGTCGAGGTCGAGGAAGTGTTCCAGACCGTAGGTGAGGCCCGGGGTGTCCACCACGCGGCGTGCCGCGAGCAGGATGCCCGGCATGAAGCTGCTGTGGTGCAGCGAGTCGTGCCGGATGGTGAGGGTCTCGCCCTCGCCACCGAGCAGCACCTCCTGGTGGGCTAGGAGGCCGCGCAGCCGTACCGAGTGCACGGGGACGCCGTCGACGCTCGCGCCGCGGGCGCCGTCCAGGGCGGTGACCGTCGCGTCCGGTGCCGGGGCGCTGCCCGCTTCGGCGCGGGCCTTGGCGACGAGCTGCGCGGTGCGGGCGGCGGTGCCGCTGGGGGCGTCGGCCTTCTTGGGGTGGTGCAGCTCGATGACCTCGACGGACTCGAAGTACGGCGCGGCCGCCTCGGCGAACTTCATCGTGAGCACCGCTCCGATGGAGAAGTTCGGCGCCACGAGGACGCCCGTCCCCGGGGAGGCGTCGAGCCAGCCGGTGAGCCGGGCGAGGCGCTCGTCGGTCCACCCCGTGGTGCCGACCACGGCGTGCACGCCGTTCCTGACGCAGAAGTCGAGGTTGTCCATGACCGACGCCGGGCTGGTCAGCTCGATGGCGACCTGGGCGCCGGCCTCGGTGATCGCCTCCAGGGCGTCGTCCTTCTCGACCTCGGCGACCAGGTCCATGTCCTCGGCGGCCTCGACTGCCCGGGCCGCCGCGGAGCCGATCCGGCCCTGGGCGCCGAGCACCGCCACGCGCAGCTTGCTCATTCCTTGATCCTTGTCGGTACGGGCCCCGGGCGCCACCGGTGTGCCTGCTGGACGCGCACGGGGGCCTGCGGATGCGCACGGCGGGCCCGGCGCCCGGCACGAGGTCGTGCCGGGCGCGGGGCGCCGACGGGCGGCGGGCCGGGCCGCCGGGAGGTGGCGGCCCGGGTGCGGCTAGGCGACGGCGTCGTCCAGCCGGGCTGCCTGCTTGTCCTTGAGCGGGCCGATGACGGAGAGCGAGGGGCGGTGGCTGAGCAGGTCACGGGCGACGCCGCGGACGTCGTCGGGGGTGACCGCGGATATCCGGGAGAGCATCTCGTCCACGGACATCTGCTCGCCCCAGCACAGCTCGCTCTTGCCGATCCGGTTCATCAGCGCGCCGGTGTCCTCTAGACCGAGGACGGTGGAGCCGGAGAGCTGGCCGACGGCACGGGCGATCTCGTCGTCGGTCAGTCCGTTCTGCGCGACCTGGTCGAGCTCGTTGCGGCAGATCTTCAGCACGTCGTGCACCTGGCTCGGCCGGCAGCCCGCGTAGACGCCGAACAGGCCGCAGTCCGCGAAGCCGGAGGTGTAGGAGTAGACGCTGTAGGCGAGCCCCCGCTTCTCGCGGACCTCCTGGAAGAGGCGGGAGGACATGCCGCCGCCGAGCGCGGTGTTGAGCACGCCGAGGGCCCAACGGCGGTCGTCGGTGCGGGGCAGGCCCGGCACGCCGAGGACGACGTGCGCCTGCTCGGTCTTGCGGTTCAGCAGCTCCACACGGCCGGAGGTGCGCACGGAACGGCTGCCGTCGCGCGGGGCGAGCGGCTCGGCGTCGGCGCGGGTGAGGGAGCCCGCCGCGTCGAAGGCCGTGCTGACCTGGCGCACCACGTCGTCGTGGTCGATGTTGCCCGCCGCGGCCACCACCAGGTGGGTGGGGTCGTAGTGCCGCTTGTAGAAGCGGCGGATGCGGTCGGCGGTGAGGGCGTTGACCGTGTCGACGGTGCCCAGGACCGGGCGGCCCAGCGGGGTGTCGCCGAGCATGGTGTGCGCGAAGAGGTCGTGCACGCAGTCGCTGGGGTCGTCCTCGGTCATCGCGATCTCTTCGAGGATCACGCCGCGCTCGGCGTCGACGTCCTCCGGGAGGATCAGCGAGCCGGTCAGCATGTCGCAGACGACGTCGATGGCGAGAGGGAGGTCGGTGTCGAGCACGCGCGCGTAGTAGCACGTGTACTCCTTGGCCGTGAAGGCGTTCATCTCGCCGCCGACGGCGTCGATGGCGGCGGAGATGTCCAGCGCGGAGCGCTTGCCGGTGCCCTTGAAGAGCAGGTGCTCCAGGTAGTGGGTGGCGCCGTTCAGGGCGGGGGTCTCGTCGCGGGAGCCGACGTGCGACCAGATGCCGAACGTCGCGGAGCGTACGGAAGGCAGGGTCTCGGTGACCACGCGCAGGCCGCCGGGCAGGATCGTGCGGCGGACCGTGCCGATGCCGTCCTTGCCCTCGAGCAGGGTTTGGGTATGGGCGACGGCCCGCACCTGGGAATCGGTGCGGGCCGTCGCCGTGGAGCTACGGGACGTCACTTGGTGGCATCGTCCTTCTGGTCGTTCCGCTGGGATTCGCCGTCGGCGTCGTCCTCACCCTCGCCCTCGATCACGGGGATCAGGGAGAGCTTGCCGCGGGAGTCGATCTCGGCGATCTCGACCTGGACCTTGTGGCCCACGCCGAGGACGTCGTCCACATTCTCCACCCGCTTGCCGCCGGCGAGCTTGCGGATCTGCGAGATGTGCAGCAGACCGTCCTTGCCGGGCAGCAGGGAGACGAAGGCACCGAAGGTGGTGGTCTTCACGACCGTGCCGAGGTAGCGCTCGCCGACCTCCGGCATGGTCGGGTTGGCGATGCCGTTGATCGTGGTGCGGGCGGCCTCGGCGGAGGGGCCGTCGGCGGCACCGATGTAGATGGTGCCGTCGTCCTCGATCGTGATGTCCGCGCCGGTGTCCTCCTGGATCTGGTTGATCATCTTGCCCTTGGGGCCGATGACCTCACCGATCTTGTCCACCGGGATCTTGACGGTGATGATCCGCGGGGCGTTCGGGGACATCTCGTCGGGACGGTCGATGGCCTCCATCATCACGTCGAGGATGTGCAGCCGGGCGTCGCGGGCCTGCTTGAGTGCGGCGGCCAGCACGGAGGCCGGGATGCCGTCCAGCTTGGTGTCGAGCTGGAGGGCGGTGACGAAGTTCTTCGTGCCGGCGACCTTGAAGTCCATGTCGCCGTACGCGTCCTCGGCGCCGAGGATGTCCGTGAGGGTGACATAGTGCGTCTCGCCCTCGATCTCCTGCGAGATCAGACCCATGGCGATACCGGCGACCGGAGCCTTCAGCGGGACACCGGCGTTCAGCAGGGACATGGTGGAGGCGCAGACGGAGCCCATGGACGTCGAGCCGTTCGACCCGAGGGCCTCGGAGACCTGCCGGATCGCGTAGGGGAACTCCTCGCGGGCGGGCAGCACCGGCACGAGCGCGCGCTCGGCGAGCGCGCCATGGCCGATCTCGCGGCGCTTCGGGGAGCCGACGCGGCCGGTCTCGCCGGTGGAGTAGGGCGGGAAGTTGTAGTTGTGCATGTAGCGCTTGCGGGTCACCGGGGAGAGGGTGTCCAGCTGCTGCTCCATGCGGAGCATGTTCAGCGTGGTGACGCCGAGGATCTGGGTCTCGCCGCGCTCGAAGAGCGCCGAGCCGTGCACCCGCGGGATGGCCTCGACCTCGGCGGCGAGCGTACGGATGTCCGTGATGCCACGGCCGTCGATACGCTTCTTCTCCTTGATCACGCGCTCGCGCACCAGCTGCTTGGTGAGCGCGCGGTAGGCGCCGGAGATCTCCTTCTCGCGGCCCTCGAACTGCGGGAGCAGCTTCTCGGCGGCGAGGCTCTTGACGCGGTCGAGCTCGGCTTCGCGCTCCAGCTTGCCCGCGATGGTGAGCGCGGAGGCCAGCTCGTCGCGCACGGCGGTGGTGAGCGCCTCCAGGACGTCGTCCTGGTAGTCGAGGAAGATCGGGAACTCGCCGGTCGGCTTGGCGGCCTTCACGGCGAGGTCCGCCTGCGCCTTGCAGAGGACCTTGATGAAGGGCTTGGCGGCCTCCAGGCCGGCGGCGACGACCTCCTCGGTCGGCGCCTCGGACCCGCTGTCGACCAGCTTGATCGTCTGCTCGGTGGCCTCCGCCTCGACCATCATGATCGCGACGTCGCCGTCCTCCAGGACGCGGCCGGCGACGACCATGTCGAAGACGGCCTCTTCGAGCTCGGTGTGGGTGGGGAAGGCCACCCACTGGCCCTTGATCAGGGCGACGCGGGTGCCGCCGATCGGGCCCGAGAAGGGCAGGCCGGCGAGCTGCGTGGACGCGGACGCGGCGTTGATCGCGACGACGTCGTAGAGGTGGTCGGGGTTGAGCGCCATGATCGTCTCGACGATCTGGATCTCGTTGCGCAGGCCCTTCCTGAAGGAGGGGCGCAGCGGGCGGTCGATCAGGCGGCAGGTGAGGATGGCGTCCTCGGAGGGACGGCCCTCACGGCGGAAGAAGGATCCGGGGATCTTTCCGGCCGCGTACATGCGCTCCTCGACGTCCACCGTGAGCGGGAAGAAGTCGAGCTGGTCCTTGGGGTTCTTGGACACGGTGGTCGCGGACAGCACCATCGTGTCGTCGTCCAGGTACGCCACGGCGGAGCCGGCGGCCTGCTTGGCCAGGCGGCCCGTCTCGAAGCGGATGGTTCGGGTGCCGAAGGAGCCGTTGTCGATGACGGCCTCGGCGTAGTGGGTCTCGTTCTCCACCAGCACATTCTCCGTTTGTCTCTGCTGTCCCCGCCCGGGTGGCGGGGACCTGCGGAGAAGCGCGCCTTGTGTGCTGGCCGGTCTTCGATCGAAGCACCCGGGGTGCTGCCCCGGGGGCCACTACCGAGGACCGGCGGCGGCTGGGGTGCGCTCCTCCTCGTCGTTTGGCTTGTTCAGTTGTCTTCTGTGGCGCCCGGAGCGTGTCCGGGCGCCGACGTCCTGTGGACCAGACTACAAAGCGGCGCAGACACCGCGCACGTGCCGCGTGAGGACCGGCCGCGCGATGCGCGCGCCGCCGGGCTCCGCCGCGGCTTCGCGGCCCGTCCTTTGCCGTGGCCCTCCCGGGGTCCGGCGCCCTGCGGAGCGCCGGTGTGCCGCCCGGGTACGGCTATGCGAAGGGAGCGGCTCCCGGTGGCGGGAACCGCTCCCTGTGGGGCGTACTACCTCGCGCCCGCGGCGCCGCGGCGGATGCCCAGGCGGTCGACGAGCGCCCGGAAGCGCTGGATGTCCTTCTTGGCCAGGTACTGGAGCAGGCGACGGCGCTGGCCGACCAGGATCAGCAGACCACGGCGGGAGTGGTGGTCGTGCTTGTGCGTCTTGAGGTGCTCGGTGAGGTCCGAGATCCGGCGCGAGAGCAGGGCGACCTGGACCTCGGGGGAGCCGGTGTCACCCTCCTTGGTGGCGAACTCGGTCATGATCTGCTTCTTCGTGGCGGTGTCGAGCGACACGCGTACTCCTTGCTGTCGGTTCGTCGTCAGACGGCCACCGAGTGCCCCTGGTCTTGATCTCAGGGGAGCTTCCGTGACTCGGGAGGCGGGGATCCGCTGGGCGTCGCCTCCAGATCCTTCGGGTACGGGATCCGGCGGCGCGTACACAAACGGCCGGTGACAGGCTACCAGTCGTACGGAGGCGGCCCGTCACCGGCCGTGATCCGACCGCTGCGGCGGGCGCGGCGGGCGGCTCGTGGTGCGGTGGGCTGATCGTGGTGAGGTGGGTGGTGCGGGCGGTCCTTGCGGGCTGTCCCGGCTGTCCTATTAGAGGGATCGTACGGCCGACTGCCAGTGCACCGGCGCGTGCGGGCCGGCCCCCGCGGGCGGTCAGCTCGTCATGGCGCGCGCCGAGGCGTAGACGTCGAAGACGGCGAGCGTCAGCGGCACCAGCGTCAGCAGGACGAAGCCCTCGGCGATCTCCAGGAAGCGGCCCCAGAAGGGGCTGATGCCCTTGTTCGGGATGATCAGGCCGATGGCGGTGGTCAGCGCGGTGACCGCGGCGATCACCGCGGCGAGCCACACCGTGCGGAAGTCCAGCCCGCTGCTGTCGCCCTCCAGGGCGCGCCGGATCAGGGTCAGCGGGGGGTTGAGGCAGAGCCCGAGGCCGAGCAGCAGCAGCGCGCCGAGGCCGGCGGCCAGCGCGGCGGCGACCTGCGCGGTGTAGCGGAACAGCCGGGCGCGCATGATCATGGCGAGGCCGGTGGCGCAGGCGAGGAGCTGGCCCCAGACGCTGTCGGAGAAGCCGAGCACCGCCGCGGCGCCGACGGCGAGGAGCGCGCAGCCGCCGACGAGGCCGACCAGCAGCTCGTGGCCGCGCCGCGCCTGGGCCCCGATGCGGTCGGCGTCGACCGGCTCCTGCGGGCCGGGGTCGGCGGCGCCGCCCGCGGGCGTGGCGTGCGGGGACTCGAAGCCGATGGGCAGCCGCGCGAACCGCATCGAGAGCCCCGGCAGGAACGCCAGCGCGCCGACCGCGACCGGCGCGCAGACGGAAGCGGTCTCGACCGGTGCCAGGTCGGAGAGGGTGGCGATGAAGACGGTGATCACGCCGATGCCGGAGGCGAAGACGAACGCCACGAAGGGGCTGTCGCCGCCGGGCGAGAGGACGGTGAGCACCACGGCGGCGATCAGTACGGCGGCGCACGCCAGCAGGAACTGCAGCCGGCCGATGCCCTCGTGCGTGCCGAGCGGCAGCAGTCCGGAACCGGCGACCGCCAGGTTGGGCAGCGCGCCGAGGCCGAGGGCGACGGCCGAGCCACGGTCGTCGTAGATCCGGGCCCGCACGGCGGCGAGGGTGATCAGGAGGACGCCGGCGACGGTGGCGAGGATCCCGGACAGGCCGTGCATGTCGTGCAGCGGCTGGGAGGTCCACAGGACGAAGGCGAGCAGGGCCGGCAGCACGCCCCCGGCGACCAGGCCGGCGCCGCGGGTGAGCGTCTCGTTCCACAGGGTGCTGTCACGGGAGACCGCGGAGGCGACCGCGTCGGAGACGTCGTCGTAGACCGCCGGCGGCAGCGACTCGGCGAAGGGGCGCATGCTCAGCAGCTCGCCGTCGAGGACGCCCTGCGCGGCGAAGGTGCGGGCGCTGTCGAGGACCGTGCCGTCGCGGCGCACCAGGTGGTAGCCGACGGGCGCGCTCTCGGCGGGGCTCTGCGCGGAGAGCCGCAGCACCTCGGGGTAGAGGTCGGCGACGGGCACGTCGTCGGGCAGCGCGACGTCGACGCGGCTGTCGGGGGCGACGATGGTGACGCGGCAGAAGCCGAGTTCCGATCTGACGCGGGACTGTGCTGCCGGTCCCGGGCCGCCCGTTGCGGCACTTGCCGTCGAGGACACCACGCTCACCTGTTATTCCCCCTCATGGGTCACGGGTCCCTGGGCCTCGCCCGTCGAGGACCGCCTGCCGGGCCTGCGCGGGGCCGGCCGTCCCGGTCCCGTTGCCGCGGCCCCGGGCGGACGGCCGGCAGGGGACCGCGGGCCATCTGCCCGGACCCGGTGGCTCTTTCGCGCCTGCGCGGACGTGCGGGCGACACCCTACCGTCCGCTTCCCCGCTCATATGTCAGTAGGATCGCACGGCGCATCGGCGTCCGTCAGAACACGTCTCGGGGGACGCGGACCTAAGAAATCCGCAGAAATGGACGAGCAGTGAGCCAGATCATCGTCAAGCGCCCACCACGGATTCTGCCGTCGGAGGTGCCGACGGAGGACATCGAGCTGCAATCCCCGCCCGAGCTGCCGCGGGGTCAGCAGGAGGGCGCGATGATGCAGTTGCTGCCCATGCTGGGCATGGGCGGCTCCGTCGTCTTCTACTTCATGCCGACCACGCAGCCGTTCATGAAGGTCATGGGCGCGGTGATGGTGGCGTCGACGATCGCGATGTCGATCTCCATGGTGATCCGCTACCGCCGGGGCACGCAGGGCGAGTTGGCGAACATGCGCCGCGACTACCTGCTGTACCTGTCGCAGACCCGGCACACCGTCCGGGACACGGCACAGGCGCAACGGGACGCCCAGTACTACCTGCACCCCTCACCCGAGCAGCTGTGGGCGCTGGTCGCCGAGGGCAGCCGCGTGTGGGAACGCCGCCCCGGCGACGACGACTTCGCGCAGGTGCGCATCGGACTCGGCCCGCAGTCCCTGGCCTCCCCGCTGATCCCCCCGCACATGGCGCCCGTGGAGCAGCTGGAGCCGCTCACCGCGCACGCCATGCAGCGCTTCCTCGCGCTGCACAGCACCCTCGACGCGCTGCCGATGGCGATCTCCCTGCGCGCCTTCTACCACCTGACCATCAGCGGCGACCCGGTGTCCGCGCGGGCCACCGCCCGGGCGCTCGCCGCGTCGCTGGCGTCGCTGCACTCGCCCGAGGACCTGGTGATCGCGGTGGCCGCGGGCCGCGACGCGGGTCCGCACTGGGAGTGGGCCAAGTGGCTGCCGCACTCCCAGGCGCCCGGCCCGGCGGACGGTGCGGGCACCCGCCGCCTGATCACGCGCGACACGATGGAGCTCGAAGAGCTGCTCGCCGCCCGCCTCCAGGGCCGGCCGCGCTTCCACCCGGCGGGCGCCCCGCTGCCGGAGGAGCCGCACATCGTCGTCATCCTGGACGGCACCTCGCTGCTGCCGGTCTCCACGCTCGCCAGCCCGGAGGGGCTCCAGGGCGTGACGGTCGTGGAGGTGGTGAGCGGCGAGCTGTCCGGGGCGCGCGGCGGCCTGTCGGTCGTCGTGCACCCGCGCACGGTCCACCTGGAGTCCGAGGACGGCCTGGTCTACGAGGGCACGCCCGACCTGATGTCGTACGAGGCCGCGGAGGCGCTGGCCCGCCAGCTGGCGCCGCTGCGGGTGGCGTCGGGCGGCGAGGACGACGAACCGCTGCTGGCCAACCTGGAGTTCACGGACCTGCTGGGCCTGGGCGACGCCGCCTCGGTGGACACCAAGCGGACCTGGCGGCCGCGGGCCCTCGCTGAGCGGCTGCGCGTGCCCATCGGCCTCGGCGAGGACGGCCGCCCCGTGATGCTGGACCTGAAGGAGGCCGCGCAGGAGGGCATGGGCCCGCACGGCCTGTGCGTGGGCGCCACCGGTTCCGGCAAGTCGGAGCTGCTGCGCACCCTGGTGCTGGGCCTCGCGGTGACCCACTCGTCGGAGACGCTGAACTTCGTCCTCGCCGACTTCAAGGGCGGTGCGACGTTCGCGGGCATGGCGCAGATGCCGCACGTCGCCGCGGTGATCACCAACCTCGCCGACGACCTCACGCTGGTGGACCGGATGGGCGACTCCATCCGCGGCGAGCTCAACCGCCGCCAGGAGATGCTGCGGGACGCCGGCAACTACGCCAACATCCACGACTACGAGAAGGCCCGCGCCGCGGGCGCGCCGCTCCAGCCGATCCCCTCGCTGGTCCTGGTCATCGACGAGTTCAGCGAGCTGCTGACCGCCAAGCCCGATTTCATCGAGATGTTCGTCCAGATCGGCCGCATCGGCCGCTCGCTCGGCGTCCACCTGCTGCTGGCCTCGCAGCGCCTGGAGGAGGGGCGGCTGCGCGGCCTGGAGACCTACCTGTCCTACCGTGTGGGTCTGCGGACGTTCTCCGCCGCGGAGTCCCGCGCCGCGCTGGGCGTCCCCGACGCCTACCACCTGCCGAACGTGCCCGGTTCCGGTTACCTGAAGTTCGGTACGGACGAGATGGTGCGGTTCAAGGCAGCGTACGTCTCCGGGGTGTACCGCTCCGGCGCCCAGCAGGCCGCCCTGGGCGGTCCGGTGCCGGTGCAGCGGCGGCCGGTGCTGTTCACGGCGGCGCCGGTGCCCGTGCACTACGCCGACCCCGGTGAGCGGGGGCAGGGCGGCGCGGAGTCCGGCAGGGCCGAGGACAGCGTCCTCGCCGACACCGTCCTCGATGTGATCGTGCGCCGTCTGGAGGCGCAGGGCCCGGCGGCGCACCAGGTGTGGCTGCCGCCGCTGGACACCCCGCCGCCGCTGGACGCGCTGCTGCCGGGCCTCGCACCCGTGCAGGGGCGGGGCCTGACCCAGCCGGGCTACGAGGGCGCGGGAAGGCTCGTCGTCCCGCTCGGCCTCGTCGACAAGCCGTACGAGCAGCGGCGCGACCCGCTGTGGTGCGACTTCTCCGGAGCCGCCGGCCACATGCAGCTCATCGGCGGCCCGCAGTCCGGCAAGTCCACGCTGCTGCGCACCCTGGTGGCGTCGTTCGCGCTCACCCACACCCCGCACGAGGTGCAGTTCTACGGTCTCGACTTCGGTGGCGGCGGCATGGTCGCCGTGGCCGGGCTGCCGCACGTCGGCGGGGTCGCCTCCCGGCTCGACCCGGAGAAGGTGCGGCGCACGGTCTCCGAGGTGTACGGGGTGATGAGCCGGCGCGAGGAGTACTTCCGCACGACGGGCATCAGCTCGATCGCGGAGTTCCGCTCGCGGCGCGCGCGGGGCGACATCTCCGTGACGGACCAGCCCTGGGGCGACGTCTTCCTGATCATCGACGGCTGGGGCAGCTTCCGCTCCGACTACGAGGCGCTGGAGGAGTACGTCCTCGACATCGCCGCCCGGGGCCTCGGCTACGGCATCCACCTGGTGCTGGCCGCCTCCCGTTCGATGGAGGTGCGCTCCAACCTCAAGGACCAGCTGATGAACCGGCTGGAGCTGAGGCTGGGCGACCCGATGGACTCGGAGTTCGACCGCAAGGTCGCCGCGAACGTGCCGGCGGGCGTGCCCGGCCGCGGCCAGACCCCGCAGAAGGCCCACTTCATGGCGGCGGTGCCGCGCATCGACGGGCTCCAGTCCGACACGGAGCTCTCCGAGGCCACCACGTCGCTGGCCACCGAGGTCTCGCGGCACTGGACGGTCCCGGGCGCACCCGAGGTGCGGCTGCTGCCGCGCGAGTTCCCCGCGGCCCAGCTGCCGGCCGGGCACGTGCACCCCGAGCGCGGGGTGGCCTTCGCGCTCGACGAGAACAACCTGGAGCCGGTCTTCATCGACTTCGAGCAGGACCCGTTCCTGCTCGTCTACGGCGAGAGCGAGTCGGGCAAGTCGAACCTGCTGCGGCTGCTCATCAAGCAGCTCACGGAGCGGTACTCGGGCGACGCCTGCAAGTTCTTCGTGGTCGACAACCGCCGCGCCCTGCTGGACGTCACGCCCCGCACGCACCTCGCGGAGTACGTGCCGATGTCCAACGCCATGGGGCACCACGTGGAGGCCCTGGCGGACCTGATGCAGCGGCGCACGCCCACCGCGGAGGTCACGGCACAGCAGCTGCGGGAGCGGAGCTGGTGGCGGGGCCCGACGGTCTTCGTGGTCGTCGACGACTACGACCTGGTCTCCACGTCCAGCGGCAACCCGCTGTCCGACCTCACCGAGATGCTGCCGTTCGCCCGGGACGTCGGCGTCCGCTTCATCATCGCCCGCAGCTCGGCGGGCGCGGGGCGGGCCACCTACGAGCCGTTCATCCAGCGGATGACGGAGCTCGGCGCGCAGGGGCTCATGCTCTCCGGCGACCCCAGCGAGGGCGATCTCATGGCGGGCGTCCGCCCGCGCCCGATGCCCACCGGCCGCGGCGTCTTCATCTCCCGGCGGCGGGGCAGGCCGCTGGTCCAGACGGGTCTGATGCCGGACGTCCACTGAGTTCCGGCGGTTTTGCGCCCAGCTCGCTCTGCTCGTTTCCCCTGCTGCCCCACCCGGACCGCCCACCTCTCGTCGGGCCGGGTGGGGCCGGCACCGGGCATCCGGCTCGCACCCACCCCGAACCGGCCACGAAGCCCCCACCAACCCCGCACAACAACCTGCTCCCTGCCCCCATCCTCCACCACCCCCGCGCCTCTCCCATTGGTAGGTTGACGCCTGCCCTCAGTAGTCGGACGCTTGCCCGGTCGCACGGAGAATTCGCGCCAACGGGGCGGGGAACGGGGACACGCGGAGGGCGGCGGGGGAGCCGGTCGGGGCACCGGTCCGCCGAGCGACAGCCGCATAACGGGGAAAGGGTTGCCGGATGGCATGGGACGAGTGGGAGCAGCTCAAAGCAGAGGCTGCGGGGCGGCATTCCGCGCGGATGGAGTTGAACTCGGTTCCGGTGGACGGGGGCAGCTCGACCCCGCCGGGCGGCGATCTCCAGGTCAGCCAGAAGGACCTGGCCGCCGTGGGTGACGCCGCGTACAAGCTGTACAACGACTTCAACAAGTACAGCGACCACGCGCGGCTGTCCTCCATGGGCGCCGCGGGCGGCCTGGAGAAGGAGGGCTTCGCGATCGGCGGCGCCCTCGACCACGTCGCCGAGCGCTGGATCGACCAGTGCCAGAACCTGCTCGACGCCTGCGCGCACATCTCCAACCACATGGACTTCACCAAGAAGGCGCACGCGGACGACGAGGTCTACATCGCCGGGACCCTCAGCAGCATCTCCGAGCTGGACCACGGGTTCGACGAGCGGAAGGGCAGCTGATGGACCTCGACGCGCTCCGCTTCGGCAACTTCTCCAAGCTCGGTGAGGCCATCACCGACTGGGACGAGATGACCAAGAAGCTCGAGACCCTGGCCCGCGACGCCCGGCAGAACCTCAAGGGCAAGGCGGACAAGGCGAACTGGGCCGGTGTGAACTCGCAGGTCTCCCGCGGCTTCATCGACAAGACCGCCGGCGAGTTCGACGACGCGCACACCCAGGCGAGCACCGTCCACAACATCCTCAAGGACACCAACGACGAGCTCACCGGCTACCGCAAGCAGCTCAACGACGCCATCGACCGCGGCCTGAAGAAGAACCTCACCGTGGTGGACACCGGGCACGGCGGCTTCACCGTGGCCATGAACATCCACCCCGACCGGGCCGCGCAGGGCACGAAGGTTCCCGAGCACACCGAGCAGGACGTCGCCGACCTGCGCGACGAGGTCCAGCGGATCCTCAAGAACGCCACCGACAGCGACACCTCCGCCGCCAAGGCCCTGCGGCTCATCGTCGACCAGGCGAAGTACGGGTTCTCCGACGCGAACTACAAGGACCGTGACTCCGCGGCGAACGCCATCAAGGCCGCCGAAGACATGGCCAAGCTGATGAAGAAGGATCCGAAGGACCTGAGCGACGCGGAGCTCAAGACGCTCAACGCCGACCTCACCAAGTACGGCAAGGACCCCCTCTTCTCCGAGACCCTGGCGCTCGACGTCGGCCCGAAGAAGACCCTCCAGTTCTGGGCGGACCTCGCGGACCCGCAGTACCCCACCTACGATCCGGAACGGCAGCAGCTGGCCAAGGAGCTCCAGAAGAGCCTCGGCATCACCCTCGGCACAGCAACGCTCTCCGACAGCCCCGCGATGGAGAAGTGGGAGAAGCAGATGGTCGACCTCGGCCCGCAGGGCATGGGGGACGACAAGGACGGCTACCCCAAGGGCTTCCAGGTGATGAGCGCCCTGATGCGGTTCGGGGACTACGACGACCAGTTCCTGAACGACTACGGCGACAAGCTCGTCGCCTACGACAAGCAGTGGGACGACGAGGACCTGAACCACTGGATCAACAACTTCGACCAGTCGGACCTCAACTTCTACGGCAAGGGCGACCGGGGCCGGGACCCGATGACGGGCTTCCTGGAGGCGCTCGGGCACAACCCGGACGCGTCCACGCAGTTCTTCGCGCAGCCCGAGGGCGTCAAGGGCACGGTCGACCAGGACTCCGAGCTCAACGACCACTTCAAGTACCTGACCGAGGAACGGCACTGGTGGTCGGACGACCCCCAGACGAAGCACGGCTACATGGCCGGCCAGGACGCTCTGGGGCATGCGCTGGAGTCGGCCACGACCGGGTACGCGTACGACGCCAAGCCCCCCGGTCCGGGCGCCTTCGTCGACCACCGCACCGCCGACACGGCGGGGGTCATGGAGCAGGTCGCCTACCTCTACGGCGGCGAGAACGGGCCGAAGACGCTGCACGACCACCCGGAGCTGGCGGACAGCCTGGGCAAGATGGCGTCGGCCTACATCGACGACATCGACTACAGCATGTCCGGCATCGGCGACCACGGCAGGGACGACGACAACTACCCGGCCCGCTACCCCGGCCGCGCGGACTTCGGCAACGCCGGTGCCATCAACTTCCTCAGCGTCCTGGGGCAGAACGAGGAATCCCACAAGATCACATCCGGTGCCCAGCACCTCTACACGCTGAGCCTGCTCCAGCAGAATCCCCCGACGGACCAGGAGCACTACGACCGCGCCAAGGACGCGCTGGGCCTGGAGGCCCAGACCCGCGGCGTGCTGGACCACTCCCGCGTCCAGCAGGCGGCGGCCGACTACGGTGCGGACTCCGACGACGCCAACAAGTCGCTGGGCAGGTCCACGGACTGGATCAAGTGGGGCGTCGGCGTCACGATCGGCGCGGGCGTGGCCGCCATTCCCGGAGCCGAGGGGGCGGGCATGGCCATCATCCCGCTCGCCACGGAGACCGCCGGAAGCGCGGTGGAGGAGTTCATCGGCCAGGGCATCGACAACGCCGCGGACAAGGCCGAGGACGACCCCACCGCGAAGGCGCAGATGACCAGCCAGAAGTTCTTCGAAGCGGGCGCCGACACCATCGGCAACGACTACGACTACTACTTCCGGGGTCACGAGCAGAAGGGCGACTACGACAACGTCGTGGGCGACCTCAATGACAAGTACTACGGCACCGGTCCCAACGAGGACAGGTACCGCGGCCGCCCCCCGTACAAGGACTGAGGACCGTGCGAAACTTCCATCCCTCCGGGGTGCGCCGCCCAAGCCGGCGCGGCGGACTCCTCACCGGAGCGCTGTGGGCCGCCGCGGCGGCGACGGCGCTGGCCGGTGTGACCGCCTGCTCGGACGACGGTTCGGGCAACCAGAGCAAGCCGCCGGAGGCCTCGTCGACGCCCGCGGGGCACGTCTGCGGCGGCGCGTTCGACGGGTCGGCCGCGGCGGCCCTGAAGCGGCTGTCGGGCACCGACGGCTTCCGGGAACTCAGCGGGAGCCACTTCTCGCTGGGCAACGCCGCGGCCCAGCTGAGCGGCTCGGCACAGCACGACGAGTGCAACGTCTACCTGCCCGGCGACAGCAGCGGCGCCCCGCTCCTCCGGCTGGACTTCAAGGCCGCCGACGACCATCCGACCCGCTCCGAGGTGGAGAAGCTGTCGTCCGGCAAGGACCTCACGTTCTACGACCTGGGCGCCTACGCGGCCACCAGCGACGAGAACTCCACCGCCCTGTACTTCGCGTGCACCACGAAGGGCTCGGGCGGCCGGCAGTCGCGTTATGTGGACGCGTCGATGTACACCACGGCGGGCCAGTTGAAGGGCGACTCCACCAGCAAGGACCGGATGACCGTCCTCAACTCCTTCGCCCGCCGGCTCGCCGATCAGCTGGGCTGCGCGGACGAGGCGCATCTGCCGTCCGCGGTACCGGAGGGCGAATCCGCACAGCAGTAGCCCATGAAGGATCGAGCCGTGGCCACCCGGTTCCGGCCGGGCGGCCGCCGGCTTACGGCGCGGTGTCGGCGGCCTCGACGCATACGTGCGCGGTGTCGGCATGTGCTCAAACGATCTCTCGACCGGTGGCGGCGAGGACGACCTCCGGGATCGCCCCCGTACAAGGATTGAAGGGTTCCATGCGTAATTCGCCTTCTGCCGAGACGTCGAGCCATCGGCATCGCCGGCTGTTCCTCGCACGTGCGGTGGCCGTGGCAGCGACGCTCACGGCGATGACCGGCCTGTCGGCATGCTCGGGCAACGAGAATGCCGGCGACAGGCCGGCGCCGTCGAGCACACCAGCCAGCCGGGTCTGCGACGGGGCGTTGGACAAACTGGCGGCTGCGTCGCTCAAACGTCTCGGCAATGACGACAGGTTCAAAGAACTTACCGGAGAGACCGACGCGGGCCGGCCCAACACCTTCTCTCTCAGCAGGGCCGCAGCGCATCTGCACGACAAGACGGAACTGCGCAGCAGGTGCACCCTCTATCTGCGGGGTGATACCAGTGGCGCCCCGCTGATCCAGCTGGACTTCAAGGCGGCAGACAGCCACCCGACCAGAGCGGCCGTGGAGAAGGCGGAACCCGGCAGGGAACTCACCTTCTACCGGCTGGGCGCCTACGCCGCCACCTCCGGTGACGACTCCACCACCCTGTACTTCGCCTGCCCGACGAAAGGCACGGAAGGCACGACGAGTTATGTGGACGCGAGTGCCTTCAGTTCCGGAAACCAGCTGAAGGGACACTCCATCAGCAAGGACAGGATGACCATCCTCAATTCCGTCGCCAGGCACCTGGCGGAGAAACTGGGCTGCGCGGATGAGGCGCGACTGCCGAAGACGGTTCCCGACGGGGAATCCGTGACCCCGTAGCCGCCGGCGGCTTTGACTGGCCGGGTGACCGCCGCGATCGATCCAGGGCGGCCACCGGGCCACGGGGACCCGGATCGACCCCGCAGCGGGTCAGGGAAAGCCACTTGGGATCCTTGATCATCTTGACTCCTGTGTCCCGGGCTCTGGCCTTGACTCGTGTATCCCGGGCTCCGGCGCAGAAGCTGAGCTGCACCGACGAGGTGCAACAGCCGGCGACCGTCCCGCATGGCACACCCGTGGCGCCATAACCACCCCTCCGAACCAGCCGAACGTGATCGGTGGGCCCGGCGGGCACAGTAGGCTGTTCGGACAACACGATCCGTACACGGCGAAAGGTGACCGCTCCATGGCCGACGCTCGGGACGAGGCGCTTCGCGCACACGACACGCAGGAGGCGCAAAGCGCCCAGGACGCGCGTGACGCTGAGACCAAGGCGCGCAAGGAGCGTGAGAAGGAGGAGCTCTACGGGCTCGACATCTCCGGTGTCGAGTGGCACGGCGCGCCGGGCACCGAGGCGCACGAGGAACGCGTCGAGATCGCGTATCTGCCTGACGGCGCGGTGGCCATGCGCTCGTCGCTCGACCCGGACACCGTCCTGCGGTACACGGAGGCCGAGTGGCGGGCGTTCGTGCTCGGCGCCCGGGACGGCGAGTTCGACCTGGAGCCGGCGCCGCACAACGGCGGCCTGCCGGCCGAGTGACTCTGTTCAGGAGAACAACGGGGGTGGGCACCTCCCGCGCGTGCCCACCCCGCTGTCCGTGCTGCGTACTTCCTCTACCGCGTACTTCCTACTGGAAGTAGCTGGCGGCCTTCAGGTCGCCGCCGCGGTAGTCACCGCCGGCGTTGTGCACCAGGCGCGTGATGTTCATCAGCGCCTGGTGGATGACCCTGGCGTCCTTGTCCCACGCCTGCTGCACCTGGGTGTAGGTGCGGTGCGCCTCGCCGTCCCA
Organism: Streptomyces sp. TS71-3; assembly: GCF_018327685.1. Classification (NCBI taxonomy): domain Bacteria; kingdom Bacillati; phylum Actinomycetota; class Actinomycetes; order Kitasatosporales; family Streptomycetaceae; genus Streptomyces; species Streptomyces sp. TS71-3. The sequence continues at coordinate 2,338,964 of NZ_BNEL01000001.1, read as the reverse complement.
GCCGGTGGCGGCGCGGGTCACCGCGGCCTTGATGTCCTCCAGGTCGGCCTCCAGGCGCTTGGCCTGGTTGCCGAGCTCGGTGGCCATCGCGTCGAGGCCGCCGTACTTCACTGCGAGTTCGTCGTAATGCGGGTTCGCCATGGTTACGCATCTCCTTGATGAAGTCTGCTGTGTGCGGGCGGGGGCAACGGGCTTCGTCCGCAGCCGCCCTGCGCCAGCGCACCCTGTCAGCGGGACGGCGGGCGGGAACGTGCCCGGAGCGGCCCCGTGGGTGCGTGAGCGCGGGTCAGTAGCTGCTGAGAGCCGACGTGGTGTTGCCCAGACCCGGGTCGATCGCCTTGGCGTCCGCCATGATCTTGTCCTCGGAGTCGTTCTTGATCTTCCGAGTGGCGTTCATGGCGTCGAGGAACTTCGCCAGCGTCTTGCCCATGTGGACGAGGCTGGTGTTGATCTCCGCCTGCTTGCTGCCGAAGGCGTTGGCGCCGAGACCGACCCAGTGCGCCTCGAGCTGGTCGATGGTGCCCTGGAGCCGCTTGACCTGATCCTTGATCGAGTCGTACTTCTCCACGATGTGCTGCTCGAGCTTGACGAGTTCCGGGTCTGATACCTTCTGGCCATCAGCCATGACTGAACTTCCCTTCCTGAAACTGTCTCTGTCGTTACTGCGGTCTTCAGTTGTCGGGGGGACCTCTGTGCCCGTGTCACGGGGCTTTCGAGGCGTACAGTCCGGCGTCGGGGCCAGGAGCCGAATTGTCGGTGCCGTTCACTCGATGGCGTTCTCAGGCGGTGCGCCGTTTCCTGACGAAGGCGAAGACCGCGCCGCCGATCACGACGACCGCGGCCACCACTCCGATGATGGTCCACATCTGACCGTCGCCACCGGAGTCCTCCGAGGACGCGGCCGCGGAACTCTTGTCCCCCGAGGTTCCGGCGCCGTCTGAGGATCCCTTGCCGTCCGAGGATTTGTCGTCCGGATTTTGGGACGCCGATCCGGTTGCGGAGGTTCCGGCGGTTCCCGAGCTGGCAGCAACTCCCGGGGTTTTCGCACCGGTGATGGGGTCGATGTCGGGAGCACCCGGGCTCCCCTCGTGGTGCAGGAGATTGCGGGCCGGCCGGATCAGCCCGTAGCCGAGGTAGGTGCTGGGCTTGTCCTTCGGCCAGTCACGCCCGGCGGTGTCGACGAGTACACGGAGGACCTGATCCGCGGTCCACTTGGGGTGCGCGGACCAGATGAGGGCGGCGGAGGCGGAGGCGATGGCGGAGGCCTGGCTGGTGCCCTCGCTCTTGCAGTAGCTCTTCAGGTTCTTGTCGCACCATGCGGGGACGTGGGCGCCTGGTGAGGCTAGGTCGACGTTGATGCCGTGCTGGGAGAAGCTGGTGACGGTGCCGTTCTCGTCGGCGGCGGAGACGCCGACCACTCCGTCGTAACCGGCGGGGTAATACAGCTTGGTGTCTCCCTCGTTACCCATACCGGCGAAGAGCAACTTGCCTTTCCCAATGGCGTACTCGACCGCGGCCGCTTCATCGGATGTGGGGACATCCCCGCCGAAAGACATGTTGATGATCTGAGCATCGCTATCCGCGGCGGCACGGATGGCCTTGTCGCTGTCACCCCCATGCGACGATGACAGTGATTTCAGGGTCGTTCGAATAGGGTCGATCTTGGCGTCCGGAGCCAGACCTTTGAGCCCCCCGCCCCTTCCTGACCCCGCGATGAGTTCAGCCATGGTCGTCCCATGGCCTTCGTAGTCGCTGTGGGCGCCGCCGGTGGTTCCTGTTACGTCTGTGCCAGGGAGCAACTTTCCCTGAAGGGAGGGCGTGTCGGAAACGCCAGTGTCGATCACCGCGACTGTGATGCCCTTGCCTGTGCTGACCTTCCACAGTTGATCAGCGCTCATGGCGTCCAGGTACCACTGCTGCGACTGGACATCGTCAGCCGCCGCCGCGGGTGCAAGACCCGTCAGGGCAACGCCCCAGACGCCCAGCGTCGCGGCCACCAAGCCCGCGGATCGTCGTCTGCGGGCATGGCTCCGCGCGGTGGAGCTGGCGCGGCGGTCGTTTCCTGGCTTCATGCCTGTGCACGTCCTCGTTGAGAAAGGCCTAGTCGGTCTCAGGTGGTGCGTGGGGCAGGCGGTGCTCCGGCGTGGGCGGATCACCGGCATCGTGATGGTGTGGATGTTCCTGGGGCAGGCGATCGTGCTGATCCGGGTGCTGGTCCCGGTCATCCCGGCGCTGCTCCCGGTCCTCCCGGACCAGGCCGGAGCCACCGGACGTGAAACCGGCCCGCTCGCCCTTGGGACCCTTGGTCCGCTCTTTCGGCGCCCCCACGATGCCCTCAGGTGCGCCGGGGGACCGTCGTGTGGGCCCCTGCTTGCCGCTCTGCTTGTTGGGCGCCCCGATCACGCCGCGCTGCCCGACCTTGCCGGGTGTCCTCTGGTTGCGATCGGGTGTTTCCTTCTGGCCGCCGATGACGTTCCCCTTGGGAACCCGGGACGTGGGACCGCCCGTCTGGCTGGTGGGCCTGCCTCCGACCACACCGCCCTTGCGGACGGCTCCGGCGCTCGACGACTTGGCGTTGCTCGCGGCGCGCGGGGTGCCGCCGCTCACGCCGCCCCTGCCCATCGGCATGCGGCCGGTCGAGCTGGTGCGACCGGACGCGTGCATCTGGTTCATCGCCTGCCGGCTCATGTTGTTGGCCGCGCGTCCCGCGCTCGTGGTGCCCTTTCCAGTAGCGGTGTCCCGGACCGAACCCCGGGCCTGGGGTGTCGTGTTGGTGTTCCCCACGGCCCGCACGGAGCCGTTCTTGATCGGGTTCTGGTTCACGAAACCCTGGGCCGTCGGCAGCGGAGGCTGCTGTGTCGGGCTGGTCGGCGGGGTGTGCGTGGGAGTCTGGACCGTGTCAGTCGGCGGGGTCGGAGGCAGGGTCGCGACGGTGTCGATCTTCATGCCCACGTCGGGACGGTGCTGGTCGGTGATCTCGCCGTGCACACGCAGCTGATGATTGCTGTCATCGGACACGTGCCCGGTCGACCGGTGCACGGAGGCATCAACCTGACCGGAGCTTCCGAGGGGGCCGGTCCGGCCCGTGCTCGGAGGATTTTCAATAGAGCCGGGCGTCGGCTTCGGCACCCCCACATCCGGCATCGGCTCGAACACAGGCGGCTTCTGCTGTGCCAGCGCCCCGCTGGTGACCGTGTAGAACGACGACAGCCGGTTCATCTGGTTGATGGCCTCCTGGCGGTGGCCCTCTACCTTGACTGCCTCGTCGTAGTCGGGGTTCCCCTCGACCCGTGCGGGCGCCGGGATGTCCGCGACCTTCTTCTTGTGCGGCCGGGTGTCCTTCGGCGGCATGGAGCTGCGCACCGAGGAGAGGCCGGAGCCCGCCGCGGTGATCTGCAGTCCCGCGCCGTCGGCGTAGTCCGCGAGGGCCTGGGTGTTCTTCACCAGGTTGAGGCCCCAGGTACGGAAGGCGGTGCCGGAGTCACCGTGCCAGTCGACGTTGTCGATGTGGCCGTTGAGCTCCCCTGCGGCTTCCCTGATGGCGTCGCGGGCGCTGAAGAGGGCCTGACCGGCGTTCTCCAGGTCGCTGGGCTTGGTGTTCTCGACCAGGTCGATCATGGCGTTGAGCTCGTGGCCCTCGAAGTCGCTGCGACCGATGTGGAGATGCCCGCCGCCGAAGAAGCCGGAGAGCATCCGCAGAGCCTGGTTGCTCGCATCCGTGACGCTCACTTCGCTCTGGGCGCGCTGGACGTCCTGCGCGTGCTCCCCGTGGGTGTTGTGCCCTCCGTGGGTCATGAGTACCCCGTTCCGGAATGCTTGTCGTCGCTGTGGCCCTGCGGCTTCTCAGGCTGCTGCGGCGGCTTGTTGTCCTCGTAGATCTGCGCCTGCAGAGTATGGAACCTCCGCCGCAGGTCCTCGTCCAGATTGTCGAAGCCGACGTCCGCGCCGTGCACGGCGATGCCCATGGCCTCGATCTGGTGGCCGAGCGACTTGGAAAGCGTGGTGAGCTGTTCGTGTACGCGGTTGTACTGGTGGAAGAGGTCGTCCGCCTCGCCGAACGCGCCGCTTCCGCTCAAGGACGCCCGCGAGATCCGCTGTTCGCCCACTTTGCCCGAGCTGCCCGCCGAGCCCTCGAATTCGCTGAGCAGCTTGTCCACGCGCCGCTTGAAGATCTTCAACGCCTCTGCGCCGCGCTTCAGGTCGGCGCCACCGCCCGCATCCGCAGGAAGCACTGGACCTTCCCTCCCCGTTGTGTTTCCCCTGTACCGGCCCTGCCGGTCCCCCGGCCTGACTGGCAACACTGCTACTAACCGCGCCTTTATTACTGTAGTCAACAGGTAGAACCGGGCCAACAGAGCTTTGTGCCAGGTCAGTTACGGCTCCACCACATCGGGGCGGACTATCCCCCCATTACCCTCATTTCCCCCGCCCTGCGGACCTCGTCACGCGGGCGCCTCTCAGATCAGCGCGCGGGCAACATTACCCGGACCCTCTGACAACGGCTCACGGACTGTCGAGAAACGTCGAGAAACACCGTCCCCGGCCGCCACAGCGGTTACCCCTGACCCCGGATCCTGCGCCTGCGCCGCCGCGCGTCACGTGTCGCGACGCCGGTACCGGCCAGGGCCGCCACCAGGACCGCCGCGCCGACGGTCACGTACGTGCCCAGGCGGGCGTTGCGCTCGGACTCCGTCTCGCCCAGGTGGAGCGGGGCGGGGGCGGGGGCCTCGGCGCGGGCGAGGCCCTCGTGGGCCACGGGCTCCTCGATCTTGTGGTCGTCCTCGGTGAGCGCCCGCACCGGGTCGACGACGCCCCAGCCGACGAGGCGGTCGCGGCCGCTGAAGGAGCGTTCCGCGGTCTGCTCGATCTGGGCGATGATCTCCTTCGGTGTCCAGTCCCCGTGCTTGGCCTTGATGAGCGCCGCGACGCCCGCCACGTAGGGGGCCGAGAAGCTGGTTCCGTCGTCGGAGCAGTGGCCGCCCTTGGGAACGGTGGAGATCATGTCGACGCCCGGCGCGGCCACGCCCACCTGGTAGTTGGACTGGGAGAACTGGGCCCGTTCGTTGTTGCGGTCCGAGGCCGCCACCGCGAGGACGCCGTCGTAGGACGCGGGGTACGTCTTCTTGACGTTGCCGCCGAGGCCGTCGTTGCCGGCGGACGCCACCACGACGACTCCGGCGGCGATGGCGTTCTTCACCGCCTGCTCCAGATCGGTGCCGCCGGCGATGGCGTTCGTGGTGTCCTGCGAGATGTTGATGACGTCGGCCTTCTTGCTGACCGCGTAGTTGATGGCCGCCGTCAGGCTCTTGGTGTCGCCGTTGCCCTCCGCGTCGTTCTGCTTGATCGGGATGATCGTCGCGTCGGGGGCCAGCCCCACGAAGCCGGTGCCCTTGTAGGGGCGGGCGGCGATGATGCCGGCGACCTTGGTGCCGTGGCCGACGGTGTCCGTGGTGCCCTGGCTGTTGCCGCGGTCGATGGTCTCGCCCTTGTCGTTCTTGGGGGGCAGGTAGTTGTGCCCGTCTCGGGCGTCCACCGCGTGGGCGAGCTGCGGGTTCTTCGTGTCGACGCCGGTGTCGATGACGGCGACCCGGACGCCCTTGCCCCTGGACTGCTGCCACAGCTCGTCCAGGTTCACCCGTTGCAGGGCCCAGGGCTTTCCCGCGTACTCCTTGTTCGGGAAGGAGCACTCGCCGGAGTCCGCGACGGCGGGCGCACCGGTGGCGGTGAGCAGGCCCGTGGCCATGGCGGTGGCCAGCAGGGCGGCCGCCACCGCCCGGATCGGAGCGCTGCGGCCGGGCGCCGGCCGCCGGAAGCGTGCGTGGGTCATGGGTGGCCGCCTCACGAGCCCTGAGGCTGGCAGGCCGCCGACGGCGAGAGCCGCGGGCCCGTCGGCAGGAACTCCGACCAGGCGGCGGGCACCGGCGCCGGGGTGACGTCCCCGTAGCCCAGCCGGGTCTGGGACTCCTTCTCCGGGGGCTGCTGCTGGTCGTTCTTCTTGCCGGACTCGCCGATGCCGCAGTCGGCCGTGGCGCTGTCGCCGTTGCTCTGGAGCGCGTAGCGCAGACCCGTGTCGGTCACCAGGAAGACCGCGCCCGCCTTGGTCTCGGTGTTCTGGAACTGGCGGTAGAGCTGGCCGGAGCCGGGGGTGACGTAGGCGCTGCTGGAGCCGGTGGCGAGGGTGGCGGGGAAGGCGGTGCCCGCCCACGTGCTGAGGGTGGTCCTGCCGCCGTTGCCCGCGACGGAGCGCATCACGTTGCAGACGGTGTTGCGCGCGCCGTTCTCCGTGCTCGGGGTGTTGGCCACGTTCGGCTTGTCCTTCGGCCAGTTCAGGTCGCTGCCGAACTCCGTGTCGCTCGGCGTGAAGGAGCCGCGGTTGACCTTGATCGCCTGACCGGTCGTCATGACCTGGGAGAGATCCGGGTCCTGGAGGAGCAGGTTCGCCATGAAGTCGGAGATGGGCTCCACCTTGCCCGACTCGACGAGGTAGTAGCGGAGCACTCCGCCGTCCAGGGCCCGGAGGATCGTGCCGACCCTGTTGGCCTGGTCGTCGAGGGTGCCGTCGACCCCGGCCGCGCTCCCCACGCCGTTGATGGCGGGGAACTCGATCTTGCTGCCGTTGTGGAGTGTCTTCAGCCAGTCCTCGGAGACCTGCTGGGGCTCGTGTCCGCTGGGCACGACCGCGCCGACCAGGTTGTCGTCCTGGTCGAGCGGGTAGGCCGTGCCGCTCTTGTCGACCACGTACCGGGTCTTGTCCGGTGCGGGCCCCTGCACGTAGAGGAGGTCGCCGCCGGTCAGCCGTCCGGGGCCGTCCACGCGCTTCTCGTCGCGCTTGGCGAACACGAACGCCGCCTTCTGGATCGCGTCGCCGTCCCCGGGGCGCTGGCAGACGGCCCAGCGCTTGGCCGCGCCCGCCTCGGCCGGGTCGGGCAGGCGGTCCGGGGCGTAGGGGATGCCGATGGTGACGCCGTGCGGGACCTTGCCGCTGTCGAGGACGGACTCGTCGACGTTGACGACCTGGCCCTTGTCCTGGTCGAGCAGGAGCTTGGCGGAGGCCATGTTGAGCACGGGGTGCAACTGCGCCTTGTTCTTGGTCTTCAGGACGACGTAACGCGTCGTGGACTTGCTGGCGATGATGACCTTCTCGCCCGGGGTGTCCCAGCCCTGCGGGGCCGTGGGCTTGAGCATGCCCCACGCGCCGAAGCCGGCCATGATCACCACCGCGATGATCACGCCGGGCACCAGGGCCCGCAGCGGGCGGGGCGCGCTCTCCTCGGAACCCGTGGCCGAGGGCTGCACGAAGGCGGCCAGCATGCGGCGCTTCGCGAAGGTGTACGCGTTGAGTTCGTCCCGTCGTGATGCCATGAGTGTCTGCCGCTCCCCCTTGCTCCCGTGCGGCGCCCGTGTTCCCTACGGCGCCGGCGGCACCGTATCCGGAAATCCCGTGTGGCGCCGGGAAGCTGCCGTCCCGTCCCCGCCTCTATTGTCGGACCGGGCCCCTACTATGCCTGGTGAACGACCGCTCGTGTCAGGCGGGTAGGGTGCGGGATTCGAAAGCGGCCTGCATGCAACAGCGTTCGGACGTAAACGGACGGAATTCGGGGGTTTGACGCAGTGACTTCCGCTACGCCGGCTCGACCGCGGTCGAGGAGCCGGTCCGCGGCGCGGGGCTCAGGGCCCGGACGCGGGCCACGGCCCGCCGCGGCGCCCCCGGCCTCCGCGTCCTCCACCCCCGCCGCCTTCCGGCTCACGAACCGCTCGGGGCAGTTCATCTCCTTCCGGTTGCAGCAGATGGTGCTGCTGGAGCTGGCGATGGCCGTGCTGCTGGGCGCGTGGGTGGCGGGCGCCCTCATGTTGGTGCCCGGTGTCGTGATCGCCGCGGTCCTGGTGCTGCTCGCCGTGGCGCGCCGCCGCGGCCGTTCGCTGCCCGAATGGCTCACCACCGCACGCGGGTTGCGCGCTCGAAAGCGCCGGGCGAAGAACACGGCCATACCGCCCGGCACCGAGCCCGGCTTCGCGCCCGCCGTGGAGTGCGACCCCGCGCTGCGGATCTACGCGTACGGCGGCAAGGACCGCCACACGGTCGGCATGGTCGGCGACGGCACGTTCCTGACGGCCGTCCTCCAGGTCGAGTCCGACGCCACGGCGCTGCGCAACGAGCGCGACCGGCGTCCGCTGCCCCTGAAGCTGGTGCGGGAGGCCATGGACGTCGACGACATCCATCTGGAGTCCGCCCAGGTGGTGCTGCACACGCAGCCCGCGCCCGCGCTGCACCTTCCGCAGGAGTCCGTGGCGGTCAGCAACTACGCGCCGCTGCAGGCCCAGACGGGCGCGCCCGCGGTGCGCATCACGTGGATCGCGCTGAAGCTCGACCCGGAGCTCTGCCCGGAGGCGGTGGCGGCGCGCGGCGGCGGGATCACCGGCGCACAGAAGTGCGTGGTGCGCGCGGCGGACCAGCTCGCGAGCCGCCTGACCGGCGCCGGTTTCCGCGCCACGCTCCTCACGGAGGAGGAGCTGGCCGCGGCGATCGCCACCTCCGCGTGCGCCAACCCGATGGTGACGGCCCAGGCAGGCCGGGCGGAGGCCCCGCAGCGCAGGACCGAGGAGACCAGCCGCACCTGGCGCTGCGACAACCGCAGGCACACGACGTACTGGGTGCGGCGCTGGCCGCAGCTGGGCGGCTCGGCCGGGTCGCTGCCGCAGCTCGTCGCGCTGATCACGGCGATACCCGCGCTGGCCACCACGTTCAGCATCACCCTGAGCCGTGGTGAGCACCACGAGATGACGGTCCGTGGCTTTGTGCGCGTGACCGGCCGCGGCGACACCGAGCTCACCGCCGCCCGGCGCCGCCTTCAGCAGGCCGCGCGGCACACCCGGACGGGACTGGTACGGCTCGACCGCGAGCAGCTCCCCGGTGTGCTCGCCACCATGCCGCTGGGAGGCACCCGCTGATGGCCATGACGACTCCGCCCGCGCAGGGCGGCATGGGCGCTCCGGTGACGACCGCCCCGGCGGGCCAGCCGGGGCACTGGGGCGGCGACGCGCCTCTGGGAGCCGCGGCGCAGGGCATGCCCGCCGGGCAGGGGGCCGACTTCCGTGGCCGGCTGCGCGCCGGATTCGGCCTGATAGGCCCGCGGAACGGCCGCCATGCCGTCTCCGCGGAGGACGTGGACACGCTGGCGCTGCCCGTCGGGGACGACGGCGTGGTCATAGGGGTGGACGCGCAGTCCCGCCCCGCGGTGCTCGGGCTGCACCGCCCGACGCCCTACGACATCCTGCTGATCGGCGGCCTGTGGACCGCCCAGGTGCTGGCGCTGCGGGCCGCGGCGACGGGTGCGCGGGTCGCCGTCGAGACCGGCCGCGCCGGCGACTGGACGGCGCTCGCGCACGCCGCGGGCGGTGCGCAGCAGATCATCACCCTGCACGACGTCGGGCGGGTACCGCCGCTCGGCCCGTCGGCGGGCAGCCCGGTGCTGGTGGTGCGGGACTGCGGGATGCAGCCGCCGCGCGGCCGCGTGGTGTCCGGGCCCTGGCAGTCGGTGCTGACGCTGCTGCCCTATCTGAGCCCGGTCGCGCCCCGGTTGATGCGGCAGACGCGGCTGGTGGGCGTCCAGCGGCTGTCGCCGGACGAGTCCAGCAAGCTCGGCCGGCTGCTGACGCTGCCCGTCGCGGACGTCGAGTCGCTGCCGACGCTCGCCGACGGTGTCACCCTTTGGTGTGCGGGCCGGGACCGCCAGTACGTGATGACGCAGGCCACCGACGCCGAGACCGGATTGTTGGGTATGCCCCGCCGGATGGACCGGACGTAGGGATTTCCTCCCTTGCTCGGCGTTTGGGGGCATTTCCCGGGCGCGTTGGGAAGCACCCGGGCGCATTCGGGCGCGGTGCGGTGCGCCGCCCCGGCGACGGGGTGGCCGACGGGCCTGCCGTATGGGCCGCCGTGGTGATTAGGCTGGGTCTTGGGGCACCCTCGGCGCGCCCGCGGGCCGGACGGTCCGTGAGCGAGTGGGTAAGGGTGTTCCAGGGGGAGTGCCGCCCGGACCGCAACGGTCCGGCACGGTGTCGAACGACCGCGGTCGTCAGGGTCGCGGACAGGTGCACACGGCTTCGAGGACGCGGACAGCTGGTGCCGTCGGATACACGGCAGTTGAGGTCGGCGGAGACGGTCGCCCCAGAACGGTACGAGGGTGTTCGACCACACCAGGAGGAATTGTGAGCAGCGATCGGGACGGTATCCGCGGGGGCTGGGAGTCACCCGACGATGACCAGTCCGACGCCGAGTCCGCCTTCGAGGCGACGGGAGAGTTCACCATCGACTACGCCCCGCCCGCCTGGTACACGCAGAACGCGTCGCCGAGCTCGCAGGACGCGTCGTCGGCTCCGGGGTCGTCACCCACACCGCCGGGAGCGACACCGGCTCCACCGGCCGGCTCGGCGCAGCCTCCGGCGCCCGGCGGCGCCCCGGTCGATCCGCAGTGGGGGGCGGGGGGCGGAACCCCCGGCCAGGGCACGGCGGCACCGTCCGGCTACGGCTACCCGGCGCCCGGCTCGGGATACGGGCCGGGGACCACCCCGCCCGGCGGCACGGGATACGACTCCGGTTCCGGCTCCGCGCCCGGGGCGCCCGCGAGCCCCTGGGGCGACTCCGCCGGGCACGGCACCGGGGCACAGCAGAGCGGCGGATACGGTACGGGCCCGGGGAGCGCCTACGGCTCGGGCACGGCGTACGAGAGCCCCGCCGGGGGCACGGCGTACGGGGCGGGTTCCCCCGGTTCCGGTTACGGCACGGGCAGCACCCCGGGCGAGGGCGGCACGGGCGCGGCCGGCGGCCAGGAGGGCTCCTCCTGGGACACCGCGGGCGGTGACGACGTGGAGAGCCACAGCACGATGCGGATCTCCTCGGCGGCGCTCAAGCGTGAGCTGGCCCAACTGGCCACCCAGCACAGCGCCTCCGCCAAGGCCGGCGGCAGCGGCGACGGAGATGCCTCCGGAACGGGCGCGGACGCCACGAGCGAACCGGGCAGCGGCACCGGCACCACGGGCACGCCCGCGGGTGGCACCACCACGTCGGGCGGCCAGGACTCGCCCGGCTCTCCGGGCACCTCGGGCTCCACGCATTCCGCCGGCCCTTCCTCCTCCCAGGGCTCCCCGATCGTCTGGCCGCCCGAGACGGATCCCGACTATCCGCGCACGTCCCTCGGCTCCAGCCAGGGCGTCAACACCCCTGCCACCCCGCCGGGGGGCACCGCACGCTCCGGCGAGCCGTCCTCGTCGGACGGCGACTCCTCCGGGGGCAGCTCGCCCTGGTCCACTGGCCCGGAAGGCGGTGCCGGCGGGACCTCGGACACCGGCGCGCAGTCCGGCACGGACCACGGCAGCACCGGCAGCGGCACGGGCTCCGTCGCGGTCCCGCACGGCGACGGCACGGGCACGGGCGGGGCGCGTCCGGACGCGGACGACGGCACCGGAGGCCAGGACATCTCGAACACCGGGGCGCACTCCGGGGAGGTCGCGACCGGTGCGGCCGGCGCGGAGAGCACCGCGGACGGTGGCACGGACGGTGGTGTCCAGGGCAGCGTCGCGCCCCCGAGCGCCGGACGCGAGCAGGGCACGGCGCCCGGCGGCGCCGCGGGGCCCGGCGCGGACGCCGCCCAGGGCCGGCCCGCTCCCTGGACTCCGCTGCCGGGGCAGCAGGGCGGGCTGCCGCCGCTGCCGCCCTCCTTCGAACTCGCCGCGCCGGCCGCCGCGGACCAGTGGTCCGCGACGCCGCAGGAGCCCGGCCGGCCCGGGGCCCAGACGCCACCCGCCGGGCAGGCACCGGGCGCGCAGCAGCCCGCGCCGCCGGCCTGGCCCAACTCCACGCCCGGCGGACCGCCCACGCCCCCGGAGGGGCAGCAGGGCGGCTACGGCTTCCCGCACCAGGGTGGCCCCACTCCCCCGACGGCTGGTCAGCAAGGCGGCTACGGCTTCCCCCAGCAGACCGGCCCCACACCCCAGACGCCCGGCCAGCAGAGCGGCTACGGCTTCCCCCAACAGGGCGGGCCCACTCCCCCGCCCGCGCAGACCCCGCCCGGCGGCTACGGCTTCCCGCAGCCCGGCGCACCCGAGTCCGGGCAGGCGCCGGGGGCACCGCAGCCGGCCCCGGCACCGGGCGGCTACGGGTTCCCGCAGCAGCCGGGCCCCGCGACCCCGCCGGCCCCCGGCCAGCAGGGTGGTTACGGCTTCCCGCAACAGGGTGGTCCCACGCCCCCGCCGCCCGGCCAGCAGAGCGGCTACGGCTTCCCCCAGCAGGGCGGCCCCACACCCCAGACGCCCGGTCAGCAAGACGGCTACGGCTTCCCGCAGGGGCCCGGGGTGCAGGACCCGAGGAGCCCGGCTCCGGCGCCCCAGCCGGGGGCACCCGGCGGCCAGGGCCCCGTTCCGCCCCAGGGTCCCGGCGCCCCCGTTTACCAGCAGCCGCCCGTGGGCCAGCCCGCCGCGTTCCCGCCCGGAGCGCCGGCCGGACCCGGTGCGCACGGCGGACCCGGAGCGCCCGGTGCCCCGGGGGCTCCCGGCACCCCGTACGCACAAGGCCGGGGCGGCCCGGCCGGCGCCCCGCCCCACCCCGGCCAGCAGCCTCCGGGCCAGCCCGGTGCCCCAGGTGCACCGGGTGCCCCCGGACACCCGGGGATGCCCGGACAGCCCGGCCCCCAGGACCCCGGTGCGGCGTACCCGCAGGCGGTGCAGCACGACCAGCGGCAGCCCACCAACCCGGGCGCCCCGCTCGGCTACACCGCCGCGGTGGAGCTGTCCTCGGACCGGCTGGTCAACGCCAAGCGGCAGAAGGCGAAGAGCGGGCGGCCCGTGGCGGGCGGCTCGCGGTTCAAGCTCGGCGGCAAGAAGGAGGAGGCCGAGCGGGCGCGCAAGCTGGAGCTGATCCGCACCCCGGTGCTGTCGTGCTACCGGATCGCGGTCATCAGCCTCAAGGGCGGTGTCGGCAAGACGACCACCACCACGGCGCTCGGCTCGACGCTGGCCATCGAGCGGCAGGACAAGATCCTCGCCATCGACGCCAACCCGGACGCCGGAACGCTGGGCCGCCGGGTGCGCCGCGAGACCGGGGCCACCATCCGCGACCTGGTGCAGGCGATCCCGTACCTCAACACGTACATGGACATCCGGCGCTTCACGTCGCAGGCCGCCTCCGGCCTGGAGATCATCGCGAACGACGTCGACCCCGCGGTCTCCACGACCTTCAACGACGAGGACTACCGGCGGGCCATCGACGTGCTCGGCCGGCAGTACCCGATCATCCTCACGGACTCCGGCACCGGCCTGCTCTACAGCGCCATGCGGGGCGTGCTGGACCTGGCGGACCAGCTCATCATCATCTCCACGCCGTCCGTGGACGGGGCGAGCAGCGCCTCCACGACCCTCGACTGGCTCTCCGCGCACGGGTATGCCGACCTGGTCTCAAGGTCGCTCACGGTGATCTCCGGCGTCCGCGAGACCGGCAAGATGATCAAGGTCGAGGACATCGTCAGCCACTTCGAGACCCGCTGCCGGGGCGTGATCGTCGTCCCCTTCGACGAGCACCTCTCGGCCGGCGCCGAGGTGGACCTCGACATGATGCGGCCCAAGGTGCGCGAGGCGTACTTCAACCTGGCGGCGCTGGTGGCCGAGGACTTCGTGCGGCACCAGCAGGCCCACGGCCTGTGGACGGCGGACGGGAACCCGCCGCCGCAGGTGGCGCCCCCGATGCCGGGCCAGCAGGCCCCCGGCCAGGGCGACTGGCAGCAACAGGGCCACTGGCAGCAGCCCGGCTACGGCTACACGCAGGGCCCCCCGCAACCGGGCACGCCCCAACCGGGGCCGCCCCACCCCGGCGCTCCGGGCCCCGGCATGCCCCCGCCCCAGGGAGCCGCCCTGCCCCAGCAGCCCGGCGCACCCGGTCCGGGCGTGCCGCAGGGCTGGACCCAGCAGCCTCCGCAGGGAGCCGGCCAGTAGGCGAACCGGGCCCCGCGAGGCCACGGCAAGGCGACACGCGAGGCTGCCGCAAGGGGTTGCGCAGGCCGCCGCAAGGGGCCACGCGAGACCGTCGCGACGGGAGCATCCGGTGCCCCGGTCCGTGCCACCGTGAGCACGGCCGGGGCACCGGCGCGTTCGGATGCACCCGCCCGGCGTACGCGCCGCCCGGGTGACCGCAACCTCCCGGACCGCCCGATTGTCTACACCGCCGTAACACGAAACCGACCCATGGCCCGGACCAGGGGACAGGTCGACCGCCAGGCGCTGGCCAGGTCGTTTTCACCGGTCTTGACCAATGGGTGGCAAATCCCGTCCAACTCGTGATTTCCGCAGGCCACATGGGGTCAACCAAGCGTTGACTCGCGCAGACCCGCGCTGATAAACACACTCATCAACCCAGCTGGCGCACCATGATCAAGAAGGCCATCTCTGCGCGAGCGACAAGGCGAGGTCAGCGACTCATGGACAGACTCGAGAACAACGGCCGGCGCTCGCCCGGTCGGCACTCGGACGGCGGGCGCCCGTTCGGTCCCGTGCCCACCACATCGGCGGCAGCCCTGGCCCGGCGCGGCTTCCGCGCCCGGCACCGGCTGGCGGCCGCGGCCGGCGCCGGCGCCCTGGCACTGACGGCGGCGCTGGCCACACCGCTGAACCCCGCGCCCCAGCAGGCCGCGGCGGCAGACGGCGGCGGCAAGACCCTCACGGTGGCGGTCGCCCAGAGCGTCGACTCGCTGAGCCCCTTCCTCGCGGTGCGCCTGGTCAGCACCAGCATCCTCCGGTTGCAGTACGAGTACCTGACCGACTACGACGCCAAGGACGCGCACGCCATCCCGGGCCTCGCGACCAGCTGGAAGCCGTCCGCGGACAAGCTGACCTGGACGTACACCATCCGCAAGGACGCCAAGTGGTCGGACGGCAAGCCGGTCACCGCCGAGGACGCGGCCTGGACGTACACCAAGATGATGACGGACACCGGCGCCGCCACCGCCAACGGCTCGTACGTCGGCAACTTCAAGTCGGCGACCGCGGCGAGCCCCACCAAGCTCGTCATCACGCTGAAGAAGCCGCAGTCCACGATGGAGGCCATCGACGTCCCGATCGTGCCCAAGCACGTCTGGCAGAACGTCAAGGACTTCACCAAGTTCAACAACGACCAGAAGTTCCCGATCGTCGGCGACGGCCCCTTCACCGTCACCGACTACAAGGCCGACAGCTACGTGAAGCTCAAGGCCAACAAGGACTTCTGGCGGGGCGCGCCCAAGTTCGACAACCTCGTCTTCAAGTACTACAAGGACAACGACGCCGCCGTCGCCGCCCTCCAGAAGGGCGAGGTGTCGTTCGTCCAGAACCTGACGCCCGCCCAGTCGGCCTCCCTCAAGAGCGTCCCGAACGTCAAGGTGAACGACGCCCCCGGCCGCCGCTTCTACGCGCTGGCCACGAACCCGGGCGCCCGGTCGAAGGACGGCAAGAAGTTCGGCAACGGCGACCCGTCGCTGCTGGACGAGCGGGTCCGGCACGCCCTCTTCATGGCCGTCGACCGCAAGACGCTCATCGACAAGGTCTTCCAGGGACACGCCGTGGACGGCGAGGGCTACATCCCGCCGCGCTTCTCGACGTACTACTGGAAGCCGACCACCAGCCAGGAGATGGTCTACGACCCGCAGAAGGCGGGCCAGCTCCTCGACCAGGCAGGGTACAAGAAGAACTCCGCCGGCAACCGGGTCGGCAAGGACGGCAAGCCGCTGAACTACCGCATCCTGTGCCACGCCACGGACCCGCAGGACAAGGCCGTCGGCAAGTACCTCAAGGAGTGGTACGGCAAGCTCGGCATCGGGCTCACCGTCGACTGCCTCGACAACGTGACCGACCCCTGGCTGGCCGGTGACTACGACCTGGCGTTCGACGGCTGGTCGGTCAACCCCGACCCCGACTTCGTCCTGTCGATACACACCTGCGCCGCCCTCCCGGCCACTCCGAAGGACACCGGCGCCACCGACAACTTCATCTGCGACAAGAAGTACGACGACCTGTACGCCAAGCAGCTCGCCGAGTACGACCCGGCCAAGCGGGCCGATCTGGTCAAGCAGATGGAGTCGCGGCTGTACGACACCGGGTACATGAACGTCATGGCGTACCCGAACGCCATGGAGGCCTACCGCACCGACCAGATCAAGTCGATCACCACCATGCCCGCCGGGGCCGGCAACATCTACGGCCAGGACGGCTACTGGAGCTGGTGGTCGGCGACGCCGGCGGACTCCTCGGACTCCTCGGGCGGGTCGGGATCCACCGGTGTGGTCATCGGTGTCGTGGTGGCCGTGGTCGTCGTCGCCGGGGCCGGGGTGTTCTTCTGGATGCGCCGGCGCTCCACCGCCGAGGACCGTGAGTAGCCGGCGGGCCCGCGCGCCACGGCGCGCGTAACGTCATGGACGACGCGACACAGGGGGCCGTCAGACCGGGTCCCGGGAGAAGACCGAATGGCATCTGAGAGCACCCCGGCGCTCGCCGGGGGCACGGCGGACGTGGCGGAAGGCGGTCCGGCCCAGGCCGGGCCGCCGGCCCGCGGCCTGCGTGCACGAGGCACCGCCGGATATCTACGCTATGTCGCGGGCAAGCTGGTCGGCGCCGCCGTCTCGCTGCTCGCCGTCCTGGTGACCGGGTTCTTCCTCTTCCGGCTGATCCCGGGCGACCCCGTCAAGTTCATGACCGGCGGCCGGCAGGTCTCGGCCGAGCAGCTGGCGGCCTACCGCCGGGAGTTCGGTCTCGACCTGCCGCTGTGGCAGCAGTTCACGGACTACTGCGGCAAGGCCCTCACCGGCGACCTGGGCACCTCGTACCAGTTCAACACCCCCGTGATCGACAAGATCTCGGAAGCGCTGCCGAACACGGTGCTGCTCACGGGCACCGCGTTCATCCTGTACTCGCTGATCGGCGTGGCCCTCGGCACCCGGACGGCCTGGCGCAGCGGCGGGGCCGGGGACCGGTTCCACACGGGTCTCGCGCTGACGCTGTTCTCCGTGCCGTCGTTCTGGCTCGGGCTGATGCTGATCATCGTGTTCTCGGTCGGCATGGGCCCGATCCCGGGCCTCTTCCCCACCGGGGGCATGGAGTCGGGCAGCGCGCAGGGCTTCGGGCACGTCATCGACGTCGTGCACCACATGATCCTGCCCGTGATCACCCTGGTGGCGGTGCAGTACGGCGAGACGCTGCTCGTCACCCGGTCGGCGGTGCTCGACGAGATGGGCAGCGACTACCTGACGACGGCCCGCGCCAAGGGCCTGAGGGACGACATGGTGCGCCGCAGGCACGCCGTGCCCAACGCGATGCTGCCGACGATGACGCTGATCTTCGTCAACCTCGGCCGGGTGGTGGCGGGCACCGTCCTCGTCGAGACCGTGTTCTCCTGGCCCGGCCTCGGCGGGCTGTTCTACGAGGCGCTGAGCGTGCCGGACCTGCCGCTGGTGCAGGGCTGCTTCCTGGTGTTCTCGGCGGCCGTGATCCTGATGAACACCCTCGCCGACCTGATCTATCCGCTGCTCGATCCCCGGGTGGGCCGATGACGACCGAGACGACCACCACCGCGCCGCCCGACCCGGCGCCACCCGCGTCCCGGAGCCCCCGGGCGCTGGCGTGGCAGCGGCGGCGGCGCTCCGCGGCCCGCTTCTGGGCGCAGTACCGCACCCATCGCGCGGGCATCGTCGGGCTTGCCGCGCTGGTGGTCTTCGCCGTGGTCGCGCTGACCGCACCGCTGACCATCGGCTCCGACGTGCAGAGCGTCACCGGGGCGCCCGGCAAGCCGATGGAGGGGCCGAGCGGGCAGTTCTGGTTCGGCACCGACCAGTACGGGCGCGACCTGTTCGGACTCGTGCTGTGGGGCTCGCGGGTCTCGCTGCTGGTGGGTCTGCTCGCGGCGGTGCTCTCGGTGGCGATCGGGGCGCTGGTCGGCATCACCGCGGGCCACTTCCGCGGCTGGTACGCCACCGTGATCATGCGGGTCACCGACTGGTTCCTCGTCATGCCGACGCTGGTGCTCGCCATCGCGCTCGCGACCGTGATGTCCCGGTCGCTGAGCACCATCATCCTGGCGATCGGCGTGACGACCTGGCCGACCACCGCGCGCCTGGTGCGCGCCCAGACCCTCGCCGTGGAGTCCCGCCCCTACATCGAGCGGGCCAAGGCGCTGGGCGGCGGGCACTGGCACATCATGTCCCGCCATGTGCTGCCGAACGTGATGCCGCTGGTGCTGGCGCAGACCACCCTCGGCATCTCCACCGCGATCCTCTCCGAGGCCACGCTCGCCTTCCTGGGCCTGGGCGATCCGACCACCACCTCCTGGGGCGGCCTGCTGCAGGACGCGCGCGAGGCCGGGGCCGTCAGCTCCGGCCACTGGTGGTACCTGGTGCCGCCGGGCCTGGGGATCGCCGCCGTCGCGCTGGCGTTCACGCTGTGCGGCCGCGCCGTGGAATCCGTTCTCAACCCCAAGCTGGGGGTGGCCCGATGACCGGCACCAACGCGACCGGCACCGCCGGCGAGCGGCGCGACACGGGGTCCGCCGGCGCGGACGGCACCCTGCTGGACGTGCGGGACCTCCACGTGACGTACCCGGGCGGGGCCGCGGCCGTGCGGGGCGTGAACCTCTCCGTGGCGGCCGGGCACAAGCTCGGCATCGCGGGCGAGTCCGGCTGCGGCAAGTCCACGCTGGCGATGGCGCTGCTGCGGCTGCTGCCCGCGGGCACTCGCGTGACGGGGCAGGTCCTGCTGGACGGCGAGGACGTGCTCGCCATGCGGTGGGGCCGGGTGCGGGCGGTGCGCTGGGCGGGGGCCTCGATGGTCTTCCAGGGCGCCATGCACTCGCTGAACGCGGTCCACCGCATCGGCGACCAGATCGCCGAGCCGATCCTGCTGCACAAGCAGGCCACTCCGACCGCGGCCAAGCGCCGGGCCCGCGAACTGCTGGAACACGTCGGGCTGCCCGCGGCCCGCGCCGACGCCTACCCGCACGAGCTGTCCGGCGGGCAGCGGCAGCGGGTGATGATCGCCATGGCGCTGGCCTGCGACCCCCGGCTGATCATCGCCGACGAACCGACCACCGCGCTCGACGTGATGATCCAGGCTCAGATCCTGCGGCTGATCGAACGGCTCGTCGCGGAGCAGGACATCGGCCTGATCATGATCAGCCACGACCTGGCGGTGCTCGCCGACACCTGCGACCGGCTCGCCGTGATGTACGCCGGCCGGGTGGTCGAGGAGGGCCCGGCCCGGCAGGTCTACGAGGACGCGCGGCACCCGTACGGGCAGGCGCTGTCGTCGGCGTTCCCGCGCATCGGCGACGCCTCGTCGCGGTTCGCCCCGCGCGGGCTGCCCGGCGACCCGCCGGACCCGGCGGCGCTGCCGTCCGGCTGCACGTTCCATCCCCGCTGCCCGGTGGCGCTGGACTCCTGCGCGGTCGACGACCAGCCCCTGCGGGACGCGGGGGCGGGCCGGTCGGCGGCGTGCGTGCATGTGGAGGGCGGAGCGGCCGCGGGTGACGGTGCGCCGGGCGCGGCGGCGGAGGATGACACCGCGTCCGGTGAGACGGCGCCGGAGAGCGGCTCGGAGGCCGATGCGGCGCCTGACGGCGGCGGGTCCCCGGGTGACGCGCAGGAAGAAGCGAGGAGCAGCACACCATGACGACCTCCGGCTCCCCCGGCCCGGCCGACTCCCTGGACGCGGCGGGTGCCTCGACGTCCACCGCGGGCGACGGTCCTGCCGACCTCTCCGGGACCGGGGCGCCCGAGACGGCCGCACCCGAAGCGGGCGCGTCCGGCTCCGGCGGACCCGCGGGCACGGCCGCCGCGCCGCTGCTGGGCGCCGCCGATCTGCACGTCGCCTTCCCCGGCCGGCACGGGGCGGCTCCGGCCCGCGCCGTGGACGGGGTGGACCTCGACATCACGCCCGGCGAGATCGTGGCCCTGGTCGGCGAGTCCGGCTGCGGCAAGACGACGCTGGCCCGCTCGCTGCTCGGCCTTGAGCGGCCCACGTCCGGCCGGGTGACGTTCGCCGGGAAGCCGCTCGACTACACGTCGGCGGCGCTCAAGAGGTACCGCAGGCGTGTCCAGCTTGTCCTCCAGGACCCCACCGGCTCGCTCAACCCCCGGCACACGGTCTACGACGCGGTGGCCGAGGGGCTCAGGATCCACGGCACGACGGGGAGGTTCCCGGACGAGAGCAGCGCGGTCGCGGACGCGCTGGCGCGGGCCGGGCTGCGGCCGCCGGAGCGGTTCTTCCTGCGGTACCCGCACGAGCTGTCCGGCGGGCAGCGGCAGCGGGTGGTGATCGCCGGTGCGCTGGTACTGGAGCCGGAGCTGATCGTCGCCGACGAGCCGGTGGCGTCGCTGGACGCCTCGGTGCGCGGCGAGATCCTCGCACTCCTCCTGAAGCTCCGTGACGAACTGGGGCTCGCCGCGCTCGTGGTCACCCACGACCTCGGCCTCGCCTGGAACATCGCCGACCGGGTGGCCGTGATGTACCTGGGCCGCATCGTGGAGACGGGTCCCGTGGAGCAGGTGCTGACGGCGCCCCAGCACCCGTACACGCAGGCGCTGCTGTCGGTGCTGCCGGAGGCGGACGGCGAGGAGGTCGTACTCACCGGGGAGCCCCCGGACCCCTCGCGGGTGCCGGGTGGGTGCCGGTTCCACGCACGGTGCCAGGTCCTGGCGAGCGGGGCGGCCCTGCGGGCCGGGGTGGCCGACGCGTGCCGCACCGAGGACCTTCCGGTGCTCAACGGTTCCGGGGCGCCCCAGGTGGCGTGCCACTGGGCTGCCGCCCGGACCCGGTCGTAGGGCGCGGCCCCTTCAGGCCGGTGACGATCTGACGTCCCCCACCGCCTGAAGGGCGTGGGAGGTGCCCCCAGTCGTGGCTTGTCGCGCCCACGCGGCGGAGCCGCACATCGACACAGCCCCGCGCCCCTTAGGGAACCGGGGCACGGCCCCACGTACGGTCGCGCCCCGAAGGGGCGCGGGGAACTGCGCGAGCAACCATCCACCCACCGGTGGTCCGGACACGACAGAGACTGCCCCCTCGGGCCGGTGGCAACCTGACGTCCCCCACCGCCTGAAGGGCGTGGGAGGTGCCCCCAGTCGTAGCTGGTCGCGACGTTCCGCGCGCCCCCTTAGGGAACCGGGGTTCCCGAACCCGATGGCCCCCCGCGCCTAGCGGGCGGTGTCGTACGCCTCGACGAGTTCCCGCGACCGCTTCACGTCGTCCCCGATCGCCTCCAGCAGCTCCTCGACGGAGTCGAACCGGGCCTGGCCGCGGACGAAGGACAGGAAGTCGACGGCGACGTGGAGCCCGTAGAGCTCCAGGCCGACGCGGTCGATGGCGTACGCCTCGACCGTGCGTTCCGTGCCGTCGAACTGCGGGTTCGTGCCGACGGAGATCGCCGCGGGCATCGCCTCGCCCTGGGCGAGCAGCCACCCGGCGTACACCCCGTCGGCGGGGATCGCGGTGTGCGGCAGCGTCTCCACGTTGGCGGTGGGGAAGCCGAGTTCCCGGCCGCGCTGAGCGCCGCGCACGACCACGCCCTCCACGCGGTGCGGGCGGCCGAGGATCTCCGCGGCGCCCGCCACGTCGCCGGCGGCGATGAGCCGGCGGACGAGGGTCGACGAGAACGGCTCGCCGCCGCCCGCCTCGCCGTGCACGAAGAGGTCGACGACCTCGACCTCGTAGTCGTAGGTCTTCCCGAGGTCGGCGAGCACGCGGACGTTGCCCGCGGCGCGGTGGCCGAAGCGGAAGTTGGGACCCTCCACGACCGTCTTCGCGTGCAGCTTGTCGACGAGCGCCTTCGCCACGAACTCGGCCGGCGAGAGCTGGGAGAACTCGGTGGTGAAGGGGAGGACAAGGACCGCGTCGACGCCGAGCTCCGCCATCAGCTCGGCGCGCCTGTGGTGGGCGGCGAGCAGCGGCGGGTGGCTGCCGGGGCGGACCACCTCGCTGGGGTGCGGGTCGAAGGTGACGACGACCGAGGGGACGCCGAGCTCGCGGGCCCGCTGCACGGCACGGCCGATGATGAGCTGGTGGCCGCGGTGCACTCCGTCGTAGGAGCCGATGGTGACGACGCTGCGCCCCCAGTCCTGGGGGATGTCCTCCAAGCCACGCCAGCGCTGCACGGTGTCGCTCCTTGGTCGTTTGCTCATCGCTTGCTCGGCGAACCCCGCGCCGCCGGGGGCGGTCAGGAGGCGGACGGCCCGCCCTCGAACCCGCCGGTTCCGCAGGTCCAAGAGTGCCATGCCGGACGCTTCCGGCATGCATCGGCATGGGACGCGGGGCCCGCGCTGTGACGCGTTGCACGTACCGCGTCACGTCCGGCCGTGCGCGGCGCGTCACCCTCGCCGCCGGGGAACACGCGGCGCCTCACCCCTCGCCGCCGGCGAACACCACCAGGCTCTTCGCCCGGCCCTTCAGGTCCTCCACGAGTGCCAGCAGCCGCCCTTCGGGGTCGAAGACGGCGACGGGCCCGGCCTTCTCGTACATCGGGGGGAGGTCGATCCGCACGCCGTTGCGCAGCAGGCCGGCGCGGCGGGCGTCGACGTCCCAGCGGGGGAACGCCTCCGCGGCGGCGTCGGCGATCGGCAGCACGGTCAGGTCCTGCTGGTGCTGGTCGAGCGTGCGGGCCGCCTCGAGACCGTAGGGGCCCACGCGGGTACGGCGCAGGGCGGCGAGGTGGCCTCCGACGCCGAGCGCCGCGCCGAGGTCGCGGGCCAGGGACCTGATGTAGGTGCCGGACGAGCAGACCACGGAGACCAGCAGGTCGAGCACGGGTGCGCCGTCCTCGGTGGTCGTCTCCCTGCGGTCGTGCAGGGCGAAGGAGTAGACGGTGACGGGCCGGGGCGGCAGGTCGAAGTCCTCGCCCTCGCGAGCCCGCTTGTACGACCTCTTGCCGTCCACCTTGATGGCGCTGACGCGCGGCGGGACCTGCATGATGTCGCCGGTCAGCTCGGCGATCCTGTCGTCGATGGCGTCCTGGGGCAGGCCGGTCGGGTCGGTGGCCGCGGTGACCTCGCCCTCCGCGTCGTCCGTGACGGTGTCCTGGCCGAGCCTGATGGTGCCCAGGTACTCCTTCTCGGTGAGGGCGAGGTGGCCGAGGAGCTTGGTCGCCCGCTGCACGCCGAGCACGAGCACACCGGTGGCCATCGGGTCGAGCGTGCCGGCGTGGCCGACGCGGCGGGTGCCGGCGATGCCGCGCATCTTGGCCACCACGTCGTGCGAGGTGAAGCCCGACGGCTTGTCGACGATGACGAGGCCGTCGGGCACGGGGTGCGTACGGCTCATTCCGGGGCGTCGCCCCTCGGCCTGGCGTGGGACGCGGCGGTGCCGTCGCCCGCGGCCTCCGCGCCGCCTTCTTCCTCGTCGTCGGAGGGCTTGCGGTACGGGTCGGACTCGCCCGCGTACCTGGCACCCGCGGAGACCTCGCGCACCCGGGCGTCGGCCGCACGCGCCTTGTCGAGGAGGTCCTCGATGGTGCGGGCGTTGTCCGGGAGCGCGTCGGCGACGAAGGCCAGGGTGGGGGTGAACTTCACGCCCGCGGCCTTGCCGACCTCGGAGCGCAGCACGCCCTTGGCGCTCTCCAGGCCCGCCGCGGCGGCCGCGCGGTCCTCGTCGTCGCCGTAGACGGTGTAGAAGACGGTCGCCTCCCTGAGGTCGCCGGTGACCCGGGTGTCCGTGATGGTGACGTGCGAACCGAGCCGCGGGTCCTTGATCCCGCGCTGCAGCTTCTGGGCCACCACCTCCCGGATGAGGTCCGCCAGCCTTTTCGCTCGCGCGTTGTCGGCCACTGGTCCGTCTCCCTTTTCTCTTTCCTCGTTGTCTGCTGTGCGCGGGGCCCGGCGCCCGCCGTGCGCGGCGGGGCCTTCCGGCCGGTGGTCAGTCCTCGTCGCCGTGGAAGCGCCGTCTGGTGGAGAGCAGCTCCACCTCGGGCCGGGCGGCGACCAGTCGCTCGCAGCGGTCCAGTACGTCCGTGATGTGTCCGGCGTCCCCCGAGACGACCGCAAGGCCGATCACCGCTCTGCGGTGCAGGTCCATGTGGTCGACCTCGGCCACGCTCACCGCGTACTTGCGCTGCAGTTCGGCGATGATCGGGCGGACGACGGAGCGCTTCTCCTTCAGCGACCGCACGTCGCCCAGGAGCAGGTCGAAGGAGAGAGTCCCCACAAACATGTGTATGTCCGGATGTCCCGCCGGTACGGGATCGTCACTCCCGCCAACGGCCTGGCGGGAACATCAGCACCGTACACGGCACGGCCGGGGCCGATCGACGGGAATTCCGCCCGTCGACCGGCCCCGGTGCCGCCGCTGTCAGACGCGCGGCTTCTCGCGCATCTCGTAGGTGGCGATGACGTCGTCGATCTTGATGTCGTTGAAGTTTCCGAGGTTGATACCGCCCTCGAAGCCTTCGCGGATCTCGGTGACGTCGTCCTTGAAGCGGCGCAGACCCTCGATGTTGAGGTTCTCCGCGACGACCTTGCCGTCCCGCAGCACCCGGGCCTTGGTGTTCCGCCGCACCTCGCCCGAGCGGATGAGCACACCGGCGATGTTGCCCAGCTTGGACGAGCGGAAGATCTCGCGGATCTCCGCGGTGCCCAGCTCCGCCTCTTCGTACTCGGGCTTGAGCATGCCCTTCAGGGCCGCCTCGATCTCCTCGATCGCCTGGTAGATGACCGAGTAGTACCGGACGTCCACGCCTTCGCGCTCGGCCATCTGCGTCGCGCGCCCGGCGGCGCGGACGTTGAAGCCGATGACGATGGCGTCGGAGCCCATGGCCAGGTCGATGTCCGACTCGGTGACCGCACCCACACCGCGGTGCAGGACGCGGATGTCGACCTCCTCGCCGACGTCGAGCTGGACCAGCGAGGACTCCAGGGCCTCGACGGAACCGGAGGCGTCGCCCTTGATGATGAGGTTGAGCTGCTGCACCTCGCCTGCCTTGAGCACCTTGTCCAGGTCCTCCAGGGAGACCCTGCGGGTGCGCTTGGCGAACGCGGCGTTCCGCTCGCGGGCGGCGCGCTTCTCGGCGATCTGACGGGCCGTGCGGTCCTCGTCGACGACGATGAAGTTGTCGCCGGCGCCGGGGACGTTGGTCAGGCCGAGGACCTGGACCGGCATGGACGGACCCGCCACCTCGACGTTGTTGCCGAGGTCGTCGAGCATGGCGCGGACCCGGCCGTAGGCGTCGCCCACGACCATGGTCTCGCCGACCCGCAGGGTGCCGCGCTGCACGAGGACGGTCGCGGTGGCGCCGCGGCCCTTGTCCAGGTGCGCCTCGATCGCGATGCCCTGGGCGTCCTGCTCGGGGTTGGCGCGCAGGTCGAGCGCGGCATCGGCGGTGAGGACGACGGCCTCCAGGAGGCTGTCGATGTTCAGGCCCTGCTTGGCGGAGATGTCGACGAACATGGTGTCGCCGCCGTACTCCTCGGCCACCAGGCCGTACTCGGTCAGCTGACCGCGGACCTTGGTGGGGTCGGCGCCCTCGACGTCGATCTTGTTGACCGCGACCACGATCGGCACGTCGGCCGCCTTGGCGTGGTTCAGCGCCTCGATCGTCTGGGGCATCACGCCGTCGTTGGCCGCGACCACCAGGATGGCGATGTCGGTCGACTTGGCACCGCGGGCACGCATGGCGGTGAACGCCTCGTGACCCGGGGTGTCGATGAACGTGATCCGCCGGTCGTCGCCGTTGACCTCGGTGGCGACCTGGTAGGCACCGATGTGCTGGGTGATGCCGCCCGCCTCGCCCGCGATGACGTTCGTCTTGCGGATGGCGTCGAGGAGGCGGGTCTTGCCGTGGTCGACGTGACCCATGACGGTGACCACCGGCGGGCGTGCGACCAGGTTCTCCTCGCCGCCCTCGTCCTCGCCGAACTCCAGGTCGAAGGACTCGAGCAGCTCGCGGTCCTCCTCCTCGGGGCTGACGATCTGGACGGTGTAGTTCATCTCGTCGGCGAGCAGGTGGAGCGTCTCGTCGGTGACCGACTGGGTCGCGGTGACCATCTCGCCGAGGTTCATCATGACCGCGACGAGCGACGCCGGGTTGGCGTTGATCTTCTCCGCGAAGTCGGTGAGCGACGCACCGCGCGACAGGCGAATGGTCTCGCCGCCGCCGCGGGGCAGCATCACACCGCCGACGGACGGGGCCTGCATGGCCTCGTACTCCTGGCGCCTCTGCCGCTTCGACTTGCGGCCGCGACGCGCGGGACCGCCGGGACGGCCGAAGGCGCCCTGCGTGCCACCACGGCCACCGGGACCGCCGGGACGGCCGCCGAAGCCGGGACGGCCACCGCCGCCACCGCCGAAACCGCCGCCACCGCCGCCGCCACCGGGGCGACCTGCGAAGCCGGTACCGGGACGACCGCCGCCGCCACCGCCACCGGGACGGCCTGCGAAGCCGCCGCCACCGGGACGGCCACCGCCGCCACCGCCGGGACGACCGCCGCCGCCACCGCCGGGACCGCGGCCGCCGGGGCCGCCGCCACCGGGACGCTGACCCGCGGCCGGGCGCTGCGGCATCATGCCCGGGTTCGGGCGGTTGCCACCGGGGCCGCCACCGGGACGCGGGGCCTGCGGGCGGGGCATGCCGCCCGGGGTCGGCCGGGGGCCGCCGGGACCGGGACGGGCACCGCCCTGGCCGGCACCCTGCGGGCGCGGGCCGCCGGGCGCACCGGCTCCGCCGGGACGCGGCGCGCCACCGGGCCGGGGCGCCTGCGGGCGCGCCATGCCGGTGGAACCACCGGAGGTGAAGGGGTTGTTGCCCGGGCGCGGGCCGGATCCGCGGCCACCGGGACGCGGGGAGGGGGCGCCGGGACGGGCCTGGCCGCCGCGGCCCTGGCCGGGTGCGGCCGGCCGGCCGCCACCGGGCTTCGGGGCGCCGGGGCGCGCCGCGCCGCCGGACCGCGGACCGCTGGGCGCGGCCGGGGCGGGCCCGGACGCGGCTGCCGGCGGGGCGGTGAACTCCGGTGCCGCGGGGGCCGCGGGCGCCGGCTTCGGGGCCGGCCGGGGACCCGGCGTGGGCCTGGGACCCGGTGCGGGGGCCGCCGCGGGACGCTCCGGTGCCGCGGGGGGCTGCTCCGCCGCGGGACGCGGCGCGGGCTTCGGGGCGGCCGGACGGGCCGCCTGCGGCCGGGCCGGTGCGGGCGCTCCGGGCTTGGGGGCCGCCTTCCTGGGTGCTCCGGGCTTGGCGGAGGAACGACCGGAGCCGTTTCCGTTGCCGCCGCCCTGCTGGAAGGCGTCTGTCAGCTTGCGTACTACGGGCGCCTCGATCGTCGAGGACGCCGAACGGACGAATTCACCGAGTTCCTGGAGCTTGGCCATGACGACCTTGCTCTCTACACCGAACTCCTTGGCGAGTTCGTATACCCGGACCTTAGCCACTTCGCTCCTTTTAGGTCCGGGTTACCGCCGGACCGTCGCTACTTCATGGGCGTACTCATCGCGTACTCATCGAGTGCTCATCGCAATCTCGACCTACTTCCAACTCGCGAGGTACCAGGGCCGCACGGCGGATCCGTACGGCTCCTCTTACGGGTGCTCCTGCTTTCAGGGGCTGTCGTCGACGGCCCGGCGCAGCGCACCGGTGTCGAGCTGCCCCCGGGCACGGAATGCCCGGGTGAACGCCCGACGGCGCTCTGCCAGGTTCAGACAGACCAGGACGGGGTGCACATATGCACCCCGGCCGGGCAGCGTACCGCGAAGATCGGGGACGCACGCGTCCTCCACCCTCACGATCCGCAACAGATCATGCTTGGCCGCCCGCTCCCGGCAGCCCACACAGGTGCGCTCAGGGCATACACGGACATGCGTCCGGCCAGACACCGTTAAGTCTACCTCCCCACGCCGACCTCACCCGATCGGGGCAGCATTCGAACACCAGTCGTCCTGATCACCGCGGAACAATGTCCCGATCCGGACGGTGACCGTCCCACTACCCGACAGTACCCCGCAGGGCACAGGTCAGGCGTGGTCCCGGGGTCCTCTGGGGTCCCGGACACGTGGGGGTGCCCCCAGGGGGCACTCCAGGGGCACTCCAACGCTTTCGAGGCAGTAGGGGCCTTTCAGGCAGCCTCTCGGGGTACCTCCCGGGGGCCTCCCGCGCCCTCAAGGCAGCGGGAACGCCTTCAGGCCGTGCGGGAGGGTCCGCCGGCCGGGCCCGACCGTTCCTGCTCCGCCGGGCCCGTCTGCTCGGTGTCCGGGCGGATGTCGATCCGCCAGCCGGTCAGGCGGGCGGCCAGGCGGGCGTTCTGGCCCTCCTTGCCGATCGCCAGGGACAACTGGTAGTCGGGGACGGTGACTCGGGCCGAGCGGGCCGCGAGGTCGACGACCTCGACCTTGGAGACCCGGGCCGGCGAGAGGGCGTTGGCGACCATCTCCGCCGGGTCCTCGGACCAGTCCACGATGTCGATCTTCTCGCCGTTCAGCTCGCCCATCACGTTGCGGACACGGCCGCCCATGGGCCCGATGCAGGCGCCCTTGGCGTTCAGCCCGGAGCGGACCGAGCGCACCGCGATCTTGGTGCGGTGGCCGGCCTCGCGGGCGATCGCGGCGATCTCGACGGAACCGTCGGCGATCTCCGGGACCTCCAGCGAGAACAGCTTCTTCACCAGGTTGGGGTGGGTGCGCGAGAGCGTCACGGAGGGGCCCCTGACGCCCTTGGCCACCCGGACCACGTACGAGCGCAGCCGCATGCCGTGCGGGTAGGTCTCGCCCGGCACCTGCTCCTGGACCGGCAGGATCGCCTCCAGCCTGCCGATGTCCACGAGGACGTTCTTCGGGTCGCGGCCCTGCTGGACCACGCCCATCACGATGTCGCCCTCGCGGCCCGCGTACTCGCCGAGGGTCGCGTCGTCCTCGGCGTCCCGCAGGCGTTGCAGGATGACCTGCTTGGCGGTGGTCGCGGCGATCCGGCCGAAACCGCTCGGGGTGTCGTCGAACTCGCGCGGCTCCTGGCCCTCCGCCAGGTCCTCGAGGTCCGCGATGTCCTCTGCGGTCTCCTGCGCCCAGACCGTCACATGGCCGCTGTTGCGGTCGAGTTCCACGCGCGCGCGGCGGTGGCTCCCCTCCGTGCGGTGGTAGGCGATGAGGAGGGCCGACTCGATCGCCTCGACCAGCAGGTCGAAGGAGATCTCCTTCTCCCTGACCAAGCCCCGAAGGGCACTCATGTCGATGTCCACGGCTACGCCTCCTCTGCGTTCTTCGTGTCGTCGGCGTCCGTGTCGCCGGTGCCGCCCGGGCCGCTCGGGGAGCCCCCGCTCCGGCGGTTGAACTCGATCTCCACGCGCGCCTTGGCGATGTCCCCGAAGGAGAGCCTGCGGGCGGTGGGCTTGCGGCCCTTCACGCCGGGCACCTCTACGTCGACGCCCTCGTCGTCGACCTTGGTGATCCTCGCGGTCAGCTCCCCCGTGCCGGCGCCGGACGCCGCCTCGGGCGTCAGATGGAACCTGACCAGCCGGTCCAGCGCGCGCACGTAGTGGCGGTGCTCGGTGAGGGGCCGGTCGGTGCCCGGGGACGTCACCTCAAGGACGTACTCGCTCTCGCCCATGGCGTCGGTGGCGTCGAGCTTCCCGGAGATCTCCCTGCTCAGCTCGGCGCAGGTGTCGAGCTCCACGCCGGAGTCGGAGTCCACCACGACACGGAGCACACGCCGCCTGCCGGCCGGGGTCACGGTGATCTCTTCGAGGTCCAGGTCCCTGGAGCCGATCAGCGGCTCCAGCAGTTCCCGCAGCCTCTCGCTCTGGGTGGTGCTCATCCGGGTGACTCCTCGGCCGCGTGTGCTGTTGTGGGAGAACGGTTGATAGGGGACATAGGGGCATGGGGGAATGAGTGGCGTCGAGTCAAAGCGTATCCGGTCCGTAGGGGTGGTGCCGTCCACCGGGTCCGGGGCGGCTTCTGGCCTGGTAAAGGCCCGCTGACGCGCGCGTGGGTGGGCTGGGAGCAGTGGGGGGATCCCGGCCCGGCTGGGGATGCGCCCCGTGGCGCGCCTGGGGGCGGGCGGAGCCGAGCCGATGAGGGGCGGGCGGGCGGTGCGCGGGTACGGTGATCGCATCCGCCCTCGCCTCGCCGCTCGTGCGAGACCCGACCCCCCCCCAGAGGACGTGTGCCGTGTCCCGCACCCCCCTGCCGCCCGCCGTCCTGGGCAGGCCGCACAGACGAACGTTCCTCCTCGGCGCCTCGGGCGCGGCCGCCGGCGCCGTGCTGACCGCCGGGTGCACCGACGACGGGCCGGAGCGCGCGGCCCGGGAGCGTTCGGCCACCGAGAAGGCGCGCGCCCGCGCGGCGCGCGAGAGTTCGGACCTCGTCGGACGGTACGACGCGGTGCTCGCGGCACATCCGTCCCTGAGCTCCCGGCTGACCCCGCTGCGCGCGGAGGCGGTACGGCACGTGGCCGCGTTCGGCGGGAGCCCCGCGCCGGCGCCGGGGTCCCGGGCGGGCCGCGGCGCCCATGCGGCGGCCTCCCCGGGCCCGTCCGGGGCGGCCCCGGGCCCCGGGACGGGCGCGGTGGCCGGTACGGCGCCCGCGGACGCACCGGCGGGCGAGAAGGACGCGCTGACAGGGCTCGCCACCACCGAACGGGCCCTCGCGGACCGGCGGATGGCGGCGCTGGGGGGCCTGCCCGGCGAGTTCGCGCGGCTGCTGGCCTCGGTGGCCGCCGCGGGGGCGGCGCACGCGTATCTGCTGACGGAGGGCGAGGGATGAGCCAGGGACTGCGGGATGCCGTGCGGAACACGGGCGGCGGTGGCGCTCAGGCGCGGGACGAGGGGGCGAAGGACGCCGAGGACCCGCCGGCGCGCTCCGGCGAGGTGGCGGCGGTGCAGGCCGCGCTGGCCGCGGAGCACGCCGCCGTGTACGGCTACGGGGTGGTGGGCGCGCGGATCGCCGCGGACCGCAAGGGCGACGCGCGCGCCGCGTTCGACGCCCACCGGGCGCGCCGTGACGACCTGGCACGGGCGGTGCGCGACCTGGGCGGCACGCCGCACGCCGCGGCGGCCGGGTACGCGCTGCCGTTCCAGGTGACCGACGCGGCGGCCGCCGTCCGGCTCGCCGCCCAGCTGGAGGACCGGGTCGCCGGGGCCTACGCCGACCTGGTGCGCGCCGGCAGCGGGACCCGCCGGCGCACGGCGGCGGACGCGCTCCGGGACGCCGCGGTGCGCGCGGCCAGGTGGCGTGGCTCCAGCGTGCCCTTCCCCGGGCTCGCCGAGCGTGCCGCGGAGGCCGGAGCACCGGCGGCGCAGGGCGCGCCGGCCGCTCGGCGCCCCTAGGGAGCGGCGTACGGAGAGGGACGGCTCGCACATGGCCTTCGAACCGCCGCAGCGACTGGTGCGCGCGCTCGACGAGGCGCGGCGGGACGGGACCGAGCCGGGCGCGGGCGCCCCGGCTGCCGACTGGCTCGCCGTGCTGCCGGACCTCGTCGCGTCCGCGGTGGCCCGGTGGGCACTGGCCGTGGAACGGGTGCACGCCCCCGGAGGCGGCAGCAGCCTGGTCCTCCTGGTGCTCCGCGCGGACGGTGGCCCCGCGGTGCTGAAGCTGGCACCGCCGCATGCGCGCCCGGACCGGGAGCGTGCTGCGCTGGCGCACTGGGCGGGGCGCGGCGCGGTCCGGTTGCTCGACGGCCTGGAAGACGACGGTGCGCTGCTGCTGGAACGGCTGCGGCCGGATGTCCCCGTGCGGTCGCTGCCGGAGGCCAGGTCGATGCTGGAGGCCGCGGGGACGCTGCGGCGGCTCTGGGTCGAGCCGCCCGGCGAGGGCGCGTTCGAGACGGTCGGCGCGCGGACGCGGCGGCAGGCGGAGGCGGTGCGGGAGGGCGCCGAGGCGTCCGGCGATCCCGAGGTGACCGCCCTCGCGGAGGCGGCGCTCAGGGCCCGGGACGAGTTGCTGGCGGCGCCGCCCGAGGCACGGCTGCTGCACGGCGCGTTCCGGCAGAGCAAGGTGCTCGCGGGCGAGCGGATGCCGTGGCTCGCCGTCGGACCCGATCCGGTGGTCGGCGAGTGCGCCTTCGATGTGGCGCGGCTGGTGCGGGACCGGGTGGAGGACGTGATCGCCTCGCCGTCCGGCCCCGCGATCACCCGGCGCCGGGTGAAGCGGCTCGCGGAGTCCCTGGAGGTGGAACGGGAGCGGTTGGGCGCGTGGACGCTCTTTCGCACCGTGGAGTCGGCGGTGCGGGCACTGCGCGTGGGGCGTGTCCAGGACGCGGAGCTGCTCTTCGAGTTCGCGACGTGGTTGTAGGCGGATGTTTGTGGGCGCCCCTTTCGCCTGGGCGGCGAGCCCCCTCGCCTGCGGCGGGCCTCCTCGCTGGGGTGACGGGCCCGTTGTCCGCCTCTCCGAGTCTGGGGCAGCCATCACCTGCGGTGGGATCGGCACCGCCGGTCAGCTTGTGTTTGGTTGCGCGCCGCGGCGGCGGATTTGGAGGGGCGGTACTTTGAGGCGCCCCTCCGCCCCTCTACCTCCGCCGTTCCCTGCGGCCTCGCCGCCACCGTTCCCCGCGGCCGAGCCGTCGTCAGGCAGGCGTCCGCCTCACACCGCCGTGAGCCGGCTGATCGCCTCGGCGACCGGCAGTTCCTCGCGCTCCCCCGTCCTGCGGTCCTTGACCTCGACCACGCCCTCCCCGGCCCGCCGGCCGGCGACCACGATGGTGGGTACGCCGATCAGCTCCGCGTCGGTGAACTTCACGCCGGGTGAGACGCCCGCGCGGTCGTCCACCAGGACGCGGACCCCGGCCTCGCCGAGCTGCTCCGCGAGGGAGAGCGCCAGCTCCGTCTGGAGGGCCTTGCCGGCGGCCACGACGTGCACGTCGGCGGGCGCCACCTCGCGGGGCCAGCACAGGCCCTGCTCGTCGGCCGTCTGCTCGGCCAGTGCCGCCACCGCCCGGGTGATCCCGAGGCCGTAGGAGCCCATGGTGACCCGCACGGGCTTGCCGTTCTGCCCGAGCACGTCGAGCTGGAAGGCGTCCGCGTACTTGCGGCCGAGCTGGAAGACGTGGCCGATCTCGATGGCGCGGTCCAGCTTCAGCCCTGTGCCGCAGGCCGGGCAGGGGTCGCCGGCCTCGACGACGACCACGTCCAGGTAGTCGTCGACCTCGAAGTCACGGCCGCAGACGACGTTCCTGACGTGGGTGTCGGGCTTGTTGGCACCGGTGATCCAGGACGTGCCGCGCGCGACCCGCGGGTCGGCGATGTAGCGGACCTTGTCCAGGCCCTGCGGGCCGACGTAGCCGCGCACCAGGTCGGGCCGGCCCTCGAAGTCCTCGGCGGTGACCAGGTCGACGACGGCGGGCGCCAGGTGCTCGCCGAGCTTGCCGAGGTCGACCTCGCGGTCGCCGGGCACGCCCACGGCGACGATCTCGCCGTCCACCTTGACCAGCAGGTTCTTCAGGGTGGCCGAGGCCGGCACGCCGAGGTGCGCGGCCAGCGTCTCGATGGTGGGGGTGTCGGGGGTGTCCAGGTCCTCCATGGCCGGGTGGCCGGCGGGGTCCGCGGCGGGCTCGGCCGGCTTGAACGTGACGGCCTCGGTGTTCGCCGCGTAGTCGCAGGACGGGCAGTCCACGAAGGTGTCCTCGCCGGCCGCGGCCGGGGCGAGGAACTCCTCGGACGCGGAGCCGCCCATCGCGCCGGAGACCGCGGAGACGATGCGGTAGTCGAAGCCGAGCCGGTCGAAGATCTTGCGGTACGCGGCGCGGTGCAGCGCGTACGACTCGGCGAGGCCCTCGTCGGTGGTGTCGAAGGAGTAGGAGTCCTTCATCAGGAACTCGCGGCCGCGCAGCACGCCGGAGCGGGGCCGGGCCTCGTCCCGGTACTTCGTCTGCACCTGGTAGATCATCACCGGCAGGTCCTTGTAGGACGTGCACTGGTCCTTGACGATCTGGGTGAAGATCTCCTCGTGGGTGGGCCCGAGGAGGTAGTCGCCGCCCCTGCGGTCCTTGAGGCGGAAGAGCAGGTCGCCGTACTCCTCCCAGCGGCCCGTGGCCTCGTAGGGCTCCTTGGGGAGCAGGGCCGGCAGCAGGACCTCCTGGGCGCCGATCGCGTCCATCTCCTCGCGGACGATCCGCGAGATGTTCTCCAGGACCGTCATGCCGAGCGGAAGCCAGGACCAGATGCCCGCCGAGGTGCGGCGGACGTAGCCGGCGCGGACCAGCAGCTTGTGGTTGAGCGTCTCGGCGTCCGCCGGGTCGTCGCGCAGTGTCTTGATCATCAACCGGGACATGCGCTGGACCTGGGCCATGGTGATCTCCTGCTACGAATGGGTGATGGGCGAGAGGTTAGCCGGGCGGCCTGGGGCAGCGGAAATCCATGGCGAAATCGCCCACCAGGGTCCCGGTCGGACGCCCGGCGGGCCTCCGCCGCCACCGGCCACCGCCACGGGCACCCGCCCGGCGCGGTACGCCGCACTCCCCCACCGGGCCCGTTACCGGCACAGCGGCAGGGGCGCGCCCATCACCGCGTACGGCCTCGGGGCACTGGGGAAGTGCACCCGCCGGGCCAGGTCGACGTAGCCGAGCGAGCGGTACAGCCCGCGGGCCGGGCTCTCGGTGTCGATGGCGGAGAGGATCGAGCGTGGCTGCTCGGCGCTGTCCGTGAGGGTGGTGATCAGGGCGCGGCCGATGCCGCGGTTCTGGTAGGCGGGCAGCACGTGCAGCTCGGTGATGACGAAGGAGTTGTCGAGCCAGCCGTCCTGGCCCTCGCTGCGCAGGTAGGGGGCGACGACGGTGGACCACCAGTGCGCGCGGTCGTTCGGCATGCCGTAGACGAAGCCCACCAGGCGGCCGTCGGTGCGGGTGGCGCCGAGGGAGCGGGCGCCGGGGTAGGTGATGTGCCGGAGCACGATCTGCCGGCGGACGCTGATCTCGTCGTCGCTGAGCCCGAAGGCGTGGGCCTGCACGGCGAGCGCGTCGTCGACGTGTGCGGCCAGGTCCAGCGGCGCGATCACCACATCGTCGTCGGGAGCGTGGGGGGAGCGGCCGGGGATGCGCAGCATGCCGGGGAGACTACCCCGCGGGCGGACCGGTCGCGGACGCGCACCCGGCCCCGGGCGCTCCGGTCACCGGCCTGGTGGGGTGCGGTGTGCCGTGCCCGGGAGCGCGGGCGGGCGGGGACTGGTCCACGCGGGTCGTCCGCGCTCCTCGCGGGGTGCCCTCACAGGCCCGGCGCCCGGTCGCATAACCGGTTCTGCTGAGTCAGAACAGCACGCTCATGAACGCGCCGACCTCCTGGAAGCCGACGCGCCGGTACGCGGCGCGCGCCGCGTGGTTGAAGTCGTTGACGTAGAGGCTGGCGACCGGGGCTATGTCCGCGAAGGCGTGCCGCAGCACCGCCGCCATGCCGGGCGCCGCGAGGCCCTGGCCGCGGTACTCGGGGGCGACCCAGACGCCCTGGATCTGGCAGGCCTGGGGGGTGGCGGCGCCGATCTCCGCCTTGAAGACGACCCCGCCGTCCTGGTCGAGGCGGGCGAAGGAGCGCCCGGAGCCGAC
Organism: Streptomyces sp. TS71-3; assembly: GCF_018327685.1. NCBI lineage: Bacteria > Bacillati > Actinomycetota > Actinomycetes > Kitasatosporales > Streptomycetaceae > Streptomyces > Streptomyces sp. TS71-3. The sequence goes on along the minus strand of NZ_BNEL01000001.1, from coordinate 2,303,476 downwards.
GAGTTCGGCGACCCGGGCCTGGTAGAGCAGGCCGCCGTCGCCGGCGAGCGGCGAGACGCCGACCTCCTCGGTGAACATCGCCACGCAGGCCGGCATGATCGTCTCCAGCTCGTCCTTGCGGATCCTGCGGACGTAGGGGTCCGGGGCGACGTCGGCGGGCAGCCGGTCGGTGACCATCAGGGGCTGGTGGGGGCGGACCTCGCGGGCCGGGCCCCAGTAGGGTTCGAGCAGCCGCCACAGCTCGGCCGTGGCCCCCGCGGGGCCCACGATGGACGAGCAGCGCCGCCCCGCCCTGCGGGCCCGCTCCGCGAACGCGCGCACGGCGGCGCGGGTGGCGCAGATGGGGACGAGGTTGGCCCCCGCGTAGCAGAGCGACTGGAGCATGCCGTCGGCATACCAGCCCCACATCTCGCCGCCGAGCCGCCACGGGTCGAGCCCGGCGACCTGCACGCGTGCGGTCACGAAGGCGTTGGCGACCGGCTCGCGGCCGAGTACCGCCAGCGCGGCGTCCAGGTCACTCGGTTCGAGGACCCGGGTGGTGGTCTGCGTCAACACGGATGGGCGGCCTCACCGGACGGGCTTCTGGGGTCCTGGCACTGTACCCGCAGGGCTGGAGCGGCGCGGGCCGGGACCGGCTCGCCGGTCCCGGTTCTCATTGTCCTCCGGCCCGGAGGGGTGGGTCCCGCCGTATCCGGTCATCCTGGCCGGTGGGGTTCCCCTCGGGTGCGTGAGGGAGCCCGCCCCTGGGCTCCCCACCTGGCGGTGCGCGGGCCCGTGGTAACCGTCCGCGCAGTTCCCCGCGCCCCCTTTCGAGGCCCCCGGCTCGCGCCCGCGCGGCGGAGCCGCACATCGACACGGCCCCGCGCCCCTTCAGGGCACCGGGGTGCCCCTTGCAGCCAACAGCGCCCGTCAGGGGCGCGCCCCCTTCGAGGCGCGCCCAGAAGAGGGCGCCGGGGAGCGGACCCGGGCCGCCCCGGCCTACCTCTCCTCCCGGACCCGGGTCACCAGCTGGGTCGGATTGACGAAGCGGAGCGCGATCACCAGCAGCACCAGCATCGACGCCGTGTACATCACGGCCATGGCGTCGATGGACTGCTGGGTGCGGATGCCCGCGGAGAAGACCGCGTAGTAGAGCGCCACCACCAGCGTCTGGCTGTCCGGCCCCGCGGTGAGGAAGGTCAGCTCGAACATGCCGACCGTGCGCACGAGCACCAGGACCGACGCGGCGAGGATGCCCGGCACCAGCAGCGGCGCCAGCACCCGTACCAGCACCGACCAGGTGCGCGCCCCGCACATCCGGGCCGCCGCCTCGATGCGCGGGTCGATCTGCTCGATGAACGGGGTCATGGTGAGCACCACGAACGGCACGGACGGCACCAGGTTCGCCAGCACCACCCCGGTGAGCGTGCCCGCCAGGTGGAACTTGTACAGGACGGTCGCCAGCGGGATGCCGTAGGTCAGCGGGGGCACCAGGATCGGCAGCAGGAAGAGCAGCATGACGGCCTTCTTGCCGGGGAAGTCCCGCCGGGCGAGCGCGTACGCGGACGTCACCCCGAGCACCACGGAGACGGCGACCACGAGGACGGCCACCAGGGCGGTCGTCCAGAAGACCTGCCCGAGCGAGAACTCCTGCCAGGCCGACCCGTACCACTTGGTGGTCCAGCCGTCCGGCAGCCAGCTCGTGAACCAGCGGGTGCCGAGCGAGTCGGCGAGCGGGACGCCGATGATCCCGGCGAGGTTGACGAAGAAGAACCCGAAGACCACGATCGCGACCCAGTTCCCCGGGCGCTGGTACCAGCGCTTGCCCGGTTCCGCGGGGGGACCCGCGGCCGGGGCGCCGTCCGGCTTCCGCACGACGTCCGTCATCAGCCCTTTCCTCCTGTCGCACCCCGGTACAGCAGCGAACGCCAGGCGAGCACGACGACCACGACGACGAGCATCACGGCCGCCATGATCATGGCGATCGCGGAGCCCATCGAGTAGTCGAAGCTCTGGAAGGCGGCCTGGTACGCCTCGATGGAGATCACATGGGTGCTGCCGCGCGGGTCGCCGACGAGTTGCGCGGACGGGAAGACCGCGAACGCGAGCACGAACGACAGGCTGAAGGTGATCGCCAGGCCGGGTGCGAGCAGCGGCAGCAGGATGTACCGGAAGCGGTCCCACCGGGCCGCGCCGAGGGTGGCGGCGGCCTGCTCCAGGCTGGGGTCGATCCCGGTGAGGTACGAGAGCGTGAGCAGGTACGAGAAGGGGAAGCCGGTGATCACGAGCGAGGCCAGCACGCCCCAGTAGTTGTGCACCAGGCTCAGCGGCTTGTCGATCAGCCCGATGCCGATCAGGGCCTTGTTGAACCAGCCGTTGGGACCGAGGTAGCCGAGCAGCCCCTCGGCGGTGAGCACCGTGCCGAGGGTGATCGGCATGACCAGCAGGGTGGTGATCAGCCGCCGGCCGCGGAACGGCGCGCGGGTGCGGAAGGCGACCGGTACGGCCGCCAGGCAGTTGACGAGCGCGGCGGGCACGGCGAGCCCGAGCGTGGTCCAGATCGTGCCCCGCAGGTACGGGTCGCTGAAGAAGCGGTGGTAGTTCGCGAGGGCTCCGCCCCCCTTCTGCGGCTGGAAGGAGAGCCCGATGCCGTAGAGGAACGGGTAGCAGAAGAGCAGCACGAGGAAGAGCACGCCGGGCACGACCAGCAGCAGGGTGCGGTCGACGCCGCGCTCGGCGAGGCGGTGGCGCAGCGCCGGGCGCCCCCCGGGGCCCGCCCCGCCGGATGCGGGGTCGGGCGCCGGGGAAACGCTCCCATGACCTGTGCGCGCGGTGGGCGGCCGGCCCGGGTCGGCCTCCGGGGCGCTCACGTGCCCACCGCCGGGGCCGGCGCGGGCGCGGCCGGGGCGTCCGGGGCGTCGTCCGGTGCGAAGACCAGGACGCGCTCGGGCGGTGCCACCAGGCGCACCTCGTCGTCGGGGGCGAGCCTGGTGCGGGTGCGGAAGTGCACCGGCTGGCCGTCGGCGAGGCGGGCCTGCACGGCCAGCTCGCGGCCGTGGTACTCCACGACCTCGGCGGTCGCCGGCAGCCCGCCGCCCGCGGCGTCCTGGGTGACGTCCAGGTCCTCGGGCCGGATGGCGACCGCCGCGCGGGCGCCAGAGGTCAGCCCGTCGCGGTCCTGCCCGGCCAGCCGGGCGCCCGCCACCTCGATGACCGGCTCCGCTCCGCCGGTGACGACGGTCGCGTCGAGCATGGTGCGGTAGCCCATGAAGGACGCGACGTAGCGGTTGGCCGGGGTGGCGTAGACCTCCTCGGGGGTGCCGATCTGCTGGGTGCGGCCGTCCCGCAGGACGACCAGGCGGTCGGCGAGGGACAGGGCCTCTTCCTGGTCGTGGGTGACGTAGACGGTGGTCAGGCCGAGCCGCTGGTGGAGGCGGCGGATCTCGGCGCGCATCTCCAGGCGGAGCGCCGCGTCGAGGTTGGACAGCGGCTCGTCCATCAGGACGAGGCGGGGTTCGAGGACGATGGCGCGGGCGATGGCGACGCGCTGCTGCTGGCCGCCGGAGAGCTGTCCCGGCCGCTTGTGGGCCTGGTCCGTGAGGTGCACCAGTTCCAGCGCCTCGGCCACCCGGCGAGCGGCGTCCGCCTTCGGCACCTTGGCCATCTTCAGGCCGAAGGCGACGTTGCCCTGCACGGTCATGTGCGGGAAGAGGGCGTAGTTCTGGAAGACCATGCCGAAGCCGCGCCGCTCGGGCGCGAGACGGTCGATACGGCGGCCGTCGAGCTGGATCGCGCCGCCGGTGAGCGGCAGCAGGCCCGCGAGGCAGTTCAGCGCCGTGGACTTGCCGCACCCGGAGGGCCCGAGCAGCGCGATGAACTCGCCGCCCGAGATCTCCAGGTCGAGGCCGGCCAGCGCCTGGTGCCGGCCGAAGCTGCGCGAGACGCCTTCCAGCCGGAGGGTGGTGAAGTGGGTCATCGCCGCCTCACCCGGGGCGCGGTCGCCGGCTGCCGGTGGATGTGGTGGGTCACTTGCCGGCCACCTGACGGTTCCACAGGTCGAACGCGGTGACCTGGGCGTCCGCGGGCAGGGAGGGCTTCTTGGGGAACTGGTCGATCCACTGGTCGAACTCGGGCACCCCGTACTCCTTGACGACCTGCTGGGACTTGGCCGGCGCCATGGACAGCGGCACGTCCTTGACGGCGGGGCCGGGGTAGAAGTAGCCGTCGTCGTAGGCCTTGGCCTGCTGCTTCGGCGTCAGGATCCACTTGATGAGGTTGAGGTCGGCGGACATGGTGTCGGCGTCGACGCCCTTGGGGACGACCGCGTACTGGGCGTCCGTCACCCACGTCATGTTGTCGAAGTGGGCCGCCTTGATCTTCTTCGGGACGGTGCCGAGCGCCCGGGGGTTGATGTACCAGCCGGTGGTGCTGGTGGTCATGTCGATCTGGCCGTTGGCCAGGTTCTTCATGGTCTCGGCGGTGCCGGAGGCGTACACGGCGGCGTACTTGTCCAGTTCCTTGAGGTAGGCCCAGGTCTTGTCCCAGCCGTGCTCGGGGTCGCTCGGGTCCTTGTCGCCGAGGAGGTACGGCAGGCCCATCAGCCAGGTGCGGCCGGGGCCCGAGTTGGCCGGATCGGCGTACTGGAAGCGCTTGGGGTGGGCCTTGGCCCAGGCCAGCAGCTCCTGCGGGGTCTTGGGCGGGGTCTTGACGGCGTCGGGGTTGTACTCGACGAGCGGGCCCGACGGATAGTAGACGATGGCGGTGCCCTTGCCCTGGGCGAGCCCCGCCATATCGGCGGCGGGCGGCAGGTAGTCGGGGTTGCCGATGGCCTGCTGGTGGCTGCTCATGTCGGACCACAGGCCCTGGGAGATGCCCGCGGCGAGGCCGTCGGTGCCGGTGAGGACCAGGTCGATCTGGACGCGGTCGGCCTGCTGCTGCGCCTTGATCTTGCCGGCGAGGTCCGGCGCGGGGGCCTTGGAGTAGGTGATCTTGCCAACGATCTCCGGGTGCTGCTTGCGGAAGTCGTCGATCATGGCCTGGGTGAGCTGGAGGTTTCCGGCGACGTCCAGGATCTCCAGGTCCACGGGCTTGCTCGGTTTGGCGGGGACCTTCTGGGACTTGCCCTGGTCGTCCGCGGTGCCGGAGTCGGGCGCCCCGCAGCCGAAGGCCGCGGCGGCGAGCAGCAGGCCGGTGATCAGCATGCGCTGAGGGCGGTGGCGGGTGGGACGGGCATGGTGCTGCGTACCGATGGTCAAAGCGACTCCCTGCGCGGCACCTGGCGGTGCACATAGCGCTTCTCGGGCGACGAGCCGCACGGATCGCCCCTACCCGTACGCCTCTTGACGCCGCAAAAGATCCCTCTCTCCACTTGGACATGTCAAGACGGCGCGGGCACCTCAGGTGCCGTTCAGCCGCTGCCCGGGGTGCCGCGGGCGCGTGGGGCAGTTGTCGGGGGTGCGCTGTTGCCCGTGCAGGGGCGGGGTGCGGCTCGCCCGCACCGAGCCCGCCCGCAGGCGGGGCCGGCCCGTACACCGGCGGCGCTCGCAGGGGAACGATCTCGATCCGGCACCGGTGGGCGGCCGCGTGCCGCCGTCACGAAGTCGGACCGCCGTACGGGAAAGCACGTTCTCGGTAGTCTGGGGCGATGGGGGAGGAACCGACATCCGACGCTGCCCTGGGCCCGGCCTCGGCCATCCGACGGAGAATCGCCCTGTTCGAGGCGGAGGGGGACCCTCGGCACCTGACCGCTCGTCAGGCTGACGCCGAGCACGCCGCGGCCTTGACCGCGGCGGTCCGGGTGGGCCGAGCGGGCGAGCCCGAATACGACGTGGCCACGCTGGCGGAGCTGGCCCGGTTCCGCGTCCTGCGTGGCATGGTGTCCGGCACCGCCGTCGGAAAGGTCGAAGTCGACGAGGCCATCGGCTTCTTCCTCGGGCTGCGGCAGACGTTCCCGGACCTGGTTCCCGCCGAGGTGGCGGACGTCGTCGGGACCCTCTCGACGAACGCGGGCCACCGCCTGCGCTGGGTGGTCGACTGCGCCGGAAGGCTGCTGGCCCTCTTCGACGGCACCGACCCCGGCCCCGTCGACCGGGCCATCGAGCGCGTGCTGTGGGGCCTCCGGACAGCGCCGCCGGATCCCGCGGGCAGGATTCCCGCCCTCTCGCGTCTGGGGGAGGCCTACCACCAACGCCACGAGGCCACCGGGGACGTGGCGGACGAGCGGAAGGCGGTGTCGGCCCGCCGGGAAGCCGTCCGTCTCTCACCGCCGGGCCGGGACCGGGCACGCAGGCTGTCGCTGCTGGCCGAGGCCCTGCTGGCCGTGTACGACCAGACCGGAGACAGGGCATGCCTCGAAGAGGCCGTCCGGGGCCTGGAAGAGTCGATCGCCAGCACGCCGCCCGGCGACCAGTTCCTCTGGCTGAGGCACCACCGGCTGGGGCGGGCGTACCGGCACCTGGCCGGGATCACGGGCTCGCCGGCCGACTTCGACGCGGCCGTGCGGTGGAGCCGGCTCGCCCGCGACACGATCCACGGCTCCGACGCGGAGTACGCGTCCGCCCTGACGACGCTCGACAGGAGCCTTCGGGCCCGGTACGCGAAGACTCGGGATCGGGCCGACCTGGACGAGGGCGTGGCGTCGTGGCGGACGGCGCTCGCCCGCATGCCGAGGGACGATGCCCGGAGGGTGGACTTCCTGGTCGACCTGGGCAACGCCCTGTACCACCGGTTCGACAACGAGGGTGATCCGGCCGATCTCGAAGAGAGCGTCCAGGCGTGCGAGGACGCGGTCGCCGGGGCGACCGAGGGCAGCCCCTCGCGGGTCCGGGCCCTGTCCGATCTCTGCTATCGACTGCGCCTCAGGTTCGAACACGGTGGTGACCTCGCCGATCTGCGACGATCGGTTCGTGTGGGGCGTCCCGCGGTCGCGCTGACCTCGCCGGGCGACGGCGAGGACGGGATGCTCACCTACGGGAATCTCCTCCATGCCGACCTCGCGCTGTACGACAAGACGCGCGACCTGCCCTGCCTGGACGAGGCGATCGGCCTCTGGGCGGCCATCCTGGCGGCAACGCCGCCCGACCACCCGGAGCGGGACGCGCGACTCGCCGGCAGGCTCCACGCCCTCGCACTGCGCTTCGAGCACACCGGTGACCGGACCGACCTGGACCGGGTGTTCGAGGCCGCCCGCGAGTGCCTCGCCGTCGCGCGCCCTGACTTCGGACAGGCGGCCGAGACGCTGCTGCGGGTCGTCCACCGCCTCGATGTCCGGGCCGAGGAAGCCAACCGCCCGGCCCATGTCGGACTCGAAATCGACAACGCCCGGTTCTCGATGCGATCACGCAGCACAGCCGACCTCGCCGCCATGGACACCCTGGTCGACCTGGCCAGATCGACCGCACCGCGCACCGCGGCCGACGACAGGGACCGCGAGATACGCCAGGGCTTCCTCGCGATGGCGCTCACCACCCGCTACCGGGTGACCGGCTCGCCGGAGGACGGCGCCGAGTCCATCAGGGTGATGAGGGACGTCACCGCCGCCGCGGATCCGGACGATCCGCAGTTCGGCATCTACCTGTCGAACCTTGCGGACACCCTGCTCAGCAGGTTCCTCAGGGACGGTGACGCGACCGACCTCGATGCCGCGGTCGAGGCCCATGAGCGGGCCTTGCACACCGTGCTTCCGACCGCCACGGACCGCGCGGCGCATCTCCCCAAGCTGGCCTTCGCCCTCCGACTCCGCTACGACGAACGCCGGGACCCCGGCGACCTGGAGCGCGTCGTCGCGGTCATCCGGGACGCGGTGGCCGACGGGCTTCCCTCGCCTGACTGCCGGCCGGCGAGCCTGGCCGAACTGAGCAGGACCCTCGTCTGGCGCTTCCGTCACACCGGCGACAGGGCCGACCTGGACGCGGCGGTGACCGCCGGACGGGAGGCGGTGCGTTGCGACACCGCGAACGCATCCTCGTCCATCACTTCGCTCTCCCGCCTCGCGTCGGCACTGTTCACCCGCTACCAGCAGACCGGGAACGCCGCGGACCTCGACGAAGCAATCTCGACCCTGGAAACGGCGCTCGCGGCCATGCCCGACGGCGACACGCAACGCCCGTTCAGCCTCCAGGCCCACGCTGTCTACGTGCAGGCCCGGGCACTGCTGACCGGATCGTCGGCGGACTTCGACCGGTCCGTGGCCGAGATGCGCGAAGTGACGGGTGCGGGCTCTTCCGACGAACGGAGGCGCTGGCTGGACTTCTACAGCCTGGGCATGGCGCTGCGGGTCCGGCACACGCACCTGGGCGACGTCCTGGACATGCACGCGGCGGTCGAAGCCCACCGCACCGCCCTGCGGGGGGCGTCCAGGGATCCGCTGCAGCGGGCGACGGCCGCCGTCGGACTCGCGCACGTGCTCATGGAGGTCCACGAGTGGACCGGCGACCGCGCGGTCCTGGACGAAGCGATCACGTTGGCCTCCGAGGCGGAACACGAGTTTCCGGAGGACATCGCCAGCCAGCCGCTCTCGATCCTCTCCTGGCTCCTCATCACGCGGGTCGGCCTCCCCGGCGAACCCGACGCCACAGACGTCGCCGAGATGCTGCGGGTCAGCAAGCGGATGATCGACACGGCCCGCCCGGGCTCCGCCGACCACGGCATCTTCCTCCGGAACCGGGCTGTGGCGCTGACCACGGCGGCCCAGGTCGGGCGGGACACGACCCTGCTGGACCAGGCTGTCACCAGCGCCAGGCAGGCCGTGGAGGCCACCCAGCCGGGAGACGCCCGCCGCACCGAGTGGCTGTGGTCCCTGGGCCTGATCCTCCAGCAGCGCCACCAGGCCACCGGGGACGACGGGGATCAGGCGGCCGCCCTGGCGTGCTGGCGCGAGGCCGCCCGGGACCCCTACGGCGACCCGGACATGGTCACGCGGTGTGCGCTGCACGCCGGCCGGCTCGCGGCGCAGCGGGGCGACATCGACGGAGCGCTCGCCGACTACGGTCTCGCGGTCCGGAACCTGCCGACGGCGGCCTGGCACGGGATGCGGACCGAGGTACGCAGCGACACCCTCCGCAGATGGTCGGGGCTCGCCTCCGAAGCCGCCGGGGCCGCCATCGCCGCCGGACAGCCGGCCACCGCGGTCGAGATGCTCGAACAGAGCAGGTCGGTCCTCTGGACCCAGGCACTGCACCTCCGCAGCGACCTCGGCGATCTGGCCCGCTCCCACCCCGCTCTGGCCGAGCGGCTCACGGCGCTGCGGACCCGGCTCGACGCCTTCTCGCCCGTCAGCCGGCCCGAGGCGTCCTCGCCCCTCGGCGAGCCGCACCGCCTGGCAGCTCAGGCCGACGGGATCCAGGGGCCGGTGTTCCCCGCGGAAGCCGCCGAGCGCCGCCGGGAACTGGCCCGGGAATGGGACGAGACGGTCGAGCGGGTCCGCCGGATCGAAGGGTTCGAGCACTTCCTCGGGCCGACGCCGTACGCCGAGCTGAAGCACGCTGCCGCGGACGGTCCGGTGGTCATCGTGAACGCCAGCGTTCACGGGTGCCATGCGCTGATCGTCCGCGACGAGGAGCCCGAACCCGAGGTCGTGGAGCTCCCCGGGGTCTCCACGGGCAGCGTGTCCGGCAAGGCCAAGGACCTGTTGTCCGCCCTGCGGGTCCAGACCGGCTCCAGCGCGTCGTTCCTGGCCCGTGAGCGGGCCCGGCACGTCAACCACGACGTCCTCGGCTGGTTGTGGGACGACATCGTGGGACCGATCCTGGCACGGCTCGAACACGAAGGCCGGCAGCTCCGCGTCCAACCGGACGGTGCGCCACCGCGGTTGTGGTGGTGTCCGGTCGGACTGCTCGGCCTGCTGCCGCTGCACGCCGCGGGCCACCACCCCCGCCACGGTTCGGCGACCGGATCCGACGGCATGTGGACCGCCGACCTGGTGGTCTCCTCGTACACGCCGACGCTTGCCGCGCTGTCCCGCGGCCGGACCCGGCGCTCGGAGCCGACCATGCGACGGCACCTGGCAATCGCGCTGCAGGAGACCCCGGGACTGCCCGCTCTGCCGGCGGTCGCCGACGAGCTGGCCGGCCTGCGCCGGCACGCCGTGCACACGACCGAGGTGGTGAGCCTGGCCGGGTCGGCGGCGACCCGGCGGGCCGTCCTCGACGAGCTCCCGCGCTGCGACCGCGTCCACTTCGCCTGCCACGCGGCCCAGGACTTCGCCGATCCCGCGGCGAGCGCCTTCAGCCTCCACGACGGTCCACTGTCCATCGCGGACATCGCGTCGGTGGAACTCGGCGACGCCGAGCTGGCTTTCCTGTCGGCATGCCAGACCGCCACGGGCGTCCCCGACCTCGCGGACGAGGCGATCCACCTCGCGGCGGCCGTACAGCTGACCGGCTTCCGGCACATCGTCGCTACCAGCTGGTCCGTCGGCGACACTTCGGCCGCGGTCCTGTCGGACCACTTCTACCGGGAGTCGGCGTCGTCCGGCAGCGGCGTGGAGCCCGCCACGGCGCTCCACCGAGCCGTTCGCGCGCTGCGCGACAGCGACCCCACGGAACCCGTGAAGTGGGCGTCGTACGTCCATTTCGGATCCTGACCCCTTCCATCCGCGAACCCGCGTCCCGGCAGAGGTGACCATGACCCAGCAGCCCCAGCCTCCCATCCCGTATGAACAGACCTCGGACTACCGCTGGACCGAGGCCGCGTTCCGTCTCCTGGAGTCGGGCGCCCTCACCGCGTCGGTGACGGCGAGTGACAACGTCTCCTCGGCCGTCGTCGAAGGCGCATGCCCGCGCTGCGTGCACCGCTTCACCGACCGGCGTCCTCTGACGGCCGTCTCCAACGGGCTCGGCGAGAGCCGCGCGGGCGTGCCGGGCAGCGGCGGCAGGGACCTGGTGGAGCCTGCCGGTTCGCGCGAGCCGGTCGTGCTGGACGTCACCTGCTCGTGCGGCGTCGCGCACCCGACCGGCGGCCCCGGGACCGCCGACGCCAGTGCCACCGGCGGCTGCGGCGTCAGCTTCCGCATCGAGCTCGCCGCCGACCGCGGACCCGCCGGCGGACAGCAGTGAACGACACGCCCCTTCGGCCGCGGCTGCCCGAGCGCCCTCCGACGCCGGCGGACCTGGCCGAGCGCGACCGCTTCGCCGCCCTGGCCGAAGCCTCCCTGCCCACGGTCCGTGCCAACGCGGAGGCCTGGCGCAACGGCCTCGCCGCCTTCGTGACGCTGGTCACCACGGGCGCGGTGATCAAGGGCCGCGACACGACGGCCCACCTCACCCTGGGCTGGCGCACGGCGGTCACCCTGCTCATCGGCGGCGGCATCGCGCTCTCCCTGGCGGGGCTCTGGCAGGCCCTCGGGGCGCAGGCCGGCACCCGTGAGGGCACCGTGACGCTGGCGGACATCCACCGCCGCCACGCATCGGTCGCGGCGTACCAGATCGCCCTGGCCGACACAGCGGCAGCCCGGCTGAGGCGCGCCCGCACCATCGTCGCCGCGGCGCTGGTGTGCCTGCTCATGGGGATCGTCGCGACCTGGTGGGCCCCGGAGGCGGCCCCGGCCCCGCCCGCGTACGTGACGGTCACGCACGACGGGAGGTCGACGTGCGGGAGGTTGGAGAGCGCTGACGGCGCGAGCGTGCGGATCCACCGGGCGGGAGAGGCGGAGGCGCTCGTCGTGCCGACGAAGAAGGTCACCGATCTGCGCGTCGTGTCCCGCTGCTAGGCCACGTCGGGGTGGCCTGTTCCCCGCCCACGAGCGGGGTGCGCTTGCGCGCCCCGAGGCGCACTCCGGGCCGGCCGGTACGTCGAACGCCATCCGCGCCCAGTCCCGCCGCTCCGGCAAGCAACCAACGACAAGGTGCCCGGCGGTGCCGAACCCGGCGAAACCGCCATCCCCGGCGTCGAGCGAGCGGAGCCGGACGGGCACTCCAGGCAACGTGCGCCGCCCGGCGCGAGGGGTGCCTCAAGCGCCGGGCGCGCAGCGCCGTGGGAGCGTCAGCTCACCGAGATCTCGGGCTCCCCCGAGACGACGCCGTCCTTCTCCATCTGCTCGGCGATCTTCATCGCCTCGTCGATCAGCGTCTCCACGATCTTCGACTCCGGCACCGTCTTGATGACCTCGCCCTTCACGAAGATCTGCCCCTTGCCGTTGCCCGAGGCCACCCCGAGATCCGCCTCACGCGCCTCACCCGGACCGTTCACCACGCACCCCATGACCGCCACCCGCAACGGCACCTCCATCCCCGTCAACCCGGCGGTCACCTCCTCCGCCAGCTTGTACACGTCCACCTGCGCACGACCGCACGACGGACACGACACGATCTCCAGACCCCGCTGCCGCAGATTCAACGACTCCAGAATCTGAATACCGACCTTCACCTCCTCCACGGGAGGCGCCGACAACGACACCCGAATCGTGTCCCCGATCCCCTCCGACAACAGCGCACCGAACGCCACCGCCGACTTGATCGTCCCCTGGAACGCGGGCCCCGCCTCCGTCACACCCAGGTGCAACGGATAATCACACCGCTCAGCCAACAACCGGTACGCATTCACCATCACCACCGGATCGTTGTGCTTCACCGAGATCTTGATATCCCGGAAACCATGCTCCTCGAACAACGACGCCTCCCACAGCGCCGACTCCACCAGCGCCTCAGGCGTCGCCTTCCCGTACTTCTCCAGAAGCCGCCTGTCCAACGACCCCGCATTCACCCCGATACGAATCGGCGTCCCCGCGTCGGAAGCCGCCTTCGAGATTTCACGAACCTTGTCGTCGAACTGCTTGATATTCCCCGGATTCACCCGAACCGCCGCACACCCCGCGTCAATGGCGGCGAACACGTACTTCGGCTGGAAATGAATATCCGCGATCACCGGAATCTGCGATTTCTTCGCAATCGCCGCCAGCGCGTCCGCATCATCCTGTGTGGGGCACGCCACCCGCACGATCTGGCACCCGGACGCGGTCAGCTCCGCGATCTGCTGCAATGTCGCGCCGATGTCGGACGTGCGCGTCGTCGTCATCGACTGCACCGACACCGGGGCGTCCCCGCCCACGGGAACGGACCCCACCTGGATCTGCCGGGATTTACGGCGCTCGGCGAGCTTGGTCGGAACGGACGGCATGCCAAGAGAAATCGCAGTCATCTGCTGTGCAACCCCAAGATGTGGATCAAGGTCCCGTCAGCGGGCGGGTCGGGATCCGAGATTACGGCACGGGCGCATGCCGGGGCACATCCGCAGGATATTCCGGGCTCTGCGTCACTCGCCCGGGGCGGCCGGGCCGCAGGGCAGCCCGGCCGCAGTGAACCGCTGCCAATCAGGAGATTTTGACCGGGTTAACGACGTCGGCGATGAGCACCAGGATCGTGAAGCAGACGAAGATCCCCGCGACCACGTACGCGACCGGCATCAGCTTCGCCACGTCGAACGGACCGGGATCGGGCCGCTTGACGAGCCGGGCGGTGTGCCGGCGCAGCGCCTCCCAGAGCGCGCCCGCGATGTGCCCGCCGTCCAGGGGCAGCAGCGGGAGCATGTTGAACAGGAACAGGGAGAGGTTGAAGCCGGCGACGAGGAACAGCATCATCGCGATCTGGTTCTGCGGCGGGATGTCCAGGGTGAACACCTCACCGCCGACCCGGGCCGCCCCGACCACTCCCATCGGGGAGTCGGGCTGCCGCGGCGCGCCCTCGAAGGCCGCGTCCCACAGGGCGGGGATCTTGGACGGCAGGGCGACCAGGGAGTGGACGCCCTGCTGCATCATGTCGCCCATCCGGTCCACGGAGGCCCCGAAGGACTGCTTGACGATGCCCGAGGCGGGGCTGAAGCCGAGGAAGCCGGCATAGACGTATTTGCCCTGCACGTAGCCGCCGTGCCCGTCGACCTTGCTGACCTGGTTCTTTATGAGGTCGGCGTGCAGGACCTGGCGGTCGCCGTGGCGCTCCACGGTGATGCTGGCGGGGCCGATGGTGTCGCGGATGGTGTCCTGGAGGGTGGACCAGTCCTTCATGGGCCTGCCGTCCACCGCGACGATCTTGTCGCCGGCCTGGAGGCCCGCGGCCTTGGCGGGGGCCGCCTTGTCGCCCTTGTGGCAGGTCGCGCGGTTCTCGCTCTGCTGGATGACGCAGTCGGACACCTTGCCGACGGTGGTCGTCTGGGTCTCGATGCCGAACGTCATCATGACGCCGAGGAAGACCGCGACGGCGAGGATCAGGTTCATGAAGGGGCCCGCGAACATCACGATGACCCGCTTCCACGGCTTGCGCGTGTAGAAGAGGCGGTGCTCGTCGCCGGGCTGGAGTTCCTCGAAGGCCGCCGAGCGGGCGTCCTCGATCATGCCCCGCCAGGGTGAGGTGGAACGGGCCTCTATCCTCCCGTCGGGGCCCGGCGGGAACATCCCGATCATGCGGATGTAGCCGCCCAGGGGGATGGCCTTGAAGCCGTACTCGGTGTCGCCCTTCCTGCGGGAGAAGAGCGTCGGCCCGAAGCCCACCATGTACTGGGGCACCCGGATGCCGAACATCTTGGCGGTGGTGAGGTGCCCCAGCTCGTGCCAGGCGATGGAGATGAGCAGCCCGATCGCGAAGACGACTATTCCGAGGATCATCATCAGTGCCGTCATGTACGGGCCTCCGCGATCGCCTGAGCCGTGAGTTCACGGGCCCGGGCGCGCGCCCAGGCCTCCGCTTCGAGGACGTCCGCGACGGTCAGTGAAGTTCCCGTTCGAGGCATGCCGTGTTCGGCGACGACCTCGGTGACGGTCTCCATGATGCCGTTGAAGGGCAGCGCTCCGTTCAGGAACGCGTCGACGCACTCCTCGTTGGCCGCATTGAACACCGCCGGAGCCGTCGACGCGAGCCGTCCGACGTGCCGGGCGAGGCCGACCGAGGGAAAGGCCTCGTCGTCGAGCGGGAAGAACTCCCATGCCGACGCCTTGCTCCAGTCGAAGGCGGGTGCCGCGTCCGGGATGCGCTCGGGCCAGCCGAGCCCGATGGCGATCGGTCCCCGCATGTCGGGCGGGGTGGCCTGGGCGATGGTGGAGCCGTCCAGGAACTCCACCATCGAATGCACGTACGACTGCGGGTGGACGACCACCTCGATCTGCTCGAACGGGATGTCGTAGAGCAGGTGGGCCTCGATCACCTCCAGGCCCTTGTTGACGAGCGTGGCGGAGTTCACCGTGATCACCGGGCCCATGGCCCAGGTGGGGTGTGCGAGCGCGTCCTTGGGGGTGACGTTCGCCAGGTCGGCCTTGCTGCGGCCGCGGAAGGGCCCGCCGGAGGCGGTGACGACCAGCTTGCGCACCTGGGCGCGGGTGCCGGCGGCCAGCGCCTGGAAGAGGGCGGCGTGCTCGGAGTCGACCGGGATGATCTGGCCCGGCTTGGCCAGCTCCTTGACCAGGGGGCCGCCCACGATCAGCGACTCCTTGTTCGCCAGGGCCAGGGTCCGTCCGGCGCCGAGGGCGGCCAGGGTGGGCGCGAGGCCGATGGAGCCGGTGATGCCGTTGAGCACGGTGTGGCAGTCGGATGCGGCGAGTTCGGTGGCCGCCTCGGGCCCTGCGAGGATCTCGGGCAGCGGCTCCCCGGTGCTGTACCGGGCGGACAGCGCCTCGCGGAGCGCGGGCACCACGTCCTCGCGCGCCACGGCGACCGTGCGCACCCGCAGGCGGTAGGCCTGCTCGGCGAGGAGGGCGACCCGCCCGCCGGCCGCCGAGAGGCCGGTGACGCGGAAGCGGTCGGGATGGCGCAGCACCAGGTCGATGGCCTGCGTGCCGATCGAGCCTGTGGAGCCGAGGATGACGATGTCCCGGTGGGCCGAGGGGCCGCCGCCGGGATCGAAGACGAGGTGCGGATCCGCTAGGGGCGCAGGGCTGTCGCTCATCCCCCCATTGTTGCGGCTCCGGGTCGGGGCGCCGACAGCGGCTGCCCGCCCGCGCGCCGCCGGTGCCGGGCGGACGCCACAGCCGGATGGGGGCGGCGTTGGCCGCTGCTCCGGATGGGGCTCCGGGCGGGCCTCCGGTAGGGGAGACGGCCCGTGCCGGGGCGCGGCTGCGGGCGCGCGGGAAATGCGTTTTACCGGGCACGGAGTTTCGGGCCGGGCGGGGAGAGAGGGGCGCGGGGGGCGCGTTCAACTGCTGTCATTGCCCTGGCATATGACAGTTCTTCCGTTGAGAAATGCACCTGCCTGCGATTTCTCCGATCCGACCGAAAAGACTTCCCGTTTACGTGACGATAGGTTCGCTCAGCGTCACGCGAGCGGTTAAGGTCGGCGAACACAGCGTGACCCCGGGAACACGGTCTGCCAACCACCCGGGGCCCACTGCTTAACAAATGTTCGAGACCAAGGAGCATCAATGCCCCGACATCTCGCCGCTCCTCCCGACCCGCACGGGGGCCGGACCAGCGGCTACGCAACTTACATGTCTCCCTTCGGGGACGTCCAAACATCTGGAGCCGTTTGCGGCCGGGTCAACATCCGGCTGGGCGCCTTCCTCGCCCTGCCCGTGCTGCTGATCCTGCTGATCCGTGACGTCCCGGCCGCCCCGCTGCTCGGCACCGCCGCGCTGGGGACCCTCACGGCGGCAGGCACCGTCACCTACCGCTATGCCAGGAGCGAGGGCTCCTGACCCACCCGCCGGGCCGCGTCCCCACGGCCGCGGCCCGGCCCGCGCACCCCGCCGCCCCACCGGCACGGTCCCCTCCTTTCGTTCCGCCGACCCGCCAAACCGGCACGGGCGGCGTGACGAGAGACGGCTGCCGCCCCCGGCAGGGTCCGGCCGCCGCCGTCCCGCACGGTTCCCGCCGCCTCGCGGCAGGGCCCCTGCCGCCGTCCGGCGGGGGTCCCGGCCCCAGCGCCCCCGAAGGAGTCCCCGCATGCCTGCACGGCCCTCCGACCTCACCTGCCCGTCCTGCGGAGCGGCGTTCCGGCGCCCCAGCAACCGGGGACGCCTCCCCCGCTTCTGCAGCCCGTCCTGCCGCAGCTCCGCCTACCGCGCACGGACCGCCGTCCGCGTCGGCGTCCCTCCCGAACACGACGAGGCCGCCGCGGGCCTCGCCGAGGAGACCCTGCGCGACGCCCGGGAACTGCTCGGCGCGGCGGAGAGCGCCGCGCCCGACGCGCCGATCCAGCTGGTGCACCGCGCGGTCACGCTGAAGCTGGACGCCGAGGACATGCTCGCCGTGGCGGTGCGCAAGGCCCGCAGCCACGGGATCACCTGGGCGGAGATCGGCGAGGCGACCAGCATGGCCGCCGGGTCGGCGCGCGGGCACTGGTCGGCGGACCAGGTGGCCCGGGCGCTGGAGCGGCGCCGGCGCAGGGCCCGCGGCACCCGCGCCCTGCCTGCCCCGGCCGGGGAGAGCCCCGTGCAGGCGGCGGGGACGGGGGGAGGCGGCACGTCGAGCGGCGGCACGTCGAGCGGCGGCACGGTGCCGGGTGCTCCGGACGGCAGCTCAGGGGCGGGCACGAGGGGGGTTCCGCGTTCCGGTGCGGTGCCCCGACCCGGTGCGGTGCCCCGACCCGGCGGGGCGCCGTCCCGACCCGGTGCCGTGCCGGACGCCGGCGGCTCGCGGACCCCGGGCCGGCGCCCGGCGCCGGCGCGCGCTCCGGCAGTCGGGGACGGCCGGGAGAGACCGGCGGCAGGACAGCTCACCCAGGCCATGGGCCACCTTCGGGAGTCCCGCGCCATCTCGGCCCGCGCCCTCGCCCGGCGCATCGGCGTCTCGGCCTCCTACCTTTCGCTGGTGCTCGCCGGCAAACGACTGCCGTCCTGGGACGTGACCAGGAGCTTCGCCGAGGCGTGCGGCGCCGACCCGGACGACCTGGCCGACCTCTGGCGCCAGGCGCACGGCACCGCGCCCGCCCCGCCGCGCTCCTCGTCCGAGGGGCAGACGGCGATCCGCATGGCCCTGCGCGGCCTGTACCTGGCCGCGGCCGAGCCGGACCTGCCGGCCCTGGGCGGCGCCGCGGAGGGGCTCACCCATGACCACCTCGCCTGCCTCGTCGACCCGGCGGCCCCGCCGCCCGCGGACCAGGCGGTGATCGCCCGGCTGGTGACGGCGCTCGGCGGCCGGGACGAGGACGTCCAGCGGCTCTGGTGGCAGGCGTCCGCGCTGGTCGCCGGTGCGCAGCTGCCGCCGCCCGAGGCCTCGCCCGGCCTTCCCGTCATCCCCGCGGCCGCCTTCGGCTGACCGCGGCCGGTCCGGGGGACCCGCCAGGGCTTTCCCTACCGGCCCGGCAGGCCCCAGGGCCTTCCCCTGCCGGCCCGGGGCCCCCTCAGGGCCTTTCCCTACCGGCCCGGGGGACCCCTCAGCTTCCCTGCCAGTCCGGGGGCCCCTCAGGGCCTTCCCTGCCAGTCCGGGGGACCCCTCAGGGCCTTCCCGACCGGCCCGGTAGACCACCCCCCAAGGCCGTCCCCTTCCCTCCCTCCCCCAGCTCAGGAGCCCGGTATGTCCCGCGACGACGTCGGTGGTGCCGACGCCAGCCTTCCGCTGGAGTTCAGCGGCATCGACGTGAGCCTCCCCCTGGAGTTCGGCGCGTTCTGCATGCTCCACGGCGCCCGCTACCGGGCGTACGCCCTGTGCCGGCTGGGAGACGGCGCCGCCGCCGAGCACGCGGTGCGGTGCGCCCTGGGCGAGCTGCTGGTGGCCTGGCCGGCGGCGCTCAAGCTGAGCCCCTCGGCGGTGGGCTGGCGGATCCTGCGCCGCAGGCTGGCCATGTCCCTGCGGGCGCGTCCACGGCCGATCACGGACGCGCTCCACCGGCTCGTGAGCGGCCCCGCCGCCGACGCCGGGGTGCTGCGCCACGGCCTCGGGCTCGGCGCGAAGGACATCGCCGACCTCATGGGGTGCGACACCGAGCGCGCCATGTACTGGCTGATGGCCTTCGAGCGGCACCTGGGCAGCGCGGACGTCGAGGCCGCGGTGGCGGCGCTGCGCGCGCGGCGCCGCGGTGGCAGGGGGCCTGCGGCGGGGGCGCCGTCCCGGGAGCCGGCCGCGGGCGGGTAGGGCGTGCGGCATTCACCGTGCGCTCCAGACCGGGCGCACGCTGCTTACCGTGCGCTCAAGGCCGGGCGCACGCTACGTACCGCATGCCCGGTGACCGCGGCGCCGGGCCGGAATGCGAACCCGCAACCGGCCCGGAGCCGCCCGCCGCGAACGCCCTGGGGCGAGCGTCCCCCGAGCCCGGCTCACCGGATGCGCCGGTGGACGTTCTCCTTCTGGGAGGGGCCGGGAACGGTGTCCGCGATCCAGGGGCCCTCGCCGCTCGGGTCGATGACGCCGTCCTCCAGCCAGCCGAAGGAACCGTCCATGATGCCCTTCACCAGGCGCCGGTCGGCCGAGTCGGTGTTGGACCACAGCCGGGTGAAGAGCTCCTCGACGCGGAGCCGGGCCTGGCGGCAGAAGACGTCGGCGAGCTGGTAGGCCTCGCGGCCGTGCTCGCCCTGCGAGCGCAGCAGCTCCGCGCGCACGCAGGAGGCGCTCATCGCGAAGAGCTCCGCGCCTATGTCGACGACCCGGCCCAGGAAGCCCTGCTTGGTCTCCATGCGGCCCTGCCAGCGGGACATGCCCATGAACGTGGAGCGGGCCAGCCTGCGGGCGCTGCGCTCGACGAACCGCAGGTGCGCGGCGAGGTCGGCGTGCCCGGTGGGGTGGAAGTCCCGGTAGGTGCCGGGAAGCTGACCGGGTCCCGCGACGAGCTTGGGCAGCCAGCGGGCGTAGAAGCCGCCGGCCCGGGCCCCTGCCTTGGCCTTCTCGCTCAAGGACTTGTCGGGGTCGATCAGGTCGCCGGCCACGGAGAGGTGGGCGTCCACCGCCTCACGGGCGATCAGCAGGTGCATGATCTCCGTGGAGCCCTCGAAGATCCGGTTGATGCGAAGGTCGCGCAGCAACTGCTCGGCCGGCACGGCGCGTTCGCCGCGGGCGGCCAGCGAGGCGGCGGTCTCGAAGCCCCTGCCGCCGCGGATCTGCACCAGCTCGTCGGCCATCAGCCAGGCCATCTCGGAGCCGTAGAGCTTGGCGAGGGCCGCTTCGATGCGGATGTCGTTGCGGTCCTCGTCGGCCATCTGCGAGGCGAGGTCGAGCACCGACTCCAGGGCGAACGTGGTCGCCGCGATGAACGAGATCTTGGCGCCCACCGCCTCGTGCGTGGCCACGGGCTTGCCCCACTGCTCGCGGGCGCCGGACCACTCCCGGGCGATCTTCAGGCACCACTTGCCGGCCCCCGCGCACATCGCGGGCAGCGAGAGGCGGCCGGTGTTGAGGGTGGTGAGGGCGATCTTCAGGCCGGCGCCCTCGGGCCCGATGCGGTTGCCCGCGGGGACCCTGACCTGGTGGAAGCGGGTGACGCCGTTCTCGATGCCGCGCAGGCCCATGAAGGCGTTGCGGTTCTCGACGGTGATCCCCTCGGCGGAGCCCTCCACCACGAACGCGGTGATGCCGCCCTTGTGGCCCTCGGACTGCGGAACCCGCGCCATCACGACCAGCAGGTCCGCGATCACCCCGTTGGTCGTCCACAACTTGACGCCGTCGAGGACGTAGTCGTCCCCGTCCGGTACGGCGGTGGTGGCGAGGCGGGCCGGGTCGGAGCCGACGTCCGGCTCGGTGAGCAGGAAGGCGGAGACGTCGCTGCGGGCGCAGCGCGGCAGGAAGGCGTCCTTCTGCTCCTGGGTGCCGAAGATCTTCAACGGCTGCGGCACGCCGATCGACTGGTGGGCGGAGAGCAGGGCGCCGATGGCCGGGCTCGCGGAGCCGACGAGGGCGAGGGCCTTGTTGTAGTAGACCTGCGTGAGGCCGAGGCCGCCGTACTTCTCGTCGATCTTCATGCCGAGCGCGCCGAGTTCCTTGAGGCCGATGATCACCTCGTCGGGGATCCGGGCCTCGCGCTCGATGCGGGCGGCGTCGACCTTGGTCTCGCAGAAGTCGCGCAACGCGGCGAGGAACGCCTCACCGCGGCGTACGTCCTCGTCCGCCGGCAGCGGGTGCGGATGGATCAGGTCGAGCCGGAAGCGGCCGAGGAAGAGCTCCTTGGCGAAGCTCGGCTTGCGCCACTGCTGTTCACGGGCGGCCTCCGCAACCTGCCGTGCCTCCCGCTCGGTGACGGGACGGCCGGTGGCGGACGATGCCTCAGACGTGGTCGGTGCGGACATGGAGAACTCACCTCGCCGCGGTCTCGTGGCTGCCGGCCGGTGGTTACCGGCCGGTTCTACTCGGTCGTATACCCCCGATCGAAGACCCCTACCGGGCCAGCCCCACTTCACGACACGACCGGGTGAGCCCTACGCCCCCCGACTCCAAGGGCACCACGGAGGGGCGCGGGGAACCGCGCGACCAGCCCCCCCGCGACCCGACACCCGGCAACGAACCCGCAAGGTTCAGAAGGAGCCCCGATCAGGGGCGCGGGGAACCGCGCAACACCACCCACCGACCGACACCCGGCGACGAACCCGAAAGGAATCGGTCCAGCCCCTGATCAGGGGCGCGGGGAACCGCGCGAAAACCACCCACGGACCGGCAGCCGGGCAACGAACCCGCAAGGGAGCCGTCCAGACCCCAATAAGGGGCGCGGGGAACTGCGCAAAACCCCCACATACCGACAAGTCGGCCGCGAGACAGCAAGGGCCGGGGCAGCCGCCGAAAAGGGGCGCGGGGAACTGCGCAAACACCCTCACCGGCCGGCAGACGACAACCCCGCAAAGGGCGAAGCCCGAACCCCCTCGGGCGGAGCCCGGAGCCCCTCGCACCGCCCCAGGTGGATTCCCGGCCACAGGCCGATGGGGGGCAGGGGCCCAGAAGGGCCCCTAGAGGTCGAGGCCCGTGAGCACCATCACCCGCTCGTACGTGTAGTCCGCCATCGCGAACGCCACCCCCTCCCGCCCGACACCGGACCGCTTGACCCCGCCATACGGCATCTGGTCCGCACGGTAGGAGGGAACATCGCCGATGACGACCCCGCCCACCTCCAGCGCACGGTGCGCCCGGAACGCGGCCTGGAGGTCGTGCGTGAAGACGCCCGCCTGGAGCCCGTACTTGGAGTCGTTCACGGCGGCGAACGCCGTGCCCTCGTCCCCGGCCCTGGCGACCGTGAGGACCGGCCCGAAGACCTCCTCGCAGGAGACCGCGACATCCGTGGGCACGTCCGCGAGAACGGTCGGAGTGTAGGCGGCGCCCTCCCGCTTCCCGCCGGTGAGCACGGTGGCACCGGCCTCCCGCGCGTCCTCGACCCAGGACTCCACGCGCCGGGCGGCGTCCTCGCTGACCAGCGGCCCGACGTCGGTGGTGTCGTCGGAGGGGTCGCCGGTCACCTGGGCCTCCACGGCGCGCACGATGCGCGGCACCAGTCGGTCGTAGAGAGCCGCGTCCGCGATGACGCGCTGCACCGAGATGCAGGACTGGCCGCCCTGGTAGTTGGCGAACGTCGCGATGCGCTGGGCGGCGTGGTCGAGGTCCGCGTCACAGGCATAGTCGCCGAGGACGACCACGGCGCCGTTGCCGCCGAGTTCCAGCGTGCAGTGCTTGCGCGGCACCGAGTCCATGATGGCGAAGCCCACCTTGTCGGACCCGGTGAAGGAGACCACCGGCAGCCGCTCGTCCTGCACGAGCGCCGGCATCCGGTCGTTGGGCACCGGCAGCACGGACCAGGCCCCCGCCGGCAGTTCGGTCTCGGCGAGGAGGTCGCCGATGAGGAGCCCGGAGAGCGGGGTGGCCGGGGCGGGCTTGAGGATGATGGGGGTGCCGACGGCGAGCGCGGGGGCGATCTTGTGGGCGCACAGGTTCAGCGGGAAGTTGAACGGCGCGATGCCGAGCACGACGCCCTTCGGGAAGCGCCGCGTGAAGGCGAGCCGCCCGGCGCCGGCCGGGTCCGCGTCGAGGCGTTGCGCGTCGCCGCCGTTGAACCGCCGGGCCTCGTCCGCCGCGATGCGGAAGACGGAGACGGCGCGGCCGACCTCGCCGCGGGCCCACTTCACGGGCTTGCCGTTCTCGGCGGAGATCAGCGCCGCGATCTCCTCGCCGCGCTCGGCGATCCGCCGCGAGACGTGGTCCAGGGCGGCGGCCCGTACGTGCGCCGGGGTGGCCGCGAACTCGTCCCGGACGGCGTACGCGGCCGCCACCGCCTCCTCGACCTGTTCCTCCGTCGGAACGGCGACCCGTCCGACGAGACGCCCGTCCCACGGGCTGGTGACGTCGAGGGTGGTCTCGCCGGTGGCCTCGCGTCCGGCGAGCCAGAAGGCATGGGTGGAAGTCATCGTGGGACCAGGCCCTTCCGCGGTGTGTGGTGTCCTGGCGTCCACGGTAGGCGCGCGGGCGGGCGCGGTCGCTTGTCCGGTGCGTAGCGTTTGCGGGGGCTACCCCTACGGATTGGCAGATGTGGCCGGACGGCTTCCGTTCCGGCTCCGGACGGGGCGGAACGGCCGTCGATACAGGAGCGGCAGTGGCACGGCGGACCGGCGACGAACGGCCGTCCACCGGGCGTCCTGAGGCGGGCTGCGGTCGGCACGAGGCAGGAAGACGCGACGGCGCGACGGCGCGACTGGCGGCAACGCCCCTGCTCGGGCCCCGCCGTTACTCGGGCCCCGCTGTCACCTTCAGCGCGAGCCACAGCTCCATGCGGACGTCCGGATCGTCCAGGGAGCGGCCCAGGATCTCCTCGACGCGGCGCATGCGGTAGCGCAGGGTGTGCCGGTGCACGCCGAGGTCGGCTGCGGCCGCGTCCCACTGTCCGTGGTGGGAGAGCCAGGCGCGCAGCGAGGCGACGAGATCGCCGCGACCGTGCGCGTCGTGCTCGCGCAGCGCCCGCAGCAGGCCGTCCGAGAAGGCCCGCACCGCCTCGTCGGCGAGCAGTGGCAGCACGGAGCCGGAGGCCAGCTCAGCGTGCTCGACCAGTGCCCGGCCGCGCCGCCTGGCCACCGAGAGCGCCTGCTCCGCCTGCTTGTACGCGGTCGGGGCGCCCACGAACCCGGCCGGCGCGGAGACTCCCACGACGACCTCGGCCACCTCCGGGGGCGCCGCCGATTCCGCCGCCTCCGCGCGGGCCTCGTCGAGGGCTTCGGCGTGCTGGGCGCAGGCGTCCGCCGCGACGCCGCCGTCCGCGGCAATCAGCACCAGGCGCTCGCCCTCGGGCACCACGAGCACGGATTCCCCTGCGCGGGCGGCGGCGGATTCGACGGCGTCCACGAGCGCATCCAGCGGACCGGCGACGGGCACGGCGCCGTCCGGCGCGGCGCCGGGCTGTTTGGCCCCGGCGGGTGCGGAGGCCGGGGCTGCGGCGCGGGCCCCGGAGGTCTGCTCGGCGATGATCAGCCGGTAGGGGGCATCGAGCAGGCCGCCGTAGAGGTCTCCGGCGACCACGCGCGCGTGGTCGGGTTCGCCCGCCAGCAGCATCCGCAGCACGGCCGCGCCGATGCGCAGCTCAGCGGCGTGCAGGGAGCGGGACCGCTCGGTGGTGAGGGTGAGCAGGGCGATCGCGGAGTGCACGGCGTACCGGTCGGCGGTGCCGAGAGCGGAGGCGGTGCCGACGGCGAGCGCGGCGCGGGGGCGGCGGCCGGTGCCGAGGGTGTGCAGCTCGACGCGGTCCTCGACGCCGGCCCTGCGGTCGGCGGTACCTCCGCCGACGACGGCGCTGGACGGCGCGGGCCTGCGGCGCAGCCGCTCCACCTCGGGAGTGAGCCGGGCGGCCCTGCGGGACGACCACTCGGGGGCCGCGGCGACGACGGCGCCGGACGCGTCGTACAGCGCGGCCCAGCCGTCGACCTGCGCCGCGAGGGCGCTCAGCAGCCGCTCGGGGCCGTCGGCCATCGCCTGCTTGGTCAGCTCGCGCTGGGCGGCGAAGCCGGCGGTGACCGCGCGGTACTGCTCGGCGGCTATGGCCGCGGACACGGCCTTGCTGATGGCGAGGAACGGGGTGCGGCGCGGGACCTCCAGCAGCGGCAGGCCCTCCGCCGCCGCGGCGTCGACCAGGGCCTGCGGGATGTCCTCGTAGTGCACGCCGACGGCGAAGCCGACGCCGGCGACGCCCGCGCGGGCCAGTCGGTGCACGTAGCCGCGCATCGCCTCGTGGTCCTCCGCGTCGAGATTGAGCGCGGCGATCAGCAGCAGCTCGCCGCCCTCCATGTACGGCACCGGATCGGACAGCTCGCTGGCGTGCACCCAGCGCACGGGCACGTCCAACCGGTCCCCGGCCGCGCGCACCGTGAGTTTCAGTGCGGAGTGGTGGACCAGCGAGGCGAGGGTGGGAGGCATGGGACCAGGGCCTTCGGTTTCTGTGACGGACGCACACCGGCGGCCTCGCCCTGAACGCTGACGGGGCCGTGCCGGCGCACGGTGACGCAGTGACGGCGACGAGGACGTATGCCCGGATCTGACGCCACCGGGCACACACGCGGCCCTCACTGATCATTTGGCCGTCGCGTATGAACGGTCCCTATCGATTCTGCCTCAGTGTAGGGGGCGGATGCGATCCACGCCGCACCGCATCCGGACAATCCGATCACTGTTTCCCGGCCGTCCACGGCCCGGTTCCCCACCCGGAACCGGGCCCGCGGTGCCCGTTTCCGTACCGGGTCCCTCGCCTTCTCGTCCGTATCGGGCCGGGGCCGTGCGGTCGCCTCCGTACCGGGCCGGGCCGTGCCTTCGCCCCGGTACGGCGCCCGCACTCTCGTCCGTAATGAGACCGCGGGCGCGCGGTGCCTGCCGGACCCGTCAGGTGCGGAGGTCGACGAGGAGCGGCGGCGCGTGCTCGCCGTCGACCGCGGTGAACGAGACGACGGCGTGTCCCGGCGGCACCTCGTGCGCCAGCTCCGAGGCGGACCAGCGCTCCCGCTCCACCTGCCGCACGGTCACGGCGTCCCTGGTCACCTCCCGGCCCGTGACCAGCTTGCGCAGCGCGTGGATGGCGCGGGTCATCGGCTGGTCGGCGAAGACGGTGTGCTTGGCGACCTCCGTGGTCTCCACCCACTGCGTGCCCCAGGCCTCCGCGAAGCGCCGGCCGTCCCACGTGCTGACGCCCGAGAACGCCATACGGCAGCCGACCGCGCTGTGCAGCGCGCCGTGCAGCGCCTCCGGAACGTCACCGATGGTGCGCAGCGCGAGGACCACGCCGGCGTTCACCGACCGCAGCCGCTGGATGCCGCGCACCGTGCGGGGGGTGAGGGTGTGCGTGGCGTCGTCGAGGACCAGGCAGGCGAAGTGCCTCCGATCGGTGCGGGAGGCGGCGATGGAGGTGAACTGCGCGAGCAGCAGGCGGGTGAGCAGCCGTGCCGCCTCCTCGTGCCGCTGCTCCGGCAGGTCGATGCGGACCCGCAGCGGGTGGTGGGCCATCGCACGCAGCGAGAAGCTCCTGGCCGCGCGCTCCCCCGCGCCGAAGAACCCGGCGAACGCCGGCCGGTCCAGCACCGCCAGCCGGTCCGCGAGGACCAGGCCCGGGTCGGCGGGGCTCGACGCCTGCCGCGCGCGGGCGTCCAGCTCGCGCAGCATGGCGTCGTCGCCGGCCGCGTCGAGCGCCGACCGCAGGGCATCGAGGGCGGGCGGTGCGCCGCCCAGCAGTTCGGCGAGTTCGGGGACCGTGGGGAAGCGGCCGCGTGCCGCGTGGAACGGACCGAGGAGCTGGGCCAGCGCGGTGGTCGCGCGCCGGTCGTCCACGCCCTCCACGTCGCCGACCAGGCCCTCGGCGAGGAAGGCGGCGGCCTCGTCGGGGTCGGTGGTGCCGGCGTACAGGTCGAGGTCGTGCACGGACGCCGGGTCGCCGGGCCGCACCACGACGTCGAAGGCGCCGTCCGGGCCCAGCGGGGTACCGGCGGCGCAGACGGCGGCCACCGCGCCCGCGCCGGTGAGCGCGAGGAGTGCGAGGGACTCGACGGCGGGCCGTACGAGCCGGGCCGTCTTCCCCGCGCCGGGCGGGCCGACGGCGATCAACGAGGTGCCGAGCACGGCCGGGTCCAGGGCGGCACCCGAGCCGCGGTGCTCGAACGGGTTGCGCTCGCCGTCCACGCAGGTGCCTATCCGCACCTGGGTGGTGAGCAGGTCGTGGTAGGCCGTGCGCTCCGGGAGGTCGCGCGCGCCGGACGGGTGCGTCCAGGCGGCCGCTCCCTGACTCAGCACGGTGTCCGTGAAGGCGGCCAGGGCCATGGGGCTGTGCTGGGACGCCGCCCACGCCTGCCGCACCCGGGCGCAGTCGACGTCGCTCATCCGGCCGGCCCGCACCTCCGCGGTGAGCCGGTCGGCCGCGTCGTGCCGGCCCGCGGCGCGCAGCTCCGGCCACTCGCCGGCGGGCGCCGTGGGGGCCGGGTCCTTCGGGGGCGGGAGCGGCGGGTCACCGGCTTCGGGCGTGTCGCGCCCGCGCAGGGCGGCCGTCAAGCCGCTGATCCTGGCGAAAGGCCAGAGGACGATGACGGTGATGGCCACGAAGACCGTGTACGTGACGACGTTCGACAGGTAGACCGCGCCGCCCGCGACAAGAGCGACGGTGGCGAGACCGAGGTCGACGACGGGGACGGTCTGCGTCCACACCAGCAGCGTCACGAGCGCTGCGGCGAGCAGCGCCAAGGCGCCCCTTCGCGGCTGAGGACGGCTCGTCACGAAGTGCCGTATCCCCTCGGGCCAGTTCCCCAGCCGGCCGAAGACGACGACCACGAGGGTGAAGAC
Source organism: Streptomyces sp. TS71-3 (assembly GCF_018327685.1). Lineage (NCBI taxonomy): Bacteria > Bacillati > Actinomycetota > Actinomycetes > Kitasatosporales > Streptomycetaceae > Streptomyces > Streptomyces sp. TS71-3. The sequence continues at coordinate 2,275,877 of NZ_BNEL01000001.1, read as the reverse complement.
CAGGCTGTCGTAGAGCTTGAGCGCGCTGTGGCCCTCGTCGGTCCGGGGGGAAGCGGTCCCCGGCCACCACCAGGAGTCGGGCGTGAAGAGCTTCAGCGGGACGATCTTGTACGGGACGTACCCGTTGCTCCACAGCGACCAGACCAACGCCGCCGACAGCAGGGAGACCAGCATGCCGGTCAGCAGCGCCCGGTCGGAGGCGCGCTCCGGCGTGCGCGGGCGAACGCGCGGCGCGTACCCGTAGCGCCACAGGCCCGGTGCCGCGGTGGGCCGCGGGTGGCTCAGCCATTCGGCGGTGGCCGGGTGGGCGATCTGGGCCGGAGGGCGCCCGGGGTGCGGGGGCGCGGCCGGCGGTCCCGCCGGGCGCGGCGCCGGAACGGCGTGCGTACCCCATGTCTCCTGCGTGCCGTCCCTGTCCATCGCCCCTGTCCCCATGACCAGCCGCTCTCGTTGCGAGCCAATCTAATGCCCGTGCAGGGGGAGTTCACCGGTGACGGCCGCTCTTCCACGTCACCCCGCCACCGCTCCGGTGCCGGCGGACCGGCGTGCCGGGGTGTCCGGTGGCGGGCGCGCGGAGTGGGTGCGCCGGCGCGAGCCGGCGCCTTGGCTATGTCCACCGCGGACAACCCCTTTCCCGGACAACTCCCCCGCGGAGCATGCCTCCATCCCATCCGCGGCCCTAGCCTGCGAAAGGGACCGGTCATACCCGCAGGACACGGAGGGCACGGGAGAAGAAGCGGGGACCGGAAACCGGCAGAGTCGTCCGACCGGAGACGGCGGAGAGGCGTCGAGTCACAACCCGTCGAATCCGAACTCGTCGAATCTGAACCCGTCCAATCTCAACCCGTCGAACCGGAAGACGACGAACCAGAAGACGACGGAAGCCGAACAACCGCACAGGCAGCGTCCGCACCACCTCACAGGAGCCCCCTCATGACCGCACTTCCGCAGGAGCGCCGTCTCGTCACCGCCATCCCCGGCCCCAAGTCGCAGGAGCTTCAGGCCCGACGTGCCGCCGCGGTCGCGGCGGGTGTGGGCTCCGTGATGCCCGTCTTCGCGGCCCGTGCCGCCGGCGGCATCCTTGAGGACGTGGACGGCAACCGGCTGATCGACTTCGGCGCGGGGATCGCCGTCACCTCGGTGGGCGTCTCCGCCGAGGCCGTCGTCCGGCGCGCCACCGCGCAGCTCGCCGACTTCACCCACACCTGTTTCATGGTCACGCCCTACGAGCCGTACGTGGAGGTCGCCGAGCGGCTCGCCGAGCTGACCCCGGGGGACCACCCGAAGAAGTCGGTGCTCTTCAACTCGGGCGCCGAGGCCGTGGAGAACGCCGTCAAGATCGCCCGCTCGTACACCAAGCGGCAGGCGGTCGTGGTCGTCGACCACGCCTTCCACGGCCGCACCAACCTGACGATGGCGCTGACCGCCAAGAACATGCCGTACAAGGACGGCTTCGGCCCCTTCGCGCCGGAGGTCTACCGGGTGCCGGTGGCCTACGGCTACCGCTGGCCGACCGGCCCGGAGAACTGCGGTCCCAAGGCCGCGGCGCAGGCCATCGACGAGATCACCAAGCAGATCGGCCCCGAGAACGTCGCCGCGATCATCGTGGAGCCGGTGCTCGGCGAGGGCGGCTTCATCGAGCCCGCGAAGGGGTACCTGCCGGCGCTGCGGGAGTTCGCGACGGAGCACGGCATCGTCTTCGTGGCCGACGAGATCCAGTCCGGCTTCTGCCGCACCGGCCAGTGGTTCGCGTGCGAGGACGAGGGCATCGTTCCCGACCTGGTCACCACGGCGAAGGGCATCGCGGGCGGCCTGCCGCTCGCCGCGGTCACCGGCCGCGCCGAGATCATGGACGCCGCGCACAGCGGCGGCCTGGGCGGCACCTACGGCGGCAACCCGGTGGCCTGCGCGGCCGCGCTGGGCTCGATCGAGACCATGAAGGAGCTCGACCTGGCCGCCCGTGCCCGCCGGATCGGCGAGATCATGAAGCCCCGGCTGACGGCGCTCAAGGAGAAGTACGACGTCATCGGGGACGTCCGCGGCCGTGGCGCGATGCTCGCCATCGAGCTGGTGAAGGACCGCACGACCAAGGAGCCCGCACCGGAGGCCACCGCCAAGCTGGCCAAGGCCTGCCACGCGGCGGGGCTGGTGGTGCTGACCACGGGCACCTACAGCAACGTGGTGCGGTTCCTGCCGCCGCTGGTGATCCCCGAGCACCTGCTGAACGAGGGTCTGGACATCCTCGAGCAGGCCCTCGCGGACCTCTGAGGGGCCTGGTACGAGGCGGTACGCAGGTCGAACGAGGGGTCCTGGTACGGGTCCCGCCGCCCCCGCGGCCGGCGCCGCGGCCGGCGCCCCGGTCGTCCGGGGGTCGGCCGCCTTCGGGTCCCGCACCGTGTCGGGTGGTGTCCGGCCGGTCGCGGCCGGTCGCGGCCCTTCGCGCGGGGCCCGGTACCCGGCGGCCCGCCGGGGGTCTTCCGGGCGGAGCCGGAGGGGCTGTCAGACGCTGTGAAGAAGGTGTGGGAGGGCAATGACGGGTTGCCGTTCGGGCTGTCGGAGTACACGTCCGCTGTCGTACGTTCTCTGTAGATGAGAGAGACACCCCGCCCACAGGGGACTGCGGGCGGTTCCGGATCGTGGCCTCCCCAGCCGCCTTCCGGCTGTGCCCTCGCGCACATTACCGGGGCTTCTGGTCCCGGAACTCCTCACCGATCGGATGGCCGCCCGCCCCAAACCCCCCGGGGCGCGCGGCAAACCGATCAGAACGGCCACCCCGAAACCATCCCCCCTGTTCCGGGGTGGCCGTCCACATGTCTGGCACTGCTGCTGTTCGCCCTGGTCACCTGGCAGATCGCCCTCGACGGCCCGCTGTGCCACGCCGACCAGCGCCTCGGCCACGCCATGCGCGGCGGACTCCCCCGCCCGCTCGCCGAACTCCTCGCCGACCTCGGGAACGCCTCGGTCGCGGTCCCGGTACTCGCCCTGGCACTCGCCCACGCCGCGCTGCGCGACCGCCGCGGGGGTCTGCCCCGCTGGTGGCTGCCACCGCTCGCGGCTGCCCTGGCGATGGCCGTGGTGCCCGCCCTGGTCGCTCCCCTCAAGGCAGCCGTAGGTCGGGCGGGGCCGCCCGGCGCGGATCCCGGCGGCTACTTCCCCTCGGGCCACGCGGCCACCGCCGTGGTGGCCTACGGCCTGGCGGCGCTGCTGCTCCTGCCGTCCCTGCGCCGCCGCGCGCACCGCCGGCTGCTACTCGCGGGCGTGCTCGTCCTCAACGCGGCCATCGGCGCGGGCCTGGTGGTGCGGGGCTACCACTGGCCGCTGGACGTGCTCGGGAGCTGGCTGCTGTGCTGGGCCCTGCTGGGGGTGTGGGGCGGCGGCGTGCGGCTGTCGGGTGCCTCCGCTGGGGCCTCCCGGGGGCGGTAGCCGGGGGCGTTTCGGGCCGCCCGTTCAGCGCCCCCGCCCGTGTGCGGGGGCCGGCCGGTGATCCGGGGCCGGCGATGCTGCCGAGTAGCCGTAACCGCTGTCGCTGCCGCCATCGCTGTCGGCGCCGCTCTCGGCTATCGCGAAGGCGATGGCGATCACCACGAACGCCCCGAGGACGAGCCCGATGATGCCCAGCACGAAACCGGCCTGCGCCTGCCCGCCGTTGGTGGCCTCTCCCCGCCTGACGCGTCTGCGGCCCTTCACACCGAAGACCATCGCGAGGACGCCGAGGACGAGGGAGATCACGCCGTAGAGCCAGAAGAGGCACACGGCGAGGATGCCCAGCACCAGGGCCGCGGTGCCCTGGCCGTTCTGCGGCATGCCCATGCCGGGCCAGCCGTATCCGGGGTAGCTCCCCGGATAGCCGGGGCCCATCTGGTATCCGGGGTAGCCGCCCGGTGCGCCGGGTCCGGCCGTCGGGCCTCCCGGGTAGCCGGAATAGCCCGAGTAGCCGGGGTAACCGGCCTGGCCCGGGAAGCCGTAGCCGCCGGGGCCCGTCGGGGCGATGGGCGGGGGCGGGACGGCACCGGACACGTCGGCCGGCGGACGGGGCCCCGGGAAGCCGGGTGCGGCGGTGCCGCCGCCGGGCGGCGGGCTGCCGGCGATCGTCTGCTGGCCGTGCACATCGGGCCCGGCGTGCTGCTGCGGTGCGGTAGGGCCCTGAGGTGCGGGATACCCCTGCTGCGGCGACCAGGGGGACTGCTGCCCGGCGGAGGACGGCGACGGCCGGCCCGGCGGCTGGTCCGGGGCCTCGGACGGGTGCGGGGCGGGGTACTGCGGAGCCCCTGCGCCCTCACCGGCGGGCCCGGATGGGACTCCCGGTCCCTGACTTCCCTGACCGGTGGGTTGGTGCGGGGCGGCCCAAGGATGTGCGCCGGGAGGCGCCGGGGCGGGCGACGGGGTTGGAGATCCTGGCTGCTGGAACCGTCCCGGGGCCGGCGGGGCGGGCGGGGGCGGCGTGGCGCCGTGCACGGGGCCACCCCCATCCTGGGCACCGGCACCGTGCGCCGATGCGCCGGGCTCGGCGTCCCGCGGGGACGGCGTCGCCGCGGCGGGCGGCTTCTCCAGGGACGGTCCGCGCTCCGGCGGTGCCCCGGATCCGTCCCGCTCCGCAGGACCGTCCACGGGCTCCCCCTGCTCCCCCGGGCCCCCCGCGGGCTGTGCTCCCTCTGGCATGGGCTGCAACCCCTCTCGCTCGTCCCGTCATGCTACGGGCCGTATCCGCCGCAGGTGAGTGGGCCGCCTACGATGAGCCGGCACCACCGATCAGCCGATCACCGCGCCCGGAGCGGGCGCCCTTCCCGGGGAGGGACCTTGACCGACCTGCACGCCTTCATCGCCGGACTGCCCAAGGCCGAACTGCACGTGCACCACGTGGGCTCCGCCTCCCCCCGCATCGTCGCCGCCCTCGCAGCCCGCCACCCGGGCACCAAGGTGCCGTCCGACCCCGAGGCGCTCGCCGAGTACTTCACGTTCACGGACTTCGCGCACTTCATCGAGGTCTACCTGTCGGTCGTCGACGTGATCCGCACGCCGGAGGACGTCCGCCTGCTGACGTACGAGATCGCACGGGACATGAGCCGGCAGAACGTGCGCTACGCCGAGCTGACCGTGACCCCGTACTCGTCGGTCAGCCGCGGCATGGACGAACGTGCCTTCATGGCGGCCATCGAGGACGCGCGGACGGCCGCCGAGGCGGACTTCGGCACCGTGCTGCGCTGGTGCTTCGACATCCCCGGCGAGGCGGGACTCGCCGCCGCCGAGGTCACCGCGCGCCTGGCGGTGACGGAGGAGCTGCGGCCGGAGGGCCTGGTGTCGTTCGGGCTCGGCGGCCCCGAGGTGGGGGTGCCGCGCCCGCAGTTCAAGCCGTACTTCGACCGGGCGATCGCGGCGGGCCTGCGCTCCGTTCCGCACGCCGGGGAGACCACCGGGCCCGAGACCGTCTGGGACGCGCTGCGCGAGCTGCGGGCCGAGCGCATCGGGCACGGCATCGCCGCGGCGCAGGACGAGAAGCTCCTCGCGCACCTCGCCGAGCACCGGATCCCGCTGGAGGTCTGCCCGACCTCGAACATCGCCACGCGCGCGGTGCGCACCCTGGAGGAGCACCCGATCAAGGCCCTGGTGGACGCCGGCGTGCTGGTCACCGTCAACTCGGACGACCCGCCGATGTTCGGCACCGACCTCAACAGCGAGTACGAGGTCGCGGCGCGGCTGCTCGGCCTGGACGAGCAGGGGGTGGCCGCGCTCGCGAAGAACGCGGTCGAGGCGTCGTTCCTGGACCCGGCGGGCAAGGCCGCGATCTCCGCGGAGATCGACGCGTACACCGCGGCCTGGCCGCAGGCGGCGACGGCCACGGCCACTGCCTGAGCGGCGGACGCGGCCTCGGGCCGGAGCCCCGCGCCGCGAACGGCGGCGGGGCGAGGCCGCCCCGGCCCGACGGACCACAATGGGCCCATGCAGCCCATGCAACCCACTCCGCCCGCTCAGCCCGCGCACACCGTGACCGCCGTCGCCCACCGCGGCGATCCCTACCGTTTCCGCGAGAACACCGTGCCGTCGCTGCGCTCCGCGCTCGGCCGGGGTGCGGACGCGGTCGAGATCGACGTCCGGGTGACACGCGACGGCGTTCCGGTGCTGCTTCACGACGACACCCTGGAGCGGCTGTGGGGGCACGAGGCCCCCTTGGCTGCTCTCACCGCGGCCGAGGTCGCGGAGGTGACGGAGGGCGGAGTGCCCACGCTGGCCGAGGCCCTCGACGCGGTGGCGGAGCGGGACGCCGGGGCCCGGGTGCTGATCGACCTGCCGGGCGCCTCGAAGGCCGCGGTGTCCCGGGTGGTGGCGGTGGTGCGCGACCGCGGGGCCGGGGATCGGGTGTACTACACCGGGGCCGCCCAGGCCATGCTTTCGGTGCGCGCGGCGGACCGGGACGCCGAGATCGCCCTCACCTGGACCACCCTCGCCGCGCCCCGTCCCGTGCTGCTCGACGCGGTGGCGCCGCGCTGGCTCAACTACCGCTTCGGCCTGGTGAGCCGGGACCTGGCGGACCATGTGCACGCGGCCGGTCTGCTGCTGTCCGTGTGGACGCCGGACACCGGCAGGTCGATGCGGAGGCTGCTGGCCATGGGCGTGGACGGCATCACGACCAACCGCGTCGACGTGCTGCACGCGCTGCGGACGCCCCGCGGCGACGCCGGCTAGCCGGGCGCGGGCGTACGACCTGCCCCGTGGCCACCCACCCGTCCGTGCGCCTGCGACCCCGGCGCGTCCACCCGCGCGCCGCTCGTCAGCCGTCCACGGGCCGCTCCCCGGCCGGCCGCCGGGGCCGCTCCGGCCCCGCGGGCAGGACCGATGCACCCTGCCAGCGGGTTCCGTCGCGGAGACCCCTCGGCCCCCTCAGAACTCCAGTGACGTCATCACGTGCTTGACGCGCGTGTAGTCCTCGAAGCCGTAGGCGGACAGATCCTTGCCGTAGCCGGACTTCTTGAAGCCGCCGTGCGGCATCTCCGCGACCAGCGGGATGTGGGTGTTGATCCAGACGCAGCCGAAGTCGAGCGTCTTGGACATCCGCATCGCGCGCCCGTGGTCCTTCGTCCACACCGAGGACGCGAGCCCGTACTCGACTCCGTTCGCGTACGCGACGGCCTCGGCCTCGTCCGTGAAGGGCTGGACGGTGATGACGGGGCCGAAGACCTCCTGCTGGACGATCTCGTCGTCCTGCTTGAGCCCGGAGACCACGGTCGGCGCGTAGAAGTAGCCCTTGTCGCCGATCCGCTGGCCGCCCGCCTCGACCTTGGCGTGCGCGGGCAGCCGGTCGATGAACCCGCTGACCTGCGCGAGCTGGTTCGCGTTGTTGAGCGGCCCGTAGAGCACGTCCTCGTCGTCGGGCTGCCCGGTCTTCGTCTCGGCGGCGGTCTTGGCGAGCGCCCGGACGAACTCGTCGTGGATGCTCTCGTGCACCAGGACGCGGGTCGCGGCGGTGCAGTCCTGGCCGGCGTTGAAGAAGCCGGCCACGGCGATGTCCTCGACGGCCTTGGCGAGGGCCGCGGCGTCGAGGTCGTCGAAGACCACCACCGGGGCCTTGCCGCCCAGCTCAAGGTGGACCCGCTTGAGGTCCCGCGCCGCGGCGCCCGCGACCTCCCGGCCGGCCCGTACCGAGCCGGTGACGGAGGCCATGGCGGGGGTCGGGTGCTCCACCATCAGGCGGCCGGTGTCCCGGTCGCCCGTGATCACGTTGAAGACGCCCTTCGGCACGATCGAGCCGATGATCTCGGCCATCAGGACGGTGGACGCGGGCGTGGTGTCGGAGGGCTTCAGCACCACGGTGTTCCCGGCCGCAAGCGCGGGAGCGAACTTCCACACCGCCATCATCATGGGGTAGTTCCAGGGCGCGACCTGCGCGCAGACCCCGATGGGCTCGCGCCGCACGAACGACGTCAGCCCCTCCATGTACTCGCCGCCCGAGCGCCCCTCCAGCATCCGGGCCGCGCCGGCGAAGAACCGGATCTGGTCGACCATGGGCGGGATCTCTTCGGTGCGGGTGAGGCCGACGGGCTTGCCGGTGTTCTCGACCTCGGCGGCGATCAGGTCCTCGGCGCGCTCCTCGAACGCGTCGGCGATCTTCAGCAGCGCCTTCTGCCGTTCGGCGGGGATCAGGTCGCGCCACGCGGGGAACGCGGCCTCCGCGGCGGCCATGGCGGCGTCGACGTCCGCCGTGCCGGACAGCGGCGCGGTGGCGTAGGCCTCGCCCGTGGCCGGATTGACGACCTCGGTGGTGCGCCCGTCCGCGGCCTCGCGGAACTCGCCGTCGATGTAATTCCGTAGCGTGCGCAGCGGACGCAGTTCGGTGGTCATGGCCGGCCCTCCTGTCGGATGCCCAGATGTCCAGTTGGTCAGGTGCACGCGCCGTTCCAGGTGCGCGCCCTCAGGTGCTCGTGCTCAGGCGCGCGCCGCCAGGTGCTCGGGCGCGCGCTTTCGGGTTGTGCGGGTGTGCGGGTGCGGAGTGTCCACGGTGTGAGACGCCCGCGGGCTCCACCCTAGTCGTATGCCCAGCGGGCCCCGGGGCGTGAGCCGCGCGCACCGCGGTGGAGGGCCGGCACGGACGCTGCCCGGGAAGGCCGCGCCCGGCGCGGGCCGCCCGGCCGGACTCGGCCCCTCTTTCGGGTGAGGCGGCGGTGCCCGCGGTTGCGCGGCGCTGACCCGTGTGAGCTGGGCCGGACGGGGGAGGGACGGCCGCGGAGCTGCCGGGCGCGGCGGCGGATGCGTGTTAAGTTCACGCCGTTTCGGGTGGAATGACGGCTGTGACCGGAAACTGAGGTGTTCGCCATGGAGGCCCCGCCGGACAACGACGTGCTCAAGGCCCATGCCCTGAACGTCACGTACCACGGCTCCCCCGCACTCGCCGAGGTCTCCCTCGGGGTGCTGGACGGCGAGATCCTGGCGGTCAGCGGCCCCCGCGGCAGTGGCAAGACGACCCTTCTGCGGTGCCTGTCCGGACAGCTCGTACCGGACAAGGGCGAGGTGTGGTTCCGCAACACCGGCGTGCACACCCTGGGGCAGGCGGCACGGGAGCGGCTGCGCCGCGAGCGGTTCGGCTGGGTCGGCCCCCGCCCCGGTCTCGTGCCCGAGCTGACCGCCTGGGAGAACGCCGCGCTGCCCCTGCTGCTGGGCGGCACCGCGCACCGCACGGCCCGCGCCGCCGCCCTGGAGTGGCTGGGCCACCTGGACATCGCCCACTGCGCGCGCAAGCGCCCGTACGCCCTCAGCCAGGCGCAGCGGCAGCGGGTGGCCGTGGCCCGCGCCCTGGTCGCCAGCCCCACGGTGCTCTTCGCGGACGAGCCGACCGCCCCGCTGCACCACGCCGACCACGACCACGTCCTGCGCACGGTGCTGACCGCGGCACGCGCGCGTGGCATCACGGTGGTGCTGGCCACCTCGGAGACGCGGACGGCCGCGCTCGCCGACCGTTCGATGTCGCTCCTCGACGGGCGGGCCACCGGAGGGCTGCCCTACGGCGCCGGGGCGGAGGGCGAGGCCGCGTGCTCGCTCTCCGTCTAGCCCGCGGGGCCCGTCCCGCCGTCCAGTTCCGCAGGCTGCTGGTGGTGCTCGCCGCGGGCGGCACCGGCCTTCTGCTGCTGTGCACCCTCGGATACGCGCTGGGCCACCCGGGGACGCCGGCGAACGCCCTCTTCAGGCTGCTGTGGTGCCTGGCCCCGCTGGTGGCGACGGTGGGCCTCGCCGTCGCCGTCGCCCGCAGCGACCCCGGTACCGGGGCACGGTCCGCGCTGTTCGCGGTCGGCCTCGGGCCGGCCCGGCTCACGGTGCTCTCCGCGCTCTCCGCAGGGCTCTACTGCGCCCTGGGGTCGCTGCTCGCGCTGCTGCTCTTCCTCGACCTGCGCGGGAACCTGGGCGGTCTGCCGTTCCACGGCGCCGCCGACGGGCTGCTCGCCGCGGACCGGACGCTGCCGCTGGCCGCCGTGCTCACCCTGCTCGTGCCGGTTCCACTGGCCGCCGCCGGTGTCAGCGCCCTCGTGCTGCGGCCCCGTCCCGGTCGCGGCCGCCAGGACCCCGGGGATCCCGAGGACCCGGAGAACGCCGACCGCCCGCCGGCGCCCGCGAGGCGCCCCGCGGGTCTGGCCACGGGCGTCGCGCTCCTCGCCGCCGGCTTCGCCGCCGAGTTGTGGGCGGCGGGCGGCACCGAGAAGGCCAAGAAGCCCTCGGACGGGCTGCCGCTGCCGAACGGCCTGGCCCACGGCTCCCTGGGCGTCCTGTTCGGCTGGGGCCTGACGGCGCTCGGCCTCGCACTGGCCGGGCCGGCCCTCACCCATCTCGCGGGCCGGCTGCTCCAGTCGGCCAGGCCCAGCGCGCTGCGGCTGCTCGCGGGGCGCATCCTCCAGCAGGAGGCACGGCGGCTCGGCCGGCCGCTCGGCGTGGTGTGCGCCGTGGTGTCGGGCGGCTACGCGGCCGTCACGCTGTACGACCGGAAACAGCCGGGCACCGGGCCGCTGAGCCTGCTCGGGGCGGTGATCGTCGCGGGGTGCGCGTTCGCCACCCTGCTGATGGCCGCCCTGGAGGTGCGCAGGTCCCGCGCCGAGACGACGGCGGCCCTGCTGCGGCTCGGCGCGCCCGCCCGCGTACTGCGCACGGCTGTGGCCCTGCGCGCGGCGGCCCTGCTGGCCGTGTTCCTCCCGCTGACCTGGGGGGTTTCCGCGCTGGCGGCGGTCCCGCTGGGGGGCTGAGGCGGGGCGGCTGTCCCGCTGGAGGGTCGAGGCGGGGCATCGGGCCCGCTCACCGGGCGTTTTCGGCGCCTGCTCCGGTCCTCGGATCCTCCCTGTTTCCTGGTCCTTCAGGTTCTTGGCCTCTCAGGTTCTTGGCCCCTCAGGTTCTTGGCCTCTCAGGTTCTTGGCCCCTCAGGTTCTTGGCTCCCGCAAGTTCTTGGCCTCTCAAGTTCCTGGTCCCTCAGGCGTTCCCTGTGGCTTTTCGGGGCTCTCTCCCCGCGAGCTTTCGGGACCCGTAGGTGCTTCTTCGCCCGGGAGCGATGAGTTCCCGACGGCCGAACGGTCCACCACCCCGTAAGGCCGTTCCGCACCGGCCGCGCGTGCGCGCGGGGACCGGCGCGGGGGCGCACAGCGACATCCCGGGAGGGACCCCGTGTACCAGCAGATGATCTTCGTGAATCTGCCCGTGAGCGACGTCGACCGCAGCAAGAAGTTCTTCACGGAGCTCGGCTACACCCTGAACGAGCAGTTCACGACTGACGACTGCGCCTGCGTGGTGATCAGCGACACCATCGTCGCGATGCTGCTGGCCAAGGAGCGGTACCAGGAGTTCACCGACAAGCCCGTCGCGGACGCCACCACCACCTCCGAGGTGCTGATCTGCCTGAACTCCCCGGCCCGCGAGAAGGTCGACGAACTGGTGGACCGGGCGATCTCGCTCGGCGGCACCGCGTCCGGCAAGACGCAGGACATGGGCTTCATGTACGGCCGTGCCTTCGACGACCCGGACGGCCACACCTGGGAGGTCATGTGGATGGATCCCGCGGCGGTACAGGGCTGAACGGGACGGGCTCGGCACGCGCGTGCAGCGGGTCGCGGGACGGGCACCGGCGGGCGGAGGGGACCCGCCGGCGTCCGTCCACCGTCCGCATCGCGCGCGTGCCGCGCCCGTCCCCCTCCGGCCTCCGGCCCGCGCAAGGCGTCCGGCGTCCGTCCTGGACCCGGAACCCCGTACCGTCGGGATCCGCTCGCGACCCCGGGGGCCCGTGGACCGGTCCGCTCCCTAGCATGGGCGCGTGCAGCCGACTTCTGAGACCAGCCCCGCCGCCGCGCCGTCGCCCTCCGTGCCCTCGCAGGCCGGGCCGCCGCCCGTCGCCGACCCCGCGGAGAGCACCGCCTACGAGACCGACTACGAGATCGAGACGCTCGCCGAGTTCGACTCGGTGCTGGCGGCGAGCCCCGCCCTGACCGGATACCGCGTCCAGGGCGTCGACCTGACGGACCGCACGGACGCGCTGCTGACCGCCGAGGTGTCGGGCGCCGTCTTCCTCGGCTGCCCGATGGACCCGGAGGCTGCGGCGACCGTGCGCGCCGCGGGAGCGCTGGTCTTCCCGCCCGTGCCCGGCCTCCCGTTCGATCCGTACCGCGGGCTGCTGTACACGCCCGACGAGCTCTTCCAGGGGATCTCCGAGGGCTACGAGACGACGCCGGACGCGCGCGCGTACGCGTGGTTCCGGCGGACCGGCTCCGACGGCGACATCTTCTCGTCGATGCTGCGGGCCGTGCACGACGACTCCGTCTCGGACGCCCTGGACGAGCTCGTCGTGGGCGCGCGCGTGGTGGGCGTGATGGGCGGCCACGCCATGGCGCGCGGCACGGACGCCTACGCGGGCGCCGCCCGCCTCGGCAGGACCCTCGCCAGGGCCGGGTTCACCGTGGCGACGGGCGGCGGTCCGGGCGCCATGGAGGCGGCCAACTTCGGCGCCTACGCGGCCCCCTTCGAGGACGCCATGCTGGCGGAGTCGCTGGACCTGCTCGGCAAGGCGCCGTCGTTCCGCCCGTCGGTGACGGAGTGGGCCAGGGTCGCCTTCGAGATACGCTCGCGCTGGCCCGAGGGGGGCGCCTCGATAGGCATCCCCACCTGGTTCTACGGGCACGAGCCGCCGAACGCGTTCGCGGCGCACATCGCCAAGTACTTCGCCAACGCCCTGCGCGAGGACGGCCTGCTCGCCCGCTCCAACGCCGGCGTGGTCTTCCTGCCCGGCGCCGCGGGCACGGTCCAGGAGATCTTCGACAACGCCACGCCCAACTACTACGAGTCGCGCGGCGAGCCCACCCCCATGGTGCTCGTCGACCGCGCCCACTGGACCGAGCACCTGCCCGCCTGGCCCCTGCTCCAGGCGCTGGCCCGTGAGCGGTCGATGGAGCACCGGATCGCGCTCGTGGACTCCGTGGACGAGGCGCCCGAGGCGCTGGCCCGGATGGCCTGAGGGCGGGCCTGTCGGCCCGGGTCAGCCCCTGCTGGCCTGGGCTGGGCACGGGGGGATCGGCGTTCGCCTCGGCCCGGCGGCTCGGCGGCTCCGGGCAGGCTCTTCCGTCGCCTGGGTTGGGCGTGCAGTTGCCCGCGCTCCTGGCTGCCTCCGGCGAGGCTGCTTCCGCGCACGCGGTGCGAGGCCACATCCAGCTGGGGCTGCCCCGCCTTGCGGGCGGTGAGGGGGCACCTCTTCCACCCTCACCGCAGCGGGAGCGTCGCCCTCAGCCGAACGACGCCCGTTCGAGCCAGAAGTCCAGTAGCCCCCGCTCCCCCGCCACGCTCAGGCGCCCGTCGTCCAACGACCGTCTCCGGTAGAAGGCGAGCAGCACCTCGGTGAGCGGCCCCCGCAGCGCGACATCGGCCGCCGGGGCCGCCGTCGCGTCCGAGGCGCCGTGGGCACCGCCCCGGCCGCGGCTCCAGGTGAAGTCGTCCTTGTCCAGCCGGATGACCCACTCGGCGTCCAGGCCGGGTGGGGCGTCGGTGGCGTCCAGGAGCAGGGAACGGCCCGCGCCGTCCTCGGGGACGACACCGGCGCCGCTGCCCGGGGCGACCGTGCTCTGCTTGAAGCGCACGACGTCCAGCCACTCGTCGAGTGCGTCGGCGGCCACCTCGGGTGCCACCGCGTACGGCAGGCCGGCGGCGAGGGACGCGTCGGCGCGGTGGATGACCAGCTCGTGGGTCATGCGGCGGGCCCAGAAGCCCGCGGTCCGGTCCGGGGACCAGCTCCACACGTCGGCCTCGGCCCCGGCGGCGCGCAGCGTCTCGGCCGCCATCTCGGCGGTCTCGGCGAGCCAGTCGTCGAGTGCCTCGGGGCCCTCCTCGTCGGGGCCGCCGGCACCGGGCACGCTGCCGTCCGGAACGTCCTCCGGTGCCTGGGTGCGGACCATCAGCTCGACCCAGCGCAAGGCCCCGCCAACGTGCCGCACCAGGTCGTCCAGGGTCCATCCGGGGCAGGTCGGAACCGGTGCCGCGAGGTCGGTCCCGCCGGTCAGCGCCTCCCGCAGGAGCCGGGTCTGTTCGACCACCTCGGCGCAGTACCGCTCGTGGCCGAGCCCGTTCGCGAGCCGCGCCGCGCGCAGCTCACCGTCCGGAAGTGTCATGCACGCACCCTACGCGCGGTCACGGCAGCACGACGATGTCCGCGGCGTCGAACACCACGCCCACCTCGGCCCCGGTCTCCGGCGCGTCCGCGAGCGGACGGGCCGCCTCCAGGCGGGGGCCGTCGCCGCGCGGGGCGAGCCGGACGGCGACGTGGCTGCCGCGGAACGTACGGGCCGTGACCGTGCAGGCCAGGCCGTCCGCGACCGGCACCAGGCGCACGCCCGTCGGGCGGACCAGCAGGCGGCACCCGCCCTCCGGGGTGCCGACCGGGACCGGCAGCTTGCCCCACGGGGTCTCGGCGACCTCGCCGGTGACCCGCGCGTCGACGACGTTCTCGAAGCCGAGGAAGCGGGCCACGAACGCGTCGGCGGGCCGCTGCCACACCGTCAGGGGCGTGCCCGACTGGGCGATGCCGCCGTCCCGCATGATCACGACCCGGTCGGCGAGCGCGAAGGCCTCGCCCTGGTCGTGGGTGACGGCGAGCACGGTGGTGCCCAGTTCCCCGAAGAGTTCCCGCAGCTCCACCACGAGGCGTTCGCGCAGGGTGCGGTCGAGCTGGCCCAGGGGCTCGTCCAGCATCAGCAGCCGGGGCCTGGGCGCGAGCGCGCGGGCCAGCGCGACCCGCTGCTGCTCGCCGCCGGAGAGCGAAGTCACCGCGCGTCGCTCGGCTCCGGGCAGTCCGACCAGCTCCAGCAGCCGGGCGACGCGCTCGTCCCGCTCGCGGCGCGGCACGCCGTGCATCCGGAGCCCGAAGGCGACGTTGCCGCCGACGTCGCGCCCCGGGAAGAGCTGGTGGTCCTGGAACATCAGGCCGACGCCGCGCCGGTGCGGGGGCACGTCACGCTGGTCGCCGCCGGCCAGCAGCACCCGTCCCGAGTCGAGCGGCTGGAGACCGGCGACGGCCCGCAGCAGCGTCGACTTGCCGCTGCCGCTGGGGCCCAGCACGCACACGATCTCGTGCTCGGCGACCGTGAGGTCCACCCCGTCCAGCGCGGGCCGCGCGGCCCTGCCGAACCGGACGGTGGCGGCGTCGAGCGTGAGCATGCGCGGCTCTCCCGCGTCCGTCCGCGGTTCTTCCGTGTCCGTCCGCGGTTCCTCCGTGAGCATGCGGAACTCTCCCGCGTCCGTCCGCGACTCTTCCCTGGGCTTCCGCGGCTCTCCCGCGGCCGTCCGCGACTCTTCCGTGGGCATCTAGAACTCTCCCGTGTGGTCGGTCCTGACGCGTTCGAGCAGCAGCAGCGCCAGCGCGCAGACCACCATCAGCACCACCGAGAGCGCCATGGCCTGCCCGTAGTTCAGGTCGCCCGCCCGGCCCAGCAGCCGGGCCACGGCCACGGGCAGGGTGGGCTGGTCGGGCCGGGCTATGAAGACGGTGGCGCCGAACTCGCCGAGCGAGACGGCGAACGCGAATCCCGCGGCCGTGAGCAGGGCCCTGCGCACCATCGGCAGGTCCACCTCGCGCCAGACCCGCAGGGGCGACGCGCCGAGCACGGCCGCGGCCTGGCGCAGCCGGTCGTCCACGGCGCGCAGCACGGGCAGCATGGTGCGCACCACGAAGGGGGCGCCGACGAGGGCCTGTGCGAGCGGCACGAGGATCCATGACGACCGCAGGTCGAGCGGGGGCCGGTCGAGCGTGATGAGGAAGCCGAAGCCGACGGTGACGGCGGACACCCCGAGCGGCAGCATCAGCAGCGCGTCGAACCCGCGCAGCAGCGCCCCGGCGCGCCGGCTGAGCGCCGCCGCGGCGAGCCCGCCGATCACCAGGGCGATGGCGGTGGCGGCGAGCGCGTACTCCAGGGAGTTGGCGACGGCGTCGATCGGCGGTACCAGGAAGGCGCCGCTGTCCGCGGAGGCCAGCGCCCGGTAGTAGGCGAGGCCGTAGCCGCCGGCGGTGTGCAGGGAGCGTTCGACGAGGACCCCGAGCGGCAGCAGGAGCAGCAGGCCGACGGTGGCGAGGACGCCGCCGAGCAGGGCCCACTGCGCGGCGCCGCGGGGCCGCTGGGCGGTGCCCGCCGCGTCCACGAGATGCAGGGCGCGTTCGCGGCGCCGGACCGTGACGGCGTGCACGGCGAGGATGGCGCCGACGGCGACGAGTTGCAGCAGGGTGAGCACGGCTGCGGCCGGCAGGTCGAACAGCTCGGCCGTCTGCCGGTAGATCTCCACCTCGATCGTGGAGAAGGTGGGGCCGCCGAGGATCTGCACGATCCCGAAGGACGTGAAGGTGAACAGGAACACGATGAGGCCGGCCGCGGCCACGGCCGGCGCCAGCGCGGGCAGGGTGACGGTGCGCCAGGCCGCCGCCCGCGAGGCGCCGAGCACCCGTGCGGCTTCCTCCTGACGGGGGTCGAGCTGGCCCCACAGGCCGCCGACGGTGCGGACGACGACGGCGTAGTTGAAGAAGACGTGCGCGAGGAGGATGGCCCACACGGTGGTGTCCAGGCGGACGCCCCACAGCTGGTCGAGCAGGCCGCCGCGGCCGAGCAGCGCCAGGAAGGCACTGCCCGCCACGACCGTGGGCAGCACGAACGGGACGGTGACCACGGCGCGCAGCAGCCGCTTGCCCGGGAAGTCGAGCCGGGCGAAGGCGTAGGCGCCCGGCAGGGCGAGCACCAGGGTGAGGGCGGTGGACGCGAGAGCCTGCCAGACGGTGAACCAGAGCACGTGCCCGGTCCCGGGTCCGGTGAGCACCTCGCCGATCCGCCCGGCGTGCCACGCACCGCCGTCCCGCAGGCCGCGCGCCACGATCTCGACGAGCGGGTAGGCGAAGAAGACCGCGAAGAACGCGACGGGCAGCACCATCAGGCCGAGGCGCAGGGCACCGGCCCGCCGGGCGCGGGGCCCGCCCGCCAGGCGCGTGCAGGGGCGCCGCCCGCCGGCACCCGAAGGCCGGAGGCACGCCCCGTCCTGGAGGGGCGACCCACCCTGGAGGCTCACCCCGTTCTGAAGAGGTGCCCCATCCGCACCGGACCCGCGGCCGCCCTGACTGTCGTCCGTCACTTCAGAACGAGGGACGTCCATGTCCTGACCCACTCGTCACGGTGCTGCGCGATCTCGTCGGGCGGCATCGTCTGCGGGGTGGCGACCCGCACGGCGTACTTCCGGTAGTCGGCGGGCGCCTGCGCCTTCTCGTTGACCGGGTCGACGAACATGTTCAGCGGCATGTCGTCCTGGAACCTGGTGGATATGAGGAAGTCGATCAGGGCCTTGCCGCCCTTGGGGTTCTTCGCGTGGGCGAGCAGGCCGGCGTACTCGATCTGGCGGAAGCAGGTGCCGGTGGCGACGCCGGTCGGCGCGGTCCTGGGCTGGGGGTGCGCGTAGATCGCCTCGGCGGGCGGCGACGAGGCGTAGGAGACGACGAGGGGGCGGTCGCCGCCGGCCTTCTTTCCGCCGGCCGAGCCGGAGAACTCCTCGTTGTACGCCTGCTCCCAGGTGTCGACGACCTTCACGCCGTTGCCCTTGAGCTTCGTCCAGTAGGCGGGCCAGCCCTTGCCGCCGTACCGGGCTGCGCTGCCGAGCAGGAAGCCGAGGCCGGGCGAGGAGGTCGAGGCGTTCTCGGTGACGAGGAGGTTCCGGTAGGCCGGCTCTGTGAGGTCGGCGAAGGTCGCCGGGGGCTTCACGTGGTGGGAGGTGAAGTAGGCCTTGTCGTAGTTGACGCAGATCTCTCCGGTGTCGATCGGGGTGACCGCGTGGTCGTGGCCGGGCAGGGACTCGGGGCGGACCTGGTTGAGGCCGGCGGCCTGGTAGGGCTCGAAGAGGTGGTTGTCGAGCGCCCGGCTCAGCAGGGTGTTGTCGACGCCGAAGAAGACGTCGCCCTGGGGGTTGTCCTTGGTAAGGATGGCTTTGTTGACGGCCTCGCCGGCGTCGCCGTCCTTGAGCACCTTGACCCGGTAGCCGGAGGTCTTCTCGAACGCCTTGAGCACGCTCGCGGACGCGGCGAAGGAGTCGTGGGAGACGAGGGTCACGGTCTTGGAGTCCGATCCCGATGACCCGCTGCCGGAGTCCGAGCAGGCGCCGAGCGCGCCGATGCCCAGTCCGGTGGCCAGCGCGACGAGCGCGGCCTTCTTGATGGTGCTCACTGGATTCCTCCTGGTCTGACCAGGAGAAGACGCGGCCCCGCCGCCAGGGCCCCGCGGGGCCGGCTCCCCGCTCTTCGGGGCAGCCCCGTCCCGGGGCGATGGCGGGGCCCAACAGCTGGAGTGGTGACCGAACTTCCTACCCGGAGCGCGGGGCGCCGCGAAGCGCACCCGTGCCCCCGACGGCGAGGTTCAGAGGGTCTGCGGCAGCGCGCCCGGAGCACCCGGAGGTGTCCACGCGTGCCGCACTCTCAGCGCTGTGGCGCTCCCCTGTCGGAATAGTGCAGTTGTGTGTCGTGCGGGCATGTGTACGGAGTCAGCGTACAAGTTCAGCGCTCGGCACCCGCGAGTTGTCCACAGGCACCCTCGATCTCCTGGCCACGGGTGTCGCGGACCGTGACGGGCACGCCGTGGGCCGCGATGGCGGCGACGAAGGCGTCCTGGTCCTCGGGACGTGACGCGGTCCACTTGGAGCCGGGGGTGGGGTTGAGCGGGATGAGGTTCACGTGGGCCCGCTTGCCCTTGAGCAGCCGGCCGAGCCGGTCGCCGCGCCAGGCCTGGTCGTTGATGTCCCGGATGAGGGCGTACTCGATGGAGACCCGGCGGCCGGACTTCGCCGCGTACTCCCATGCCGCGTCGAGCACCTCCCGGACCCTCCAGCGGGTGTTCACGGGCACGAGCGTGTCGCGGAGCTCGTCGTCGGGCGCGTGCAGCGACACGGCGAGGCGGCAGCTGAAGCCCTCGTCGGCGAACCGGTGCATGGCGGGCACCAGGCCGACGGTGGAGACGGTGATCCCGCGCTGCGACAGGCCGAGGCCGTCCGGCTCGGGGTCGGTGAGGCGGCGGATGGCGCCGATCACGCGGTTGTAGTTCGCCAGCGGCTCGCCCATGCCCATGAAGACGATGTTGGACAGCCGCGCGGGGCTGCCCGTCCCCCCGGCGTCCCCGCCGCCGATCTCGCCGTCCCGCAGCGCCCGTATGCCGTCGACGATCTGGTGGACGATCTCGGCGGTGGACAGATTGCGGTCCAGGCCGGCCTGGCCGGTGGCGCAGAACGGGCAGTTCATGCCGCAGCCCGCCTGGGAGCTGATGCACATGGTGACGCGGTCCGGGTAGCGCATCAGGACGGACTCGACGAGGGTGCCGTCGAAGAGCCGCCACAGGGTCTTGCGGGTGGTGTCGCCGTCACAGCTGATGTGCCGCACCACGGCCATCAGGTCGGGCAGCAGCGCGTCCCGGAGCCGGCCGCGCGAGGCGGCGGGGATGTCGGTCCACTGGCCGGGGTCGTGCGCCAGGCGTGCGAAGTAGTGCTGCGAGAGCTGCTTGGCACGGAACGGCTTCTCCCCGAGCGCGGCAACGGCCTCCTTCCGCTGGGCGGGCGAGAGGTCGGCGAGGTGCCGCGGGGGCTTCTTGGCCCCGCGGGGAGCGGCAAAGGTGAGTTCTCCGGGTGCAGGCATGGTGTCGTCCAGTGTCGCATGAGCGGCATGGGCGCCTGCCCCGATCGCCCTTGTGACGGTCGTCATCGGTAGCGGTTGGTCGCTGTCGGCCCCGCGACCGGCGACCGGCGACCGGCGACCGGCGACCGCAGGGTGCGGCCAGCCTCAGTTCAAGTGGGGGGTTGTCTCCATGGTCGTGTCGCGGGCGGGGCGGTTGACTTCCAAAAGCGCCGTGAAGCCGCGACGAGTGAGCACGGCGGGTGGGGCCGCAACGGCCCCGACGTGCGTCCGTTCCGAGGGAGCCGAGGGAGTCATATGAACATGTCCGTGCGGGCACTGGGTGTCGCGTTAGCCCTTGCCATGAGCGTCACGTCGTCCGCGCTGGTCGCGCCGCGGGCCCTCGCCGGGTCCTCCGGCACCGCCTCGGTGCAGCGTGCGCTGGACCGGCTGACCCGCGACGACGGGGCGCCCGGAGCGCTCGCGGACGTGCGCACCAAGCACGGGACCACCGTGCTGACCAGCGGCGTCGCGGATCTGGAGACCGGCGCGGCGATGCCTGCCGACAGCGACTTCCGCATCGGCAGCATGACCAAGACGTATGTCGCGACGGTCGTGATGCAACTCGTCGGCCAGGGCAGGGTGGCGCTCGACGCGCACGTGGAGCGCTACCTGCCCGGCGTCGTGCGCGGCCACGGCAACGACGGCCGGAAGATCACCATACGGAGCCTGCTCCAGCACACCACCACGCTGCCGGAGATCCTGGAGTACTACACGCCGCAGGACATCCTGGCCGACCGGTACGCGCACCACGATCTCGCCGACCTGCTCGCGATCCCGCTGGCGCACCCGCCGGTGAAACCCGACACGCCCGGCCAGTTCCGCTACTGCAACACCAACTACCTGGTGCTCTCGATGCTGATCGAGAAGGTGACCCACCACCCGTACGGCACGGAGATCAAGCGGCGCATCCTGACGCCGCTGGGCCTCGGCTCCACGTCGGTGCCCGGTGACGAGGTCACGATCCCGAGACCGCACCCGCGCGGCTACGTGCGGACGGCCGCCGGCGCGGATCCGATCGACGTGACGGAGTTCAACCCCACGGCCGCCGCGGGCGCCGGCGACATGATCTCCAGCGGCTCCGACATGTCGACGTTCCTCGACGCCCTCCTGAGCGGGCGGCTGCTGCACCGGGCGGAACTGGCCGAGATGATGGGCGTGACGCAGACCGGGCACTCGGACGGCGGCGCGTACGGGCTGGGCCTGGAGCAGTGGTCGCTGCCGTGCGGTGGCGTCTTCTGGGGGCACCAGGGCGACATACTGGGCTTCCAGACGATGAGCGGCGCCACGACGGACGGCCGCCAGGCCACGGTCATGGTCAACGTGGACCCGGGCGGCCCGGACGCCCAGGACGACGACGTGCAGGACGCGGTGACGGCGGCGCTGTGCTCGTGAGCGCCTGACCGGCCGCTCGGTGTGCCGTGTACCCGCCCGCCTCAGCTTCCGCGGGTCGGCGCCCGGCGACCCACGCCAAGGGCCCGCTGCCCCGCGGGACAACGGGCCCCAGCCGGGGTCACCGCTCAGTTCGCTCCGACGAAGATCACCATCAGCAGCCACACCACCGGCGCGGTCGGCAGCAGGGAGTCCAGCCGGTCCATGATGCCGCCGTGACCCGGCAGCACGGTGCCCATGTCCTTGATGCCAAGATCGCGCTTGATCATCGACTCGCCGAGGTCGCCCAGGGTGGCGGACACGGCGACCGCGAGGCCCAGCAGCAGGCCCTGCCACCAGGTGCCCCTGTCGATCATCAGCTGCATGCACAGCGCGCCGGCGATCATCGCGGCGGTCACCGCGCCGATCAGTCCCTCGCGGGTCTTGCCGGGGCTGATCCGGGGGGCGAGCTTGTGCGACCCGAAGCGCCAGCCGACGGCGTAGGCGCCGGTGTCGCTGACGACCGTCAGGATCAGGAACGTGAGCACCCGCCGCGGCCCGTCGTCGGCGCTCAGCAGCAGCGCGACGAACGTCGCGAGGAACGGCACGTAGAAGGCGGCGAAGACGCCCGCGGTGACGTCCCTGAGGTAGCCCTCGGGTGGCTGCGTCATCCGCCACACCAGGACGGCGAGCGCGGTGAGGGCCACCGCCGCCCATGCGCCCTCGGTGTCGCGGACGTACCCGGCCACCACCATCGCGGCACCGCCGACGACGAGCGGGACCAGAGGGGCGTTGATGCCCTTGCGCTCCCGCAGCCGCGAGGTGAGCTCCCACAGGCCCACGACGACGGCGGCGACGATCACCCCGACGAAGACGGCCTTCACCACGAACAGCGCCGCGAGGATCACCACGCCGAGTCCGAGGCCGACCCCTATGGCCGCACCCAGGTCACGGCCGGCGCTCTTCTTCTGCTGCGGGCCCGGGGCGGGCGCGGGAGTGTTGGGCATGGGCTCCTGCGGGGTCTGCGACGACTGCGACGGCACTTCGCGGAATGCATCGTACGCAGGACCCGTCCGTGCTGCCCGTTCTGCGGAGCCCGGCTCGGTCGGGAGCAGCGGGCCGGCGTATCCGGTCCGGGACGGCGCTCCCCAGGATGAGTCGTTCATCAGACCTCGAGCAGCTCGGATTCCTTGTGCTTGAGCAGCTCGTCCACCTGGGCGACGTACTTCGCGGTGGTGTCGTCGAGCTCCTTCTCCGCGCGGCGGCCCTCGTCCTCGCCGACCTCGCCGTCCTTGATCAGCTTGTCGATGGCCTCCTTGGCCTTGCGGCGCACCGAGCGGATCGAGATCCGGGCGTCCTCACCCTTGGTCTTGGCGACCTTGATGAACTCCTTGCGGCGCTCCTCGGTGAGCTCCGGGAAGACCACCCGGATGATGTGGCCGTCGTTGCTCGGGTTGACGCCCAGGTCGGAGTCGCGGATGGCCTGCTCGATGTTGCGCAGGGCGGACTTGTCGAACGGGGTCACCACGGCCATCCGGGGCTCGGGCACGGAGAACGAGGCGAGCTGGTTGATCGGGGTCATCGCACCGTAGTAGTCGGCCACGATCTTGTTGAACATCGCCGGGTGCGCACGGCCCGTGCGGATCGCGGCGAAGTCCTCCTTGGCGACCACGACGGCCTTCTCCATTTTCTCCTCGGCCTCGAGGAGGGTCTCTTCGATCACCACTTGCTCCTGCGTGTCTTGAGCTGGCCCGGCTTCGCACGGGCTGCGGCCGGCTGCGTCGTGTCTGTTGCCTGCACGGTGTCCTTCCGGCAGGCCTTTGTCCATCCCCCCAGGGGGCCGATTCCCGGCCGCGTACCCGGCTCCCCGGGGCACACGTCGGGTACCCGGGCGCGGGCTCGGTCAGGCCCGGCTGCCCTGATCGCTTACGAGGGTGCCGATCTTCTCACCCCGGACCGCCCGCGCGATATTCCCTTCCTTCAGAAGTTCGAAAACGAGGATGGGCAGCCTGTTGTCGCGGCAGAGCGTGACGGCGGTGGCGTCGGCGACCCGGAGGTCGCGGGTGATGACCTCGCCGTATTCGAGGGCGTCGAACTTCACCGCGTCGGGGTTGGTCTTGGGATCGGAGTCGTAGACGCCGTCGACGCCGTTCTTGCCCATCAGCAGGGCCTCCGCGTCGATCTCCAGGGCGCGCTGGGCGGCGGTGGTGTCGGTGGAGAAGTACGGCATGCCGGTCCCGCCGCCGAAGATCACCACACGGCCCTTCTCCAGGTGCCGCACCGCCCTCAGGGGGATGTACGGCTCGGCGACCTGTCCCATGGAGATGGCGGTCTGCACGCGCGAGACGATGTCCTCCTTCTCCAGGAAGTCCTGGAGGGCGAGGCAGTTCATGACCGTGCCGAGCATGCCCATGTAGTCGGAGCGGGCCCGGTCCATGCCGCGCTGTTGCAGTTCCGCGCCACGGAAGAAGTTGCCGCCGCCGATGACGACGGCGATCTGCGAGCCGTCGCGCACGACGGCCGCGATCTCGCGAGCGATCTTGTGCACCACGTCGGGGTCGACGCCGAGCCCTCCCCCGCCCGCGAACGCCTCACCGGACAGCTTCAGCAGGAATCGGCCGGGCACTTTGCCGTCATCGCCGTGATCGCCCTGGGCGGCCTTGGTGGTCATGGTGATCTCCTTGTGGTGCGCAGACGAAGAAGGCCACTGCCGGTGGGTGATCCCGCATCCCATGCACGGCAATGGCCTCCTCGTCGGATCTGCGTTCGTCCGTCACGTACGGCCCCTGGCGTGTTCGCCGTACGCGGGCGACTGCTGGGTCGACCCTAGCGGGGTCTTCCGCGTGTCCGTGACGGACTCAGATGCCGACCTTGATGCGCGTGAAGCGCTTCAGGGTGACACCGGCCTCGTCCAGGACCTTCTGGACGGACTTCTTGTTGTCCTTGGCGAACGGCTGGCCGAGGAGGGTGACCTCCTTGAAGAAGCCGTTGACGCGGCCCTCGACGATCTTCGGCAGTGCGGCCTCGGGCTTGCCCTCGTTGCGGGAGGTCTCCTCGGCCAGGCGGCGCTCGGTCTCCACGACCTCGGCCGGCACGTCCTCGCGGGAGAGGTACTTCGGCGCGAAGGCGGCGATGTGCTGGGCGACGTCCTTGGCGATCTCGGCGTTCTCCTTGTCGAGCTCGACCAGCACGCCGATCTGCGGCGGCAGGTCGGGCATCGTGCGGTGCATGTAGGCCGCGACGTAGCCGTCGGAGAACTGCGCGAAACGGTCCAGGACGATCTTCTCGCCGAGGTTGGCGTTGGCCTCGTCCACGTAGGCCTGGACGGTCTTGCCGGGCTCGATCTCGGAGGCGAGCAGCGCGTCGAGGTCCGCCGGGGAGGTGGCGGCCACGTGATCGGCCAGCGCGCCGGCGACGGCCTGGAACTTCTCGCCCTTGGCGACGAAGTCCGTCTCGCACTTCAGCTCGACCAGGACACCGCTGCTGTTGTCGCCGGCGATGCGGGAGACCACGGCGCCGTTCTCGGCGGAGCGGCCCTCGCGCTTGGCGACGCCCTTCTGGCCCTTGACGCGGAGCAGCTCGACGGCCTTGTCGACGCTGCCGTCGGCCTCGTCGAGTGCCTTCTTGCAGTCCATCATGCCGGCGCCGGTCAGCTCGCGGAGCTTCTTGACGTCGGCGGTGGTGTAGTTCGCCATCAGTCTGTGTGTCTTTCTCGAAGTCGGGAAGGTCGGTGGTCCCGGTGCGGGCTCCGGGGCCCCGGCGCCGGGCTGCGCGAGCCCGGCCGTCGGGAGCACGCCGGCCCGCGGGGCCGGCGACGAGGGCGGTGGCCTGGCGGTGCCGCCGCCCCCGTCGCCGGCGACCGGACGGTCGTCAGGCCTGCTCGGCGTCCGCGGCCGGCTGCTCGGCGTCCGCAGCGGGCTTCTCCGCGTCCGCGTCGGCCTTCTCCGCGTCCGCGGCCGGCTGCTCGGCGGCGTCAGCGGCCTTCTCACCGGCTTCGTCGGTCTTGGCGCCGGCTTCGTCGGCCTTCTTCTCGCCTTCGAGCAGGTCACGCTCCCACTCGGCCAGCGGCTCGCCGGCGGCCTTCTCACCCGGCTTGGAGTCGCCGGTGGCGACGCCGGAGCGGGCGATGAGGCCCTCGGCGACGGCGTCGGCGATCACGCGGGTGAGCAGCGTGACGGAACGGATGGCGTCGTCGTTGCCCGGGATCTTGTAGTCGACCTCGTCGGGGTCGCAGTTGGTGTCCAGGATGGCGACGACAGGGATGTTCAGCTTGCGCGCCTCGCCGACGGCAATGTGCTCCTTCTTGGTGTCCACGATCCAAACGGCGCTGGGCACCTTGGACATCTCGCGGATACCACCGAGGGTCTTCTCCAGCTTGGCCTTCTCGCGGGAGAGGACCAGGAGCTCCTTCTTGGTGAGGCCGGAGGCGGCCACGTCCTCGAAGTCGATCTGCTCGAGCTCCTTCAGGCGCTGCAGGCGCTTGTAGACCGTCGAGAAGTTGGTGAGCATGCCGCCCAGCCAGCGCTGGTTGACGTAGGGCATGCCGACGCGGGTGGCCTGCTCGGAGATGGCCTCCTGCGCCTGCTTCTTCGTCCCGACGAACATGACGGTGCCGCCGTGGGCGACGGTCTCCTTGACGAACTCGTAGGCGCGGTCGATGTACGACAGCGACTGGAGCAGGTCGATGATGTAGATGCCGTTGCGCTCGGTGAAGATGAATCGCTTCATCTTCGGGTTCCAACGGCGGGTCTGGTGACCGAAGTGGACGCCGCTTTCCAGCAGCTCCCGCATCGTGACGACGGCCATGGCCGTGTTCTCCTTGGTTCTCGGTTGTCGCGTCCGCCGGACGGCGGTCGCTCCTGACGCCCCGGCGCGCTGTGCCACGAGGGACCGAGGAGCGCGGACATCGCCGATGAAGGGGGATGTCGGGGCGTGCGAAGTCGACCCGGTGACCCGGATCGCCACCAGAAGTGTACGGGAACGCTGACGCGGAGGGTGACGCCCTTGTCCACAACCGGCGAGTAGTCCACAGATCCCGGCCAAGATCCCTCCCGGGCGTGTCGGCGTGCGACCTTGGGCTCGGGTACGACGACGAGCGGGGGACGAGGTGGCTTCACAGGGGCCGGGGATTCGTGGCCGGGTGCCCCGAACAGGGGTGATGCGGGGGCGCCGGGCAGCCGGGCTGGTCGCGGCGCTGATCGTGGCGGTGCTGTTCGCGGGGGTGGCGGTGGCGGCGCCCGCGGGGGTGCGCGCCGGGACGGGGCCGGCGGCTCGGGAGGCCGGGGTGCGCGGGGCGGGGGTGGCGGGGGCGGAGGCCGTGGGGGGTGAGCGGGAGGGTCCGGGTCCGGACTCGGCGGGTCGCTCCGGGGCCCGGACGCAGCGATACGAGGGGGCGGGTGCGCTTGGCCGTTCAGGGGGACGGTCGCAGCCGAACGAGGGAGTGGGCGAGGCCAGGGCGCCGGGGGCCGGGGTGGGCACGCGGGCAGGGCAGGGGCGCGGGTCCACCGAGTCCTCGGCGCCCGGCACGGAGGCCGTGCCGCGGGTGGGCCGGGTGTGGCCGGTGGGAGCGCGTCCGGTGGTGGTGCGGCGCTGGGAGCCCCCGTCGAGTCCCTACGGTCCGGGCCACCGCGGCGTGGATCTCGGCGCGCCGGCCGGGTCACCCGTGCGCGCGGTCGCGCCCGGCCGGGTGACGTTCGCGGGGCGGGTGGCAGGGCTCGGCGTGGTGTCCGTGCAGCTGGACGGTACGGGTGAGCCCGCGCTGCGTACGACGTACGAGCCGGTGCGGGCGGCGGTGCGCGAGGGCGATCAGGTCGCGGCCGGCCAGGTGGTGGGGGTCGTGGAGGCCGGGCCCTTCCACTGCCCGGCCGTCTGCCTGCACTGGGGCCTGCGGCGCGCGGCCGCCTACCTGGACCCGCTCCTGCTCCTGCCACCGGCGCTGCTGCACGCGGGCCCCGCGCGCCTGCTTCCGGTGATCGGCGTGCCGGAACCACCGGAGGAGGGCTGACGGGACAGGGCGGGTCGGTCAGTCGGCGGTCCGCCGGCGGTGCAGTGGCGGTCCGACGACGTGGTGCAGTGACGGTCCGACGACGTGGGCTCCGACAGTCCGACGACGTGCTGCTCCGATGCTCCGCCGAGCAGGGCCCGGAACTGTCGGACCGCCCAGGATGGGTCCTACGCCGGCTCGCCCCGCACCCCGTGGAGTGCCATCCGTACCGCCGCCTCCGTGATCGCCGCCGGGTCCTCGCCCCCGGAATGCTCGATACGGCGAACGGCGACGTCGACGATGCCCTGGAGCAGCATCGCCGCCAGCCGGGGCTGCGCGTGGCCCATGGCGTCGAGGGCTTCGACGATCATGCCGGTCAGGCCGGCGTGCGCCGCACGGATCTTCTCCCGGGCCCCGGCGTCCAGCTCGCTCGCGGAGATCGCGACCACGGCGCGGTGCCTGCGGTCGCCGACCAGGCCGAGCTGGCTCCTGACGTAGGCGCCGACCTTGGCCTCGGGGGTGTCCGCCTGCTCCATGGCGGACTCGACCTCGGCCGCCCAGACGGGGAAGTCGGCTTCGCAGAGTTCCTCCACGACGGCGGCCCGGGAGCGGAAGTACTCGTAGACGGAGGACCTGGCGAGGCCGGTGCGCTCGGCCAGCGCGGGGAAGGTCAGGGCGTCGGTGCCGCCTTCGGACAGGAGGGCCCGCGCGGCGTCCAGCAGGGCCTTGTGCTGCATCGACCGGTGCTCGGCCACGGAGGCCGCTCGAATCCTTGGCACCCGCCCACTCTACGTATGCCCGCCGCCGGAGTACCCCGGTCCCCGTGTACCAGCCGAAGTGGATCGGTCCGGGCCGGGCCGAAGCGGGTCGGTCGGGCTACCGGCCGAAGCAGGTCGGCTGCTCCCGGCGCGCCCTGCCCCCACACTTTGCCCCCTCTGGGCGGTGCCGGCACCGGCTCACGGCCCCCGGTCCGCTACCGCGCCTGCGCCACCGGGGTGCGACGGCAGCCGCGGCGTGCGCCGCCGCGGCACGCCGGCGGGCCGGGCATGCGACGGCGCAGGGATCAGCGCCCGAAGCTGGCCAGCTTGGCGCGGAGCTGGAGGACGGACTTGGTGTGGATCTGGCTGACGCGGCTCTCGGTGACTCCGAGGACATTGCCGATCTCGGCGAGCGTGAGGCCCTCGTAGTAATAGAGGGTGACGACGGTCTTCTCGCGTTCCGGCAGGGTGTTGATCGCGCGGG
Source organism: Streptomyces sp. TS71-3 (assembly GCF_018327685.1). NCBI lineage: Bacteria > Bacillati > Actinomycetota > Actinomycetes > Kitasatosporales > Streptomycetaceae > Streptomyces > Streptomyces sp. TS71-3. The sequence goes on along the minus strand of NZ_BNEL01000001.1, from coordinate 2,247,603 downwards.
CCAGGAATCTGCGCAGCTCGCGGTCCTCGGCGACCTCGACGGGGTTGTCGGCGGCGGTGTCCTCCAGGGTGTCCATCAGGCTGAGGCGGTCGCCGCCCTCGCCCCCGACGTGCAGGAGCTCCTCCAGGGCGACCACGTTGGCCAGGGACAGCTGGCTGAAGACGGCGTGCAGCTCCTCCAGGGGGATGCCCATCTCCGAGGCGACCTCGCTCTCGGAGGGGGTGCGGCGGAGCTGGGCCTCCAGGGTGGCGTAGGCGCGCTCGACGTTGCGTGCCTTCTGCCGCACGGAGCGGGGGATCCAGTCCAGCGCGCGCAGCTCGTCGATCATCGCGCCCCGGATCCGGGTGATCGCGTAGGTCTCGAACTTGATGGACCGCTCGATGTCGAACTTCTCGATGGCGTCGATGAGGCCGAAGACTCCCGAGGAGACGAAGTCCGCCTGCTCGACGTTGGGAGGCAGCCCGACGCTCACGCGGCCGGCGACGTACTTGACCAGGGGCGAGTAGTGCAGGATCAGCTGTTCGCGCAGACGTTCGTCACCCGTCTCCTTGTACGACCGCCACAGCTCGTCGAGCGACGAGGGGCCGGGAGGCCGCTCGCTGCCGCGGGCAGCGGGTGGAACTGCCGCCCGGTCGGACCCGGAGATGTGCTGGGGCATTCGTCGCCTTGTGCCGTTCTGCCGTGAACTGTGTGGGCCGGACTGAGGGGCCGGTCCGATTCCGGATGGTCGGTGCGGAGATGAGGGTCCTGTACCGGAATCCTTTGTGAGCGTAGCGTGACTATGGCGTCGCGGTGTGCGAAGGCCAGGGTATTGCCTTGCCGCAGATACGTTCCGCCGGACGGCCCACGGTGACCGCCGGCGACCTCCGGCCTTGACCCCCGGCACCCCAACTGCGGGAACTGGCAAGGCTGTCGGGGTTCGGCCGAATGGAGTGGTGCGCGAGGTCAGGGCGTACGGCGAGCGGGGTTCGCGCCCCGGTCCTTCTGGCGTGTCAACTGCCAGCCATCGCCATGTCGTTCGACGAACCCCAGTGAGCGGAGTTCGTACAGCCGGGCGACGGCGTCGTCGGGAGTGGTGACGGCCGAACGGGCGATGTCGTCCGGTGCGGCGGCGCCCCGCGCGGGCAGCGCGTCCAGCACCTGGGCGAGGGCCGGGGCGAGCAGGTCCCTGGGGCGGGTCGTGCCGGGCCGCGGCGGGGCCAGCTCGCCCATGTCACCCACCAGTTCCACCACTTCCGCGGCGTCGGTGACCAGCACGGACTCACCCCGGAGCAGGTCGTGGACCCCCGCGGACAGCGAGCTGGTGGCCTGCCCCGGCACACCCATCGTGAACCGCCCGAGCCGCTGCGCGATGCGTGCCGTCGAGAGGGCTCCGCTGCGGTGCGCCGCCTCCACGACGACCGTGCCGCGGGTGAGGGCGGCGATCACGCGGTTCCGCAGCACGAACCGCCTGGGTGTCGGGTGGTCGCCAGGCGGCAACTCGCCGATGACCAGGCCCTGTTCCGCGATACGGGTGATCAGCTCGGTGTGGCCGCGCGGGTAGGGGCTGTCGACTCCGCAGGCCAGCACGGCGACGGTGGCACCGCTGGCCCCGAGCGCGCCCCGGTGGGCCGCGCCGTCCACCCCGTAGGCCCCGCCCGAGACCACCACCCAGCCGCGCTCGGCGAGCTGGCTGCCGAGGAGTGCCGCCATATGGGCGCCGTACTCGGTGCAGGCCCGGGCGCCGACGATCGCGACCGACCGCAGGGCCCATATCCGCAGCGACGGCCGGCCGCGCACCCACAGGCCGATGGGGCGCCCGTCGCCGAGGTCGTCGAGCTGGGCCGGCCACTCCAGGTCGCCGGGGCAGACGAAGCGGGCGCCGGCGGCGCCGGCCGCGGCCAGGTCGGCTTTCGGCCGCGCGCGGGCCGCCCGGGACAGCAGACCTGCCCACCGGTTGGCGCCGACGCCCGGCAACGCGTCTCCACCCGACGTGAGCCGATCGGCGAGGGCGACGGCTCCCAGCTCGCGCAGCCAGCGGCCACCCGTCTCGTCGCCGGGCTCGATGACGCGGGTCAGCGCGGCCCTTGCGAGGCGCTCGGAGTCACTCACCGCCGTCATGCTCCGACGACCTCCAGGCCGGCGCCCCTGCGGACGCCAGTGCGCAGTTCCAGGGCCCAGTCGACGTCCTGGGCCGTCGGGCGGTCGCGGGCGGCGAGGTCGGCGACGGTCCAGGCGACGCGCAGGACACGGTCGAGGCCGCGGGCCGTGAGCAGGCCGCGCTCCAGGTCCTCCTCGGCCCTGCCCAGCGCCCCCGGAGCCACCTGCCAGCGGGTGCGCAGCTCGTGGCCGGGGACCTCGCTGTTGGTGGTCCAGGGCGTGCCGGCGTAGCGGGCCGCGGCCCGCTCCCGGGCGGCGGCGACGCGCTGGGCCACCGCCGCGGTGGGCTCCGCGCCCGTGTGCAGGCGCAGCAGCTCGGAGCGGGTGACGGGCTGCACGGTGACCCTGAGATCCACGCGGTCCATGAGCGGTCCGGAGAGCCGGGCCTGGTAGCGGCGGATGGATGAGGGGCGGCACTCGCATCCGCCCTCGGCCGAGCCGTACCGCCCGCAGGGGCAGGGGTTGGCGGCGAGCACCATCAGGAAGCGTGCCGGCATCCGCAGCATGCCGGCGGCGCGGGCTACGACCACGTGCCCGGACTCCAGGGGCTGGCGCAGGGCGTCGAGCGACTTGCCGGAGAATTCCGCGGCCTCGTCGAGGAAGAGCACGCCGTGGTGGGCCAGCGAGACAGCTCCCGGCCTGGGCAGGCCCGTACCGCCGCCGACCAGGGAGGCCATGGTGGCGGAGTGGTGCGGCGCGCAGTAAGGCGGGCGGTCGATCAGGGGCTGGCCGGCGGGCAGGGTGCCGGCGACCGAGTGGACGGCGGTGACCTCCAGCGACTGCTTGGAGGCCAGCGGCGGCAGCAGTCCCGGAAGCCGCTCGGCGAGCATGGTCTTCCCCGCACCGGGCGGCCCCTTGAAGAACGCGTGGTGGCGTCCGGCGGCGGCGACTTCCAGGGCGGCCCGGGCCAGGTGCTGGCCGGCGACGTCCGCCAGGTCGGGGATCTGGTCGCCCTGGGCCACTCCGGTACCGAGTCCGGTGCCCGGGACCGCGAGGCCGGCGAGGAACGGATCGAGGCGGGCCGGTTCGTGGAGCTCGTCCTCCTCGGGCACCGGTGCGTCGGTCAGGACCGCGATGAGCTGGCGCAGGCTGCGCACCCCGAGCACGGAGACACCGGGGACCAGCGCGGCCTCGGCCGCCGTGCTCTCGGGGACCACGACCTGCTCGTACCCGGCGTCCGCGGCGGCGAGCACCGCGGGGAGCACGCCGCGGACCGGGCGGGCGCGGCCGTCGAGACCCAGCTCGCCGATCATGACGATGTCCGCGAGGACGCGGGGGTCGATCCGCTCGGCGGCGCCGAGCACGGCGCACGCCACGGCGAGGTCGAAGCCGCTGCCTCCCTTGGGCACCGACGCGGGGCTGAGGCCCACGGTGAGCTTCTTCTGGGGCCACTCGGCGCCGGAGTTGACCACCGCCGCCCTGACGCGGTCGCGGCTCTCCGTGAGGCTCTTGTCGGGCAGGCCCACCAGGGTGAACGCGGCCACGCCCGGCTCCAGGTCGGCCTGCACCTCCACGACGACGCCTTCGACGCCGACCAGGGCGACCGAGCAGGTGCGCGCGAAGCCCATCACTGCACCCCCCTGACGTGCTCGACCACGGGGGCGCCCCGGGCCGGCAGGAGGACGCCGACGACGTCGATGCGCAGGCCGCCCGGGGGCGCACCGCCGTGTTCCTGGAGCCAGCGCTCCGCGAGGCCGCGCAGGCGGGCCGCCTTACCGGGGGTGACGGCGGCCATCGGGTGCTGGAAGGCGCCGGCCCGGCGGGTCTTGACCTCGCAGATCACCAGCGCGTCACCGTCCTGGGCGACGATGTCGATCTCGCCGGTGCGGCCCGGGCGCCAGTTGCGCTCCAGGATCGTCATGCCCGCTTCGGTGAGGTGCCGGGCGGCGAGCGACTCCCCGTAGCGGCCCATCGCGCTGCGTGCGCCGCCGCTCCTGGCTCGCGCGCTCGCCCGGCCTCCCGCGTCCGTACGGGCTCGCCCCTCCCGCGGGGAGTCTCCGGGGTCGGTGACGGCCGGCACCGAGCCCGGTAAGGCTCTCCCGGGACCGCGGGTTCCCCGGGTCCCGCGCGGGGGTGTCCCCCGGCTCCGGGTGCCCTCGCTCGCCGGCGGCTCCCCGATCCGCATCCCGACCGACCCCGGAGCCGCCTGCCGGGCCTGCCGTGGCTGCTGTGGCTGCTGTGCCCGTCCTGCTCGTCGCGTCTGCCGTACCTGCTGTGCGTTCATGTCGGCACCTCCTGGCGCCAACTCTCACGCACTGGGCCGCGGCTTGTTGATCTTGGTGGACAACTCCGGGGATGTGGAAAACTCCGTCACCCACGAGAGTGAAAGCCCCACCCTGACGTGCGCATCTCCGATGCATCAGCGAACCCGGCCGCGCGGACGGAGACCGCGCCGCACCGGGCAATGAGTCGCCGTGCCACCCCGAGACGGCGCCTCTCCCAGCCTGGGACCGACGTGGGACTTGGCCCCGAAAGGGGCGCGGGAATCCGCGCGAGGAACCACGACAAGGCAGCCGTCGATCGACGGCCGCAAGGGACTGGGCCCCGACAGGGAGCGCGCGGAACCGCGCGAACGGGCCATCGCCGTCACCCCGCCGGGGTGCCCCGGCACCGCCAGGCGCCGCCCGGTGCCACCCAGCAGCAGCCAGTGCCGCCCGCTCAGCCCCCGGGCAGTTCGAGATCGCTCTTGTTCAGCTCCTCGACATTCACGTCCTTGAACGTGAGGACGCGCACCTGCTTCACGAATCTGGCCGGGCGGTACATGTCCCACACCCAGGCATCCGCCATGGAGACCTCGAAGAAGACTTCACCCTGTACCGAGTGCACCTGCATCTCGTAGTCATTGGTGAGATAGAAACGCCGCTCGGTCTCGATCACGTATTTGAACAGACCGACGACATCGCGGTACTCCCGGTAGAGCTTCAGCTCCATCTCGGTCTCGTACTTTTCGAGGTCCTCGGCGCTCATGGCATGTTCCCCTTCAGCCGTGCGTCCCCTCATTGTGCGCCAGCTCTTACGAACCCTCAGACGATTTCGGTGTCGAGGATCTGGGGACTGGCCGGGGGACCCTCATCGAGCAGCGTGCGCAGCAGCCCGGCGAGTCTGGTCGGATACACCGTCTCACGTGCTTCGGACAGTTCCCGGCACGTCCACCAGCGCGCTCCCAGTACGCTGCGCTGCTCAAGGTTTGTGAGCTTGGTCGCACGGGTCATGGTCTGGGTGGTACGGGCGAGGAAGTACCACTCGTCCTGATCCCAGCGCCGCCCCGCGAAAGGGAAGGAACAGATCCGGCGCCACAGCACCGGGCCCAGCTCGACGTCGGTGATGCCGGTCTCCTCCGCGAGCTCGCGGAGCGCGGCCTGCTCCCGGGTCTCATCGCCTTCGAGGCCGCCGCCGGGGGTGAACCACCAGTCGTCGTCGGGATCGTCCGGCTCGTGCCCGTGCAGGAGCAGGATGCGGTCCTGCGGGTCGAGGAGCACGACCCTGGCCACCCGGCGCAGCGGCGCACCGCCCGGCCCTGTGGGGACGCCGTCCTGCTCACCGGGAAGGCCACTGCCCGCACCGGCGGCACCACTACCCGTACCAGGGGCCCCACTGCCCGTGTCATGGACACCACTGCCCGCGTCAGGGGCGCCACTGCCCGCGCCCGGGGCGCCTACCGCACCGCCCGGCAGGACAGGGTCACCGTCCGGCGTACCGGACGACGAACCCCGCGTACCCGGGGCGCCCGCTCTACCCGCCGCCCCGGGGCCGTCTGGACCGCTCTCAGCGGACACCGGCCAGCTCCCCGCGGCCTGCCCCGTCGGAACGGCTGCGGCCTCCCATACGGCTCGCCAGGCCCGGCCAGGCGGCACCGCCGAGGATCAGCACGGCGCCCACGATGACCATGGTGAGCACGATGGTGAGGGGTCCCGGCTGCGAGAGCCCGCCGGGCAGGCCGGCGAAGCCCGAGGGGTGGGGCATGCCGCGCATGGGCCAGGCCACGGCGTCCACGCGGGCGTCGACCGCGCTGCGCGGCACGGAGCCGTTGCCGGCGTCCTGGAGGTGCATGCTGGAGTCCAGCGAGCCGCGCCGCTCGTCACCGAGGACGAAGAGGCGGCCCTGCGGGACCTTGGTGGCCGGGATGCCGCTCGCGGAGGCGGGCGAGCCCTTGGCGAGGTAGGGCTCGGAGATCTCCTTGCCGTTCACCGTCAGCTTGCCGTCGGTGCAGCACGCCACCTTGTCGCCGCCGATCCCGACCACGCGCTTGACCAGCGGCAGGTCGCCCCAGCTGGCGTCCCGGAAGACGACCACGTCGCCGCGGTGCACCTGGCTGCCGTCGATGCGCTGGGCGAGCACCCGGTCACCCGCGTCGATGGTGGGCGTCATCGAGGGGGTGGGCACGGTGAAGGGCTCGTAGACGATGACGCCCCATATGAAGCCCCCCAGGAAGAGCACACAGCCAAGGGCTACGGCCAGCCCGGACAGCTTGCTGCTGCGCTGTCCCCGGCCCTCATGCGTTTGACGCGTCCCGCTCATCCCAGTGCTCCACACGGTTCGGAGGATCGATCCCGCAGGCAGACGTGGGCCGCGGAAGATCGGCGATCTGGGACGGCACCCTACCGGGCGGTACTGGCACCAGTAACCCTGGTGTCGGCCCGGGGCCTGAGACGGTGTCATCCCGGCCCGCGGGAGCGGGCGCACCGGCCCCGCCGCGCTCCCGCGGGACCGGGCGCCGGGCGCCTCGGCCGAACGGCCGGGCGGACGACCGGGGTCTCAGTCCTCGCGCCGGGTGTCCCCGGAGGCCGGGCGCGCCGCGGCATGGGAAGCCACACGCCTCCTGCGCCAGAGCACCAGCGGCACGGCGCCCGCGAGCCCCAGCGCGCCCGGCACCATTCCGGCCGCGGCGTTCACGCCGGGCTGGTCGAAGCTGTGCGGGACGGGCAGGGCGGACCAGCGGTTCGGCGGCCAGGCGACCACGATGGCGCGGCCGACGACATTGCTCACGGGCACGAAGCCGTTGTTCTTGTCGTGCTGGTGGTAGCGGGAGTCGAGGGAGTTCTGGCGGTGGTCTCCCATGACCCAGATTTTGCCCTTCGGTACCGTGACCTTGAACTGGCCGCCCTGGTCGTCGGAGCTGCACGGAGTGTTGCCGGCGTAGACGTACGAGTCGTCCATCGTCTTGCCGTTGACCTTCAGCGGGCCGGTGCCGTTGCACTCGACGGTGTCGCCGGCCACGCCGACGACCCGCTTGATCAGGTCCTTCTCGTCCGCGGACGGCATCAGGCCGATCCAGCTCAGGCCGGTCTGCACGGCGTTCGGCTTCGGCGTGGGCTCGCCGTTGAGCCATCCGTCGGGGTCGTGGAAGACGACGACCTCGCCGCGCTTGGGCTCGGCGCCGAACCAGGGCGTGAGCTTGTCCACCAGCACCCGGTCGCCGATCTGGAGGGTGTTCTCCATGGAGGCCGACGGGATGGAGAAGGCCTGCACCAGGAACGTCTTGATCAGGAGCGCCAGGACCAGGGCGATGACGACGAGGAGCGGCAGCTCCTTCCAGAAGGAGCGCTGGTTGGAGTTGCTCTCGCGCGCGTGCGAGCCCGAGCGGTGGCGCCCCGCTCCCTCTCCCTGGTCAGGCACCGGGCTCATGCCGTCCGCCTCGCCTCCAGGTGCCTGCGGTGCGCCCTCGGCGCCGTACCGGGGACCAGCCGGTCGCTCCTCGGGTCCGCGCGAGTGCGCTCCGTGTGCACCCGGCAGGCCACCGGTGCCCTCCGGGCGCTCCTCGGGGCCATCGTGCCCGGACCGTGTGCCGACCGCCACATCCCCCACATCCACTCCTCACTCCGTGCCGCCGCTTGCCCCGGATCCGGTGCAAGCCCACCACTCCCATAACGAGCGGGAGTTCCGCAGGGGTCGGGAGGGGGATCATCGTGTCGCTATCCGCGGGGGCCACCTTATGCGACATACCTGTGACCGCGGCCGAGGCATCGCCCGCGTCGGGCACGCGCGCGTACGTCTCCGGTTCCTCCAGACTGCGCCAGTGCCCGACAGGCCAGGCTATGACACGGGCGCGCCCGACGACGTTGTCGACGGAGACGGTGCCGCTGAAGGCCTCGGTGCGGTGGTAGCGGGAGTCGGCGGAGTTGGCCCTGTGGTCGCCCATCACGAACAGCCGCCCCGGGGGCACCTTCACGTCGAAGACGAAGTCGGAGGGCTTGTTGCCGGGGTGGATGTACGGCTCGTTGAGGGGGACGCCGTTGACGGTGACGCGGCCCTCTCCGTCGCAGCACTTGACGGTGTCGCCGCCGACCGCGACGACGCGTTTGATCAGGTCGCGCTCGTTGTCGGAGGGCAGCAGCCCGATGAAGGACAGCACCTGTTTGACCTGCTTGACGCCGACGGGGTCGTCCGCCTTCTGGCCCTGTTCCTGCTCCAGCCAGTGGCCCGGGTCCCTGAAGACGACGACGTCGCCGCGCTCGGGCTCCGCGCCGAACCAGGGCGTGAGCTTGTCGACCAGCACCCGGTCGCCGATGCGGATGGTCTGCTCCATGGAGCCGGACGGGATCACGAAGGCCTGGAGGAGGAAGGTCTTGAGGATCAGGGCTATGAGAACGGCCACACCTATGAGGAGGGGTATCTCCTTGAGGGCCGATCGACGTCTGCGGCGTTTGACCTTCCGGGCGAGCTTTCGGCGGTCCGCCCGGCCGCCCTGGCCGCGCGGGCGCGTGGCGGCGGGGGGCGCGGCGCTCGAGTGCCGCGCAGGCCGCCTGCGTCCGCGGTTACCCATGGAGGCCACCCCAGTGGCCGGCGGGCCAGGCGACCCACTCGGCCTTGCCTATGACGGCGTGCACGGGGACCATGCCGCCGCCCGGGGCTCCCAGGCGGTCCCTGGAGTCGCTGGAGTCGCCGCGGTGGTCGCCGAGCAGGAAGAGGGTGCCGTCGGGCACGGTCACGTCGAAGGGCGCCTCGGAGGGAGCGTCTTTCGGGTAGAGGTAGCCCGTCTCGTCCAGCGCCCGGCCGTTCACCTCGATCCTCCCCTGGCTGTCGCAGCAGACCACGTGGTCTCCCCCCACTCCCACGACCCGCTTGATGAAGTCGCCGGCGCCGAAGTATCCCGTGCCGTCGAAGACGACGGTGTCACCGCGCCGTGGCCCGGCTCCGAAACGGTACGCCAGCTTGTTGACGAGTACACGATCCCCGATCCGGAGTCCGGGCTCCATGGAGCGGCTGGGTATCTCGAAGGGCTCCATCACGAAGCGGCCCACGAGCAGCAGGAGCACTACGCAGAGCAGCACCAGGGCCGTGAAGCCGCCGCCGGGCAGCCTGGCGGTCAGCGCCGCCACCCGCGCGCGTGCCGGGCTCCGGTCAGCCGGGGCGGCCGGGTCAGCCCCGTCAGCCGGTGGACTCGTGTCAGCTGACACCCGCGGGGGCTCTCCGACACCCGGAACCGGGGAGCCCTCGCGGTGCCCGGCGCCAGGCACCGGCGCGCGCTCGCCGTTCTCCGACACGCACGCGGAGCGCGACCCCTGCCCCGCCAGGCCCTCCGGAGAGGGCGGGCGGGAGGGGTCGCGCTCCGCGGGGTGTGCCTCGGTGTCCATCGGGGCCAGATGCTATCCGGCCCGGCCAGGAAGCCTCCGGCGCGCTCAGCTGTCGCGCTTCTCCTTGATCTTCGCGGCCTTGCCGCGCAGGTCACGGAGGTAGTAGAGCTTGGCACGGCGGACGTCACCGCGCGTGACGAGCTCGATCTTCTCGACGATCGGGGTGTGCACCGGGAAGGTGCGCTCCACGCCCACGGAGAAGGAGACCTTGCGGACGGTGAACGTCTCGCGGACGCCGGAGCCCTGGCGGCGGATCACGACGCCCTTGAACTGCTGCACACGGGAGCGGTTGCCCTCGATGACCCGGACGTGGACGTTCACGGTGTCACCCGGGCGGAAGGGCGGGATGTCGCTGCGCAGCGACGCGTTGTCGACGGTGTCGAGCAGGTGAGACATGGGGGTCTGCTTTCTTCGCCGATGCCACAGGTCATCGGCGGGAAGTCGATGAGATGGTGGGTGGTGCCCGCCGGGGTGTGCGTCGTGTCCCCCTGTGGCAGGGGCGCACGCCCGACGAAGTGCAACAGCGAGCCATTCTTCCATGGGGCGGGGCTGCGCCCAAATCGGCACCACCCCGACCCGCGCGCCCTCTGACCGGCGCCGGGTCCGCCCGCGCGGGTTCCGGCCAAGGGAGGTCCTCCGGCTCCGGCTGAGGGACGCCCTCCGGCGGGGCCGCCCTGAACCCGTGTCGCGCCCGAGCCGCAACCCCGCCGGGCCCGCCCACGCGCCCGCGCTACCGCCGCCGTGCCGTCCCCGTGGCGGGCTCCGGGTCTCCGGAGCCGTCGTCGCCCTCGGCGTCCGCCAGCGGGCCGCGTACGTACCGCCCGCCGGGTCCCGGCTGCCAGCCGAGGGCGGCGAGGGTGGCGCGGTCGTGCTTGTCGAACGCCGCCGGATCGCAGCGCTCGATGAGGTCCGGGCGGTGCTCGGCGGTGCGGTGCAGGGCCTCGTCCCTGCGCCAGCGGGCGATCCTGCCGTGGTGCCCGCTGACCAGCACCTCGGGGACCCCGCGCCCCCGCCAGAGCGGGGGCTTGGTGTAGACGGGCCCTTCGAGGAGGTCGACCATGGCGCCGGGCGCGAAGGAGTCGTCGCGGTGCGACTCGGCGTTGCCGAGCACCCCGGGCAGCAGCCGCGCGACGGCCTCCACCATGACCAGGACGGCGGCCTCGCCGCCCGCGAGGACGTAGTCGCCGATGGAGAGCTCCAGGACGGGCACGCGCGTGGCGTACTCGTCGACGACGCGGCGGTCGATGCCCTCGTACCGGGCGGGCGTGAAGATCAGCCAGGGCTGCTCGGAGAGGCGGACCGCCGTCTCCTGCGTGAACGGGCGGCCGCTCGGGGTCGGCACGACGAGGACCGGCCGGCCGGCGCCGCTCTCGTAGCCGTCGGCGACGACGCTGTCCAGCGCCTCACCCCAGGGGTCGGTCTTCATGACCATCCCGGGGCCGCCGCCGTAAGGGGTGTCGTCCACGGTGTTGTGCCGGTCGTGGGCCCACTGCCGCAGGTCGTGGACGTGGACGTCCAGTGGTCCACGCGCGCGTGCCTTGCCGACGAGGGAGACGTCCAGCGGGTCGAGGTACTCGGGGAAGATGGTGACGACGTCGAGCCGCATCAGGCGCCTTCCGGGTCCCAGGAGGGATCGGTCTCGGCGCGGTCGTCGATCAGGCCGGGCGGCGGGTCGATGACGGCCTTCTGCTCCGCCAGGTCGATCTCCTTGACGATCTGCTCGACGAACGGGACGTACACCTCGCTGCCGTCCGGCCGGGCCACGACGAACAGGTCCTGGGAGGGCAGGTGCGAGACCTCCGTGATGCGCCCGACCGCGGCGCCGTCCGAGGTGACGACGTCGAGGTCGATCAGCTGGTGGTCGTAGTACTCGTCGGGCTCCTCGGGGAGCTCGTCCGGGTCGACCTCGGCGATCAGCAGGGTGTTGCGGAGTGCCTCGGCGGCGTTCCGGTCCGCCACTCCCTCGAAGCGGAGCAGCAGCCTGCCGCTGTGCACCCGGCCGCTCTCGATGGTGAGCGGTCCGGTGGCGGCCGGGTCGGTGTGGAGCACGGCGCCGGGGGCGAGCCGCAGTTCGGGTTCGTCGGTGCGCACCTCGACGGTGACCTCGCCCTTGATGCCGTGGGCGCGGCCCACCCGGGCGACTACAAGCTGCACGGTGTCCGGCTCTCCTGATCGTTGCTCGTGTGCTGCGGATGGTGTCGCGGCTCGGAACGCCGTCCGGAAGACGGCAGCGGGCCGGGGAGGGCAGAAAGCGCCCGTCCCCGGCCCGAGCCGGTGCTGCCTTGTGTCAGTGGACCTGGTCCACGTCGACGAGGTCGACGCGGATGCCACGGCCGCCGATGGCGCCCACGACCGTGCGCAGCGCGCGGGCCGTGCGGCCGTTGCGGCCGATCACCTTGCCGAGGTCGTCCGGGTGGACCCGGACCTCCAGGACGCGCCCGCGGCGCAGGTTGCGGGAGGCCACCTGTACGTCGTCGGGGTTGTCGACGATGCCTTTGACGAGGTGCTCGAGAGCCTCCTCAAGCATGCTCAGGCCTCGGTCGAAGCGGCGTCGGACGCAGCCTCGGGCTCGTCCGCCTTCTTGTCGGCCTTCTTCTTCTGGGTGATGGCCTCGCCCTTGGCCCCGTCGTCACCGGCGAGGGCTTCGAAGGCGGGCTTGGCGGCCTTCTCCGCGGGCTGGAGCAGCGGCGGGGGGGCGGGCTCGCCCTTGTGCTTCTGCCAGTCGCCGGTCTTCTTCAGGATGGCGAGGACGGGCTCGGTCGGCTGGGCGCCCACGGAGAGCCAGTACGCCACGCGCTCGGCGTCGACCTCGATGCGAGAGGGGTTCTGCACCGGGTGGTACAGGCCGATCTCCTCGATGGCCCGGCCGTCACGGCGGGTGCGGGAGTCGGCGACGACGATGCGGTAGTGCGGCGCACGGATCTTGCCCAGGCGCTTCAGCTTGATCTTGACTGCCACGGGAGTGGGTTCTCCTGGTTTGACGTGGTGGGGCACAGCGGATTGCCGCGTGGGGCTGCGGTACCCGAGTGGCCCGATGGACGCGTCAGCCGGAGGAGAGAGGGGTCCTATGCGGCTGTCGAGTACAGCCGCCCATTGTGCCACACCCAGAAGGCCCCCGAACCGCCGGTCGGGGCCCGGGGCGTGCGTGGAGGCGGGGCCGGGTGGCCCCCGGCGACGCCGGGGGCGTCGGCCGGGGCGGCCCTGGAGGGGCAGGGTCAGCCGTGAGGGGTCTGCCCTGTGTCGTGCGGCGGGCACGCGGGGAGCCCGCCGGGGTCGTCAGCGCGCCCCTGCGCCGACCACCTCCGGGATCTGGAAGGGCTTGCCGCAGCCCCCGCAGACGATGGGGGCCTGCGCCAGGACGGACGGCACCACGCGGACGTTGCGCCCGCAGTCGCACACGGCCTTGACGCGGACGCCGCCGCCGGACGAGCCGTGGCGGCCGGCGGGGCCGCGGAAGCTGCCCGTGGTGTCCTGCTCGGTGGCCGCCGAGTGCGCCTTGAGGGCGCGCTGGAGGCGCTCGATGGTGGGCCGGTAGCGCCTTCTGGCCTCGGGCTTGAGGCTGACCAGGGAGAAGCCGCTGCTGGGGTGGGGCTCGTCCGGGTGGTCGAGGCCCAGCTCCTCGGCGATGGCAAGGAATCTGCGGTTGTGATAGCGGCCGGCGCGGGACGTGTCACGCACTCCGCGGGCGGCGGCGATGCCATGGACTGCCTCGTGGAGGAGTCGCTCGAAGGAGAGTTCGGCGCCGCAGGCGGACGACGACTCTCCGATCAGTGCTTCGGGCGCGGCAAGATCTGGCAGTTCGGGGTGGTGCCGCTGAATTTCGGCCCATGCCCCTGCCAGCTCTGCGGCGAGAACAGGTGGTGTCGTGCTCACGTCGTGACAACGATCCGGGGTGCCTCTGTGTTCCGATTCCGGGGCATCCCAAATATTTTGCACTTACCGCTCAGTAAACCCTGATGTCCTGCGACGAGGACGTGCACGCTGATCTGCGGATATATCGCACAGCTCATATTAATGCAGCACGTAGTGAGACCAACGCAGTGACGCGTAGGCAAAATCCGCACGCCGGGACGTTCGGCGTGTGCGCCGTTTCCTTGTGCGCGAATGTGACGCCGCCGCGCTCTTCGCGGTTGCACGCGCGCGTGCAGCACGTCAGGGCCGTGTAGGCGTTCAGGCCGCACCTGCCCGGGTCACGGGCGCTGCTGCGGCGCGGTGTCACCGGCGCCCCCGCGGCCCGGGATCACGGGCACTGCCCCGCGCCGCGGACAGGAGGTCGACGGCTGTGCGGCTGCGGGCCGGTCAGTAGGCGCGTCCCACCAGGGCGACATTACCGGGCGCGTCGTCGGCGTCCGGAACCGCCCCGTCCGGGGTGGTGAGGCACCGGACCGTGACGGCGTGCTCGGCGAGCCTGTCCTCCCCCGACTCCCCCAGGGCCGCCCAGGGGATGCGGGCCAGGCCGCCGCCCTTGGCGGCCGCGATGGCCTCCGAGACGCCGGTGACGTCCACGGTGCGCGATGCGCGGTGGTCGCGGGACTGCCGCAGCAGGAGGGCCTGGTCGGCCTCCAGGAGCTCCGGGAGCAGCTCGGGGAGGCCGGCGCGCCCGACGGTCTCCTTGCCGCCGGGGATCCGCCGGGCCAGCGTCACGGTGCCCTCCGCGAGGTCGCAGGGGCCGACCTCGACGCGCAGCGGCACGCCCTTGAGCTCCCAGTCGACGGCCCGGCGGCCGAAGGGGGTGTCGGTACGCTCGTCGACGTGCGCCCGGATGCCCGCGGCCGTCAGCGCGGCGCCCAGCTCGCGGACCTCGGCCAGCACCGCGTCGTCGTCCTTGACGGCGAGGACCACCGCCTGGACGGGGGCCAGCCGGGGCGGGACGCGCAGCCCGTGGTCGTCGCCGTGCGACATGATCAGCCCGCCGACCAGCCGGGTGGACGCGCCCCAGGAGGTCTGCCAGACGGGTTCCTCCCGGCCCTCGCGGGAGAGGTAGCGGATCCCGAAGGCCTTGGAGAAGTTCTGGCCGAGCTCGTGGCTGGTGCCCATCTGGAGCGCCTTGCCGTCGCCCATCATGGCCTCCAGGGTGAGCGTGTTGACGGCTCCGGCGAACCGTTCCCTGGGTGTCTTGCGGCCGAGGACGACGTCGACGCCGAGGACGTTCACCATGAAGTCGGCGTAGACCTCGCGGTGGATGTGCGCCGCGTACTCGCGGGCCTCCTCGCGGGTGGCGTGGGCGGTGTGGCCCTCCTGCCAGAGGAACTCGGTGGTGCGCAGGAACACCCGCGGGCGCATCTCCCAGCGGACCACGTTCGCCCACTGGTTGACGAGCAGCGGCAGGTCGCGGTAGCTCTGCACCCACCTGGCGAACGACGCGTTGACGATGGTCTCGGAGGTGGGCCGTACCACGGCGGGCTCCTCCAGGTCCTTGCCGCCGCCGTGCGTGACCACGGCCAGCTCGGGCGCGAAGCCCTCGACGTGCTCGGCCTCCCTGGTGAGGTACGACTGCGGGATGAGCAGCGGGAAGTAGGCGTTCGCCGCGCCCGCGGCCTTGATGCGCGCGTCGAGTTCCTGCTGCATCCGCTCCCAGAGGCCGTACCCGTAGGGCCTGATGACCATGGTGCCGCGCACGGGGCCGTTCTCGGCGAGTTCGGCCTTGGTGATGAGGTCCTGGTACCAGCGGGGGAAGTCGTCCGCCCGGGGGGTGAGTACGGGTGCCTTGGCCATGGCGCGCATGCTACGGCCGCGGGCGCGGCGGAACGCTCTTCTGCGCCGGCGGGAGTGGCGGCGGCTTCCCCGGGGCGCGCCGGGCGGAAGGCGCGGTGCGGCACGCCGGTACGCGGGTGGGCGGCGATCGGCCGCCGACATGCCGGACCCCGGCGCGCGGCTCGGCGCTGCCGGGGTTCCCGTGCTCGGTGGCGGGGCTCAGCCCATGAACTTCTTGAACTCGTCGGGCAGCTCGAACTTCCCGTCGTCGCCCTGGTCGCCCGGCAGGCCGAGCGCCTGGCCCTGTGCGGCGGCCTCGCGGCGCGCGGCGGCCTCCTGCTCCTGCTGCTTGCGCTTCATCGGGTTGCCGGAGCGCTGCTTGCCCTTGGCCTGCTTCTGCTTCTTGCGCTGCTTGCCGGGCCCGCCGCCCATGCCCGGGATCCCGGGCATGCCCGGCATGCCGCCGCCCTGGGCCATCCGCGACATCATCTTGCGGGCCTCGAAGAACCGCTCCACCAGGTTCTTCACCGCGCCGACCTCGACGCCGGAACCACGCGCGATACGGGCCCGCCGGGAACCGTTGATGATCACGGGGTCCTGGCGCTCGCCGGGGGTCATGGACTTGATGATCGCGGCGGTGCGGTCGACCTCACGCTCGTCGACGTTCTGGATCTGGTCCTTGACCTGGGCCATGCCGGGGAGCATGCCGAGCAGCTTGCTGATGCTGCCCATCTTCCTGACCTGCTCCATCTGGGCGAGGAAGTCGTCGAGCGTGAAGTCCTTCCCCTTGGAACTGGACAGCTTGGCCGCCATCTTCTCGGCCTCTTCGCGGCTGAAGGTCTGCTCAGCCTTCTCGATCAGGGTGAGCACGTCACCCATGCCGAGGATGCGGGACGCCATGCGGTCCGGGTGGAAGGCGTCGAAGTCGTCCAGCTTCTCGCCGTTGGAGGCGAACATGATCTGACGGCCGGTGACATGGGCCACCGAGAGCGCCGCGCCGCCGCGAGCGTCGCCGTCGAGCTTGGAGAGGACCACGCCGTCGAAGCCGACGCCGTCCCGGAAGGCCTCCGCGGTGTTGACGGCGTCCTGGCCGATCATGGCGTCGACGACGAAGAGGATCTCGTCGGGGCTGACCGCGTCGCGGATGTCCGCGGCCTGCTGCATCAGCTCCTGGTCGATGCCGAGCCGGCCGGCGGTGTCGACGATGACGATGTCGTACTGCTTGCTCCGCGCGTGCTCGACGGAGTCCTTGGCGACCTTCACGGGGTCGCCCACGCCGTTGCCCGGCTCGGGGGCGTAGACGCCCACCTCGGCGCGCTCGGCGACGACGGTGAGCTGGTTGACGGCGTTCGGGCGCTGGAGGTCGCAGGCGACCAGCAGCGGGGCGTGGCCCTGGCTCTTCAGCCAGCGGCCGAGCTTGCCCGCCAGGGTGGTCTTACCGGAACCCTGGAGACCGGCCAGCATGATCACGGTCGGGGGCTGCTTGGCGAAGCGCAGGCGGCGGGTCTCGCCGCCGAGGATGCCGATCAGCTCCTCGTTGACGATCTTGATGACCTGCTGGGCAGGGTTCAGCGCCTGGGAGACCTCGGCACCGTTCGCCCGCTCCTTGACCTGCTTGATGAAGGCGCGCACCACCGGCAGCGCGACGTCCGCTTCCAGGAGCGCTATGCGGATCTCACGCGCCGTGGCATCGATGTCCGCCTCTGAGAGCCTGCCTTTGCCTCGTAGGGACTTGAAGGTCGCGCTGAGGCGGTCGGAGAGCGTATCGAACACGGCGGTGTCGGTCCTTGGAGTCGGCAATGGTCTTCGTCGTCCCCAAGGGTATCGGGCCGGGCGGCCAATCGTGCCGGCCCGTGTGACGCGCGCTACGCGGTCGCCCGGTCCGGCCGCCCGGCGCGTGCGGGCACGCGGGCCCGGATGACCTCGCTCACCCAGGTCGTGACGGCTCCGCCCGCGCCGGCCGGGACCGCTCCGGTCAGGCCCGCAGCACGGCCTCCAGGGAGCCGGCCACCGCGTCGGCCCGCTCCGCGCCCAGCGGTTGGCCGTCCGTGTCGGTCACGTAGAAGGCGTCGACCGCGTTCGCGCCGAGCGTGGACACGTGGGCGCTGCGCACGCGCACGCCCGCCGCGTCCAGGGCGCGCCCCACCCGGTGCAGCAGCCCCGGAGCGTCCTGGGCGCGCACCTCGATGACGGTGGCGCGGCGCGATCCGGTCGGGGCGACGGTCACCCTGGGTGGCGGCGGGGTGCTGCCGCGGCGGCGCGGGTACGCGGCGTCACGCTCGGCGAGGCGGCCCGCGATGTCGAGGGTGCCGTCCAGCGCGCGTACCAGGTCGGCACGGAGCCGGGTGGCCTGCGGCAGCGAGCCGTACTCGGCGGCGACCCGCCAGTCCAGCAGCAGGACGGCGCCGGGCGTGCGGGCCGTGTCGGGTAGCCGGGTTCCGTCGGGCGTGCGGTGCGCGTCGAGGCCCGCGGTCTCCTGTACGACGCCGTCTGCGGGGGCGCCGGGCTCCGTCGCTCCGGCGCCGTTCACGAGAGCGTACGGAAGGTCCTCGATGCGCAGTTCAGCGGTGCGCACCGTCAGCCGGTGCAGGGCGAGCACGCCGGCGACGGTGGGCAGTACCCCCGGCTGTTCGGGGACGGCGATCAGCAGTTCGGCGCCGAGCGGTTCCGGTTCGCCGGGCGCTCCGGTGTCGCCCGCCACCTCCGCGCCCTGCGCGTCGCCCGCGTCCTGCGCGCCGTCGCCTGCCTCCGGCCGGGCGCGCAGCCGCAGGACGGGACCGCCGGTGCGGACCGCCTCCATGGCCAGCCGCTCCTGCTCGGCGGTGGGCTCGGACGGCTCCGGAGCGGCGGGCGCCCGGCCCGAGAGGACCGCTGCGGCCCGCCCGACCAGGTCGGCCACGAGCCCGCCGCGCCAGGTGGACCAGGCGGCCGGCCCGGTGGCGAGCGCATCGGCCTCGGTGAGGGCGTGCAGCAGTTCCAGGGTGCCGGTGGAGCCGACCGCCTCGGTGACGGTGCGGATGGTCGCGGGGTCGTCCAGGTCGCGCCGCGTGGCGGTCTCGACGAGCAGCAGGTGGTGGAGGACGAGCGTGGTGATCACGGCGGTGTCGGCGGCGTCGAAGCCGACGGCGGCGGCGATCCGCGTGGCGAGCGCGGCGCCCGTCTCGGAGTGGTCGCCGGGGCGGCCCTTGCCGATGTCGTGCAGGAGCGCGGCGACCAGGAGCAGGTCGGGGCGGCCGACCCGGCGGGTCAGCTCGGCCGCGCGCACCGCGGTCTCCACCAGGTGCCGGTCGACGGTCCAGGTGTGCACGGCGTTGCGCTGCGGGCGGCAGCGCACCCACTCCCAGTCCGGCAGCAGCCTGCTGATCAGGCCCTCCGCGTCCAGGGCCTCCCACACGTCGACGGTGGGCCGGCCGGCGCCGAGCAGCGTCACCAGCCGGTCGCGGGCCTCGGCGGGCCAGGGAGTGGGCAACGGGCGGGTGGTGGCGGCGAGCCTGCGCACGGCGTGCAGGGAGAGGGGCAGGCCTGCCTGGGCGGCGGCCGCGGCGGCGCGCAGCGGCAGGACGGGGTCGTGCTCGGGGCGCGCGGTGCGCGCGAGCACGGCCTCGCCGTCCTGCTCGACGACGCCTTCCGCGAGCGGGCTGCGCTCCGGCTGCGCCCCACCGCCCCGGCCGAAGCCGCTCCGGCTGAGGACGCCCCGCAGCCGGGGCCGCAGGGAGCGGGCGCTCAGCACCCGGCCGACCTCGCGCCAGGTGACGTCACTCGCGTAGGAGATGGTGCGGGCCGCCTCGTAGACGGTGCGCAGCAGGGCGTCCGCGTCGGGCAGGCCGAGGCCGGCGGCGACCTGTTCCTGCTCCTGGAGGCTGAGCCGGTCGGTGGCGCGGCCGGTGACCATGTGCAGGACGTCGCGGGTGTCGAGCAGGGTCCGGCGGGCCTCGGCCAGGCCCTCGCGGGGGGCGTCGGCGAGCCAGGAGGCGGCGACCGCCCGCAGCGCGGTGGCGTCACGCAGCCCGCCGCGGGCCTCTTTCAGGTCGGGTTCGAGGAGGTAGCGCAGTTCGCCCTGGCGGGCGGCGCGCTCGGCGCACAGCTCGCGCAGCTCGGGCAGCCGCTTCGTGGCCTGGTTGCGCCAGTCGGCGAGGAGGGTGGTGCGCAGTTCAGCGCTGAGCCCGGGGTCGCCGGCGAGGTGGCGGGCGTCCAGCAGGCCGAGGTGGACCTTGAGGTCGCCGCCGGCGGTCTTGCGGGCCTCGGCGGTGGTGCGCACCGAGTGGTCCAGGTCAAGGCCCAGGTCCCAGACGGGGTACCAGACGCGGTCGGCGAGCGCGGCCACGGCGGCCGGGTCGGCACGGGAGTCGTAGAGCAGCAGGAGGTCGAGGTCGCTGCGCGGGGACAGCTCGCCGCGGCCGTAGCCGCCGACGGCGATCAGGCTGACGCCGGGCAGCCCGGCCGCGGCACCGGTGAACAGGCGTGCGAGCCACGAGTCGGTGAGGCCGGCGAGCGCGGCACGGCGCGCCGGACCGGGCTGCCCGTCCTCGGTGAGGAGACGCAGCCGGGCTGCCGCGTAGCCGTCGGGGGTGGGGGCGGTCTCGGGGGGGTCGGGACGCTCGTCGAGGGCGTGGTTCTCGTCGATCCGCTTCTCGTCGATCCGCTTCTCCTCGGTCCGCTTCTCCTCGATCCGCTTCTCGTCTGCGGGCTGTTCTTGCTCGTCCCGTTCGTCCATGCTGGTCACCGGTGACTCCTGTGACTGCCGGCGTCGGCGTCCGGTCTCATCGGCTCTGCTGTGGCCGGTGCGCCTTCTGTTCGTTGTGGGGCGGGGCCGCGGGGGATGTCCGTCCTCGGTCCGGCGTCCTCTGTCGTCCGGAGGGTTCTGTGGGCGTGACGCCGGCCGCTGCGGGTGGACATCCCCCCGCGTTCCCTCCTGTCTCGTACGCGGCTGCGGGCCGGTGGGAGTGCGCCTCCGGCGCTGTGCTCCCCGCCACGACTCTGCCGTGTGTTGCGGGGGCGACCGGCCGCCGGGCCACCGGATGCCGGCGGCCGGTCGCTGCTCCGGGGTGGTCGTTGTGCCGCCGGGCCCCTGACCCCCAGCGGCCGGGCCGCCTCAGAGCGCGTCGGGCCCGCGCTCGCCGGTCCGGACCCGGACGGCAGCGTCGACGGGCACGGACCAGACCTTGCCGTCCCCGATCTTGCCGGTCCTGGCGGCCTTGACGATGACGTCGGTGACGTGTTCGGCGTCGTCGTCCTCCACCAGGACCTCGATGCGGATCTTGGGGACGAGGTCGACGGTGTACTCGGCGCCCCGGTAGACCTCGGTGTGGCCGCGCTGGCGGCCGTAGCCGCTGGCCTCGGTCACGGTGAGGCCCTGCACTCCGGAGGCCTGGAGCGCCTCCTTGATCTCGTCGAGCCGGTGGGGCTTCACGACGGCGGTGATCAGCTTCATGCGTCGACCTTCCTGGCCTCGGCGTGTTCTTCGACAGGCGGGACGAGGGAGACGTTGCGCTGGACGGTGCCGCCGCCGGCGCCGCTGAAGTCGTACGCGGTCTCGGCGTGTTCGGTCTGGTCGATGCCGGAGACCTCGTC
The DNA here is from genome assembly GCF_018327685.1 of Streptomyces sp. TS71-3. NCBI lineage: Bacteria > Bacillati > Actinomycetota > Actinomycetes > Kitasatosporales > Streptomycetaceae > Streptomyces > Streptomyces sp. TS71-3. The sequence goes on along the minus strand of NZ_BNEL01000001.1, from coordinate 2,226,625 downwards.
GTCCTCCGTGACCCGCATGCCGAGGAGCTTGTCGACGAGGAAGGCGAGGACCGCGGAGACGACCAGGGAGTAGCCGAGGACCGCGAAGACGGCAGCCGCCTGCTTGCCGAGCTGGTCGAACCCGCCCCCGTAGAAGAGGCCCTTGGCGTCGGACTGCACGCCTCCGGTGGCGAAGAAGCCGATGAGCAGGGAGCCCACCACACCGCCGACCAGGTGGACGCCGACCACGTCGAGGGAGTCGTCGTATCCGAGCTTGTACTTGAGGCCGACGGCCATGGCGCAGAGCAGGCCGGCGATGGCACCCACCGCTATCGCGCCGAGCGGGCTGACGGCACCGCCGGAGGGCGTGATGGCCACGAGTCCCGCGACGGCGCCGGAGGCGGCGCCGAGCGTCGTGAAGGCGCCGTGCCGGAGCCTCTCGTAGATGAGCCAGGCCAGCATGGCGGCGGCCGTGGCGACCTGGGTGTTGAGGAACATCACGGCACCCACGCCGTCGTCGTTGCCGAGCCAGGAGCCGGCGTTGAACCCGAACCAGCCGAACCACAGCAGGCCTGCGCCGAGCATCACGAGCGGCAGGCTGTGCGGGCGCATGGGGTCCTTCTTGAACCCGACGCGTTTGCCGATCACAAGGATGACGCCGAGCGCCGCGGCGCCGGCGTTGATGTGCACGGCGGTGCCGCCCGCGAAGTCGATCACCCCGAGCTCGAAGGCCCAGCCGCCGCTGCCCCAGACCCAGTGGGCCACGGGGAAGTAGACGACCGTCACCCAGAGCGCGATGAACAGCGCCCATGCGGTGAACTTCACCCGGTCCGCCAGGGCGCCGCTGATCAGCGCGGGGGTGATGATCGCGAACATCAGCTGGAACACGGCGAAGACGTAGATCGGGATGGTGTAACCGGGCCAGAGCTGGGTGAGGCCTATGCCGCTCAGCCCGAGGAAGTGGCCGTCCCATCCGAGGAACCCGCCATGGTCGGTGCCGAATGCGGCGGAGAAGCCGTAGAGCACCCAGAGGATGGTGACGATGCCCAGGCTGATGAAGCTCATCATCAGCATGTTGAGGGCGCTCTTGACGCGGACCATGCCTCCGTAGAAGAAAGCGAGGCCCGGTGTCATGAGCATCACCAGAGCGGAGCAGATGAGCATGAACCCGGTATTGGCGGCGGACAACTGCGGGGTGTCCGCAGCCAGGCTGATGCCTGGGGGCATCGGTGTCTCCTCGTCGTCGGTCGGCCCGTCCTGCGGGCCTGGCGAGTGCGGTCGTGAGGGGGGCCGGCTGGTTCGGTGAGCGTCGCGCAGCGCCGTTTCGGTCGATGCCGCAGCATGTTTCGCATCGGTGACGAAGAGTCCGTGCGTGTTACGCGCGGATGAACCGGAGTGTCCTCCGGCGGTCGGTTCGTTAACGTGCCGCGCCCATGACGGAGCGGCGCCCACCCCCGTGCCTCGAAGGCCTGGGAAGTACTCCCAGGCCTTCGAGGCACTCCCGGAGGGGTGAGCGCCGCTCGTCGTGTACCGCTTTCGTGCGCGGCTCGTCGCGCAGCTCGTGCGCGGTGGCCGGCCGCCCGGTGCGGGCGCGGCCGGTAGGCGTCAGGTGGCCGTCGCGGCCTCCGGGAGCTGCGCGGCGAGCTGGTCGGAGAGGTCGGCGACGGCCGTGAGATCGCCGTAGTCGCGCGTGATGGTGTCGACCGTCGTGCGGATGCGGGTGTTGACCCGCTCCGAGCGGACCCTCTTGGCGAGGCCGAACGCCTCGCGGGTGAGCGCGGCGCTCTCCTCCGGCTCCTGCTTCAGCAGGTGCACGGTGGCGAGGCCGATCAGGTTGAGGGCGTAGGAGCGCTGGTGCTCGCGGTCGGGCGCGAAGAGCTCGACGGAGCGTGCCATCGCGGGCTCCGCGAGGGTGGCGTAGGTGGGGCTGCGGCCCGCGATGCGGGCGAGGTCGCGGTAGGAGTGGCCGTTCTCGCCGTGCAGCTCGGCCTCGGTGAAGAAGCGGATCCAGTCGGGCTCGGGCTCGGTGGTGTCGGCGGCGTCGGCGAAGGTGTCCTCCGCCATCCGGACGGCCCGCTTGCACTTGCCGGGCTGGCCCATGTTGGCGTAGGCGCGGGCCTCCATCGCATACAGCATGGACTGGGTGCGCGCGGAGGCCGAGTCGCGGCTGCCGTACTGGGCGAGGTGGATGAGCTCCAGGGCGTCGTCGGGCCTGCCGAGGTGGATCATCTGCCGGCTCATGCTGGAGAGGATGTAGGACCCGAGTGACTTGTCGCCGACTTCCTTGGCGGCGTGCAGGGCGAGGACGAAGTACTTCTGCGCGGTGGGCTGCAGGCCGATGTCGTAGCTCATCCAGCCGGCCAGCTCGGCGAGTTCGGCGGCGACCTTGAAGAGGCGCTTCCTGGTGGGCTCGGTGTGGCGCTCCTGGAGGAGGTCCGTGACCTCGTGGAGCTGTCCGACGACGGCCTTGCGCCGCAGGCCGCCGCCGCACTGGGCGTCCCACTTGCGGAACATCACCGTGGTCGTCTCCAGCAGCTCCAGCTCCGGGTCGGAGAGGCGGCCGGGGCGGCGCGGGGTGGCCTCGGCGGCCGGCTCGGCCGCGGGGGCGGCCGGCGTGGGCACCAGCCAGCGCTGGAGCGGCTCGACGAGTGCGGGCCCCGCGGCGAGCGAGAGGGAGGTGCCGAGGAATCCGCGCCGGGCCAGCATGAGGTCGCTGCGGGAGAACTCGCTGATCATCGCGACCGTCTGCGGGCCCGTCCAGGGCAGGTCGACGGAGGAGGCGGAGGGGGGCTTGTGCGGGGCGCGCAGGCCGAGGTCCTCCACGGCGACGACGCAGCCGAAGCGCTCGGAGAACAGGTCGGACAGGATCCGCGGGATGGGCTCGCGGGGGTTCTCGCCGTCGAGCCAGCGGCGTACGCGCGAGGTGTCGGTGGAGATGTGGTTGGCGCCGAGCTGCCGGGCTCTGCGGTTGACCTGGCGGGCCAGCTCGCCCTTGGACCAGCCGCTGCGTACGAACCAGGAGCCGAGCAGCTCATTGGGCCGCTTCTCGGCATGCGCCGTGCCACATTCGCCCCTGCCGACCACTGAACGCCCCCATTTCCGAAGCCCACTTGTGTGTGCGGTGCGTGTCCAGCCGTACCAGATTGCCATGCCGCGCGGCAGTCCGTCCGGTGCGCGGAATTCCCGGATAGCGGGATAATTCGCCGAGGTCATGGCCTTGCGCGCATTTCCACCGGAATCCGCCCGGCACGGGAGCCACATGCCGTCGGCATAGTCGCCGACGCGGCCTGTCCCGGATTGTGTACTGAAAGTAACGCCGCAGTCACCCATTCGGCCAGGGAGATTATCGAAACGCCACCATTCGCCACCCCTTCGAATGAACTCGCCGGGCACTCCGCACGATTCACTTGACACGGCATGCCCGAAAGGGCGGCGAACCGGCAGCGGTTGGACGGGAGCACGCGGGGGCGCGAGCACGCGCGCAGTACCACCCGTGGCACCACCAGACGCCGCCATGAGGACGCCATGACAGGACGGCTTCCGGGACAGAGGACAGAAGTGAGAACAGAGCGTCACGGGACGATTCCAGGACGTAACCAGCGGCGCACCGAACCCGTTGGAGGGGGCATGGGTTTCACGATCGGCGGCAGCCGCGAGCTGCGGTCGGGCTCGCGTCGCCGCGGCCGCGCCTCGGAGTGCACCCTGGTGGCCGAGTTCACGGGCCTGTGGGGCTGGGACGTCGTGCCCGGCGCCCGGGCCGCCGCGCACACCTGCTCCTGTGGACGTGCCGGCTGCCCGGCACCCGGCGCCCACCCCTTCGACTTCGCGCCGGTCGTGCCCGCCGGGGCCACGCTCGACGAGGTCGGCAAGGTGTGGGCCCGCTTCCCCGGGGCGGCCGCGATGCTCCGGGTGGGAGCGGCCTTCGACGTGATCGAGGTCCCGGAGGCCGCCGGGCGGCAGGCGCTGGTGCGGCTGGAGCGGATGGGGCTGCCGCTGGGGCCCGTGGCGCTCACTCCGAGTGGCCGTGCGCAGTTCTTCGTGGCACCGGGCGCGGCGGCCGAGCTGCCGGTGCTGCTGTACCGGATGGGGTGGGACGGGGCCGAGCTCGACCTGTGCGGCCTGGGGGCCGGCGAGCACATCACCGCTCCGCCGTTCGACCGGGGCGGGCTGGGGCCGGTGCGCTGGCTGCGGGCCCCCGACGTCGACATGGCGAGTGCGGTGCGCGAGCCGCCCGAGGCGCGGCTGCTGCTGGGGACGCTGGCGTACATGGCCCACCGCGCGCCGCTCGGCGGCTGCACCGGCGTCGCTGACTGAACCCGCGCGGGGCTGAACCCGTATCGAGGGCCGAACCCACGGCACCGGCCGGCGGCCGGTCCCTCTCGGGTGGTCGGCCGCCGGCCGGCGGGGTCCTGCGCTGTCGTCCGCGCCTCTCCAGTTTCGATGCGCCGCACTCTCAGGGACGCACCCTCAAGTGCCGATCAGGGCGTCCACGAACGCTTCGGGTTCGAAGGGGGCCAGGTCGTCCGGGCCCTCGCCGAGGCCGATCAGCTTGACCGGCACGCCCAGCTCGCGCTGGACCGAGATGACGATGCCGCCCTTGGCCGTGCCGTCCAGCTTGGTGAGCACGATGCCGCTGACGTCCACGACCTCCGAGAACACCCGCGCCTGCACCAGACCGTTCTGGCCGGTGGTGGCGTCCAGGACCAGCAGCACCTCGTCGACCGGGGCGTGCTTCTCGACGACCCGCTTGACCTTGCCCAGCTCGTCCATCAGGCCCGTCTTGGTGTGCAGCCGGCCCGCGGTGTCGATGAGGACGACGTCGGCACCCGTCTCGCCGCCCTGCTTGACGGCGTCGAAGGCGACGGACGCCGGGTCGCCCGCCTCGGGGCCGCGCACGGTACGGGCGCCCACCCGCTTGCCCCAGGTCTGGAGCTGGTCGGCGGCCGCGGCGCGGAAGGTGTCGGCGGCGCCGAGGATGACGGACTTGCCGTCGGCGACGAGGACGCGCGCCAGCTTGCCCGTCGTGGTGGTCTTGCCGGTGCCGTTGACACCGACGACGAGCACGATGCCCGGGGTGTCGAGGCCGGACTCGGTGTGCACGGTGCGGTCCAGGTCGGTGCCGACCAGCGTCAGCAGCTCCTCGCGGAGCAGGGCGCGCAGCTCCTCGGGGGTGCGGGTGCCGAGCACCCGTACGCGCTCCCGCAGCCGGCCGACCAGCTCCTGGGTGGGCGCCACGCCGACGTCGGCGGTCAGCAGGGTGTCCTCGATCTCCTCCCAGGTGTCGTCGTCGAGGTTGTCGCGGGACAGCAGCGTGAGCAGTCCCTTGCCGAGCGCGGTCTGCGACCGCGAAAGGCGGGCGCGCAGCCGCACCAGGCGGCCCGCGGCGGGCTCGGGCACCTCGATGGCGGGCGGCGCCTCGGGCTCGGTGACCACGGGGGCCGGTGGCTCCGCCTCGGCGGTCGGCGCGCCGCCGTCCTGGGGGGCGCGGCCTGGCTCGCCGCCCTCCTCCGGAGCCTGGGGCCGCGGCGGTGCGGTGATGTCGGGGGTCTGAGTGGGTGCCTCGGCCTGCGGGGGCGTCCGCTTCCTGCGGCTGCCGATCACGAGCCCGCTGACTGCGCCGATCACGACCACGGCGATGACTACAGCAAGGATGACGATTTCCATAACGCCCCCAGTATCAGGTATCGGGGTGCTCCGGGGCCCGGGGCGCCACCCTGATCTCCCGGACGTCCGCCCGGCGACCGCTGTATGCGTGGTATGCCTCGGTGCCGCACCGCCGGACCGGGCCCCGAGGGGGGCGCCCGGCGGGCGGGGAGCGGCCGCTCCCCGCGGCGGCGACCGCCCTTGCCGGGCCCGGCTCCTCCGCTTCTCTCCGTGGCGCTACTCCCGGACAGCCTTCACTCCCGGACAGCCTTCGCCCCCACCCGGCCGTCACTCCCGCCGAGCCCCTCACCCGCGCCTGCCCGCGCCACGCGCCCGCACCGGTCCTGGACGCGCGCGGAGGCGCACGCGGCTCGATGCCCCCTGACCGCGGATTTGGACTTTTCTCACATATATCCGCGTCTCTCTGCGCGAACTCGGGAGAAGTCTCACAGGACGGTGCAATGGAACGATGGAGAGCACGACACCGGTGGCAGGGGGGACCACGACACCGGTGGCAGCAGACGAAGACCCCACACGACCCCCACGAGGGATGGGAGACCCGACAGGTGAGGTTCCTTCTCGAAGTCGACATCGACGACACGCCGCCCGACGCGGACCCGGCCCGGGAGCTCGGCCGCATCCTGCGCTACTGGGCCGGCAACCTCCGCCACTACGACCTGGGCGGCGGCGCGGGCTCGGCCGTCCACGACTCGGCGTACCGCGAGGTGGGCCGCTGGACCGTCACCGGCACGCAGGCCCCGCCCGCGCCGGCACCGCACACCCCCGGGCCCGAGGCCCCGTAGCGGTCCGTACGAAACCGCCGCCCCGGCTCGGGCTCTGGCCGGGCCGGGGCGGCGGACGGATCGAGGAGACGGGCGGCGGGGACGTTAGCCCATCTCCTCCAACGCCTTGCCCTTGGTCTCCTTCACGAACCTGATCGTGAAGGGAATGGAGAGCACGGCGAAGACGGTGTAGATGACGTACGTGCCGGAGAGGCTCCAGTCGGACAGCGACGGGAAGCTCGCGGTGATCGCCCAGTTCGCGATCCACTGGGCGCAGGCGGCGACGCCGAGCGCGGCCGCGCGGATCCGGTTGGGGAAGATCTCGCCGAGCAGGACCCAGACGACGACGCCCCAGGAGAGCGCGAAGCAGAGCACGAAGAAGTGCGCGGCGATCAGGGCGACCCAGCCCTGCGTGGCCGGCAGCTTGCCGTCGACGAGGGGTGCCGAGAACGCCCAGGCCAGCAGCGCGAGCCCGACCGCCATGCCCGTCGAGCCGATCAGCGCGAGCGGCTTGCGGCCGATCCGGTCGACGAAGATCATCGCGATCACGGTGCCGAGGATGTTGATGATCGACGTGGTGAAGGAGTAGAGGAACGACTCCGTCGGGTTCACTCCCACCGACTGCCACAGCGTGGCCGAGTAGTAGAAGGCGACGTTGATGCCGACGAGCTGCTGGAACGCGGAGAGCCCGATGCCGATCCAGACGATCGGCTTGAAGTAGGCCCGGCCGCCGAGCAGGTCGCGGAAGGTGGACCTGTGCTCGCGGCGCATGGCCTGCTCGATCTCTCCGAGCCGGGCGTCCAGGTCGGTGCCGGGACCCTCGATGTCGGCCAGCACCTCGCGGGCCCTGGTCTGCTTGCCGGCGGAGATCAGGTAGCGGGGCGACTCGGGGATGGCGAAGGACAGCAGCCCGTAGAGGATGGACGGGATCACCATCACGCCGAGCATGACCTGCCAGGCCTCCAGGCCGAGCAGGGAGCCGCGCTGGTCGCCGTGCGCCGCGTTCAGCAGGCCCCAGTTGACGAGCTGTGAGAGCGCGATGCCGACGACGATCGCGGCCTGCTGGAACGAGGCGAGCCGGCCCCGGTAGGCGGGCGGCGAGACCTCGGCGATGTAGGCCGGGCCGATGACGGAGGCCATGCCGATGGCGAATCCGCCGATGATCCGCCAGAGGGCGAGGTCCCACAGCGCGAACGGCAGCGCGGAGCCGACGGCGCTCACGGTGAAGAGTACCGCGGCGATCTGCATGCACCGGATCCGGCCGATGCGGTCGGCGATCCGGCCCGCGGTGGCGGCCCCGATCGCGCAGCCGATCAGCGCGATGGCGATGACCTGGGCCAGGGCGGCCGAGCCGACGTCGTAGCGGGAACGGATGGCTTCCACGGCTCCGTTGATGACGGAACTGTCGTAGCCGAAGAGGAAACCGCCCATGGCGGCCGCCGCCGCGATGAAGATCACATGCCCGAGGTGTTCGGGATGCGCTTCCCTCGCGGACTGTGTTGCCGTTGTGCTGGTCACTGGCCACTCCTCATGCCGTAGGCAACACTGCCGCGGTGGCGGCTGGGTCCCTCCGTGGCGCACACCAACAGGCCACGCACCACCTGAACGTAAAAACAACGTTGCCGAGACTATGTCTTCAAGTATCGAAGTCAATAGGTGGGGTCCTTGAATTTACCTTCCATTGAAGAGGGCGGCTGGATTCAAGGAATGAACGAATGGTCGCTATCAGTGCTCTGACCAGGGCAGGGAGACACCACCACCCGGAGCCGGTGGTCCCCTGCGTGGCGGCGGCCACGGCACGCTCCGACCGCTGCGGCACCCGAGCCTCGTACGGCGCCGGTTCCTGCCCGGCCGCACGTCGAGATCCGGCCAGGCAGGCAGGTGCCGGGCCGGATCTCAGCGCAGCCGCTGGCTGATCACCTTGGAGACGCCGTCGCCCTGCATCGAGACGCCGTAGAGGGCGTCGGCGACCTCCATCGTGCGCTTCTGGTGGGTGATCACGATGAGCTGCGAGGCCTCCTGCAACTCCTGCATGATCCGGATCAGCCGCTGGAGGTTGGTGTCGTCGAGCGCCGCCTCCACCTCGTCCATCACGTAGAACGGGCTGGGGCGCGCCTTGAAGATCGACACGAGCAGCGCCACCGCGGTCAGGGAGCGCTCGCCGCCGGACAGCAGGGAGAGCCGCTTGACCTTCTTGCCGGGGGGTCTCGCCTCGACGTCCACGCCGGTGGTCAGCATGTTCTCGGGGTCGGTGAGGATCAGCCGGCCGTCGCCGCCGGGGAAGAGCCGCGAGAAGACGCCCTCGAACTCCCGGGCCGTGTCCCGGTAGGCCTCCGTGAAGACCTGCTCGACGCGTTCGTCGACCTCCTTGACGACCTGGAGGAGGTCGGCGCGGGTCTTCTTGAGGTCCTCCAGCTGCTCGGAGAGGAACTTGTGGCGCTCCTCCAGCGCGGCGAACTCCTCCAGCGCCAGCGGGTTGACCTTGCCCAGCTGCTGGTAGGCCCGCTCGGCCGCCTTGAGCCGCTTCTCCTGCTGGCCGCGCACGAACGGCGTGGGTCTGTTGCGCGGGTGCTCGGGGTCCTCGGGAAGCTCCTCGCCCTCGGCGGGCAGGGACGGCGGCACGAGCTGGTCGGGTCCGTACTCGGCGATCAGACCTGCGGGTTCCACGCCCAGTTCCTCCAGTGCCTTCGTCTCCAGCTGCTCGATACGCAGCCGCTTTTCGGCACCGAGTACCTCACCGCGGTGAACTGAATCCGTCAGCTTGTCGAGTTCGGACTTGAGGTCGCGGCCCTGTGCGCGGGCGGCGGTCAGTTCCTGCTCGCGGGCCGCCTTGGCCTGCTCGGCCGCGGCGCGTTCGGCGTCGGCGCGCCCGACGGAGACCTCGACGTGGGCCAGCAGTTGCCGGGCGCCGCGTGCCACCGCGTCGGCGACCGTGGCCTCGTGGCGCAGCCGGGCCTTGCGCTGTTCCGCACGCGCGCGTGCCTCTCGTTCGGCGCGTGCCGCGCGGTCGAGCGAGTCGGCCCGGCCCGCGAGGCCCTTGACGCGCTCCTCGTGGGTGCGGACCTGGAGGCGGGCCTCCATCTCGGTCTGCCGGGCGTTGGCGCCGTCGGCGGAGAGCCGGTCGCGCAGGGAGGTGTCCGGCTCCTCGTCGCTGCCCGCGGTCTCCTCCGCGATGGCGAGGCGTTCGGCCAGTTCCTCGGCCTCCTCGGTGGCGCGGTCCAGCGCGTCCTGCGCGCGGGCGGCGGCCGCGGCGGCACGCTCGGCCTCCCCCGCGGCTCCCCTGGCCTGCCCGGCCAGCCGGCCGAGCTGCTGCGCCACGGACGACTTCTCCCGGTCGACCACGCGCCGGCGCTCGGCCAGCTCCTCCACGCGGGCCGCACACTCCTTGCGCCGCCCGGTGGCCTCCTGCTGGGCGGCCGTCAGCTCCTCGCACCGCTCCGCCAGCTCCTCCAGCTCCGCGGCGGCCTCGTCCACGGACGCCTGGACCTCCAGGAGGCTGGGGGCGCCGGCGGAGCCGCCGTGTGCGAAGTGCGCCCCCAGCAGGTCGCCTTCACCGGTGACGGCGGTCAGCTCGGGGTGGGCGTAGACGAGGTCCTCTGCGTCCTCCAGGGTGTTCACGACAACGATGCCGCGGAGCAGGCGCCGCACCGCGGGCATCAGCTCTGCGGGGCCACGCACCAGGTCGGCGGCCCACGGCGAGCCGCTCGGCGCGGCCTCGGGCACCCGGGCCGGGGCGGTTTCGCCGGCCTGGGCGGCGTCCGCTCCCGCGGGATGCGGGGCCTGCTCCCCGGCGAGCAGCAGCGCGGCACGTCCGGCGTCCTGCTTGCGCAGCAGGCGGATGGCCTCCGCGGCCGACGCCGGGGTGGCGACGGCGATCGCGTCCGCGGCGGCCCCGAAGGCCGCGGCCACCTGGACCTCGTGGCCGGGGGTCACCGTAAGGAGTTCCGCCGCCGGTCCGAGCAGGCCGGTCAGCCGGTCCTGGGCCGCGAGCAGGGCGCCGCTGCCGTCCTTGCGGCGCAGGCCGAGGGCCAGGGCCTCGTGGCGGGCGGCCACGGCGGCACGCTTGCGCTCGGCGGCGGTGGCGGCTTCCCGGGCGGCGCTCGCCGCGTTCTCCGCCTCCGCCAGCGCGCCCTTGGCCGCCTCGTGCTCCCCGGCCAGCTCCTCGTCACCGGCGTCCAGGCCGTCGACCTCGGCCTTGAGCTGCTCGTACTCCTCCTGGGCGGTGACGGCGCGCTCGTGCGCCTCGTCGCGGGCGGAGGCGAGGCGGTCGATCTCGGCCTGGGCGGCCGCGGCGCGGGAGCGGGCGGCGCCGGCCTGGGCGCCGAGCCGTGCCAGCCCCTCGCGGCGGTCGGCGATGGCGCGGGCGGCGTCCTTGAGGCGCCGTTCCTCCAGGGCGAGCTCCCGCTCCAGCTCGGCGCGGTGCGAGACGGTGTCGTCCAGGGCGCGTTCGGCGGCCTCCAGGGCGGCTTCCAGCTCCGCCTCCTGCTCGCGGATGCGGGCGGCCTCGCGCTCCAGGTCCTCGGGGTCGCGCCCGCGGCGCTCCTCGGGCTGCTGGGAGGTGGCGCTCTTCACCCGGGCGTCGGCCAGCGAGATGGTGCCGCGCACCCGCTCGGCGAGCTGCGACAGCTCGTACCAGGTCTGCTGGGCGCGCTGCAGCCGGGGAGAGAGCCGGCGGACCTCGTCCTCCAGCGCCGCCTCCCTGCCGAGGGCCGCCTTCAGCTCGGCCTCGGTGCCCTCCTTGCGCTCCTTCAGCGCGGCCTCGTCGGCGACCTCGGTCTGCAGGGCGGTGCGCATCTGGACGAGGTCGTCGGCGAGCAGGCGCAGCCGGGCGTCGCGCAGATCGGCCTGGATGACGGCGGCGCGGCGGGCGACGGCGGCCTGCCGGCCCAGCGGTTTGAGCTGGCGGCGGAGCTCGTCGGTGAGGTCCTGGACGCGGGCCAGGTTGGCCTGCATCGCGTCCAGCTTCCTGAGCGCCTTCTCCTTGCGCTTGCGGTGCTTGAGGACGCCCGCGGCCTCCTCGATGAACGCGCGGCGGCCCATCGGGTCGGCGTGCAGCACCGAGTCGAGCTGGCCCTGGCCGACGATGACGTGCATCTCGCGGCCGATGCCGGAGTCGGAGAGCAGGTCCTGGATGTCGAGCAGCCGGCACGTGTCGCCGTTGATCTGGTACTCGCTGCCGCCGTTGCGGAACATGATCCGCGTGATGGTGACCTCGGCGTACTCGATGGGCAGCGCGCCGTCCGTGTTGTCGATGGTGAGGGAGACCTCGGCGCGGCCGAGCGGGGGGCGCCCGGTGGTGCCGGCGAAGATGACGTCCTCCATCTTGCCGCCGCGCAGCGACTTCGCACCCTGCTCACCCATGACCCAGGACAGCGCGTCCACGACGTTGGACTTGCCGGAGCCGTTGGGTCCGACGACGCAGGTGATGCCCGGCTCGAACCGCAGCGTCGTCGCCGACGCGAACGATTTGAAGCCACGCAGGGTCAGGGCCTTGAGGTGCACGTCGCCGCACTTTACCTTCCGGTCGCGCTGCCCCTGAGTGAACTCGCGGTTTCACCCAGGAACGTGCAGGGCACACCAGACCTTGAAGGAAGGGGAACAGAAGGACTCAACCCCGTGGGCGGTGGGGCCATGGGGCGGTCGAGGACCGGCAGCGTGGGCCGCCCCCTCAAGGAGCCGGCCGGGCTGGACCGGACCGGACCGGTGGACGGTGCACCGAAATGGGGTAAGAAAGAAGGGACGCCGAAGCGTCCCTTGCAGAACGGGTCGCCGCTGGGGGCAGCCCGTCCATCGATTCAGCAGAGCAGAGCGTGGGTCAGGTGAGCGCAGGCTCCGCCTGGGGTACGTCGACGCTCTTCAGGAGCGAGTCGCCGTCGTGCGAAGCGGCAGCCGCAAGTGCGTCGTTCTCCGCCTGGATGCGTACGAGCTCGGATTCCAGGTCCTGGACGCGCTGCTGGAGCCGTCGCATCTCGGCGAGGAGTCGAGGGTCGGAGCCGCCGACGTAACCGAGAAGCGCCTTTGCCATGATGGATGGTCCTCCACAATGAGTGACCGACCGTAGCGGTGTGGGTCGTGTATGAGGGATCTTCGCTCCCGCGGTGTCCGGCTTCTTCTGATTCGTACTGCCGCTCTCGACGCCAAACAGTTAAGGTGCGCGGGGCTTCCAGAGTCTCACCAAAAAGTTTGACGGTCAACACGATCAAGCCCCGGCGGGCGGGCCGCCCGGTAGCGCGCAAGGGCGTGGATGCGGCGCGGCTACTGCTTCGGTGCCCGGGAGGCGGTAACACGGGGAAGATCATCTTGGCCTGCCCGGCCGCCCGGCGGCAAGCCCCTCCATCGGCACCGACCAGCCGATTCTTGTCTGTGACGCGCCTGTGGACGGCCTTGCATGCACCGCGGTGCGGTGCGTCGTCACCGCGTGTCAGTCCTCCTGGAACCCTTCGAAACCGCCGCGTGACGTGTCCCAGATCTCAGTGACACCGTCGACCCTGCCGGGCGTGTCGCCGCCGCGCAACCACTCGAGCAGCCGCTCGGCCCTGTCCCGGGGGCCCTCCGCGACGACCTGGACCCGGCCGTCCGCCAGGTTCCGGGCAACGCCGCTCAGGCCACCGATCTCCTTCGCCTTGGCCCGTGTGTACCAGCGGAAACCCACTCCCTGCACCCGGCCGCGTACCCAGGCGGTGAGCCGCACGTCCTCGTTCATGGCTGCACGCTAACCGCCGAATCGGTCCGCGGGCACCTCCGTCGCCACCGGCATGGGGTAGCGTCCCCATCCGTGACGTCTCACTCGTCCGAGTGAAACTTCGATGGAAACCGCGGGGATCTGGAGGCGAGAACATGGGACGCCATCGACGCTCCGACGCCGGACGCGCCACCACGGACCGGGGGCCCGCCGCCACGGTTCACGGCGCCGACCTCGGCGAGCGGCCCCTGTCCGGCGCGCACCGGCACCGCAGGCGCGGGTCCACCGCGGTCCGCACGGGCCTGCTGGGCGTGTCCGCAGCGGTCGCCATGGGAGCGGTCGCGGTGGCCACGGGAGTGCTGCCCGGCGGCGGCTCGTACTCCCTCGGCGGTGACGACGGCTCGGACCAGGTGCGCTCGGCCGGCACCCCGACGGGTCTCGAAACCCAGGGCGGCACCGGCGGGCGCGTGGACGGCACCGGGACCGCGCACCCGGACCGTGCCACCCGCCATGCCGCGTCCCCTTCGGCGAGACCTTCGCCGTCCGGGGACCCGGCCGCCTCGAAGACGGCCGGCAGGACACCGGCCGCGCACACTCCGGCCGGCCGGACCACGCCTGCGCCGGCCACGCACGGCACCGGCGGCTCGGCTCCGTCGAGCGCCCCCACGACCGCCTCCGCGCCCGCGCCCACCGCGACGACGGCGTCCAAGGAGAGCGCGGCCGAGGCCCAGGTACTGAGCCTGGTGAACCAGGAGCGCGGCAAGGCGGGCTGCCAGCCGCTGCACTCCGACAAGGCGCTGGCGCAGCTCGCGGGCGACTTCAGCACGGAGATGGCCGCCGAGGGCTTCTTCGACCACACGGACCCGCAGGGCCGCTCCCCCTGGGACCGGGCCGCGGCGGCCGGCATACACGATCTGGGCGGCGAGAACATAGCCCGCGGGCAGGCGGACGCGGCGGCGGTGATGGACTCGTGGATGCACAGCGCGGGCCACCGCGCCAACATCCTGAACTGCCAGTACGAGAGCATCGGCGTCGGCGTCCACTACGGCTCCGGCGGGCCCTGGTGGACCGAGGACTTCGGCTTCTGAGGACTGCTCCGGCTGGGGCTGCCCTGCCTGGGACTGCTCTCGCTTGGGCTGCCCTGGCTGGAACTGCTCTCGCTTGGGCTGCCCTGCCTGGGACTGCTCCGGCTCGGACCGCTCTCGCTTCCGAGGACTGCTCCGAGAGCCGGCTTCGGCGTCAGGGCAGCGCCGGGCGGAGCGCCGCGGGGCGCGGTGGGCGCTGGCAGCGGGGGCAGAAGTAGCTGGAGCGGTTCATCCAGGGCCGGCGGCGCATGGGCGTGGCGCAGCGGCGGCAGGGCTCGGACTCCCGGCCGTAGGCGTCGAGCGAGCGGTCGAAGTAGCCGGACTCGCCGTTCACATGGACGTAGAGGCTGTCGAAGCTGGTGCCGCCCACGGCGAGCGCGGCGTTCATCACATCGCGTACGTGGCCGAGGAGTTCGGCGGTGCGGGGGCGGGTGAAGGTGGCGGTGGGCCGCTCGTAGTGGAGCCTGGACCGCCACAGCGCCTCGTCGGCGTAGATGTTGCCCACTCCGCTGATCAGCGACTGGTCGAGCAGGGCACGTTTGATGGTGCTCCGCCTGCCGCGCAGCGCGGTGTGGAAGGCATCGGCGTCGAATCGCGGGTCGAGCGGATCCCTGGCGATGTGCGCGATGACGTCGGGCAACCCGTCGGGGGTGGTCTCGTGCAGCGAGAGGCCGCCGAAGGTGCGCTGGTCGACGAAGCGGAGCTCGGTGCCCCCGGCTTCCGCGACACCGGGCGCGCCGACAGGCGCCATGGTGTCCGTGAAGCGGATCCGGATGCGCAGGTGCTTCTCGTCGGGGGCGTCGTGGGGCTTGATGAGCATCTGGCCGCTCATGCCGAGGTGGGCGAGGACCGCGAAGGGGGTGTCCGCCAGCGGCAGCCAGAGGTACTTGCCGCGGCGCCGCGGCGTGTCGAAGCGCAGGCCCTTCAGGCGGTGGACGAAGTCGTCGGCGCCGGGGGCGTGGCGGCGGATGGCGCGGGGGTGGAGGACCTCGGCTTCGGCGATGGTGCGGTGCGCGGCCCACCGGGCCAGGCCGCGGCGGACCACCTCGACCTCGGGGAGCTCGGGCATGTTCTCCTCCTTGGCTTTGCCGGGGCCGCGTTGGCCTGCCGGGGGCACGCGAAGCGGGTTCCGCGGTCGGTGCCGGTGGTCTGGATACGACCCCGACTGCCCCTTTGGGCCGGTGGCGACCCGACGGTGTCGTCGTGGTCCGTCGCGCGGTTCCCCGCGCCCCTGAAGGACGGGGCTGCGCCCCGACAGGGGCGCGGGGAACCGCGCGAGCAACCACCCACCGACAGGCGGTCCGGACACGACCGAAACCACGCCCACCGGGTCGGTGACGACCCGACGGTGTCGTCGTGGCCCGGGCTCAGGCCGGTGTCGGGTCCGTCGGGGGAGGTGCTTCGGCTGACGTGGCCCCAGGGGCCACCCTCGCGTCGGCGGCCTCGCGGATCGCCCGCCAGGCGGCCTCGGCCGCCTGCTGCTCCGCTTCCTTCTTGCTGCGGCCGGTGCCGGTGCCGTACGAGACGCCTCCGACGCGGGCAGCAGCAGTGAAGGTCTTCTCGTGGTCCGGGCCGGTCTCCGTGACCAGGTACTCGGGCACGCCGAGCCCCTCGGTCGCGGTGAGCTCCTGGAGGCTGGTCTTCCAGTCCAGGCCCGCGCCCAGATTCGAGGACTTCTCGATCAACGGGTCGAACAGCCGGTGCACCAGCTCCCCCGCCGCGTCGAGCCCCTGGTCCAGGTAGACCGCGCCGATCACCGCTTCGAGGGTGTCGGCGAGGATCGACGCCTTGTCCCGGCCGCCCGTGCCCTCCTCGCCCCGGCCGAGCCGGATGAAGGAACCGAGTTCGAGCCCCCGGCCCACCTCCGCCAGAGCCCGCGAGTTCACCACCGCGGCCCGCAGCTTGGCCAGCTGGCCCTCGGGCAGGTCGGGGTGGATGCGGTACAGCGTGTCCGTGACGACCAGGCCGAGCACGGAGTCCCCGAGGAACTCCAGCCGCTCGTTGGTCGGCAGGCCGCCGTTCTCGTAGGCGTAGGAGCGGTGCGTCAGCGCACGCACCAGAAGGGCGGACTCCAGGTGGTACCCGAGCCGCCCTTCCAGAAGCGCGTGGGACGAGGCCGTCAGACCGTCCCCGCCGGAGCGGGGCCTGTTCTTCCTGGCGTCTGGCATCGTGCCCCTCACCAGCCGCTCAGACCTCTAGGACCTGACGCTTGTTGTAGGTGCCGCAAGCGGGGCACGCGATGTGCTGCAGCTTGGGCTCGTGGCAGCGCTCGCACGCCACCAGCGTGGGGACCGCAGCCTTCCACTGCGACCGGCGGTGGCGCGTGTTGCTGCGCGACATCTTCCGCTTCGGAACAGCCACGGCTACTTCTCCTGTGAGTCATCCCCGCCGGAGCGGGGCACGTCCTTCTCGCCGTCCTGGACGGTCTCGGCGAGTCCTTGCAGTGCCGCCCAACGGATGTCGACGGCGTCATCGTGGTGGTGGTCCGGGTCGTCCGCCAGGCGTGCCCCGCAGTCGGGACACAGGCCCGGGCAGTCCTCCCGGCACACCGGCTGCATCGGCAGTGCGAGCACCACCGCATCGCGCAGCACCGGTTCGAGGTCGATCAGACCGTCCTCGACGAAGAGCCTGTCCTCTTCCTCCTCGTCGTCGGCGGGCTCCTCCTGGCGTGCCATGGGGCGCCCGCGGTCGTCGAGGTCGGGATACGAGAACATCTCCTGGAAGTCCGCGTCGAGCGTGAGCTTGAGCGGCTCCAGACACCTTACGCACTCCCCCGCGGCCATGGCGTGGGCGGTGCCCGTCACGAGCGCGCCCTCCATGACCGACTCCAGCCGGAGGTCGAGCTCGACGTCGGCGCCCTGGGGCACCGCGACGACGCCACCGATGCCGAAGACCTCGTCGCCGCCGGGTGCCTCGATGGTGCGCGCGACGCGCTGCATGGCACCGGGACGCCGGCCCAGCTCGTGCGTGTCGAACACGAGGGGCTTGCGGTGGTCGAGGCGGGCGTTCAGGGCTCTTCCTGCTTTCCGGTCTTCGGTACTCCGCTGCCTGCGGCGGAAGCCGCACGTCAACGGGTGAGGGTGCCGGCCGCGCCATCCGTGATCAGGACAGCGAACCCGTTGAGTGAGAGGCTCAGCGAGCGGGCAGCCCGGACCGCGGGCGTACGCGCGACCGAATCGACAGGATACTGGACCACTTGCGCTCGGCCCAAACCGGCCGGAAGGGCGCCGACCCGGGACGGCCCACCGGTGCCGCCGTCGCCGAAGCCGCATGGGCCGGGCATGCGGTCACTGCTCGTAGCCGCGCGACTCCTGGTACTGGCGGAGCTGCTCCGTGCTGATCATGCTCGTGTCGAAGAGGCTGGTCTCGTCCAGGGCGGCGGCGTCGCCCTGGTTCGGGTCGTAGCCCGCGTGCGGCTGCTGGGCCGCCTGGTCGTAGCCCTGCTGCGGGTAGCCGTAGCCGCCTTGCTGGGCGTAGCCGTACGGGTCCTGCTGGGCGTACGCCTGCTGGTACGCGTAGGCGTCCTGCTGGTAGCCGGCCTGCTGGCCGTAGGCGTCCTGCTGCGCGTAGCCGTACGCATCCTGCTGGGCGTAGACCTGCTGGCCGGGGTCCTGGGCCTGGGCCTGGTAGGGGTCCGCGTGGGCGGCCACGGCCTGCTCGGCGAGCTGGGCGGCGGCCTCCTCGGCGAGCTGCGCCGCCACCGCCTGGTGCGGGATGCGGGGCTGTTCCGCGGGCTGCTCCGGGCTCTGGCCGGGAGCCGCGGCGGCCGCGGCGGAGGGGCCCGCGAGGCCGGCCAGGTAGTCCGCGTCGCTGGTGTGCCGGCCGTTGTCGGCGCTGTCGGCGTCGAGGCCGCCCAGCTCGTCGCTCGCCACCCGGCCGTGCAGCTTCTGGCGGCCGCGGCCGACGGCCTCCAGGGTCTTGGCGAGTACCGACTCGAAGGCGCCGAGTTTGACGTCCACGTAGCCGTCGGCCCGCTCGCGCAGGGTCTCGGGGTCGTGGCTGCGCTCGGGGGCCTCGGCGTAGTCGGGGTCCTCGTAGCCGTCCTCGTCCAGGCCCGAGCCGGTGCCGAGCAGCTTCTCGCGGCCGCGGCCCACGGAGCCGAGGGTCTTGGTGAGGACGACCTCGAAGTTGGCGAGCTTGGAGTCGACGTAGTCGTCGGCCTCCGCCTTGATCTCCTCCGCCTCCTGGCGCGCCTCGGCGAGGATGCGCTCGGCCTCCACCTGCGAGCGGCGGGCGATCTCGGTGTCCGAGAGGAGCGAGCCGCGCTCGGCGTGCGCCGTCTCGATGATCCGCTCCGCCTCCTGGCGGGCCTGCTCGACGAGCTGCTCGCGGCCGCCGATCAGCTCCTCGGCCTGCGCGAGGGAGCCGGGCAGGGCGGCCCTGACCTCCTCCAGCAGGGAGAGCAGCTCGGCACGGTTGACCACGCACGAGGCCGACATGGGCATGGACCGGGCGTTGCCGACCGCCGCGACGATGTCATCGAGCTTCTTCTGCACGTCCACCGTGTGCTCGCCATTCTCTGTACTGAGGAGGGGCCCTTCGCTCTTGAAGGGTGCATTGCGGTGCCCGTGAACCCTCGGGCCGTCCTCGCGTGCGGGTCCACGGCCACGGACTGCGAACAGACTACGAAACGACTGCACCGACTGTACGGCCAGTCGGCGGACGCCGGGCGGCGGATGAGGGGATACGGCGCGTTCCGGCACCCCCGGCGCGTCGTCGGTGACGCGTCGGGGTGTGGCGCAACGCACGCTGAGGCGACGGGAGATGGGGCGGCACGGGGGAGGGCCGCCCGGCCCGAGCGCCGGGCACGCCAGGGGTCGAGCGCACCGCCGTGCGCGCGGGGGTGGGCGTCACTTCTCCCGCAGCCGGCGCAACAGGGCCTCGGTGACCACGTCGGGCAGCAGGTGGGAGACGTCGCCACCCCAGGTGGCCACCTCCTTCACCAGCGACGAGGACAGGAAGCTGTACGTCGGGTTGGTGGGCACGAAGAGCGTCTCGACGCCCGAGAGGCCGTTGTTCATCTGGGCCATCTGGAGCTCGTAGTCGAAGTCGCTGACCGCGCGCAGGCCCTTGACGATGGCCGGGATGTCCCGCTGCTTGCAGAAGTCGACGAGCAGGCCGTGGAAGGCCTCCACCTGGACGTTGCCGAAGTCGGCGGTGACCTGGCGGATCAGGTCGATCCGCTCGTCGATGCCGAACAGTCCCTGCTTGGACTTGTTGATCATCACCGCGACGTACACCTCGTCGTACAGCTTGGAGGCGCGGCTGATGATGTCGAGATGGCCATTGGTGATGGGGTCGAACGACCCCGGACAGACGGCGCGGCGCAACTGAAGTCCCTCGCTCTCCGGTCCGGTCATGGTGCTTCGTGGCGCGTAGAGGCGGCGCGACCGTACCAGAACGTGCCCTCACCGTATCGCCGGGACCTGATGGCCTCGAAGCCGGCCGGCCACCCGAACTCCCCGCCTCTGGTGCTGCGCTCCACGGTGACGAGGGCTTCGCCCGCGAGCCACCCTCGGGCGGCGAGTGTGACCAGGATCTCGCCAAGATCGCTGTCCGGGAGCGCGTAGGGCGGGTCCAGGAAGACGAGGTCGTACGGCTGCTCGGGGGGCGCTCCCGCGACGGCCTGTTCGGCCTTCGCGGCGCGGACCTCGGCGCCCGGCAGGGCGAGGGTCCTGGCGTTCTCGCGCAGGGTGCGCACGGCCCTGGGGTCGGGCTCCACGAGCAGGGCGTGGGCGGCGCCCCGGGACAGCGCCTCCAGGCCGACGGCGCCGGAGCCCGCGTACAGGTCGGCCACACGGGCGCCGGAGAGGGTCCCGCGCAGCGACTCCCAGGTGGAGAAGAGTCCCTCGCGGGCCCGGTCCGAGGTGGGCCGGGTGCCCTGGCCCGGCGGCACGGCGAGACGGCGCCCGCCGGCGGTACCGGCGATCACGCGGGTCATGTCAGTCCTTGTCGGTCCGGTACGGAGCCCCTGGTGGCCCTTGTGAGGGTCGCCCGTGGGGGTGGCTGTACCTTCAGTGTCTCAGTTTCCCGTCCAGGGCCCCTGGCGTTTTTCCCGTCCAGGGCCCCTGGCGTTCCTGTCGTATGGCGTTCGGCCCCGCCGGCGAGAGACCGCGGCCCGGCCGCCGGGCTCCGCGGGGGAGCCGGCGGCCGGGGCCGCGGCCGGCGGGTGGGACGGCCCCTGGTGGCGGGGCCGCCCCTGGGGCCTCCCGTCCGGAGCGGGCCGGATCAGCCCTTGGCGAGGTGGACGGCGACGGTCTCGCTGTCCGTCACGCTCTGGCCCGGGTAGTCGGGGTCGGCCGCGAACGCCTGCGCGGAGACCTCCACGTCGCCCTTCTGGAAGGGCGTGGTGCCCGTCGGATCGGCCTGGGCGCTCCAGGCCACCGCGGCACCGGGAGTGCAGTCCGCGGTGGTGCTGTAGTTGCCGCGGATGAGCACGCCCTTCTTGACCTGCGTCACCGTGCCGCCGATGGTGAGCTCGACCGGCTTGTTGCAGCTGACCGTGCCGTGCACGGTGGCCTTGCCGTTCAGGGTGCTCGCCGTGCCGTCGGGGGCGATGTCGACGCCCAGGCCGAGCTGGGCGGGCGGGGCCGGGTTCGCGATGTGCACCTCGCCGCGCAGCGCCGCGGAGCCCCCCTCGCAGTGCTGCTCGTAGGTGGCGTCGAAGGCCTCGACGTACCCGTTGGGCCCGAAGTCGGCCTTGGAGACCGTGAAGGAGCCCGTGAGCGTGTTGCAGCCGCGGCCGTTGCCGTCGAGCGAGAGCCCGGGCTCCGCGGCGCCGTTGAACGGGTACCGGGTCGCGCCCTCGTACGTGCCCGGCTTCAGGGCCTGGCCCGACGGCGCCGCCAGGTCGAGGTACCACCAGTCGCCGTGCGCGCCGTTCACCGAGACGTTGACGTGCCCGAGGTCGGAGCTCGCCGAGACGTCGAGGCGGTCCTGGGCGTCCGTCGAGTACGCGTACGACTGGCCGCCGCTGATGTAGTCCCCCTCGTCGCCACTGAAGCTGAGCGAGGCCGAAGTGGCCTGCTGGGCCTGGGCCGTGGAGCCGCCGACGAGTCCTGTGGTGCCGGCGGCGAACGCCAGGGCGAGGGCCAGCGCCCCGGCCGCCCGCACGGATCTGTGCAGGACGAGTTTCATGAAGTACCCCCCAATGTGTGGTGTGCCACCCGGCGGGGCGACATTCCCCGCCGGATCGGGAGAAGTCTGCCGAACCCTCAGTGATTAGCACAACCGTTTGATCCAGGGGGATTTACCGGATCCGGATCCGGGTCCGGGGGACACGGGAGGCCGGGGACCACGCGAGGCCGGCCGCGCGCGGACCGGAGCTCGCGCCGTTGTCGCCCGGCCGGGTCCCGTCCGCCTTCCGGGGTTCTCAGCCCTTCTCCAGGTACTGCTCGCGCTCGGCGTCGAGCAGCGCCTCCAGGGCCGTGCGCAGGCCCGGCAGGGCGGTGAGTTCGGGGTCATCGGCGACGACGGCGGACGCCTCCTCGCGGGCCTCGGCGATGATCTCCTCGTCCTCGATGACGGCGAGCACCCGCAGCGAGGAGCGCACCCCGGACTGCGCCTGGCCGAGCACGTCGCCCTCGCGGCGCTGCTCCAGGTCGATGCGGGAGAGCTCGAAGCCGTCGAGAGTGGCGGCGACGGCGTTCAGCCGGGCGCGGGCGTCGCTCGCCTCCGGCATCTCGGTGACCAGCAGGCACAGGCCGGGCGCCGAGCCGCGGCCGACCCTCCCGCGGAGCTGGTGGAGCTGCGAGACGCCGAAGCGGTCGGCGTCCATGATGACCATCGCGGTGGCGTTCGGGACGTTCACGCCGACCTCGATGACGGTCGTGGCGACCAGGACGTCCGTCTCGCCCGCGGCGAAGCGGCGCATCACGGCGTCCTTCTCGTCGGGCGGCATCCTGCCGTGCAGGGACTCCACCGAGAGGCTTCGCAGGGGGCCCGCGGCGAGCTGCTCGGCGACGTCCAGGACGGCCAGCGGGGGGCGTTTGTCGGGGTCGGCGGAGCCGTCCGGCGGTTCGTCCGGAGCGGGGGCCGCGACCTTCCCGGACGCTCCGGCGCCCGCGCCGCGCACGCCCGCCCCGCCGCGCTCCTCCCCGCCGTCGTCGGCCTTGCCGCCCTTGGCGCCCTTACCGGCCTTGCCGCCCTTACCGGCCTTGCCGCCCTTACCGCCGGACGCGGCCTGGTCGGCCTGCGCCGCCTGGTCCTCGGAGTCGCCGATCCGGGGGCAGACGACGTATGCCTGGTGGCCGGCCTCGACCTCCTCGCGGACCCGCTCCCAGGCCCGCTGGAGGAAGTGCGGCTTGTCCTGGGCCGGCACGACATGGCTGGCGATGGGCGAGCGGCCGGCCGGGAGCTGGTCGAGGACCGAGGTCTCCAGGTCGCCGAAGACGGTCATGGCGACCGTGCGCGGAATGGGGGTGGCGGTCATGACGAGCAGGTGGGGCGGCTGCTTGCCCTTGCCGCGCAGGGCGTCGCGCTGCTCCACCCCGAACCGGTGCTGCTCGTCGACGACGACCAGGCCCAGGTCGTGGAACTGCACCTTGTCCTCGATGAGCGCATGGGTGCCGATGACGATGCCGGCCTCGCCGGTGGCCAGGTCCAGCAGGGCGTGCCGCCGGGCGGCCGCGCCCATGGAGCCGGTCAGCAGGACCACCTTGGTGCCGTGCTCCGCGCCGCCGAGCATGCCCCCTTCGGCGAGCTCGCCCATCATCTCCGTGATGGAACGGTGGTGCTGCTGGGCCAGCACCTCGGTGGGCGCGAGCATGGCGGCCTGTCCGCCGGCGTCCACCACGGCGAGCATGGCGCGCAGCGCGACCATCGTCTTTCCGGAGCCGACCTCGCCCTGCAGCAGCCGGTGCATGGGGTGCTCGGAGGCGAGGTCGTCGAAGATCTCCCGGGAGACGCGCTGCTGGCCCTCGGTGAGCGTGAACGGCAGGCGGGCGTCGAAGGCGGTCAGCAGGCCGTCCGGCAGGGGCCTGCGGGGCACGGCGGGCAACTGGCTGTCGGCGTGCCGCCTGCGTGCCAGGGCCACCTGGAGGACGAAGGCCTCGTCCCACTTCAGGCGGGCACGCGCGTCGGCGATGTCGGCCTTGCTGCCGGGGCGGTGGACCTTCAGCAGGGCCTCCGGCAGCGGGACCAGGCCCCGGCCTTCCTTGAGCGCGGGCGGCAGCGGGTCGACGGCTTCCTGTGCGGCGGGCAGCACCGCGTCGACCGCCTTGGCGATCTTCCAGGACTCCAGCTTCGCGGTGGCCGGATAGATCGGGATCAGGGCGCCCGCCCAGGAGTCGACGGCCTCGGACGCGTCGCCGTCCCCGCCGCGCAGGAGCTCGTACGCGGGGTGGGCGAGCTGGAGCTTGCGGTTGAAGACGGAGACCTTGCCGGCGAACATCGCGCGCGTGCCGGGCAGCAGGTCCTTGTGCGGCTTGTGCACGCCGCGGCCGAAGAAGACCAGCTGGAGCTGGCCGCTGCCGTCCGTGATCGTGACCTCCAGCCGCTGGCCGCCGCCCGACCGGAACGGCAGCAGGCGGGCGCTCGCGACCTGGGCGACGACCGTGACGTGCTCGTCCAGCGGCAGGTCGGCGAGTCGGGTCAGCTCGCCGCGCTCCGCGTAGCGGCGGGGGTAGTGGTGCAGCAGGTCGCCGACCGAGTGCAGGCCGAGGTGCTCGGCCATCACCTTGGCGGTGGCGGGGCCGACCACTTTCTTCAGGGGTTCTTCGAGCGCGGGCACGCTTCCATTGGACACCACGGCACTGACACGGCGGGGACTCCGCGGCGGGATGCCCGGTCGCACCGGGCTCCGGTGATCGGTCGCGCCGGGCTCCGGTGACCGGTCGCGCCGGGGGCCGCCCGGCGCGGGGCCTCGCCCGCCGGTACGAGGCCTCCCGCCCGGTACGGGACACTCCCCGCCCGGCACGGGGCCTTCCCCGCTCCAGGCCGGGCAAGGGGCAAGGCTCCGGCGAGCGCTTGGGGAATCGCTTCTGCACGGTGCAGTGCTGCGCGGAGCCCTCGGGGAGCCTTCATCGAGCCTTCGGGGAGCGCTCCGGAAGCGCTCCCCGCGGGGTCACTCCACGCCGATGAAGAGCAGCGGAGCCGGGTGGCCGCCCTGGTAGACGACGCTGTCCACGGCCAGGTGGGATTCCCGGACGTGCGCTTCGAGGCGTTCCGCGACGGCCTCGGGGAAGCCGTCCGAGAGGACGAGGGTGACCATCTCGCCGCCCGAGGACAGCATCCGGTCGAGGACCGCGGCGGCCGTCTCCTCCGGGTCGGGGCCGATCACGGCCACGTCCCCGTCGATCATGCCCAGTACGTCCCCGGCCTGGCAGACGCCCGCCGTCGTCCACGACTGGCGCTCGGCGACGGTCAGCTCGGCGAAGCGTGTGGAGCGCGCGGCCGAGGTCATGGCGACCACGTCCTCGTCGAAGCGCCGGTCCGGCGCGTGCACGGCGAGGGCTGCGATGCCCTGGACCGCGGCGCGGGTCGGGATGACGGCGACGCGTATGCCCGCCGTCCGCACCTGTCCGGCGGCGGCTGCCGCGGTGTGCCCGAGGGCGTCGTCGTTGGGCAGCAGGACCACCTCGTCGGCGTCCGCACGGCGGATCGCGGCCACCAGTTCGCCGCTGGCGGGCGGCTCTCCGGGGCGTGCGAGCACCGTGAAGGCGCCGGCCGAGGCGCACAGTTCGCCCAGGCCCTCGCCCGGCACCACCGCCACCACGGCCCGCTTGGCCCGCTCGCGCCGGGCAGGCAGGGGGTGCACGTGCTCCGCGCGCGCGGCTCCGGCTCCGGCTCCGAAGTGGGCGATGCGGATGCGGTGCGGCCGGCCGGCCTCCACGCCGGCCTCGACGGCGGCGCCGGCGTCGTCGACGTGGACGTGGACGTTCCACAGGCCGTCCCCGCCGACCACGACCAGGGAGTCCCCGAGGCCGTCGAGCCTGTTCCGCAGCCGGTCCACGGCCGCATCGCCGGCCTCCAGGAGGTACATCACCTCGTAGGCGGGGCCCGTGGCGCCGGGGGCGGACGCGGTTGTGCCGGCGGCGGCTCCGCGGGCCTCGCACACCGTGGCCGGGTTCACGGTGGGGGGCTGGGCGGCCTCCGGCGAGCGTGTCTCCGGCGGGTTCGCCGCCGCGGGGTCGGCGGCTACCGGGGCAAGGGGTACGGGCTCCGGGGGTGCGGGGTCCGCGGGCAGGGGGTCCGCGGGCTCGGGGGTCTTCTCCGAAGGGATGCGCACGGCGCCCTCGCGCGCGTACCGGGTGCCGTCGCCCTCGCGCGCGTGTCGTGTGCTCTCCGCGGGGCCCGCGCCCCCGGTCTGCCGTACCGGTGGCAAACCCCGGGGCTGGGTTCCCGGGGCCGGGTCCCTGCCCGTGCAGGCGTCGGCGAGGGCCGCGAGGACCACCACGAGTCCCTGGCCGCCCGCGTCGACGACTCCCGCGCGATCCAGCACCTTGAGCTGGCCCGGAGTGGCCTCCAACGCGACGCGCGCGCCCTCGTGGGCCGCGCGCGCTACGGCCACGCAACCGCCCTCGGCCCGCTCCGCCGCCTCCGCCGCGGCCGAGGCCACGGTCAGCACGGTGCCTTCCACGGGGCGGGTGACGGCGGTGTAGGCGGACTCCGCCGCTCGCCGCAGAGCACGCCGCAGGTGCCCCGCGCCGCCCGTGCCGCCGTCCCCGGGATCGTCGCCGTGCTCCCCGGAGAGCACCTGGGCCATGCCGCGCAGCAGCTGCGCCACGATCGTGCCGGAGTTGCCGCAGGCGCCGATGAGGGCGCCGTGCGCCATGGCGCGCACCGCGACGGCCAGCGTGGGCCGCCCGGGATCGAGCCCGGCGAAGGATGCCTCGACGGCACGCGCCGCGGACTCCAGCGTCAGATAGAGGTTGGTTCCGGTGTCGCCGTCCGCCACCGGGTACACGTTGATCGCGTCGATCTCCTCGCGGGAGCGGCCCAGCCCCTCCAGTGCGAGCGTGCACCAGGTGCGCACGGAATCGGCGTCGAGGACCCGCTCCTCGCCCCTGGAGGGCGGCACCGCGGGTCGGGACGGTCCTGCGGAGGCGGCGTCCGGCACGGAAGCCCCATCCGGCGCGGTCGTCGTGGCCGGCCCGTCCGCCTCGGACCTGGGCGGCTCGTCCGGCTCCACGGGGGGCGGCTGCTGCGGCGGCTGCGTCGGGATCGCCTCCTTGAGCTGGCGGGCTGTGGGGGGTACCTCGCAGCCCCCGTGCACTGCTGGAGCAGCGTAGACCCCGGCGGGGGCACCCGAGCGCTGGGACGGCACCCGGCTGCGGGCGTACGGCGCGCGGACTGTGGGCCTACGGCCCGCGGGCCGGGCCCGGCCGGGGCGGCACCGGTTCGGCAGGCGACCAGCGAGTACGGCGGGCGATGACTGCAGGTGATGGCTCCCCGCGCTGGCTGCCGGCGACTACCGCGGGGAAGGGGCCGGCCTGCACCGACGGGCCCGGTGAGCGGGGGCCCGGGGTGCCGAGCACCGGGGGACGGGAGGAGGGTCACCCGTGGTAATTTCGCTGTACGGAAGCAGCCGTTGTATGCTGCCCCGGTTGCCCGATACCCATCGGGTCTCTTCCCTGGCAAGGCCACTCGATCTCTGATCTCGGGCGTGCCGGGATCCAACCGTACGTGCATCTGAAGTCTTTGGAGTGACCCGTGGCTGCCAACTGCGACGTCTGCGGCAAGGGGCCGGGCTTCGGCAACAGCATCTCCCACTCGCACCGCCGTACGCCCCGTCGCTGGAACCCGAACATCCAGCGCGTGCGTGCCGTGGTCGGGGGTACGCCGAAGCGGCTCAATGTCTGCACCTCGTGCATCAAGGCCGGCAAGGTCTCGCGCTGACGCGTCTCCCCTGTGGCCTGTGCGTTTGACGGGCGGGGGGAGGGTCTTGGCGCGGCCACCTCACCGGTCGCTGCGGAGCCGGTCCACCTTTGGGTGGGCCGGCTTTTGTGCGGGGTGCCGCGTTCGCGGCGGTTGGCCGGTGGGGGTTCGGCGCCCAGTCGTGGGGTTCGGGCCCGCCTTGCCCCACCCGCCCGTCCGGTGGGGCTTGGACTGTCGCTCCGGATCACCTGTCCGGGGGTTTCGCGCAGTTCCCCGCGCCCCTTCTTCGGGGCTGCGCCCTCACCGATCCATCGCGGACCTGAGCCATCGTTCCGGGCCGTCCGCCGGTGGCGGGTTTTTCGCGCAGTTCCCCGCGCCCCTAATCAACAAGGCTGCGCCCCCACCAACCCACCACAGACCTGAGCCACCACTCCGGACCATCCCCCCGTGGCGGGTCGCTCGCGCAGTTCCCCGCGCCCCTTTCGGGGCTCGGGTGTTGCCGCGGGCCGTTGGGGGCCGTGGGGCTGCCAGAATCGGGGGGTGAGATTCGGCATCCTCGGGCCCCTGGAGGTGCGTTCCTCCGCTGGTGAGCCCCTCGACGCGGGGGGTCCCCGGCCGCGGGCGCTGCTCACCCTTCTGCTGCTCGGTGCCGGGAGCACCGTGACCGTGGAGCAGTTGGTCGACGGTCTCTACGGGGACCGGCCGCCGAGGGGGGGGCGGTGAACGCCCTCCAGTCCCAGGTCTCCCGGCTCCGGGGGCGCCTGCACCTGGCCGTCGAGGCCGTGCCCGGCGGCTACCGGCTGGCCGTCGAACCGCAGGCCGTGGATGCCCACCGGTTCGAGCACCTCGCGGTGCGGGGCCGTGAAGCCCTCACCCTGGGTGATCCCGCGCGGGCGGCCGGACTGTTGCGCGACGCCCTCGGTCTGTGGCGCGGGCCCGCCCTGGCGGACCTGCCGTCCGCGCACGCCCGTGCGGCCCGCTACGAGGAGTTGCGCCTGGCCGCCGTCGAGGACAGCGTCGAAGCCGGTCTCGCCCTCGGCGGCGGCCCCGGCCTGATAGCCGAGCTCCGCGAGCTGATCAGCGCCCAGCCGTTGCGCGAGGCGCTGTACGGGCAGCTCATGCGCGCCCTGCACCTGGCGGGCCGCACGGCGGAGGCGCTGGCCGTGTACGAGCACGCGCGACGCACCCTCGCCGACGAGCTCGGCGCCGACCCGTCCGCCGGGCTCGCCGCCCTCCACGTGGGACTGCTGAAAGGCGGAAGCCACCGCCCCACGGCCCCGGCCCAGCCCATGCGCCCTGCGCCCCGGACGGGCCGGACCCCGAACGACGGCGCACTCCACCCCCCCAGCACGACACCCTCCGCGCCCCCGCCGCCCCCGCGCACCCGCACGAGCCCCCGGGCCCGGCAACCCGGCCACCGCAGGCCCCGCCCGCCCAGCTCACCCGCTTCATCGGCCGCGAGCACGAGCTGACCCGCATCGGCGCCCTGCTCACCGAGGCCCGTCTCGTCACGCTCACGGGGCCGGGCGGCGCCGGAAAGACCCGGCTGGCCGTCGAGGCGGCCCGCGCCCACCAGGCATCGGGACACCTCCCGCAGGGGGCGCACTCCCTGCCGGCCGCGCACCCCCAGGCGCCTTCGCCTCCGGCCCCCGAGCACCAGGCCGGGCAACCCGCACGGGAGACCGGCGCGGCACCGGCACGGCATGCCCCCGGCACCCCTGCGCAGCGCTCCGGCGAGGCAGCCGCGCGGGAAGCCGTCTGCTACGTCGAGCTCGCCCCGTTGGCCGACGGGACGCGGATCGCTCACGTGATCCTCGGGGCGCTGGGTGTCCGGGAAGGCACCAGGGCGCATGGCACGGACGCCACGGAACGCTTGCTCGCGGCCTTCGAAGGGCGCCGCTTGCTGCTGGTGCTCGACAACTGCGAGCACCTGATCGAGGACGCGGCCCGGATCACGGCGCTGCTGCTGTCCGCGTGCCCCGGCGCGCGGGTGCTCGCGACCAGCCGGGAGGCGTTGGGCATCACGGGCGAGGTGCTGTGCTCGGTGCCGCCGCTCGCGACGCCGTACGCGGTCCGGCTGTTCCTCGACCGGGCCGCCGCCGTCCGCCCCGGTGGTCTGGACGGTGTGCACGCGCGCGTGGCACGCATCTGCGAGGCGCTGGACGGGCTGCCGCTCGCCATCGAGCTGGCCGCGGCCCGGCTGCGCACGCTCACCCTGGACGAACTCGCCGCCCGGCTCGGCGACCACCTGGACGCCCCTCTGGGCGCACGGCACGAATCGTCCGCAGAAGGACCCCGGCTTCCGGGCGCCCCGCGCGCCCCCGGCGACGACCGGTTCCGGCTGCTGTCCCGGGGCGACCGCACCAAGGCGCCCCGGCACCGCGCGCTGCGCGCTGTCGTCGAGTGGAGCTGGCAGCTCCTGGACGACGAGGAGCGGCGCCTGGCGCGGCGGCTGACGGTGTTCTCCGGCGGGGCCGCCCTGGACGCCGTGGAGGCGGTGTGCGGTGTGCCGTACCCGGAGGACGTGCTGGCCTCGCTCGCCGAGAAGTCCTTCCTGGAGGCGGCCGGCGGCCGGTACCGGATGCTCCAGACGATCCGGGCGTTCTGCGCCGAGCAGTTGGACGCGAGCGGTGAGCGCGACCGGCTGCGCGACGCGCACGCTGCCTACTTCCTGACCCTCGCCGAGGACGCGGAGCCCCGGCTGCGCGGCCACGCGCAGGTACCGTGGCTGGCCGCGCTCACCGCGGAGCAGGGCAACCTGGACACCGCCGTGCGCCACCTCCTGGCCGCCGACCCTCCCAGGGCGCTGCGTCTGATGGCGGCCCTCTCGTGGTTCTGGCGGCTGCGCGGCCTGCACGGCGGGCAGGTCCGGACGGCCCGGGACCTGCTGGCCGCGGTGGGCGGCGAGCCGCCGGAGGGCCTCGTGGAGGAGTACGCGGTCTGCCTGTTCAACTCCCTCGCGGGCGACGGCGCCGACCCCGCGGAGCCGGACCGCCTGGCTCGGGCGGACGAGCTGATGGGCACGCTGACGGGCACGCCCCACCGTCCGCTGCGGTTGCCGGTGACCCTGGTGCTCTGGTCACTGGCGAGCGGCCCGCGGGCGCCGCAGGACCTGGATGTGGGCGGTCTCATGGGGACCGATCCGTGGGGGCGGGCACTGCTCGGGATCGGCTGGGCGTTCCGGGAACTGTTCCGGGGCCGGATCGCCACGTCCGAGGCGGCGTTCGCCCAGAGCCTGGAGGGGTTCCGGGCGACCGGGGACCGCTGGGGCATGGCGAACTGCCTCGATCCGCTCGGCATGTTCGCCGACTGGCGCGGCGAGCGTGACCGTGCCCTGATGCTGCTGGACGAGGGACTGCGCCACGTGCGGGCGCTGGAGGCCCCGGAGGAGACGGCGGACCTGCTGCTGCGGCGGGCGGCGGTGCTGCTGCGCACGGGCGACCTGGGAACGGCCCGCCGGCACTTGCACGAGGCGGCCGCCCTCGCCCGCGGAGCCGGCGTGCCCGACAAGGAGGCGAGCGCCCGGCGCGGCCTCGGCGACGCGGATCGGCTCTCCGGTGATCCGGCACGCGCGCGCGTGCACTACGAACAGGCCCTGGAACTCTGTGCCGTCAACTGGTTCAGCGCCTGTGAGACCACCCGCATCCTGATCGCCCTGGGCCGTGCGGCCGCCGCGCTGGACCGCCCGCAGGAAGCGGAGGACTGGTTCGCGCAGGCCCGTACCGCCGTCCTCGGCACGGCCGGCACCCAGGAGTGCGCAGAGCTTGCGGAGGCCATGGCGCTGACCGCGGAGGGCGCGGAGCGCACGGCGACGCTGCTCGGCGCGGGCGCCGCGCTGCGCGCGGATCGTGGACGACCCCGATGTGGCGCCGCTCGCGGCCCGCGCCCGGCGGTCGCTGGGCGAGGCCGCCTACCGGGACGCCTACGCCCGGGGAGAACGGCTGCGCGCGGCCGCGGTGCACGGCGCCGGGCCGCCCGCGGACCTCCCCGGCGTCCCCTGACGGCCGGGCCCGGAGCCGTACCCCGGGCCGGTAGGAAGGGCCGGTAAGGGACGGCATGGGCCCCGTATGCGAGCGGTAGGCGACCGGTAAGGACCGCCCGCCAGGCTCGCGGTCATGACACACACGACGCACACCACGAACACGGCGGCCGACACGAACACCCCCGCCGCCGACACCCCGGCCGCCCCCGATACCGCGGCCGCCAGTTCCCGTCCCGATCGCCTCGCCTCCCTGGACGTGCTGATCTCAGGCGCCAGCATCGCGGGCCCGGCGCTCGCGCTCTGGCTGGCCCACCACGGTGCGCGGGTCACGGTCGTCGAGAAGGCGCCCGCGCTGCGCGACGGCGGCTCCGCCGTGGACTTCCGCGGGGCCGTGCACCGCACGGTCCTGCGCCGCATGGGCATCTGGGACGAGGTGCACCGGCGGCAGACCCGCATGGGCCGCCAGGTCATCGTCGACGCGGACGACCGGGAACGGGTCGCACTGCCCGCGCACATGCTCAGCGGCGACGTCGAGATCTTCCGCGGCCGGCTGACCCGGATCCTGCACGAACGCACCCGGGACCGCGTCACGTACGTCTTCGGCGACTCGATCGCCACGCTGGAGCAGGACGCGGACGGCGTGGACGTCACGTTCGAGCAGGCGCCGCCGCGCCGCTTCGACCTCGTGGTCGGCGCCGACGGGCTGCACTCGCGCACCCGGAGCCTGGCCTTCGGTCCCGAGGAGCGCTGCCTGCGCTTCCTCGGCCACTACGTCGCGGGGTTCGAGCTCCCCAACCACCTCGGCCTGGACCGCACGTCGCGGATGTACTGCGAACCGGGCCGGATGGTCGGCATCGCCAACCACGGCCAGCCGGACGCGGCGGCGGCCTCCTTCTTCTTCGCCTCCGGCCGGCTGGACCACGACCGGCACGACCTCGACGCGCAGAAGGAGATCATCGCGGAGCGGTACCGGGACATGGGCTGGCACGCCCCGCTCGTCCTCAAGGCACTCGCGGAGCTGGAGGAACCGGACGCGCTGTACTTCGACGCCATCGCGCAGATCCGCGTCGACCGGCTGTCGAAGGGACGGGTGGTGCTGCTCGGGGACGCCGGCTACGGGGCCACCATGGGCGGCATCGGCAGCGGCACGGCGCTGGTGTCCGCCTACGTGCTCGCCGGCGAGCTGGCGAAGGCGGCCGGCGACCACCGCACCGCCTTCGCCGCGTACGAGGCGGAGATCGGCGACCACGCCAGGAAGTGCCAGAGGATCTCCGGCAACGCGGGCCCGTTCCTGGCACCGGCGACCGAGCGGAGGATCCGCAGCCGCGACCGCACGTACCGGCTGCTTGGCTCCCGGGTGTTCGGCGCGTTCTTCCGCCGGCTCACGGAGCAGGCGGCGAGCGGCATCACGCTCCCGGACTACCCCCAGGACCTGTCGGCACGGCCGGATTCCCGGTCCTGAACCGCCAGCCGTGGTCGACGGGCCCGATACCGCCGCCCAGCGGGAACCCGGCGGCGATCGCCGCGGTGACGTACGCCTTCGCGGCGGTCGCCGCCTCCGGAACCGTCCGCCCCATGGCCAGTTCGACCGCGAGGGCGGACGCGAGGGTGCAGCCGGTGCCGTGGGTGTGCCGGTTGGAGTGGCGGGGGGCGCGCAGCCAGTGCTCCTCGCGCCCGTCGGTGAGCAGGTCCACGGCCTGCACGGCGTCCGCAGGGTCGTCCGAGGCGAGATGGCCGCCCTTGATGAGCACCCAGCGGGGGCCGAAGTCGAGGACGGCGGCGGCGCCACTGCGCATGTCCTCGTGGGAGCCGACGCGTATGCCGGTGAGTTGGGCGACCTCGTCGAGGTTGGGCGTGGCGACCGTCGCCGCGGGCAGCAGTTCGGCGCGCACGGCGTCCAGCGCGGAGTCGGCCAGCAGCGGGTCTCCGTGCTTGGAGACGCCGACGGGGTCGACGACGACGGGGGCGTCCGTCCCGGCGAGCAGTTCGGCGACGGCCTCCACCAGGGGCGCCGACGCGAGCATGCCGGTCTTGACGGCCTGGACGCCGATGTCGTCGACGACGCTGCGGTACTGCGCGCGTACCGCCTCCACCGGCAGCTCCCAGGCGCCCTGGACGCCGAGGGAGTTCTGCGCGGTGACCGCGGCGATCACGCTCATGCCGTGCGCGCCGAGCGCCAGCATCGTCTTCAGGTCGGCCTGGATGCCCGCGCCGCCCCCGGAGTCGGAGCCGGCGACGGTCAGCACGCGTGGTGGAGCCATGGCGTTCCCCAGTCGTCGGTGGTGGCCGATGATCGTCGGCAGTGGGCCGATGATCGTCGGTTCGGGTCGTCCGGTCGCCGGTGCCGTTCGTCGTTCCCGTCCGCACCCGTGCGGTCGGGCGCCTGCCCGGCCGAGGCGCACCGTATGCCCGCCCCGGTGGCGGGATCGCCGGTCGCGGCGCGATCCCGTGCCGCGACCGCCGCACGGGCCCGCCGGCCGCGGCGCCGTATCGCCGATTGCCGTACGGGTCAGCCGGCCGCCGCACAGGACCGTTCACCGAACGCCGGCGCGGCGCACCCGGCGGCCTCAGCCCTCGATGTCCGCGAAGTGGTCCCAGCCGCTGCGGCTCGTCCACGGCGCTCCGTCGACCGTCACCTGCGGCAGCGCCGAGGGGGCGCGCACCTCGCCGATCACCCGCCAGCGCGCCGGCAGCTTCACGTCGGACGGGAAGGTCGCCACGATCGCGTGGTCCTCTCCCCCGGTGAGCACCCACTGCAGCGGGTCCACGCCGACGGCCTGGCCGATGTCGTTCATCTGGGACGGTACGTCCATGTCGCCGGAGCGGATGTCGATCCTGACCTTGCTGGCCTCGGCGATGTGCCCGAGGTCGGCGATCAGGCCGTCGCTTACGTCGGTCATCGCGGTGGCGCCGAGCCCGGCGGCCGCGGGGCCCGCGTGGTAGGGCGGCTCCGGCCTGCGGTGCGCCTCCACGAAGGCGCGCGGCGAGCGGAATCCGCGGGAGAGGACGGCGTACCCGGCTGCGGACCAGCCGAGCCAGCCGGTCACCGCGACCAGGTCGCCGGGCTGGGCGCCGGCCCGGGTGACGGGCTCGTGGCCCCGCAGGTCGCCGAGTGCGGTGATGGCGACGGTGATGGAGTCACCGCGCACCACGTCACCGCCGACCACGGCGGCGCCCGCCACCTGGCACTCGTCGCGCAGGCCGTCCATCAGCTCGCTGGCCCAGGTCACGGGCAGTTCCGCGGGGACGACGAGGCCGAGCAGCAGCGCGGTCGGCACGGCCCCCATCGCGGCGATGTCCGCGAGGTTCTGCGCCGCGGCCTTCCGCCCGACGTCGTAGGCCGTGGACCAGTCGCGGCGGAAGTGCCGGCCCTCCACGAGGACGTCGGTGCTCGCCACGACCCTGCGGTCGGGCGCGGCCACCACGGCCGCGTCGTCGCCCGGCCCCAGCCGGACCGCCGGGGTGGTGGTGAGCCGGGAGGTGAGTTCCCTGATGAGGCCGAACTCCCCCAGCTCGCCCACGCTTCCCTTCATTGTGGTCCTGTCCCTTCCGCGCCGGTCTCTCTGCGATTGTGCCTGCGGCCCACCGGGGCCTCGCCGGCGGGTGGCCGGAAACGGGTGTCCGCGGCCGGCCGGGTCGCCGCCCGTTCCCCTGCTGGGGTGGGTCATGCCGACCGCCGCGGGGCGGCCCGGTGTGCGCCACGGCGCACCCGGGTCTCCCCGTGGTGAGCGGCGACGCGATACCGTGGCGTCCCTTTCTCCCCCATGATCCTCGTCGCCGCCCAGGAGGTTCCGTGGTACAGGCGTACATCCTGATCCAGACGGAGGTCGGTAAGGCCTCGGCCGTCACCGAGATAGTCGGCAAGGTCCCCGGCGTGCTCCAAGCCGAGGACGTGACCGGTCCCTATGACGTGATCGCCCGAGCGCAGGCCGAGACCGTCGATGAGCTGGGCCGTATCGTGGTCGCCCAGATCCAGCGAGTGGACGGGATCACCCGCACGCTGACCTGCCCGGTCGTCCATCTCTAGCCCCCGTCTACTCTTGGCCGGTGCGCTTCTTCCGTCACCGGCGCGACCGCACCGTCCGGCCGCCCGTCCCCGCCCTGCTGCTCGCCGCGCTCGCCGCCGCAGGGTGCACCTCAACGGACGAGGCGGCGACGGTGGCGGTTCCCTCCCCGGCGGCCGAAGCCGCCTCCTACTGCCACAAGCTGCACGGGCAACTGCCGCCGCACCTCGACGGCCTCGGCCGGCGGGATCCGCGGCCGCGGTCGGCGCTGACCGCGGGGTGGGGTGATCCGGCGATCATACTGCGCTGCGGCGTGCCCAGGCCCCCGGCGATGGACGCCATGCCGTCCCCTGGTTCCTCACCGGACGGCACGGACATGAACGGCGTCGACGTGAACGGCGTCGGCTGGCTCGTGGAGCCGCGGCAGGACGGCTCGTACCGCTTCACCACCACCCTGCGCCGCGCGTACGTCGAGGTGACCCTGCCGAAGCCGCGGACGAAGGACGGCCTCGCACCGCTCACCGACCTCGCGGCGGCGGTGAAGAAGACGGTCCCCGAGGGCATCGCCGACTGACCCGCACCGGCCAGCGCGCGCCCCCGGGGCACCGGTAACCGTCAGCGCAGTCCCGTGGACCTGCTGAGCGCCGCCTGGACCAGGCGGTCCACCAGCTCGGGGTAGCTGACGCCGCTCTCCTGCCACATCCGCGGATACATGGAGATCGGCGTGAAGCCGGGCATGGTGTTGATCTCGTTGATCACGAACTCGCCGTCCTCGGTGAGGAAGAAGTCCGCGCGGACCAGGCCCTCGCAGGAGGCGGCCTCGAAGGCGGCGACGGCGAGGCGCTGCACCTCGGCGGTCTGCTCCGGGGTCAGCGGGGCGGGCACGAGGCCGGACGCCGAGTCGATGTACTTCGCCTCGAAGTCGTAGAAGTCGTGGGACTGCACCGGCGGGATCTCGGCCGGCACGCTGGCGCGCGGCCCGTCCTCGAACTCCAGCACGCCGCACTCGATCTCGCGGCCCCGCAGCAGCGCCTCCACGAGGACCTTCGGGTCGTGCCGCCGTGCCTCGGCGAGCGCCTCGTCGAGGCCGTCGAAGGACTCGACCCTCGTGATGCCGATCGACGAGCCCGCCCTGGCCGGCTTCACGAACAGCGGCCAGCCGTGCTCGCCCGCGAAGTCGGCGATCCGCTTGCGCGCCGCGCTCTCGTCGCGCTCCCACTCCCGCGGGCGGATCACCACGTACGGGCCGATGGGCAGCCCGAAGGTGGTGAACACCCGCTTCATGTACTCCTTGTCCTGGCCCACGGCGGAGGCCAGCACGCCCGAGCCCACGTACGGCGTCCCGGAGAGCTCCAGCAACCCCTGGAGGGTGCCGTCCTCCCCGTAAGGGCCGTGCAGCACGGGGAAGACGACGTCGACGTCGCCCAGCGCCTTGGGCACGGCGCCGGGTTCGGTGTAGACGACCTCGCGGTTGCCCGGATCCACCGGGAGCACCACGCCGCCCTCGGTGGTCTCGGCGAGTTCCGCGACGGTGGGCACCCGGCGGTCGGTGATGGCCATCCGCTCGGGTTCGTCGGCGGTCAGCGCCCAGCGGCCGTCGGAGGTGATGCCGATGGGCAGGACGTCGTACTTCGTACGGTCGATGGCCCGCAGCACGGCACCCGCGGTGACGACCGAGATGCCGTGCTCGGAACTGCGCCCGCCGAACACGACGGCAACGCGCGGCTTGCGGATCTCGTGGCTCTGGGGAGAGGTCTCGCTGCTCATATCGCGATGAGGGTACCCGCTGGCCCCTCCGCCGTCAGCGCACCACGGGTGCAGGCCACGAAAACCCCGGCGCCGCCGACACGTTTTGGTGCGGGCTGTCACGGCGTCGCGGGGTTTCGCCCCTGCGGGCTCGTCCTCATAGCGCCGGGCAGGCTGGAAAGCGGCGGGGCGCGCTTGTTGCCCGCGTGTGTCACGGCGTGTGCGGGTGGCTACTGTCCGCCGCACAGACCAGCCCGTCCGGCGCTATGAGGACGAGCCCGCAGGCCGACGACCACAGCAACCACGAACCCGCCGCACCAGAAAACACACCGCACCACCAAGCCCGTCCGGCGCGTGAGGACGCACGAGCCCGCAGGGCGAAAAAAGGGGTCCCTGGGGGGCTCGTGCCCCGGGAAGAACCTCAGTGCCGCTCCGGCTTCGCGCTCCGCGACATCAGTTCCTTGAGCGCCACCACCGGCGGCTTCCCCTCGTGGACGATGGCGACGACCGCCTCGGTGATCGGCATGTCGACGCCGTACCGGCGGGACAGATCCAGCACCGACTCGCAGGACTTGACGCCCTCCGCGGTCTGCTTGGTGACCGCGATGGTCTCCTGGAGGGTCATCCCCTTGCCCAGGTTGGTGCCGAAGGTGTGGTTGCGGGAGAGCGGCGAGGAGCAGGTGGCGACCAGGTCGCCGAGCCCCGCGAGCCCGGAGAACGTCATCGGGTCCGCGCCCATGGCGAGCCCGAGCCGGGTGGTCTCGGCGAGGCCCCGGGTGATCAGCGAGCCCTTGGCGTTGTCGCCGAGCCCCATGCCGTCCGCGATGCCGACGGCGAGACCGA
Organism: Streptomyces sp. TS71-3; assembly: GCF_018327685.1. Taxonomy (NCBI): domain Bacteria; kingdom Bacillati; phylum Actinomycetota; class Actinomycetes; order Kitasatosporales; family Streptomycetaceae; genus Streptomyces; species Streptomyces sp. TS71-3. The sequence goes on along the minus strand of NZ_BNEL01000001.1, from coordinate 2,189,063 downwards.
TCACGTTCTTCACCGCGCCGCCCAGCTCGCAGCCGACGACGTCGGTGTTGGTGTAGGGGCGGAAGTACGGCGTGTGGCAGGCGGCCTGGATGCGCAGGGCGACCGCCTCGTCACGGCAGGCGACGACCGCGGTGGCCGGCATCCGGGCGGCGATCTCGCGTGACAGGTTGGGCCCCGTGACGACGGCGACGCGGTCCTCGCCGACCTTCGCCACGTCCTCGATGACCTCGCTCATCCGCATCGCGGAGCCCAGCTCCACGCCCTTCATCAGGGAGACGAGCACCGTGTCGGGGGCGAGCAGCGGCGTCCAGGCGGCGAGGTTGCCGCGCAGCGTCTGCGCGGGGACGCAGAGGAACGCGAGGTCGGCGCCGGCCAGCGCCTCGGCGGGGTCCGTGGTGGCTCGCGCGTTCGCGGGGAGTTCGGCGCCCGGAAGGTAGTCCGGGTTGGCGTGGGTGGAGTTGACGGCGTCCACGACCTCGGCGCGGCGGGCCCAGAGGGTGACCTCGCAGCCTGCGTCGGCGAGCACGATGGCGAAGGCCGTGCCCCACGAACCGGTGCCGAAGACGGCCGCCCTGACCGGCCTCGCGGGACGGGACGGCCCGCCGGACGCGGCGGGCGCGTGGGGCGGTGCGGGGTCGTTCACTTACCGGCCTCCGGTCGGCCGCTCCCGTTGCTGCGGGCCGCGGCGGACTTGCGGCGCTGCTCGATGCGCACCTCCCGAGGATCATAGGGCTTCGCGGGCGCCTTCGCGTCGCGCAGCACCTCCAGCTGGGCGGTGACGGCGGCCATGATGACCTCGGTGACCTCCTTGCAGAGCTCGGGGGTCAGGTCCTTCTCGTAGTACGCCGACAGGTCCACCGGCGGCCCGGCGAACACGCGGTGGGTCTTGCGGGGCCAGAGGTTCGGCTTCTTCGCGTACGGCGGCAGCAGCAGGTTGGCGCCCCACTGGGCGACCGGGATGACCGGGCACCTGGTCTCCAGGGCCACCCGGGCGGCCCCGGTCTTGCCGGTCATCGGCCACTGGTCCGGGTCGCGGGTGATGGTGCCCTCGGGGTAGAAGGCCACGCACTCGCCGGCGTGCACGGCGTCGATCGCTCCCCGGTACGCGCTGAGCGCGTCGGCGCTCTCGCGGTAGACGGGAATCTGACCGGTACCGCGCATCATCGCGCCCAGGAATCCCTTCCTGAAAAGGCCGTCCTTGGCGAGGAAACGCGGAACGCGACCGGTGTTGTACTGAAAGTGAGCGTAGGCCACCGGGTCCACATGCGAATTGTGGTTCACCACGGTGATGAATCCGCCGTCGGCCGGAATGTTCTCCATTCCGCGCCAGTCACGCTTGAGCAGCACGATCAGCAGCGGTTTGCAGATGACTGCCGCAAGGCGGTACCAGAAGCCGATTCTGCGGCGGGACACGCGTGCACCTTCCGTCAGGGGTCTGAGGTCGCACAAGTGTCGCCCCAGGCCGCCGGTCTGTCGAGGACACGGTACGCCCGGGTGTTCTGCCACACCCGGCACCCCGGCCCGGTTCGCGGGCCGCCCGGACGCGGGGCGGCCCTGGCGGCGGGTGACAATGGGCGCGATGTGAAGGGACGGAACTCGGTGCACTGGACCCTGGTCATTCCCCTGAAACCGCTGGTGCAGGCCAAGAGCAGGCTCTCCGACACCGCGGATGACGGCGTCCGGCCCGGCCTCGCCCTGGCCTTCGCCCAGGACACGGTGGCGGCCGTGGTCGGCTGCCCGCGTGTCGGCGATGTGGTGGTCGTCACTGACGACGCCCGGGCGGGCCGCGAGCTGGCCGCGCTGGGTGCCCGGATCGTGCCGGACCAGCCGGGTGCGGGCCTGAACGCCGCCCTGGCGCACGGCGCGGCCGCGGTGCGGGCGCGCCACCCCGACGCCGCGGTGGCGGCCCTCAACGCCGACCTGCCCGCGCTGCGCTCCGCCGAACTGGCTCAGGTGCTCGCGGCGGCCGGCGAGTTCCCCCGGGCGTTCCTCCCCGACGCCGCCGGGGTCGGCACCACGCTGCTCTCCGCCGCGCCGGACGCCCCGCTGCTCCCCGCGTTCGGAACCGCCTCCCGGGCCCGGCACGCCGCTTCCGGCGCGGTGGAACTCGCGCTGACCGGGGTCGACTCGGTCCGCCAGGACGTGGACACCGGCGAGGACCTGCGCGCCGCCCTGGCCCTCGGGGTGGGGCCGCGTACCGCCGCCGCGGCCGGCCGGCTGCTCATCGCGGGCTGCGCGGGGGACGTATCACCAAGTGGGACATGAGTATCGAGGGATGGGCGAGCCGCGTCTTCCGGCCACTCGGCTGACGGTTCTGGCGCGCGCCCGCACGCGCCGGGTCGGCCGCGGGTGTGGGCGGCGGGCATCTCACCTACGCTGCAGCCATGCAGGCGACCGCGTACACGTACGACCCCGAGACCCGCAGCGGCAGCGTGCTGCTCGACGACGGGACCCCGGTTCCGTTCGGGACGGCCGCGTTCGACGCGGGGGGTCTGCGGCTGCTGCGGCCCGGGCAGCGGGTGCGGATCGAGGTCGTCGGAGATGACGACGTCGGTACGGCCGGTTCCGGTGCCGATGCCGGTAGGCGGATCACGCTGATCACGCTGGCCACCCTCTGAGCCCGCACCCCTAGGTCTGGGGCAACCCCGGCCCGCTCAGGGGCGCGGGGGAACCGCGCGAGCAACCACGACCGGCCGGTGGCCCGGACACGACAGAGACCGCCCCTCTCGGGCCGGTGGCGACCGGAAGGTCGCATCGTGGCTGGGCGCGCAGTTCCCGCGCCCGGAGTGGGCCGGGGCTCAGCCCCCAAACAGACCGGGGCAACCCCGTACCGCCGGCACACGCGGAAGCGGAACAGCTGCGGAAAAACACCGCGGGCCGGGCTCCCCGAGGGAGTCCGGCCCGGCGCGAGTGCCCCTGGTGCCCGTGCGGCCCTACCTCCTGCGGGCCGTGGCCTTCTTGGCGGTGGTCTTGCGCCCCGCGGACTTCTTGGCGGGAGCCTTCTTGGCCGTCGCCTTCCTCGCCGGTGCGGACTTGCGCGCCGTGGCCTTCGCCGCCTTCTTCGCCGGCGTCGTCTTCTTGGCGGTGGTCTTCGCCGTGGCCTTCTTGGCGGTGGTCTTCTTCGCCGCCGCCTTCTTCGCGGGCGCGGCCTTCTTCGCCACGGTCCGCTTGGCGGTGGTGGCCTTGGCGGCGGTCCGGGCCGTCGCCTTCTTCGTGGTGGCCTTGGCGGTCGCCTTGGTGCCACCGGTGAGACTGCCCTTGGGGGCCTTCTTGACGGCGACATCGTTCTTCGGGAGCTTCTTGGAACCGCTCACCAGGTCCTTGAAACCCTGGCCCGCGCGGAAGCGGGGCACGGAGGTCTTCTTGACCCGCACCCTCTCGCCCGTCTGCGGGTTGCGGGCGTAGCGGGCGGGCCGGTCGACCTTCTCGAACGAGCCGAAGCCCGTGACCGAAATCCGCTCTCCGGCGACCACCGAGCGGACGATGGCGTCCAGAACGGCGTCGACAGCGTCGGCCGCCTGCTGACGGCCGCCCATCTTGTCGGCAATCGCTTCTACGAGCTGCGCCTTGTTCACGTCTTCCCCTTCGGAGACATCGCCAGAACGAATCTGTTCAAGCCTTTTCGCACGTTAGGCAGATATATACCGCAAATCAAACACGAAACGGCCTAATCACCCTTGTGCCGCAATGAGTCTCGACCTTCTGCGACTTCCGAGGGGGGTCCTCGAGGCCTGACGCTCAGACGTCCTCGGGGAATCTGCCCTCGTCGAGGTCTGCGTTCAGTTGTTCCAGACGCCTTGCGGTTCCGGCGAGATCGTGCTTGGCCGCGGCCGTGATGACCAGCAGCTTCCGGGTCAGCGCCATCCGTACGCCCTCCGGGACTTGCAGTGCGCGCACCCTGTCGTGCGCGACTCTCAGCTGGTCCGCGACGACCCCGTAGAGCCTGAGTTGGTCGTCGCGATCCATGCACCGATTGTGCCATCTGGGGCGAGTTGTCGCCTGCTCGGGGCGCAACTCCGGGGCTCCGGAGGTGTTCCGGCGCCCCCGCCGAAGAGCACGGGCACCTCACCCGTCGGCGTCCCTCCGGCGGCCCGACCGCCTTTCGCACGAGGGGAGTTGGAACCGCGCCCGGCATCCGTGCGGAGTACCCCGGGGGCCGGAAAAGTACGCACACGGATGTACCCCCAACCGTGAACGGTAGGGGGTACATCGGGGTCTGGCGAGGACCCCGGGAGGGCGTGTCCGGGGTCGGGTGGGGTCAGAGCTGCAGCGTGCGCGGCTTGAACGAGGGCCGTCCGGACTCGTAGTCGGCGATGTCGTCCTCGTTGCGCAGGGTGATGCTGATGTCGTCGAGGCCGTTCAGCAGGCGCCAGCGGGCGTTCTCGTCGAGCTCGAAGTCGGCGGTGACGCCGTCGGCGCGCACCTGGCGGTCCTGGAGGTCGACGGTGATCTCGGCCGCCGGGTCCGCCTCGGTCACGGCCCAGAGCGCGTCGACGACCTTCTGGTCGAGGACGACGGTGAGCAGGCCGTTCTTGAGCGAGTTGCCGCGGAAGATATCGGCGAACCGGGACGAGATCACGGCCTTGAAGCCGTAGTTCTGGAGCGCCCACACGGCGTGTTCGCGGGATGACCCGGTGCCGAAGTCGGGGCCCGCGACCAGCACGGTCGCGCCCTGCCGCTCGGGCTTGTTCAGGATGAACTCGGGGTCCTTGCGCCAGGCCTCGAAGAGCCCGTCCTCGAACCCGTCCCGGGTGACCTTCTTGAGCCAGTGGGCGGGGATGATCTGGTCGGTGTCGACGTTGCTGCGGCGCAGCGGGACGGCCCGGCCGGTGTGCGTGGTGAAGGCTTCCATGGTCTTCCTTACGGTTCTGCGGACGTCCGCGGCCCGCGGGCGCCGGCCCGGGCCGCGCCGGCCGGTCTCCCGGCGCGCGGCGGGCGGGGCCCGCGGGCTCCGCGCTGGTCAGACGGCCGCGGGCGCGGTGGCGTCGGTGTCGGACAGGTCGGCGGGTGCGGCGAGGTGGCCGAGGACCGCGGTGGCCGCGGCGACCTGCGGCGAGACCAGGTGCGTCCGGCCGCCCTTGCCCTGCCGGCCCTCGAAGTTGCGGTTGGACGTGGACGCGGAGCGCTCGCCGGGTGCGAGTTGGTCGGGGTTCATGCCCAGGCACATGGAGCAGCCGGCGTGCCGCCACTCGGCCCCGGCCTCCTTGAACACGGTGTCCAGACCCTCGTCCACGGCCTGCAGGCCGACGCGCGCGGAGCCCGGCACGACCAGCATCCTTACCCCGTCGGCGACTTTGCGGCCCCGTACGACCTCGGCCGCGGCCCGCAGGTCCTCGATCCTGCCGTTGGTGCAGGAACCTACGAAGACGGTGTCGACCTCGATCTCCCGCAGCGGCTGGCCGGCGGACAACCCCATGTACTCCAGGGCCTTTTCCGCGGCGAACCGCTCCGAGGGGTCCTCGTACGAAGCGGGGTCGGGGACCCGCTCCGACAGCGGCAGGCCCTGGCCCGGGTTGGTGCCCCAGGTCACGTACGGCGCGAGGGAGGCCGCGTCGATGAGCACCTCGGCGTCGAAGACGGCGTCCTCGTCGCTGCGCAGCGTCTTCCAGTAGGCGACCGCCGCGTCCCAGTCCTCGCCCTCGGGGGCGTGCGGGCGGCCCTGGAGGTAGGAGAACGTGGTCTCGTCGGGCGCGATCATGCCGGCCCGGGCGCCCGCCTCGATCGACATGTTGCAGATGGTCATCCGGGCCTCCATCGAGAGCTTCTCGATGGCGGGGCCGCGGTACTCCAGGACGTAGCCCTGGCCGCCGCCGGTGCCGATCCTGGCGATGATGGCGAGGATCAGGTCCTTGGCCGTGACGCCCTCGGGGAGTTCGCCCTCGACGGTGATCGCCATGGTCCTGGGGCGGGCCATCGGCAGCGTCTGGGTCGCCAGCACGTGCTCGACCTGGGACGTTCCGATGCCGAAGGCCAGCGCGCCGAACGCGCCGTGCGTGGAGGTGTGGGAGTCGCCGCAGACCACGGTGGTGCCCGGCTGGGTCAGCCCGAGCTGGGGGCCGACGACGTGCACGACGCCCTGCTCGACGTCGCCCAGCGGGTGCAGCCGCACACCGAACTCGGCGCAGTTCTTGCGCAGCGTCTCCAGCTGGGTACGGGAGACGGGGTCGGCGATGGGCTTGTCGATGTCGAGGGTCGGGGTGTTGTGGTCCTCGGTGGCGATGGTGAGGTCGCGGCGGCGCACCTCGCGGCCGTTCTTCCGCAGGCCGTCGAAGGCCTGGGGGCTGGTGACCTCGTGGATCAGATGAAGATCGATGAAGAGGAGGTCGGGCTCGCCCTCGGCGCGCCGGACGACGTGGTCGTCCCAGACCTTCTCCGCGAGTGTCCTACCCATCGCTTTCCCTCCGGCCGGCGTCACACGCCGGCCCAACTAGAGACATGGATGCCGTCGTCCGCCCGCACGGGTGTGCTGCCACCGCGGGAACGCGTCGGGCATCGGCGGTGCACCGGTGCGCACACCGGCACCGGCACACGGACCGGTGTCCTACAGAGTCGCAAGTTCCTGGCGAAATTGAACTTGCGTTTCACAGAGTGAGACGTGAGTATCGTTTCATGGACAACTCTAGCGGCGTCGGCGTTCTGGACAAGGCGGCCCTTGTCCTGAGCGCTCTGGAGTCCGGTCCGGCCACCCTCGCGGGTCTGGTCACGGCCACCGGACTGGCACGGCCCACGGCACACCGGCTCGCCGTGGCGCTGGAACACCACCGGATGGTGGCGCGGGACATGCAGGGCCGGTTCATCCTGGGGCCCCGCCTCGCGGAGCTGGCAGCGGCGGCGGGCGAGGACCGCCTGCTCGCCACGGCGGGTCCCGTGCTCACGCACCTGCGGGATGTCACGGGCGAGAGCGCGCAGCTCTACCGCCGCCAGGGCGACATGCGGATCTGCGTGGCGGCCGCTGAGCGCCTGTCGGGCCTGCGGGACACGGTCCCGGTGGGCTCCACGCTCACCATGAAGGCCGGTTCGTCGGCGCAGATCCTGATGGCCTGGGAGGAGCCGGAGCGGCTGCACCGGGGCCTGCAGGGGGCGCGTTTCACGGCTACCGCGCTGTCCGGGGTGCGCCGGCGAGGCTGGGCGCAGTCGATCGGCGAGCGGGAGCCGGGGGTGGCGTCGGTGTCGGCGCCGGTGCGGGGGCCGTCGAACCGCGTGGTGGCCGCCGTCTCCGTGTCCGGACCGATCGAGCGGCTGACCCGGCACCCGGGGCGGATGCACGCGCAGGCCGTGATCGACTCGGCGGCCCGGCTCACGGACGCGCTGCGCCGGTCCGGCTGAAGGGCGGCACCCGGGCGCCCGGAGGATTCCGGCGCATCCCCTTCTGATCCTTTGTGACCTCAGTCACCGAGCGGGCCGGGCGGCCTCAACGCCGCGGCGGCCCTTCCCGCTCCCGAGACCGCGACGGCCACCGGATCCAGCATCCCGGCAAGCGACGAGACCGCCGAACGGCACCGAACAGACGAAAGGCCCCCCGCTGTGGCGGAGAGCCTTCGAACCGATCCTCTGCTGGTACCCCCGACCGGATTCGAACCGGCGCTACCGCCTTGAGAGGGCGGCGTGCTAGGCCGCTACACAACGGGGGCCTTTGGCGATCCGGCCCGGCAGTGCCGGGCCTTGTCACCATGGACCGGAGGGAGCGACCCTACCGGACCATGGGATGGATCAGTACCCCCGACCGGATTCGAACCGGCGCTACTGCCTTGAGAGGGCAGCGTGCTAGGCCGCTACACAACGGGGGCTTTGCAGATGAGCTCTGCGAGCTGGCCTACCAGGACTCGAACCTAGACTAACTGAACCAGAATCAGTCGTGCTGCCAATTACACCATAGGCCACCGGAACACAACCCCCAGAGGAGTCTTCGTTCGGCTTGCGCCTGCGGGGTTCGGGCTTCTGCCCGTTCCCTCGGCGCAGGAAGAACATTACCCGAAGGTGGACGGCGCTCCAAAACGGGTATCGGCGGCCAGCACCGCCGGAAGCTCGCCGAGGCCCGTGATCCGGCGTACACCCTCCGGAACCGCCTGGCCGCTGCCGGTTCTGTCCAGCCAGATCCCCAGCAGGCCGGCGTCACGGGCGCCGCGCGCGTCGATCTCGGGCTGGTCGCCCACGTAGGCGACCTCGGCGGGCTCCAGGCCGAGCGCGGCGCAGGCGGCGAGGAAGGCTCCGGCCTCCGGCTTGGAGACGCCGAGCTCGACGGCGCACAGCAGTGCCTCGAAGCGGTCCCGTACGCCGAGGGTGCGCAGCTTGCGTTCCTGGAGCCGGGCCGCGGAGTTGGACAGCACGGCGTGCCGGTAGGTGCCGCCGAGGGCGTCCAGGACGGGCACGGCATCGGGGAAGAGCGACCACGCGGCCTCGAAGTGCGTGAGGTAGCGGTCGAACCAGCCGTCGACCTCGGCGTCGCCCAGGGCGTCCAGCGAGACGGCCAGGAACTCCCGCACACGATCACGGCGCTGCGTCGCGAAATCCACCTCGCCCGCCGCGACCCGCGCCCAGTGCCGCTCCGTGATCGCCCGCCACAGCACCAGCGCGTCCTCCGCGCTGCCGTACCGCTCCAGCAGCCCCTCGGCGACCAGATGGGCGCGCATGCCCGTGGTGTCGGCGCCGGCGTAGTCGAAGAGGGTGTCGTCGACGTCCCAGAGAACTGCTCTTATCGGCATGGGCGCCGGCACGACTAGCCGACCCAGTTCTTCAGGGGCTCGGTGTCCAGTTCGATGCCGACGAGGTCGGGGAGCGCGATCGAATTGCCGAAGAGCACCGTGCACGACTTCTCATAGCGGACGCCGTCCGGCTCGGAGTAGACGGTGATCTCGTGGCTGTCGCGGTCGATCAGAAGGTACAGCGGGACGCCGGTCTCGGCATAGGCGCGGGGCTTCTCCACGCGGTCACGGTTGTTCGTGTCCGTGTCGTAGGAGGTGACCTCCACGGTCATGAGCGCCGCGGCGGGGTCGGCCCACTCGCCGTAGTCCAAGAAAGCTCCGAAAGGGGCCAACGTTCCGTCCGGACGTGCCCGGCCACGCCGGTAGCTCTGGATCCGCAGGCCTTGATCACTACCGTAGAGGTAGAGGTCCGGGCGGTGCTGCATACACAACCGCGTCAGCCACGCGATGATCTGGTTATGGACTCCGTCCGGCACTGCCTTGAACCCCACCCTGCCGTTGATGAACTCCAGCCGCAGGCCGTCTGCCGTCCTGGCCAAGGCGCGTGCGGCATCCTCGAAATCCTCCGGCAGCATCTGCGACCTGTCTGCGAGTGTGGTCATGGTCGGTCCTCCTTCGCCCGTGCCGCCATTGTGCCCGCATTTCCTGCTCACGCGGGATCTTGCCGGATAACGGGCCCGCACAGTGCCGAACGCGGACCCGTCACCCGTAAGGGGACAGAGGCGACCGTCGAAGGTCAGGCAGCCAGCTTGGCCAGCGCCGCGTCCACCCGCGCCAGCGTGCGGTCGCGGCCGAGGACCTCAAGGGACTCGAAGAGGGGCAGGCCGACCGTGCGGCCGGTGACGGCGACGCGGACGGGGGCCTGGGCCTTGCCGAGCTTGAGGCCGTGGGTCTCGCCGGCGGCGAGCACGGCCGCCTTGAGGGAGTCGGCGTGCCACTCGTCGCCCCCCAGGGCGGCGAGTCCGGCGCGGGCGGTCGCCAGCAGGTCGGCGGCGCCCTCCTTCATCGCCTTCTGCCAGGACGCCTCGTCCTCGACGGGCTCGGGCAGGAAGAGGAAGTCGACGTTCGCTGTGATGTCCGACAGGACCGTCACCCGGGTCTGCGCCAGCGGGGCGATCGCCTCGAAGGCGGCCCGGTCGAAGTCCTCGGGGGCCCAGGGGGCGCCCGGCCCCTGGAGCCAGGGCTCACAGGCCTCGGTGAAGGCCTTCACGTCCAGCATCCGGATGTGGTCGGCGTTGATCGCCTCCGCCTTCTTCAGGTCGAAGCGGGCCGGATTCGGATTGACGTCTCCCAGGTCGAAGGCGGCCACCATCTCGTCCATGCCGAAGACGTCCCGGTCGGGCGCCAGCGACCAGCCCAGCAGCGAGAGGTAGTTGAGCAGCCCCGCGGGGAGGAAGCCGCGCTCGCGGTAGAGGTTGAGGGACGACTGCGGGTCGCGCTTGGAGAGCTTCTTGTTCCCCTCGCCCATGACGTACGGCAGGTGGCCGAAGTCGGGCACCTGCTTGGCGTGGCCCAGCTCGATCAGCGCACGGTACAGCGCGATCTGCCGCGGGGTGGACGAGAGCAGGTCCTCGCCGCGCAGCACGTGGGTGATCTCCATCAGCGCGTCGTCGACCGGATTGACGAGCGTATAAAGAGGAGCGCCGTTGGCCCGGACGATGCCGTAGTCCGTGACGTTCTCCGGGGTGAAGGTCAGCTCGCCGCGGACCAGGTCCGTGAAGGTGATCGTCTCGTCGGGCATCCGGAAGCGGACGATGGGCTCCCGGCCCTCCGCGCGGTACGCCTCGACCTGCTCGGGGGTGAGCGACCGGCAGTGGCCGTCGTACCCGGAGGGCCGGCCGGCGGCGCGGGCCTCGGCGCGCCGCTCCTCCAGCTCCTCGCCGGTGCAGTAGCAGTGGTAGGCGTGGCCGCTCTCCATGAGCTGCCGGGCGATGTCCCGGTAGATGTCCATCCGCCGCGACTGGCGGTACGGCTCGAACGGGCCGCCCACCTCCGGGCCCTCGTCCCAGTCGAAGCCCAGCCAGCGCATCGCGTCCAGCAACTGCTCGTAGGACTCCTCGGAGTCACGGGCCGCGTCGGTGTCCTCGATGCGGAAGACCAGGGTGCCGCCGTGGTGCCGTGCGTAGGCCCAGTTGAAGAGGGCGGTGCGGACCAGGCCCACGTGGGGGTTGCCGGTGGGCGAGGGACAGAACCTCACGCGGACGGCGGAGCCGGTCGGGGCGGGTGCGTTAGCCACGCTTGATCACCTTGTTGGTGAGAGTGCCGATGCCTTCGATGGTGACGGCGACCTCGTCGCCGTCGGTCAGGGGGCCGACTCCGGCCGGGGTGCCGGTGAGGATGACGTCGCCCGGGAGCAGGGTCATGGCCTGCGTGATGTTGACGATCAGGTCCTCGATCGGGTGGATCATCTCGCTGGTCCGGCCGAGCTGCCGCTGGGCGCCGTTGACCGTGCACTGGACGGTCAGGTCGCCGGCCGTGGCCAGGTCGATGCCGGTCTCCACCCAGGGACCGAGGGGGCACGAGGAGTCGAACCCCTTCGCGCGGGCCCACTGCTTCTCGCGCTTCTGCACGTCACGTGCGGTGACGTCGTTGGCGCAGGTGTAGCCGAAGATCACATCGGCCACGCGCTCGCGCGGCACCTCCCGGCACATCCTGCCGATGACGACGGCCAGCTCGGCCTCGTGGTGCAGCTCCTCGGAGAAGGAGGGGTGCACGATGTCGTCGCCGCTGCCGACCACGGAGGTGGACGGCTTGAAGAAGGCGAACGGGTCGTCGGGGACGGCGTTGCCCAGCTCGGTGGCGTGCTCCGAGTAGTTGCGGCCGAAGGCGACCACCTTGCTGGGGAGCACCGGGGGCAGCAGCCGCACCTCGCTCAGCGGCACCTTCGTCCCGCTGAGCTCGAAGTCGGTGAACGGGATGCCCTTGATGATGTCGAGGACGAGCCCGTCGGCCGGGCCGGCCGGGGGCGCGTCGCCCTCGACCGCGCCGAATGCGACGTTTCCGTCGATGGAGAACCTGGCGATGCGCACGGCTGCCTTACGCCCCTCAGTGAGCCGGCTGGAGTCTGACGCTCAAGGCTAACGCCCGAGGCGGACGGCACAGCGCACGGCGGCGGCGCCCCCACGGCCGGCGGGCCCCCGGGCGGGTGCGGGTGCGCCCGGCGACGCGCGGGTCCGAGGGGGTCTCGGTGCCCGGCAGGAGTGCTCAGACCGGGGTGGCGTCGGCCTCCGGTGCGGCCACGGCCGGCTCCAGGGCGTCCTCGCCGGGGAGGGTGAACAGCATCGTGCGACGGGGGTTGGCGGTCTGGGCGGGGAGGACGGCGGCGTGCTCCGGCTGCTCCGGCCACTCCTGCACCGCGGCCTCCGCCTCCTCGGCGGCGGCGAGGTTCGCCAGGGTGGTGCGCCGCGGGTTGGCTATCGTGCGGAACATCAGCGTCGTCTTCATGAGACCGTTCGGGACCTTTGCAGTAGAGGGCCGGTTGTCAACCAGTCGCCAGGCTAAACATCGTCTTCTGTCCGCAGGTTGGGAAGCGGCCATGATCTCCGTGTGAGTTTGCTCACGAATCACGTTACAAAACAGACATTCAAGGCCGCCATCGGAAGAGCGAGGAACGGACATCCGACCACCGAACGCCACATTCCGCTCCCGATCGCCCCGTCTGGGACGCCCGGATCAGACGGCCGAGGCCCAGCGAAAAGTCCGTTATACGGCGGAACGCTTTCCACGACACGTAACTCACCCCTCACAACGCGTCACGGTGGTCACGGGCTGGCACACGGCCCTTGTTGGAGATCCCGCACTGTGCTGGAATTCCCGGGACCGCCGCGGGGATCGAGTCCGGCGCACAGGGGCGCAGAGCAGCGCCGAGTGGCGGCGGAAAGGGGACCGGCGCCGGCCACTCAAGACCACGGGGTGCGGAGCGCCCCTACTACGCCGACACCGCCCTTCCGTTGACACGGAGGAGCGCCTGGTCAAGAGGTTGCGACGCTAGTGCAGGGACGTTACAAGAGGGATGGCAGCGCTTCGGCCGAGTCGGAGCCGCACGGCGGGCCCGACCGCGGATCCTCGGCCCCGCACGCCCAGATTCCCGGGCCCGGGCCGTCCGGCGATGACCGCACGCTGCGGCCGACGCCGCCCCCGACCGCCCAGGCGCCCAAGCCCGTCCCCAAGCCGAGGCCGCAGGCCGGCACCGGGCCCCGAATAGCGCTGCGCAACTGGAAGATCTCCACGCGCCTCATCTCCCTGCTCGCCCTGCCCGTGGTGGCGGCGACCGGGCTCGGCGCCCAGCAGATCAGCCAGAACCTGAGCGACATCCAGCAGCTCGACAACATGAAGCTGCTGACGGACATGACCAAGCAGGCGACCGAGCTGGCCGCCGCGCTCGAAGAGGAGCGGGACCAGTCGGCCGGCCCGCTCGCGCACGGCGGCAAGTCCACCGACTTCGACGTCAAGGGTCCCCGCGACGACACCGACCGCGCTCTCAACGCGTTCAAGAACGAGAGCCAGAAGGTCGACGACACGGGCAACGACTCGGGCCTGCTGGGCATCCGCTCCAGCATCGTCCAGATCACCGCCCAGCTGAACACGCTCCAGACCATCCGCAAGGACGCCTTCAAGGACCCGCACTCGTCCTCGCAGACGGTCGACCTCTACAGCCAGCTCATCCAGCAGCTGCTGTCGCTCTCCGCGGACATGGCGCAGGCCACCAGCAACCCGGACATGATCCAGCGCACCCGCGCGCTGGCGGCGTTCTCCTCCGCCAAGGAGTTCGCGTCCGTGCAGCGGGCCGTGATCGCGGCGGCCCTGCCGCCGAACAACCACGACCGCGGCGACCTCAGCGAGACGGACCGCCGGTACGCCCTGGCCGCGTACAACAAGGAGAGCTCCGAGCTCAACATCTTCAGCGGCATCTACTCGGGCAACGCCGACGAGCTCCTGCAGCCCATCGAGGGCGGCAACCCCACCATCCAGGAAGCGGACACCTACACGCAGCACGTCCTCAACCAGGAGGGCGGCATGCGGCTGCAGGACAGGCGCTCGTACAAGGACTGGGTGGACTCGGACTCCACCAAGATCCAGGCGATGTCCAAGATCGAGCTGACGCTGCTCAACGAGATGGAGCAGAAGGCCCGCGAGCTGCGCAGCCAGTCCGAGCGTGACGCCATCATCAGCGGTGCGCTGATCCTCCTGGTGCTCGGTGTCTCGCTGGTCGGCGCCTTCATCGTCGCGCGGTCCATGATCCGCTCGCTGCGGCGGCTCCAGGAGACGGCCACCAAGGTGGCCCAGGACCGCCTGCCCGAGCTGGTCAAGCAGCTCTCCGAGTCCGACCCGCAGGACGTCGACACCTCCGTGGAGTCGGTCGGCGTGCACTCCCGGGACGAGATCGGCAAGGTGGCCGCGGCCTTCGACGACGTGCACCGCGAGGCGGTCCGGCTCGCCGCCGAGCAGGCGCTGCTGCGGGGCAACGTCAACGCGATGTTCACCAACCTCTCGCGCCGCAGCCAGGGCCTCATCCAGCGCCAGCTGTCCCTGATCTCCGAGCTGGAGTCCCGCGAGGCCGACCCGGACCAGCTCTCCTCGCTGTTCAAGCTCGACCACCTCGCGACCCGTATGCGCCGCAACGGCGAGAACCTCCTCGTCCTCGCCGGCGAGGAGCCGGGCCGCCGCTGGACCCGGCCCGTGCCCCTGGTCGACGTGCTGCGCGCCGCGGCCTCCGAGGTGGAGCAGTACGAGCGGATCGAACTGGCCGCCGTGCCCGCGACCGAGGTCGCCGGCCGCGTCGTCAACGACCTCGTGCACCTGCTCGCCGAGCTGCTGGAGAACGCGACCTCGTTCTCCTCGCCGCAGACCAAGGTCAAGGTCACCGGTCACGCGCTGCCGGACGGCCGGGTGCTGGTGGAGATCCACGACACCGGCATCGGCCTCTCCCCCGAGGACCTGGCCGCGATCAACGAGCGGCTCGCCGCGCCGCCCACCGTGGACGTCTCGGTCTCCCGCCGGATGGGCCTGTTCGTGGTCGGCCGGCTCTCCCAGCGGCACGGCATCCGCATCCAGCTCAGGCCGTCCGACTCCGGTGGCACCACCGCGCTGGTCATGCTCCCCGTCGACGTCGCCCAGGGCGGCCGGCGGGCACCGGGCAAGCCGGGCCAGTCCGCCGGCGGTCCCGCCGCTGCCCAGGCCGCGGCGGGTGCCGCCGCGGCACGGCGCGGTGCGGCGGCGGCCGGTGCCGGCGGTTCCGCGGGAGGCCCCGGCGCCTCCGGGAGCCGGCTCGGCGCGGCCCCCTCGCGGGACCAGGTCGGCGCGGGCTCGGGCCCGCGCGCGGCGCTGCCGTCCCGCGACTCGGGTCCGCAGCGTCCCGGCCCCGCCCTCGATCTGAACCCCGGCGCCCCGCAGGCCCCGGTGCCCCCGCAGGGCCCCGTCGCTCCGCAGGGTCCGGTGTCCCCGCAGGGACCGGTATCCCCCCAGGGCCCGGTGTCCCCGCAGGGTCCGGGCGGGCCCCGGCACGGCAGCCCGGTCGGCGCGAGCGCCTTCGGGCAGGACTCCGGCTTCGGCGGCGGGACCGGACGGCGCGACGGCGGCTTCGAGGGCCGCGCGCCGGTGCCGCCGCAGCGCACCAGTGACGACGACCGGGGCGGCCGGCCGCAGCTTCCCGCGCGTGGCGGCGTGCCCCGCGCCGAACTGCCCGGCGGCAACCCGCAGCCCCCGTCGCCCCAGGGGCCCGGCGGGCAGCGCGTGCCGAGCTGGAGCAACGAGACCGGCCCGCAGTCGCTGCCGGACGAGCCGCGCGGCCACGACGAGCACGCCTCGCCGTTCGCCCGGATGGACGAGCGCCAGGGCCCCGGCTCCACCGGGCAGTTCCCGGCGCTCGGCGCCGGTGACCGGCAGGGCCCGGGCTCCACGGCCGAGATGCCGGCGGTCCCCTCGTTCGACGACCGGCAGGGTCCCGGTTCCACCGCTGGGATTCCCGCGGTCCCCCGCCCCGACTACAACGCGCCCAGGCCCGGCGGAAACCAGGCCCCCGGGCCGTACACCCGCTCGGACGTCTTCGGCGGACCCGCCGGGGGCGACTTCGGCGGACCGGCCTCGGGCGGCTACGGCGATCAGCGTCAGGAAGCGTCCTCCACCGGGCAGTTCCCCAGCCCCGGCCCCGGCTACGACAGCCGCAGGGACAGCCAGGACCCCTCCTCCACCGGCGGGTACCCGATCCCGAACGCCGGGGGCCTGCAGGACCCGTCCTCCTCCGGACAGTTCCCGATGCCCGGCTACGACAGCCGCAGGGAGCCCCAGGACACCTCCTCGACCGGGCAGTTCCCGGCCGCCGGCGGCCCCGGACGCCAGGACCCCTCCTCCACGGGAGGGTTCGCACGGCCCGCCTTCGACCGGCGGGAGCCGCAGCGCGCCCAGCCGGAGCCGCCGTACGCGCAGGAACCGCCGTACGCACAGGAGCCGCCGTACCCGCAGGACCCGCAGTCGGCGCAGGGTCCCGGCAACACGGGCGGCTTCACCCCGCCGCAGTTCGACCGGGGCCGGCTGCCGCTGCGGCCGGGCGTACGGGCCGCGGAGCCCCAGGCTGCCGCCGATCCCCAGTCGCTGCCGCCGGCGAGCAACCCCGGTGACGGCCGTACCCCGCTGTACGACACGCTGGAGACCAACTGGTTCCGCGGCGGCGGCCGGGCCGCGGCCGCGCAGAGGCCGCAGTCCCCGGCTCCGCCGTCCCGTCCGGGCGGAGGCTCGCCGGGTGGTGCGGGTGGCTCCGGGGGGTTCGGCGGGTTCGACGCCTTCCAGGGCGGCGGCAACGCCGCCGGCTTCGGCGGCGGCGACAGGCCCGAGGGCTCGGCGGAGGACGGCGGGCTTCTTCCCGACGGTTCCACCTGGCGCAGCTCGCCCAACGACGAGCTGGTCCGCCAGGCCGAGCGGGTCCGCAAGCCGTCGGCCGGCGGAGTCACCACTTCGGGTCTTCCACGCCGGGTACCGCGGGCCAACCTCGTCGCGGGCACGGCTCAGCAGCAACCGCAAGAGGCGGCCGGACCTCAGGTGTCACGCGCGCCCGACGACGTGCGCGGCAGGCTGACCAATCTCCGTCGGGGCATCCAGCAAGGGCGGCAGGCCGGTACCGGTCCCACCACCGGCAGCTTCCCCAGCCCCACTCACCAGCAGGAGCGTTAGTTGAGCCCCATGAGCCAGGCGGCACAGAACCTGAACTGGTTGATCACCAATTTCGTGGACAACACGCCAGGCGTGTCCCACACTGTGGTCGTCTCCGCCGACGGACTCCTTCTGGCGATGTCCGAAGGCTTCCCGCGCGACCGCGCCGATCAGCTCGCGGCCGTCGCCTCGGGCCTGACCTCGCTGACCTCGGGTGCCTCGCGCATCTTCGAGGGCGGCATGGTCACCCAGACGGTCGTGGAGATGGAGCGGGGTTTCCTCTTCATCATGCAGATATCGGACGGTTCTTCACTCGCCGTCCTCGCCCATCCTGAGTGCGACATCGGTCTCGTGGGCTACGAGATGGCGCTGCTCGTGGACCGCGCCGGTGCGGTGCTGACACCGGACCTGCGCGCGGAGCTACAAGGCAGCCTGCTCCACTAGCCCCCTGACCGACCACACGGAAAGTCCGAACGTCCGAACGAACCGTCGCACCGTCCGGCCGCCAACCACCAGTCCCCCCACCGGCTCTGTCAGACGGCACGCAAACCCCTTGCTGTCCCGCCCGGAGGATTCATGACCCCGCCCACCGCCTCTCACGACCCGTACGGAGCGTCTCATCAGGCGTACGGTCCCGAGGGCGACCAGCCGCTGGTGCGTCCGTATGCCATGACAGGTGGCCGGACCCGGCCGCGGTACCAGCTCGCCATCGAGGCGCTGGTGAGCACGACCGCCGACCCGACACAGCTCATGGGGCTGCTTCCGGAGCACCAGCGGATCTGCCACCTGTGCCGTGAGGTGAAGTCCGTGGCGGAGGTCTCTGCGCTTTTGACGATGCCGCTCGGGGTGGCGCGGATCCTCGTCGCCGACCTGGCGGAGGCGGGGCTCGTGGCCATCCACCAGCCGGGCGGCGATGAGAATGCCGGCGGCCAGCCGGATGTGACACTGCTGGAAAGGGTGCTCAGTGGACTTCGCAAGCTCTGACGGGGGTCGCTCGACGACCTCCGCGAAGATCGTGGTGGCCGGTGGTTTCGGCGTGGGCAAGACCACGTTCGTCGGCGCGGTCTCGGAGATCAACCCGCTGCGCACCGAGGCCGTCATGACATCGGCCTCCGCCGGCATCGACGACCTCACCCACACCGGAGACAAGACCACCACCACGGTGGCCATGGACTTCGGCCGCATCACCCTCGACCAGGACCTCATCCTCTACCTGTTCGGCACCCCCGGACAGGACCGCTTCTGGTTCATGTGGGACGACCTCGTCCGCGGCGCCATCGGCGCCGTCGTCCTCGTCGACACCCGCCGCCTCGCCGACTGCTTCCCCGCCGTCGACTACTTCGAGAACTCAGGACTCCCCTTCGTCATCGCCCTCAACGGCTTCGACGGACAACAGCCCTACCAGCCCGACGAAGTACGCGAAGCCCTCCAGATCGGCCCCGACACCCCCATCATCACCACCGACGCCCGCCACCGCGCCGACGCCAAAAGCGCACTCATCACCCTCGTCGAACACGCCCTCATGGCCCGACTGCGCTGACCGGGCACGGTCCGTGCGTCCTGGTGCCGAACGGCGCGGGGCACGGCCCGCGGGTCACGCGGAGCGGCCGAGGAGTCGTTCGGAACGTGCTGTTGTGAGGGCAGTCGGGGTTCGCCGTCCAGGGCGGCCGGGTCGGTTGACACGGCCGCTTCGGGTGTTCATAACGGTTCGACACAGAATTGCGCGGACGCCGACACGCGTCGCTGTCGTCCCGTACCACTGCGCTGACATGAGCCTCGCCATTTGGCGGGGCTTGTTATTTTTGCCCTTTTTATTAGCGGCTCCCGAGGCGGTGGGCTTTCGCCCCCCGCTGTTTGGAGGAGCACCGGCTGACGTGCTGGAATGCCGAGAACTGCCCGGTCGCGCAAGGGCCGGGCGGCAACAGCGGCACGCGGTCGGTGCCGATGCCGAGAGGTTGTTGGTCGAGTGAGGCGAAGCATGAACGGTCCTGCACCGTCGTCGCGGGGCAACTTCACCCCGCCGCCCCGCGTGGCGGATCCGTCCGCGAACGGTCCCGGGTCCATCGCACCGCCGCCCGCCGGCAGCCGGTTCCGCCCCCGCAACTGGCGGGTGCCGACCAGGCTGTACGCGATCCTGCTGATCCCCGTGGTGGTCGGCCTGGTGATGGGTGGCTTCCAGGTGAAGGGGTCGATCGACACCTGGCGGGAGGCGGAGGACGCGGAGTCGACGGCGCGCCTGGTACGAGCCGCGCTGACGTACGGCCAGTGCCTCATCGACGAGCGCGACATCTCCGCGGCACCGCTGCTGCGCGGCCACCGCGAGGACCCGGCGGTCGTGAAGGCCCGTGCGGCCACCGACCGCGCCGCGCAGGCGTTCGACGCCGCCGCCGCGAACATGCCGCACACGGCGGGCCTGGAGCGCCGGCTGACGGCGTTCCGCAAGACGGAGCCCGACCTCGCGAAGCTGCGCGCGGTGGCCTACACGAACCAGCTGCGGGGCGTGGCGACGGAAGAGGGCTACGTCGCCATCCAGCACCCGCTGATGGAGTTCGCCAACGAGCTGGGCCTCGGTACCGGCAACATCACCAGCTACGGCCGTACGGTCTACGCCATCTCGCTGGCCAAGGCCGCCGCGTCGTTGCAGCGCTCCATCGGCATGCACCTGCTGGTCGCCCCGGGCCCGCGTCCGGAAGACCTGAACAAGCAGCGGGTGTCGCTCGGCAGTTACGCCTACCTTGAGGGCATCGCCACCGAGGAGTACCGCTCGGGCGGCACCGAGGCGGACGTGGCGGCCCTGACCCGGGCCACCGAGAAGCTCAAGGCCGACGGTGTCAGGGCGGCCCAGGCCAAGGCTGCGGCGGCCAAGGCGAAGGGCGGGCGCTACGTGCCGCCGCCGTCGACCGAGGGCATGGTCGCCGCACTCGCCTCCCTGCCCGGCACCGCCCAGGGCGACCGGCAGGCGCTCGCCAAGGAGGGCGTCACCGAGTCCAACTGGTGGGGCACGAACACCGCGCGGTTCGACGCCTACCGGAAGATCGAGTCCGGCCTCGCCGACAAGGCCGTGGCCGAGGCCGCCGGCATCGCGGACGACGCCATGCGCTCGACCCTCGTCACCGGTGCGGTGGTGCTGGTCGCGCTGCTCGCCGCCATCGTGCTCGCCGGTCTGATGGCGCGGCAGATGAGCCGGAGCATGCGCCGCCTGCGGTCCGCCGCCTTCCAGATCGCCGAGCAGCGCCTGCCGATGCTGGTGGACCAGCTCTCGCGCACGGAGCCCGGCCGCGTCGACACCCGGGTGCAGCCGCTGCCGATCGCCTCCTCGGACGAGATCGGCGAGGTGGCGCGCGCCTTCGACCAGGTGCACCGCGAGGCCGTGCGGCTCGCCGCGGAGCAGGCCATGCTGCGCGGAAACGTGAATGCGATCTTCGCGAACCTCTCCCGGCGCAACGAGTCGCTGATCGAGGGGCAGCTCGCCCTGATCTCCCACCTGGAGAGCAACGAGACCGACCCGGACCAGCTGGCCAGCCTCTTCCGCCTGGACCACCTGGCGACCCGGATGCGTCGCAACGGCGAGAACCTCCTGGTGCTCTCGGGCAAGGAGCCGGGCCGCCGCTGGGACCAGCCGGTGCCGCTCGTGGACGTGCTCCGCGCGGCCTCCTCCGAGGTGGAGCAGTACCACCGCATCGAGCTGGTGGGCGTCTCCGACGCGGAGATCCACGGCATGGCCGTGACCGACCTCGTGCACCTGCTGGCGGAGCTGCTGGAGAACGCCACCGCGTTCTCCTCGCCGGACGCCAGGGTCCGGGTCACCGCGACCCGCCTGCCCGACAGCCGGGTCATGATCGAGATCCATGACCAGGGGGTCGGGCTGGCCTCCGGGGACTTCGTGGAGATCAACCAGCGGCTGGCCAAGCCGCCGGCCGTGGACGCCGCCGTCTCCGAGCGCATGGGGCTCTTCGTGGTGGGCCGGCTGGCCGAACGGCACGGCATCCGCGTCCAGCTGAGGCCCTCGGCGGAGCACGCCGGGACGACCTCGCTGGTGATGCTGCCCGACGCGATCACCCATGGTGGCGGAGGCGACCGCCAGCAGGACGACGCCGAGTTCACGGTCTCCTCGATCATCCCCAAGCAGCAGGCGTACGCGGCGGAGCCGATGCGCACCGCGGCCGAGCTCGGCTTCGACGACAGCCGCTACGCCGACTCTCCCGCCAGGGACCTGGACCCGGTCGCCCGGTCGCTGCTGCGCGGCGAGCGGCAGGCGTCACTGGGCGCGCAGCCGGCGGGCACCAAGGCGCCCCCGGGCACCGCGGCCGGCCAGGAGACCGGCGCCGGCGGCTACGGCCAGGAGACCGGTTCCGGCGGCTACGGCCAGGAGACCGGTTCCGGCGGCTACGGCCAGGGGGCTTACGCCCGGAACGACGCGTACGGCGCCGCCGACGCGGGCGCGGCACCGTACGGCAGTCAGCAGGCGGGCGGGTACGGCGGCGGCTTCCAGAGCGCGTACGGGGGCGCGGGCACGTACGAGGGCACGGGCGCGGGCGCGTACGAGAGCGCCGGCGACCGGCCGGGCGCCGGGGTGTACGGCGACGCCCGGGGCCCGCTCGGCGACGAGTCGCGGCCGCCGTCGGACGGCTCTCGGGAGGCCCGCTATGCGGAGGCGCCGCAGGGCAACCGCCAGGCTCCTCAGGCAGACCTCTCCGGGGGTTATGACGTAGGTCCCCACCAGGGTGAGTGGGCACATCAGGGCAGCTTCCAAGCGGCAAGACCGACCACGTTGCAGCCCAAAGCGGAATCTGACGGCAGCGCTGACGCGAGCGGCCGTGAACGCGTAGGCTTCGACCGGTCGGGGCCGGCTTCGAGCACCTCTCACGAGCTGACCGACGCGGGTCTGCCCCGCCGTGGCGTCGCCACGGGCGGCGCGGCGGGGGTCACGGGGGAAGACGGGGCCTTTGGCGCCCAGCAGCGGCAGGACGACCGCCAGGACCCCGGTGGGCGGCCGCACACGGACCAGTGGGCGCCCGATGGCGACGGGTCCGAGCAGCAGCCCGAGGAGAACGGATGGCGTTCTGCCAACGACCAGCGCTGGCAGCGCGCCGAGTCCGTCCGTGCGCCCCGCGTGAGCGGGGTGACGCCGTCCGGACTGCCGCGCAGGGTGCCCAGGGCCAATCTGGTCGAGGGTTCCGCCGAGCAGACCCCGCAGGGCGGCTCCCAGGTCTCCCGCGCTCCCGAAGACGTCCGGGGCAGGCTGAGCAGGCTCGCCCGGGGCGTGCAGCGGGGACGCAACGAAGGCAGTAATACGAGCAACGGTCCGGCCGCGGAGGACCAGCACAGTGGTCACCGCGGCCATGAAAGCACCTACAACCAGGAGCGTTAGTGTGAGCCCGATGAGCCAGGCGGCACAGAACCTGAACTGGTTGATCACCCATTTCGTGGAGACCACCCCCGGGGTGTCCCACACCGTGGTGGTCTCCGCCGACGGCCTCCTTCTGGCGATGTCCGAAGGCTTCCCGCGAGACCGGGCAGACCAGTTGGCGGCCGTCGCCTCCGGTCTGACGTCCCTGACGTCGGGGGCGTCCCGCATCTTCGAGGGCGGCCCGGTTAACCAGACAGTTGTGGAGATGGAGCGTGGATTCCTCTTCATAATGTCCATCTCCGACGGGTCTTCGCTCGCGGTACTTGCACACCCTGAAGCGGACATCGGTCTCATCGGGTACGAGATGGCACTTCTCGTTGACCGGGCGGGTACGGTTCTCACTCCAGACCTGCGCGCAGAGCTACAAGGGAGCCTTCTCAACTAGCCACCGGGCGATGCGACGTGATGACTCGTGGCCGTAAGGTTTCGGACACGGTTCCCCGGTGTGAGATGGGCCGAAAGGCGGAGGAGGACATCGTGGCAACACCCCCGGACGGTTCCGGCTGGTCCTATGGACCCGCGGAGAGCCACGACGACGGCATGCTGGACCCTTACGGCCTGCCCGCCGCACCCGGTGGTGCGTACGCGCCCCAGCCCCGCCGGACCGACCCGCCTCCTCCGGCGCCGGCGCCCGCGCCCTACGAGCAGCCGCGACCGCGCATCACGACCGTAGACCCCCTGATGCCGCGGCCCCACGAGGAGGAGCCGGCGCCCGCGGGGGCCTCGAGTGATCATCCTCTCGTCAGGCCGTATACGATGACGGGCGGCCGGACCAGGCCGCGGTATCAGCTCGCCATCGAGGCGTTGGTGTCCACCACCGCCACACCGCTCCAGGTACAGGGGCAGTTGCCCGAGCACCAGCGGATCTGCGATCTGTGCCTTGAGATCAAGTCGGTGGCTGAGATCTCGGCGCTTCTCACGATTCCCCTTGGCGTGGCCCGTATCCTCGTCGCCGACCTGGCGGAGGCGGGGCTCGTGGCCATCCACCAGCCGGGCGGCGATGAGAACGCAGACGGTCAGCCTGATGTGACACTGCTGGAAAGGGTGCTCAGTGGACTTCGGAAGCTCTAGCGGCGGAACCGCACGGTCGACCACCTCCGCGAAGATCGTGGTGGCCGGTGGTTTCGGCGTGGGCAAGACCACGTTCGTCGGCGCGGTCTCGGAGATCAACCCGCTGCGCACCGAGGCCGTCATGACATCGGCCTCCGCCGGCATCGACGACCTCACCCACACCGGAGACAAGACCACCACCACGGTGGCCATGGACTTCGGCCGCATCACCCTCGACCAGGACCTCATCCTCTACCTGTTCGGCACCCCCGGACAGGACCGCTTCTGGTTCATGTGGGACGACCTCGTCCGCGGCGCCATCGGCGCCGTCGTCCTCGTCGACACCCGCCGCCTCGCCGACTGCTTCCCCGCCGTCGACTACTTCGAGAACTCAGGACTCCCCTTCGTCATCGCCCTCAACGGCTTCGACGGACAACAGCCCTACCAGCCCGACGAAGTACGCGAAGCCCTCCAGATCGGCCCCGACACCCCCATCATCACCACCGACGCCCGCCACCGCGCCGACGCCAAAAGCGCACTCATCACCCTCGTCGAACACGCCCTCATGGCCCGACTGCGGTAAACGGTGGCCCGGCTGCGGTGAGCGCCGCTGGACACGCGAACGGCCCTGGTCCGGTGGACCAGGGCCGTTCGCGTGTCCAGGGGCCCCGGGAGGCCGGAGAGGGCTGCTGGGGCCGCGCGGGGCCGCCAGGGCCGTTCGCGTGTACGGAGACCGGGGCCGCCAGGACTGCGGGCCGGCAACGACTGCGGGGGCCGCCAGGGCCGTCTGCCGTGCTCAGGTGGCACGTACGGCCCCGGGCAGCCCCCGGGTGAGTCTTCTGCGCGTTCTCTGCGCCGGTTCGGGCGCACGCGGGCGCGCCAGGCGCCCTGCGCGGGCGTCAGCGCCAGCTGTGCGGCGGGCGGAAGCCGGACTCGCGCTCCAGGCGGCGCCAGCCGGCCCTGGGGCGGGCGTGGGCGTGCTCGTCCGGCGCGGGCTGGGCGGCGGCACCGGCCCTGGCGAGCAGGACGGCGGTGATGGCGGCCAGTTCCTCGGGACCGGCCTGGCCACGCTCCACGCGCAGCACGTCGCCTGTGGCCACGGCGGCGGCAGGATCGCCGGCCGGGGGCTCGGTGGGACCGGGAGTCCGGTCGGTGGCGGTGATGGACATGGGCGCCTTTCGTGGGCGTGAGGGCCGCGGGGCCACTGCGGCGGATTGCCGTGCCAGGGTCACTGCGGCGGATTGCCGTGCTTGCGCGAGGGCAGGTCGGCGTGCTTGGTACGGAGCATGGCGAGGGAGCCGATGAGCACCTCGCGGGTCCCGGCGGGGTCGATGACGTCGTCGACGAGGCCGCGCTCCGCGGCGTAGTAGGGGTGCATCAGTTCCGCCTTGTACTCCTTGACCATGCGGGCGCGCGTGGCCTCGGGGTCGGCGGCCGACTCGATCTGGCGCCGGAAGATGACGTTGGCGGCGCCCTCCGCACCCATGACCGCGATCTCGTTGGTCGGCCAGGCGTAGGTGAGGTCGGCGCCGATGGACTGGCTGTCCATGACGATGTAGGCACCTCCGTACGCCTTGCGCAGGATCAGCGAGATCCTGGGGACGGTGGCGTTGCAGTACGCGTAGAGCAGCTTGGCGCCGTGCCGGATGATCCCGCCGTGCTCCTGGTCGACGCCCGGCAGGAAGCCGGGCACGTCGAGCAGGGTGACGATCGGGATATTGAAAGCGTCGCACATCTGGACAAAGCGCGCAGCTTTTTCCGAGGCCTCGATGTCCAGCACCCCGGCGAGCACCTGGGGCTGGTTGGCGATGATGCCCACCACCCGGCCGTCGAGACGGGCGAACGCGCAGATGATGTTGCGCGCCCAGCGCTCGTGGACCTCCAGGTACTCGCCGTCGTCGACCACCTCCTCGATGACCTTGGTCATGTCGTAGGGGCGGTTGCCGTCGGCGGGCACCAGGTCGAGCAGGACGTCGCTGCGCCGGTCGGCGGGGTCCTCGCAGTCGATGGACGGCGGGTTCTCGCGGTTGTTCTGCGGCAGCAGCGAGAGCAGGTAGCGCACCTCGGCGAGGCAGGTCTCCTCGTCGTCGTACGCGAAGTGGGCGACGCCCGAGGTCTCGGCGTGCACGTCCGCGCCGCCCAGGCCGTTCTGGGTGATCTCCTCGCCCGTGACGGCCTTGACCACGTCCGGCCCCGTGATGAACATCTGCGAGGTGTCGCGGACCATGAAGACGAAGTCGGTCAGCGCGGGGCTGTAGGCCGCGCCACCGGCGCACGGGCCGAGCATCACGCTGATCTGCGGGATGACACCGGAGGCCCTGGTGTTGCGCTGGAAGATGCCGCCGTAGCCCGCGAGGGCGCTGACGCCCTCCTGGATGCGCGCGCCCGCGCCGTCGTTGAGGGACACCAGCGGCGCGCCGGCCGCGATGGCCATGTCCATGATCTTGTGGATCTTGGTGGCGTGGGCCTCGCCGAGGGCGCCGCCGAAGATCCGGAAGTCGTGGGCGTAGACGAAGACGGTGCGGCCCTCGACCGTGCCCCAGCCGGTGATCACGCCGTCCGTGTAGGGCTTCTTCGCCTCCAGGCCGAAACCCGTCGCCCGGTGCCGGCGGAGCTGCTCGACTTCATGGAACGAGTCGGGGTCGAGCAGCAGCTCGATCCGCTCGCGGGCGGTCAGCTTGCCCTTGGCGTGCTGGGCCTCGGTCGCCTTGTCGCTGGGGCCCCGCAGCGCCTCCGCACGGATGGCCTGCAGTTCCGCCACCCGGCCGCGCGCGTCCCTGGGCTCGCCCCCGGGGGCAGCGGTCTCCTCCATAACGGTCATGTAGTGACCTTACGAAGTCGGACACCGAAAACGGGCCGTCGACTCCGTACAGTCTCCGGCCCGTTTTCCTGGTAGCCCCTAACAGAACCCTTTCGGAGGACAGCCTTCCCGACTGCTCCGGGGCCCTTGCCGTTGTGGGGGTCACACAATGGCGCCCCCGCCCGTCCTACGCCCTCGCTAGCAGCCGCAGGAGTAGTACGTGGCGTCCCAGTGGCTGCCCTCGTCCGCGTAGAGGTTGCCCGAGGCGGCCTCCCACTGCGGGTAGCCGTCGCCCCGCAGGCCGATGTAGGTGAAGGCGCTCTTGATGTAGTTGGTGAGGCAGGTGCTCTTCGAGTAGTCGAGCTTGTAGCCGTTCCAGTGCGAGTAGGTGCCGCTCGCGTGGCCGGTCTCGGTGCCTCCGGTGATGTTGAGCGCGCAGCCTATCGCGCCCTTCAGGGTCACCGCGCCCTGGGCCGTGGCCTGGTTGAGCCCGTCGAACGAGGTGCACGTCGCGTTGTTCCGGTTGGAGCAGCCGCCCGAGGACGACCAGGTGATGCCGGCGCTGCGGAACATCGCGGTGGCCTGCGCGTGCGTGAGCTTGGTGACGGCAGTCTGGGCCGAGGCGTCGGACGCCCCGGAGAGGACGCCGACGCCGGGCGCGATCAGGGCGCCGACGAGCAGCGCCAGCGTGCTGAGCAGCGCACGCAGCGTTCTCTTGGTCATGTGAGGGGATCCTCCCTGCTGGGACCGGCGCGCGGCGGAGCCGCGGGCGGTCGTGGATGGTCGTGCTGCCCCTCCGGGGTCACGAGCGGTCCGGTGGGGAACGCCCGGCGCAGCGGGGGCAGTTGGCGTGGCCGTGCAGGTGGAGCAAGGAGATGGTGCCCGGTTCTACGCGCGTCCGCCAGAGGGGCGGGGAAACACGCGGGAAAGCCCCGGACACGAACCCGCAATGACGTTGAACCTTGAACGGAATAGCCCTAGAGTCGCACTGGTTTAACATTCAACAGAACGGTGCGACCCGGCGCCCACGCGCCGGACCGCACCTCCTCAGACAGACCTCAGACAGGACAAGGAGTGCATCATGGGCATCTTCGGACGGGGCAACGCAGGCACCGAGGCGTCAGCCCCCGCGCAGGCGGACCCGGCGCTCACCGGGGACTACACGATCGACCCCGCGCACACCACGATCGGCTTCGTCGCCCGGCACGCGATGGTCACCAACGTCACCGGCGGCTTCCAGGAGTTCGAGGGCACCCTGCACCTGGACGCCGCGAACCCGTCCGCGTCCACCGCGTCCCTGGACATCACGATGGACAGCATCAACACCGGGGCCAACGACCGCGACGTCCACCTGCGCAGCGCGGACTTCTTCGACATCGAGAAGCACCCGAAGATGACCTTCCGCTCGACGTCCGCCGAGGCGGTCGGCGGCGACTCCTACCGGATCACCGGCGACCTCTCCATCCTCGGCACCACCCGGCAGATCACCATCGACCTGGAGTTCAACGGCTTCGCCAAGGACCCGTTCGGCAACGAGCGCGTCGGCTTCGAGGGAACGTCCTCGCTGCTGCGCTCCGAGTACGGGCTGACGTGGAACGCCGCGCTGGAGACGGGCGGGGTGCTGGTCTCGGACAAGATCCGGCTGACCTTCGACATCTCGGCGATCAAGCAGGCCTGACGCCACCCGCTCCCCTTCTGCTTCCGGATCCGAAGGCCAGGGGCGCGGGGAACGGCGCCGGGGGCACCGCCCGCGCCTTGTGTCCGTGGGAGACCGCCACGGGCCCCGAGCCCGTCACCGCTCAGAAGAGGCAACCTCCGCCTCCGCCACCGCGGGGCCACCGGCCGGTGGAGGTTCCCCCGCGCCCCTGCCGGCGCCCACCGCCGGGCGCCGGCAGGCAGCCGGAAGCGCCCGCCGTGCCACGGCCACCGCCGGCACCGCGCCGGGCGCGATCGCGGCGAGCCGCGTCTCGGGCCGGGCTCCTAGAAGCCGCCGCCCCCGAAGTCGCCGCCGCCGCCATCGCCGAACCCGCCCCCGTCGCCGAAGCCCCCGCCGTCGCCGAACCCGCCGCCGAAGTCGTCCTGGTCGAAGTCGCCGCCGGAAGAGTCCCCGCCGGACCCGTCGCCGTCGAACCCGGGGCCGCTGAAGTCGCCGTAGCCGCTGCCGTAGTCCGTGGCGTAGCCGGGTGTGGCCATCAGGTTGCCCAGCAGGGTGCCGATGAGCAGGCCGGGCAGCAGTCCGCCGCCGAAGTAGCCGCCCGCCCACGGACCGTACGCGGGTCCCGCCTCCCAGTACGGGCGGCGGCCGGAGGCCGTCTCGACCGTGCGGGACATCGGCTCCTCGCCCTCCAGCAGGCGGGTGGCGTCCGCCGCGCACACCGGCACCTCGCGCTCGGCTCCGCCGGCCGGCGCCCAGCGGACGTCGGTCACCGAGGGGCCGTGCCGGGGGTCGAAGAAGCACGGCGGGCGGCGCTCCGGCAGCGGGCGCTCCTCCCTGCGCGCGGCCAGCCGTGCCAGCGAGAACCGGCCGTCCTCCAGCGCCTCGGTGACGCCCCGGACGTCCTCCGGGCGCTCCGCCTCCGCCATCCGGGACTTGGCGCGGTCGTAGGCGTCGAGGGCGTGCTCGTAGTCGCCGCGCATCGCGTCGTCCGCGCCGCGCTCGCGCGGGTCGAAGTCGAGCCGGTCCAGCTCCTCGCCGAAGGCGGTGATGTCCTCGTCCACCACCACCCGGAGCCTCTCCAGGGCCGCACGCTGCTCCTCCCGGTGCCGCCGGCGGTTCCTGCGGGTCACGGTGTACGCGGCGGCGCCGCCCAGCACGATCACGGCGCCCACGCCGATCAGCGTGCCCGACGGCACGCCGCCGCCCCCGTCCCAGGACGACGGGGCGGAGCCGCGGGCGCCCCTGATGGCCTGGTCGGCGAAGGAGTTGAGCTGGGTTACGGCACCCTGCCCCTGGACCGAGGTGACCAGGTTGCCCACCGCACGGCCGGAGAGCACGGTGCCGTCGGCGCGCGCGTCGAACGCGTTGCCCAGGCGGATGCCGTAGACGCCGGTGATGCCGGTCTCGGTGCGCAGGTCCCGGAAGAGGTTCCGGGTGGGGAAGCCGGCGGGCAGCACGGCGATGAAGACCGGCTTGTCCGCCTTCTTGATCTTGTCGGCGAGGGCCCGGGCATCGGCACGGGAGAGCTGGGACGCCGCCGCGGGGTCCACGTAGACGGGACCCTTGCGCAGGGCGTCGGCGATACGGGACACGTCGGCGGCGGAGCGAGCGGTGCTCGCGGGGGTGCCGGTGCCGGGGGTGCCGGCGAGGCTGGGGGTGGTCAGCGCGAGCGCCGACACCACGGTCAGCAGGAGCACGGTCAGTAGGCGAAGGACCCTGCGGGTGGCCGGTGCCCCCTGCGGGGACGCACGCCCTCGCGCCGGCCGGGCGGGCCGGCCGGACATACCGGTGGGACCGAGGGCCCCGGGTATGTGCGGCTTCATATTCTGAATCTAGCTGAAGGCAGCCGAGACGGACATTCGACGGAGACCGGCGAAAGCCCCGGAGGGGCTTCGTGCGCCGCTTCCGGGGCTCAGCTCCGGGCCCGAAAGGGGACTCTCTGCCGTCTCCGGAGCACTTAAGCCGGTGGTAGGTCTCCACCCCCTCAGCCCGGGGCCTCGCCCCCCAACGGGGATGTGGGCGGCCTCCCCTGCCCCGAAAGAGGCGCGGGGAACTGCTGGGGGCACTCCCCCAGCACCGCACCTCGCCGCGTTGTCGGAGTCATCCGAGTACGCCCCGTACGAGGACGATCCTCCGCCTTGCGATGCACGGCACCAGACGCCGCAGGCTGATCCACGAAGATCCGCCGGACACGACCTAGCCGTGCAGGGGGTCAGGCCGCGCTGTAGGCCTGGGTGAGCTTGGTGATCGCCGCCGCGTAGTGCCCGGTCAGCAGCTGGTGGTCGGCGTCGGCGAAGGGCCCGGACACCGCGGCCGTGACGTGCTGGCCCACCCGCTGCTGGACGAGCCCTCGCGCCTGCGCGACCAACGCGGTGCCGGCCTTCTGGGAGTGCAGGTGCTCCGCGGCCGTGGCCAGGCCCTTCAGCACCTTCAGGGTGACGGCGCCGCCACGTGCCGGGCTCCCCTTGGTGGTCAGGCCCCAGCCGAAGGGGAACTGCGGGTCGTACGTCGCGTCCCCGACGTTGATGGGCAGCTGGTCCTCCGACCGCGGCCAGCTCACCGGGAGCTGCCCGGTGAAGGGCTTGGCGCCGTAGAGCACGTCGGCGACGCCCTCGCCCTCGGTGCCGGGCAGCCAGGAGGCGACCACGGCGTCCATCTCGCCGAGCCGGTCGCCGATGAGCTCCGGGCGCCCCGAGACGATCAGCACGGCACACTTCATGGCGCCGCAGACCTTGTCGACGGCGGCCTTGTCGGCGGCGCTGAGCTGGAGGTCGTGGCCGTTGCCGACGTCTCCCACGCCCTCCGCGTACGGCTTCTCACCGACCACGACCACGCCGACGTCGTAGCCGCTGGTGGGCGCCGAGGCGTCCTTCGAGTAGTCGATCCTGGCGCTGGGCGCGGCCTGGCGCATGCCCTGGAGGATCGTGGTGCCCTTGGTGATGGCGCCGGAGCCGCCCTGCCAGGTGACGGTCCAGCCGCCGGTCTGGTTGCCCAGGTCGTCGGCGTTGGACCCGGCGACGTACACCTTCTGGCTCTTCTTCAGCGGCAGCACGGGGTCGGCGCCGGTGCCGTTCTTCAGCAGCACCTGGGACTCGGCCGCGGCCTGCCGGGCCACCTGGCGGTGCGCGGCGGAGCCGATGTCGCCGGCGCCGCTGGTGTCCGCGTAGGGGTGCTCGAAGAGGCCCAGCTCGAACTTCTGGGTGAGGATGCGCGAGACGGCGTCGTCGATGCGGTCGCCGGTGATGCTCCCCGCGTTCACCTGGTCGGTGAGCGCCGACTCGAACTTCTGGTACGCGTTGGGCACCATCACCATGTCGACGCCCGCGTTCACGGAGATGCGCACGTCCGCGGTGTAGTCGGGCGAGATCTGGTCGATGCCGGCGTAGTCGCTGATGACGAAGCCGTCGAAGCCCATGTCGCCCTTGAGGGTGCCGTTGATCAGGTCACCGTCGGCGTGCATCTTCAGGGGCTTGTCGTCCTCGTCCGTGATCTGCATCGACGAGTAGGACGGCATCACCGAGCCGACGCCGCGCCGCACCGCCTCCCGGAACGGCGGGAGGTGGATGTCCTCCAGCTGCTTCCTGGTCACCTCGGTGATGCCCTGGTCGATCGTGTAACTGCCGTTGGTGGAGGTGCCGTACACCGTGCCGCCGTCGCCGACGAAGTGCTTGGCGGTCGCGAGCACGCGGTCGTTCCGGGAGAGTTCGGAGCCGTCCGCGGGACCCTGGAGGCCCTGGACGATCGTCTCCATGGACGTCACCAGCGCCGGGTCCTCGCCGAACGACTCGTACGAGCGGCCCCAGCGCTCGTCGCGGCTGACGCAGAGGCAGGGGGCGAAGGCCCAGGGGACGCCGGTGGCGCGGGTCTCCGCGGCGGTGACCTCGCCGGTCCTCTCGGCCAGGGCGGGGTCGCGGCTGGCGCCGAGGCCGATGTTGTGCGGCTCGATGGTGGAGCCGACCAGGTTGTTGTGGCCGTGCACCGAGTCCACGCCGTAGATCAGCGGGATCTGGAGCGGGGTGGCGAGGGCGCGCTGCTGGAAGCCGTTGATCATGTCGGCCCAGGCCGCCGGGGTGTTGGAAGTGGGCACGGAGCCGCCGCCGGAGAGCAGCGAGCCGAGCCGGTAGCCGGTGATGTCGGCCGGGTCCTTGATCGCGGCGCGCTCCGCCTGCGTCATCTGGCCGACCTTGTCGGCGAGCGACATCCGGGACAGCAGGTCCGAGACCCGGTCCTTGACGGGCAGCCGGGCATCGAGGTACGGCATGTTCTGGGCGCCGACGACGATCTGCGGCTGCTGCTCCGGGGCCTTGGCGCCGGTGACGTCCAGCGTCAACGGGACGGTGCGCGCGGTCCGTTCGCCCCGGGCCGCGCGGGTGTGCACCGTGACCGCCCGGGACGTGCCGGAGGGCGTCCCGGCCGGGAAGGTGACCGTGCCGGAGACCGGGGTGTAGTCCTCGTCCGGCGCGGCGCTGCCCCCTCCCGTGGAGTACGCGACGGTGACGGGCCGGGCGGTCGCGGCGCCGCCGGGGGTGGTGAGCGCGACCTCGACCCGCGCGGTGTCGCCACCCTTGACGGGATAGACCGCGGCGTCGGTCACCACACCGGCCTCGCCACCGGCCGCGCCGGCCGCGGTGGCCGACGAGGCGAACGGCAGCAGGCCCGCGATCAGGCCGGCCGAGACGAACAGGGCTCTCTTGCGCATCGCTGTCCCTTCGGGGGAACTTGCGGAGCTTGCGGGCCTTCACGGCCTTCGCCCGCCGCCGCGCACTCATGGCCGAGGCCCGTCCGCCCGATCTTCGCAATCCCTCGAAGAACCAACGGAAGGGCCTATTTCACGGCGTGAGTAAAGTGGCATGCCCGGTATTCGTCAAGACCTGACACTGCTTCAGGCGGGGGCGAGCACCCTTGCCGGGCACGGGAATCCGGCCGGCCGGCGGGTGCGGTCAGCCCTTCGCGGTCAGGCCTTCGCGGTCGGCCCTTCCCGGGCCGCCCGCCGTGCGCCCGCGGCGGGCGTGCCGGCCCGGGGCGGCGGCCGTCCGGTGCCGCCCCGGCCGGCACGCCCGCGGGCAGCCGGGTCACTCGGCGGGGTGGACCCCGGCGCGCAGCAGGCCGTAGGCGTAGGCGTCCTCCAGGGCCTGCCAGGAGGCGGCGATGACGTTGTCGCCGACGCCGACCGTGGACCACTCGCCGCTGCCGTCGGAGGTGGCGATGAGGACGCGGGTGGTGGACTCGGTGCCGTGCTTGCCCTCCAGGATGCGCACCTTGTAGTCGACCAGCTCCAGCTTGGCGAGCTGCGGGTAGAAGCGCTCCAGGGCGACGCGCAGGGTGCGGTCCAGCGCGTGCACGGGGCCGTTGCCCTCGGCGGTGGCGACGATCCGCTCGCCCTTCGCCCAGAGCTTGACGGTGGCCTCGTTGGCGTGGGTGCCGTCGGGGCGGTCCTCGACGATGGCGCGCCAGGACTCCGTGCGGAAGTAGCGCAGCGGGCGCCCCTCGGCCTCCTCGCGGAGCAGCAGCTCGAAGGAGGCGTCGGCGGCCTCGTACGAGTAGCCCTTGAGCTCGCGCTCCTTGACCCGCTCGACGACCCGGCCGACCAGCTCGCGGTCGCCGCCGAGGTCGATGCCGAGCTCCTTGCCCTTCAGCTCGATCGAGGCCCGTCCTGCCATGTCGGAGACGAGCATGCGCAGGCGGTTGCCGACCAGCTCCGGGTCGACGTGCTGGTAGAGGTCCGGGTCGACCTTGATCGCGGAGGCGTGCAGGCCGGCCTTGTGCGCGAACGCGGAGACGCCCACGTAGGGCTGGTGGGTGGACGGCGCGAGGTTGACGACCTCGGCGATGGCGTGCGACACGCGCGTCATCTCCTGGAGGCTCCCCTCGGGCAGTACCTGCCTGCCGTGCTTGAGCTCCAGCGCGGCGACCACCGGGAAGAGGTTGGCGTTGCCGACCCGCTCCCCGTATCCGTTGGCGGTGCACTGCACGTGGGTGGCGCCGGCGTCCACCGCGGCGAGCGTGTTGGCGACCGCGCAGCCGGAGTCGTCCTGGGTGTGGATGCCGATCCTCGCGCCGGTCTCGGCGAGCACGGTGGCGACGGTGGCCTGGACCTGCGCGGGCAGCATGCCGCCGTTGGTGTCGCAGAGCACGACGACGTCCGCGCCGGCCTCGGCGGCGGTGCGCACGACGGAGGTGGCGTACTCCGGGTTGGCGCGGTGGCCGTCGAAGAAGTGCTCGCAGTCGACGAAGACGCGGCGGCCCTGCGCGCACAGGTAGGAGACGGTGTCGCGGACCATCTCCAGGTTCTCCTCCAGCGTGGTGCGCAGGGCCAGCTCCACATGGCGGTCGTGCGCCTTGGCGACCACCGTGATCACCGGCGCGCCCGACTCCAGCAACGCCCTGACCTGCGGGTCCTCGGCCGCGCTGGCGCCGGCGCGGCGGGTGGCGCCGAAGGCCACGAGGCGCGCGTGCCGGAAGGTGATCTCCTCGCGGGCGCGGGCGAAGAACTCGGTGTCGCGGGGGTTGGCGCCCGGCCAGCCGCCCTCGATGAAGCCCACCCCGAAGTCGTCCAGGTGCCGGGCGATGGCCAGCTTGTCCGCGACCGTCAGGTTGATGCCCTCGCGCTGTGCGCCGTCGCGCAGCGTGGTGTCGAAGACGTGGAACGCCTCGAACCTGTCGTCCGTGGCCTGACCGGTGCTGTTCATGCTGTCTGACTCCTGTCGGGTGAGGTGGGGAAGCCTGGCTCCACCTGCCCCCATCGTCGCGTGCGTCCCGTCCCCCTCGGGGGTGAGATGGCGGAAACGAAAAAACCTCTCGCGGGTGCGAGAGGTCTGCGCGCGGGTCTGGGGCACGGTGCCGCTGCCGCGAGGTCTGTCACGGTGCAGCGGTCACTGCGGACCGGCGCGCCTGCTGCCAATAATCATGGCGAACGAGGACACGGGGGCAGTCAACCACATGACCGCCCCCGGATGAGAGAGCCGTCTCACGATACGGTCCAGCTCCGCCCGACGGCGGCC
The DNA here is from genome assembly GCF_018327685.1 of Streptomyces sp. TS71-3. Lineage (NCBI taxonomy): Bacteria > Bacillati > Actinomycetota > Actinomycetes > Kitasatosporales > Streptomycetaceae > Streptomyces > Streptomyces sp. TS71-3. The sequence goes on along the minus strand of NZ_BNEL01000001.1, from coordinate 2,154,298 downwards.
CGCCGGGGTGCCCTGGCGGGACGGGTGCCCCCCGGGGGGGCCTTGCGGACCGCAGCGCCCCGAAAAGGGGCGCGGGGAACTGCGCGACCAGCCCACCACCGGCCGGTGGTCCGGAGACGACAGAGACTGCCCCCTCGCGGCGGTGACGACCTGACGTCCCCCACTGCCTGAAGGGCGTGGGAGGTGCCCCCAGTCGTGGCTGGTCGCGCCCACGCGGCGGAGCCGCATATCGACACAGCCCCGCGCCCCTAAGGGGCGCCGTGGCGCAGCCCGAACCTGGACCTGCCCCGGCAGGGGCGTCGTGGTGGACCGCTGCGCCCGGGGGAACCGGAGCGTGATTGTGCACGTGTGGAGCGTCATCGTCCACGCGTGCCTCCCTAGCATCGACCGCACGCCGAGGGACCGCGCGGCTCGGCGGTTTCCACCCGACCACTGGAACCCCTGAATCGAACGGAGATCCCCCATGCGCAGGACGAGCGCACGCTCCCGGATCAGCAGGGCACTGGCCGTGGCCACCGCGGTGGCCGCGGTCGCCGGGCTCACCGCGTACCAGGGCGTGGCCGCGGAGCCGGCCGCGCGCACCCTCGCGGCCGGCAGCCCGGAGGGCTACGGCGCCGGCACCACGGGCGGCGCCGGCGGCCCCACGGTCACCGTGACCAGCGCCGACGCGTTCATCGACGCCGCGGCCAGCGACGGGCCGCTGCAGATCCAGGTGAACGGCACCATCCAGCTCGACGACATGGAGAAGGTCACCTCCAACAAGACCATCGTCGGCACGGGCACCCGCGGCAGGATCACCGGCGGCGGGCTCAACGTCAGCAAGGCCAGCAACGTGATCATCCAGAACCTGACGTTCTCGGGGTCGGACGACGACGCGATCAACGTCCAGTACTCGACCCGCGTCTGGATCGACCACAACGACATCTCCGACGCCTACGACGGCGCCTGCGACGTCAAGCGCGCCTCCGACGGCGTGACGGTCTCCTGGAACCACTTCCACGACCAGGACAAGAACGCGCTGCTCGGCCACAGCGACGACAACGGCTCGGAGGACCGCGGCAAGCTGCACGTCAGCTACCACCACAACTGGTTCGACGCCACCACCCAGCGCAACCCGCGGGTCCGCTTCGGAAACCCCGTGCACGTGTACAACAACTACTACTACAACAACAGCGGGTACGGCGTCGCGTCCACCGAGGAGGCCGGCGTCCTCGTCGAGGGCAACTACTTCGAGAACGTGAAGGACCCCTACCACCTGGGCGAGGCCGACTCCGGTCCCGGCTCGCTGGTCGCCCGCAACAACCAGCTCGTGAACTCCGGTTCCGGCCAGACCGGCGGCTCGGTCAGCACCCCGTCGTACAGCTACCGGCTCGACCCGGCGGCGAACGTGAAGAGCATCGTGACCTCCGGTTCGGGCGTGGGCCACGTCTAGCCAGACCGGCCGACGGCCACCGGTTCCCCCGCGGGACGAGGGCCCACGCGCCCTTGTCCCGCCCCTGCCCCACCGCTATCGTCCTCGCACCGAACGCCAGGCGCTTGTCACGGACGACGAGGATGCTGCGATGGCGGAAGAGGAGCCGGCGCCGTACCCGTGGGGCGTCCGGCCCCTGCCGCCGGACGCCCCGCGCACCGCGCGGCGGCGCCCCACCATCGGGCTCGTGACGGCCAACGTCCACCTCGGGGTCGCCGTCAGCCTCTGGTCGGGGGTCCTCCGGGCGGCGGAGCGCGGCGACGCCCACCTGATCTGCTTCCCCGGCGACGCCCTCAGCCCCGGCCACGGCCCCCGCAACGCCGTCTACGACCTCGTCGACGCCGGTGTCCTGGACGGCGCCATCTGCTGGACGTCGACCTTGGGCCTGCCCCCCGCCCCGGCCGCGCGCCCGGCCCCGGACGGGCCGGACCGGCGCACCGCGGACCGCCTCGTCGAACGGCTCGGCGGGATGCCGGTCATCAGCCTCAACCGCGCCCTCGGCGACCACGAGACCCTGCTGCTCGACTCCTACGCGGGTATGCGCGGCGCCGTCGGCCACCTGGTCCAGGAGCACGGCCGGCGCCGGCTCGCCTGCATCCGGGGGCCGCTCGCGCACCCCGTCTCCGTCAACCGGTTCCGCGCCTACACCGACGCCCTGACCCGCCACCACATGCCCTACGACCGCTCCCTCGTGGCGGCGTCCGTCGACTTCGCGGGCGGAGCCGGCGCCGCGGCCATGCGCGTGCTGCTCGACGTCCGCGGCCTGGAGCCGGGGCGGGACTTCGACGCGGTCGTGGCCTGTAGCGACGTGCTGGCCGCCGACGCACTGCGGATCCTCACCGAACGGGGCGTACGCGTCCCCGAGGACGTGGCGCTGATCAGCTTCAACGACTCCACCGAGGCCCGGCTCAGCGATCCCCCGCTCACCTCGGTGGCGCTGCCGTTCGGCGAGCTGGGCGCGCTGGCCGTGGACACCCTGCTGGCACGGCTGCGCGGGGCGGCGCCACCGGAGCGCCGGGTGGTGCCGGGCCAGCTCGTCGTCCGCCGGTCCTGCGGCTGCCGCTCCCCGCTGGTCGCCCAGGGCGCGCCGGACGCCGCTCAACCGGAATCACCCGCCGACGGGCTCGTGCAGGCCGATCCCGCGCTCGCCGAGGCACTGGCCGCAGACGCCCGCGGCGACACCTCCGACGGCCTGGCCTTCCTCACGCTGTTCGAGCAGCGGGTGAGCGGTGGCCTGCGCGCGGCGCCCGCCGTCGAGGCCTGGGCGGCACCGGCCTCCGCGCGCTGGGACCGCGCGCTGCTGGGCCTGCGCGCGGGGGTGCTCGCGGCGCTGCCCGACGACGCGGCACGCGCGCGTGCCGAACGGCTCATCGGCCAGGCCAGGCTGCTGGTCGCGGACAAGGCGCAGCGGCTGCTGGAGTACGAGCGCTGGGGCATGGAGCAGGAGTCGCGCCGGCTGCGCGCGCTGGGCAACGTGCTCACCACGGCCGCGGACACCGCGGAGATCTCCACCGCCCTCGACCGCCACCTGCCGGGCCTCGGCGTGCCCGGCTGCACCCTGCTGCCGCCGGCGGCCGGCGCCGAGGCGCTCCGCCCGCCCGTGGACCGCCGGGGCACGCTCGTCCTCGAACCGCTGTCGGCCGGCGGCGAGCACCTCGGCTTCGCCCTCTTCGACGCCGGGCCCCCCTCGGTCGCCGCCCGGCAGGGCGCGCTCTTCCGGGCGCTCGGCGACCAGGTCAGCGCGGCCCTGAAGGACGTGCGGCTCTTCGACGAGGTCCGGCGGGCCCGGGACGCCGCCGAGCAGGCCAACCGGTACAAGACCAGGCTCCTGGACAACGCCGCGGACGAGTTGCGCACCCCCGTGGAGGAGATCCGGCGGCTCACCCGCGGCCGGGACCCGGCCACGGCCGGGCACGCCGACCGGCTGCTGCGGCTGGTCGACGACCTGCTGGTGCTGTCCCGTTCCGGCATCGAGACGCTGAGCCTCACGCGCCGGCTGCTCGACCCGCGCCCGGTGCTCGCCGACGCCTTCGCCGCGGTGGCGGGCGCCGCGCCGGGCCGGGCCCGCTGGCGGCTGACGCTGCCGCGCCGGCTGCCCGCGCTGGCCGCCGACGCCGCCCGGCTGCGGCAGATCGTCGTCAATCTGCTCACCGTGGCCGCCGGGCCGGGCACCACGCTGGCGGTGGAGGTGGGTCCGGCCACCCTGCGGGTGCGGGTCGGCGTCGCCGGCGGAGGGGTGCCGATGGCGCCCGGACCCGCGGAGGACGGCGAGCACCTCTTCGAGCCGCTCTCCGCCCGGGTGCCCGGCGGCCGGCTCGACCTGGCCATGGCGCGGCGGCTCGCGGCTCTGCACGGCGGCTCGGTGACCCTGCACCGGGTGTCCGGGGCGGCGGAGTTCCGCCTGGAGTTGCCGCTGCCCACGCCGTCCGGGCGCACCGGGCCGCCGGGCCGTGCGTTACTGGTGGCCGCCCCGGCGGGGCCGCCGGCCGAGATCACCGCGCTGGCCCGCAGGCACGGCCTGCCGGTGCGGCTGCTGCACCCGGACGACGAGGTGGCCGCCCTGGTCGGCGAGCAGCCCCCGGCCGCGGTCGCCTGGGACGCGTGCCTGGTCAGGCCGGAGGACTGGGCCACGGTGCACCGCCTGGCCGGGCATCCGGCCCTCAGGCACGTTCCGTTCCTGCTGTACGGGCCGGTCACCGGCGACCGGCTGGCCGACGCGCTGCGGGCGCTGCGGCCCGCGGGTCCCGCGGAGCCTGCGCTGGTCGCGGACGGCTCCGCCGAGTCCCGGGAGTGGCTGCGGCGGCTGCTCGGCGGGGTGCTGCCGGGCCGGGCGGTGCGGGCCGCCGTGGACGGCACCTCCGCGTGCGCGCTGTTCGCGGAGGACGCGCCGGCGCTGCTCGTGGTCGACAAGTCGCTGCCGGACATGGACGGTTTCGAGCTGGTGGAGCGGCTGCGGGAGGCCACCGGGCAGGCGGCGGGGCAGCCGGGGGTGCCGGTGCTGATGCTCAGCTCGTCCGGGTTCAGCCGCGGCGAGGCCCGGCGGGCGGTGCGCCATCCGGAGGTGGTGCTGCTGGGCCGGGGCGTGCTGACCGACGACGAGACGGCGCGGCTGCTGGCGCACCTGGTCGAACGCACGGACGCGGCCGCCCAGCGCACCTACGCGCCCGTCAGGTACGCGGTGGCGTACCTGGAGCAGCACTACCGGCACCGCTTCGCGCGCCGCCAGGTGGCCGAGGCGGCCGGGCTGAGCGAGGACCATCTCGGCCGGCTCTTCCACCGCGAGCTGGGGATCACCCTGTGGGAGTACCTCACCCGGCTCCGCATCGAGCGGGCCAAGCGGCGGCTCGCCTTCAGCGAGGACAGCGTGTCGACGGTGGCCCGGTCCGTGGGGTTCCGTGACCGGGCCTACTTCAGCCGTGTCTTCCACCGGGTGGCGGGGGTGGCGCCGCATGCCTACCGCGACGCGAGCCGGGCGCGCCTGTAGGCGCGGCGCAGCTCCGGAGGGGTTCATCTGCCGGGCCGCCGATCCGCGGCTTCAGGCATCAGGCCGGCCGGAGTGCCCCGGACCGGCCCGGACACCTCCGGCCTCAGGCCAGCTCGTGCATCCAGCCGTACGGGTCGGGGGCGGCCCCCGTCTGGAGGTCGAGGAGGGCCTTGCGGAGGCGGAGGGTGACCTCGCCCGGCTGCCCGTCGCCCTGGGTCCACTCGGCCGCGTTGGACTTGACCGCGCCGACGGGGGTGATCACCGCGGCGGTGCCGCAGGCGAAGACCTCGGTGAGGGCGCCGCTCTCGGTGTCGCGGCGCCAGTCCTTGGTGGAGATCCGGCCCTCCTCGGCGCTGTAGCCGAGGTCGCGGGCGAGGGTGAGCAGCGACGCACGGGTGACACCGGGCAGCAGCGAGCCGCTCAGCTCGGGGGTGACGATGCGGTCCCCGTACACGAAGTACAGGTTCATCCCGCCCATCTCCTCGACCCAGTTGTGCTCGACGGCGTCGAGCCACACCACCTCGTCGCAGCCCTTCGCCTCGGCCTCCTTCCGCGCGAGGAGCGAGGCCGCGTAGTTGGCACCGGCCTTCGCGGCTCCGATGCCGCCCTTGACGGCACGGACGTAGTCCTCGGAGAGCCAGACCGAGACGGGCTTGACCCCGCCCTGGAAGTAGGCACCCGCGGGCGACGCGATCACCATGAACAGGTACTCGCCGGCCGGCCGCACGCCGAGCCCGACCTCCGTGGCGAACATGAAGGGGCGCAGGTAGAGCGACTCCTCGCCGTGTGCCGGCACCCAGGCCCTGTCCTGCCTGACGAGGGTCTGGCAGGCCTCGATGAAGGTCTCGACGGGCAGCTCGGGCATGGCGAGCCGGCGGGCGGAGGTCTGGAAGCGTCTGGCGTTGCTCTCCGGGCGGAAGATGGCGACGCTCCCGTCGGGCCTGCGGTACGCCTTGAGGCCCTCGAAGACGGTCTGCGCGTAGTGCAGCGTCATGTTCGCCGGGTCGATGGAGAGCGGCGCGTACGGGACGAGTTCCGCGTCGTGCCAGCCGCGGCCCTCGGTCCAGCGGATGGTGACCATGTGGTCGGTGAAGTGCCGGCCGAATCCGGGGTCGGCCAGGATGGCGTCCCGTTCGGCCTCGGGCAGCGGGCGCGCGGAGGGCTTGAGCTCGATGGTGGGCGTCGGCATCGGCGACATGATCCTTGTCCTTCACTGTGATATGACGGCCGCGCTCTCGTCCGTACGTCCTGCGGTCCGGCACTCGACGTTCCGTGGGCGCCGGAGGGTGCCCGGGGACACGGGGAGGTACCGAGATAGTAGGACGTCCGAGCTTCCCTGCCTACCTGAGCCCCACGTTCGATATCTCACGTGCTGCCCTGGATAGGTGGTTTCGGCTTGCGGCCTGGGGCGGTGGCGGGCGCCCGGCGGCCGCATGAGGAAGCCGCCGGGGGCCCTGGGGCTCCGGCGGCTTCGGTGCTCCGCCGGTCAGGCGGATACTCGCGCGGCGAGGGCGTCGCCGATCTCGCCGGTGCCCCGGGTTCCGGTGCGCTCCGCCAGGTCGGCGGAGACGGCTTCCTCGATCCGCGCCGCCTCGGCGGGGTGGCCGAGGTGGCGCAGCAGGAGGGCGGCCGAGAGGACCGTCGCGGTGGGGTCGGCCTTGTCCTGGCCCGCGATGTCGGGCGCCGAGCCGTGCACGGGCTCGAACATGGAGGGGTGGTCGCGCTCCGGGTTGATGTTGCCGGACGCGGCCAGGCCGATGCCGCCGGTGATGGCCGCGGCGAGGTCCGTGAGGATGTCACCGAAGAGGTTGTCGGTGACGATGACGTCGAACCGCTCGGGCTGGCTGACGAAGAAGATCGTCGCGGCGTCGACGTGCAGGTAGTCGGTGGTGACCTCGGGGTACTCCCGGCCGACCCGGTCGAAGATGTTCTTCCACAGGTGGCCCGCGTGCACGAGGACGTTGTTCTTGTGCACCAGGGTCAGCTTGCGGCGCGGACGGGCCTGGGCCCGCGCGAAGGCGTCCCGCACGACCCGCTCGACGCCGAAGGCGGTGTTCACGCTGACCTCGGTGGCGACCTCGGCCGGGGTGCCGGTCCGCAGGCTGCCGCCGTTGCCCGTGTAGGGGCCCTCGGTGCCTTCCCGGACGACGACGAAGTCGATGTCGGGACGGCCGGCCAGCGGGGTCGAGGTGTTCGGGAAGAGCTTCGAGGGCCGGAGGTTCACGTAGTGCTCGAAGGCGAACCGGAGCTTGAGCAGCAGACCCCGCTCCAGGACCCCGGAGGGCACGGAGGGGTCGCCGACCGCGCCCAGCAGGATCGCGTCGTGCTGCCGCAGGGCTTCGAGCTCGGCGTCCGGCAGCGTCTCGCCGGTACGGTGCCACCGCTGGGCGCCGAGATCGTACTCGGTGGTCTCCAGCTTGACGTCCTGAGGGAGGGCGGCGCGCAGGACCTTGAGGCCCTGGGCCACGACCTCCGGGCCGATTCCGTCGCCGGGGATCACCGCGAGATTGATGGTGCGAGACATGGGGGGCACCCTACTCTCCGTCCCATTGATTGACATAGGCGTCCACTATATGGACTGAGTGCGCGTGCACTGCGGGCATGCGGACGCCTGTGTGTCGGGACGATGGCCGCGGGACCCACCCGGCGGCCCGGACCGGGGCGCCGGCGGCTCAGACGCCGTGGCCCCATGCGCCGCCGTTGTCCCGGCGGTCGAGGGCGCGCTGGAGGGCGGCGGCGGCCTTCTTGCGCTCGGCGTCACTGGTGCGGGTGGTACGGCGGACTCGGCGTGTGGTCGTCTCGGCCATGGCAGATCGGCTCCTTGGCATCCGGAAAGCGCGGACGAAGAGAACGAGAGATGCCGGAAGGGCGGGGAGCGCGCACCGCAGGGGTCACCTGCTTCGAGCACGGCTCACATCCGCATGCGCCGGATCTGGCGACACGTTCGGCTCTTACAAGTTAGGCGAGCACGCGGCGGCTGTCTGTAGAACTACTTGGACTTCCTACTATCTGAGACGGAGTTCACTCCCCCGGCGGGCGGGGCTGCCGCCCCGAGCAAACCGTGGGCCTCACCCCCGGCCCACTTAAGGGGCGCGGGGAACTGCGCGAGCAACCACCCACCCACAGGTGGTCCGGACACGACAGAACCAGCCCCCTCGGGACGGTGACGACCTGACGCCTTCGTCGTGGCCGGTCGCGCAGTTCCCCGCGCCCCTAGGTGGGCCGGGGCGCAGCCCCGCTTGATAAGGGGCGCGGGGAACTGCGCGAAGAACCACGATCCACAGGTGGTCCGGGGTGGCCCCCAGCCACCCCTCCGGGACGGTGGGCGCCCCGGACGCCGGGTCACCCCATGTGCGGGTACGTGTAGTCCGTCGGCGGAACGAGGTTCTCCTTGATCGCCCGGGTGAGCGTCCACCGCAGCAGGTTCTGCGGGGCGCCCGCCTTGTCGTCCGTGCCGGAGGCCCGCCCGCCGCCGAAGGGCTGCTGGCCGACGACGGCGCCGGTCGACTTGTCGTTGATGTAGAAGTTGCCGGCGGCGTACCGCAGCGCCTCGCGGGCGCGGGCCACGGCGGCGCGGTCGTTCGCGACGACCGAGCCGGTGAGGGCGTAGTCGGTGACCGACTCCATCTGGGCCAGCGTCGCGTCGAAGGCCGCCTCCGGGTCGCCGGTGGTGTCGTCGTAGACGTGCACCGCGAGGATCGGCCCGAAGTACTCCGTGGTGAAGACCTCGCTCTGAGGGTCCGTGCAGGTGATGACGGTGGGCCGGACGAAGTAGCCGACCGAGTCGTCGTACGTGCCGCCGGCGACCACCGTGCAGTTGGGGTCGGCCTTGGCGCGGTCGATGGCCGCCTTGTTCTTGGCGAAGGCCCGCTCGTCGATGAGGGCGCCGATGAAGTTCGACAGGTCGGTGACGTCGCCCATGGTGATGCCGTCGACCTCGGCCGCGAACTCCTCCTTGAAGCCGGTGTTCCAGATGGACGCCGGGATGTAGGCGCGGGAGGTCGCCGAGCACTTCTGGCCCTGGTACTCGAACGCACCGCGGGTCAGCGCCGTCTTCAGCACCGCGCGGTCCGCGCTCGGGTGGGCGACGAGGAAGTCCTTGCCGCCGGTCTCGCCGACGAGGCGCGGGTAGGTGCGGTACTTCTCGATGTTCTGGCCGACGGTCTTCCACAGGTACTGGAACGTCTTCGTCGAGCCGGTGAAGTGGACGCCCGCGAGGTCGCGGTGCTCCAGGGCGACCTCCGAGACGGCGGTGCCGTCGCCGGTCAGCAGGTTGATCACGCCCTTGGGCAGGCCCGCCTCCTCCAGCAGCCGCATCAGCAGCACGGCGGCGAGGGTCTGCGTGGGGGACGGCTTCCAGACGACGACGTTGCCCATCAGCGCCGGGGCCGTGGGCAGGTTGCCGGAGATCGCCGTGAAGTTGAAGGGCGTGATCGCGTAGACGAAGCCCTCCAGCGGGCGGTGGTCGAGCTGGTTCCACGAGCCCGGGGAGTTGGCCAGGGGCTGCTCGGCGAGCAGGTCCCGGGCGTACTTCACGTTGAAGCGCCAGAAGTCGATCAGCTCGCAGGGGGCGTCGATCTCGGCCTGCTGGACGGTCTTCGACTGGCCCAGCATGGTCGCGGCGGCGATCGTCTCGCGCCAGGGCCCGGCGAGCAGGTCGGCGGCGCGCAGGATGATCGCGGCTCGGTCGGCGAAGGAGGTGGCGCGCCAGCCGGGCGCGGCGGCCAGCGCGGCGTCGATGGCGTCCCGGGCGTCCTGCTGCGTGGCCTGGCGGGCGGTGCCGAGGACGGCCTCGTGGTGGTGCGGCTGGACGACCTCGAAGGGTTCGCCGCCACCCAGGCGCCGGGCGCCCCCGATGGTCATCGGCAGGTCGGTGGGGTTGTCCGCCAGCTCCTTGAGGGCGGCCTCGAGGCGGGTACGCTCCGGGGAGCCGGGTGCGTAGCCGCGCGGCGGCTCGTTGACCGGCGCGGGGACCTGGGTGAGGGCATCCATGGGTGCCGGATCTCCTTACGGTGAGTGGGTGGTCGGCGGGGGCGGGCGGGCCGGGAGCCGTCAGCCGCGGGTGGCCAGCGATCGCAGGAAGAACGCGAGGTTCGCCGGGCGCTCCGCGAGACGGCGCATGAAATATCCGTACCAGTCGGTGCCGAAGGCGACGTAGACGCGCATCCGGTGTCCCTGGGCGGCCAGCCGTGCGTGCTCCGCGGTCCGGATGCCGTAGAGCATCTGGAACTCGTAGTCGTCCGGCCCGCGGCCCGCGCGCTCCGCCAGCTCCCCCGCGATGGCCACGATCCGCGGGTCGTGGGAGCCGACCATCGGATAGCAGTCACCGGTCATGAGGATCTTCAGGCAGCGGATGTACGCCTTGTCGACCTCGGCCCTGTCCTGGTGGGCGACGGAGGGCGGCTCCTTGTAGGCGCCCTTCACCAGTCTCACTCGTGAGCCTGCCCGGGCGAGCTCGCGGCAGTCGTCCTCGCTGCGGAACAGGTACGACTGGATGACGGCGCCGGTGCGCGGGAAGGCGCGCAGCAGCTCGGAGTGGACGGCGAGCGTGGAGTCGGTGGTGGTGTGGTCCTCCATGTCCAACGTGACCGTGGTCCCGATGGCCGCGGCGGCCTCGGCGACCGCGGTGGCGTGCCGCAGCGCCAGGTCGTGGCCGCCGGGCAGGGCCTGGCCGAAAGCGGAGAGCTTCACGGACATCTCGGCCCGGGGCCCGAGCGCGAGCGGCGCCAGCGCGTCGACCAGCCGAAGGTAGGAGTCCCGGGCGCGGAGCGCGTCGGCCGGGTCGCTGACGTCCTCGCCGAGCACGTCCAGGGTGACGTCGAGGCCGCGGTCCGCCATGTCCTTGATCACCGGCAGGGTGCCCTCGACCGACTCCCCCGCTATGAACCGTCCCACGACGGGCCTGGTCATCGGGGTGGTGGTGAGGAACCGGCGGGTGCGCTCGCTGCGCGACGCGGCGAGGATCACGGGACCGAGCACGGGCACCTCCACGGGAGTCGTACCAACAGCGTGTGACCGACACCGTGTGTGCCGGTCACCGTGTCACCGTGTGTGGGTGACACCGGACGCGGCGGACACGCACCGGGTGGACACCCGGGTGTATCCGGCGATTCCTTGATTTTCCGGAGCAACCGGATGCAGTACGGAGAACCACCGTGAAAGTAAACGATCTCTCCGATCCTCCGCCATCGACAGGTGTCACGCATCCGTGGCCTGGATCTCAGACAGATGTCTGAAAGTCGGCTGGACAGAGCAGGCGGGCTCGGAGTCGCCCGCCTCACCGACGGGGCGGTCGCGCAGGAGTGGGAGGGGGGTCTAATGGGGGGCGTGAAAGGCGACTACCAGGATCTCGTCGACGAGATCTCCGTGCTGCTCGGCACTCCCGCGACGCTGGAGGACCGCGGCTTCGGGCTGATCGCCTACGGGGCGCAGGGCAGCGGCATCGACTTCGACGCCTCGTCGCTGGACCCCGTGCGCACCCGGTCGATCCTGACGCGCCGCTCCACGGCCGCGGTGCGCGACTGGTTCGAGGGTTTCGGCATCGCGCGCGCCACCGGCCCGGTGCGGATTCCGGCCGCCCCGGAGGCGGGCGTCAACCTGGCCCGCATCTGCCTGCCCGTGCGGCACCGCGGGACGGTCCTCGGCTACGTGTGGCTGCTCGACGCGGGCGACGGCGCCGGCCCCACCGAACAGCAGCTGTCCGCCGCGATGGAGGTGGCCGCCCGGATCGGGGCGCTCCTCGCCGACGAGGCGCAGGCGGGCGCGGACCTGACGAGGGAGTTCCGGACGGTGCTGAGCGCGGGACGCGCCCCGGGCGCGGGCGGCACCCAGGGCCCCGCCGACCCTGCCGCCGTCGCCACCGCGCTCGCCGCGCTCCGCACCGAGCTGGGCGCCGACGCGGACGGCCTGCACACCGTCGTCTGCGTGGCCCCGTGGCCCTCCGCCGAGCCGGACGACGCCCCGTCGCCGCACACGGTCCCCGGTGCCGCCGCGGTCTGCACGATGCCGTGGCGCGCGTCGAGCCAGAGCCTGGCGGTACTGATCCGGCTGCGCGCGACGGGCGTCCTCACCCCGGCCCTGTCGGCGGCGGACCGGTTGCGCCGCTCCCCCGCCGGGGCCCGCACCGCCGCCGGCCTCGCCGCGCCCCGCAGGGGCCTGGCCGAGCTGGCCGACTCCTGGTACGAGGCGCTGGCGGCGGCCCGCGCCGCGCTCGCGGAGGACCGGCTCGGGCCGGTCGCGCAGTGGTCCGCCATCGGTCCGTACCGCATGCTGACGGCCCTGCCCCCGCGGGCGTCCAGGGACCCCGTGGCCCAGGAGCTGCTGGCGCCCGCGCACCGCGAACTGGCCCGCACCGCCGAGGCGTTCCTGGACTGCGCCGGCCAGGCGGGCCGCACCGCGGCGCTGCTGGGCATCCACCGCCAGACCCTCTACTACCGCCTCTCCCGGGTGGAACAGCTCACCGGCCTCGACCTGGACGACGGCGAGGACCGGCTACTGCTGCACATGACGCTCAAAGGGGCGCGGCTGTAGCTCCGGGTGCGACGTTGTTCGGGCAGGGCGGGTGCGGCTTCATGCGCCGCCCGAGCCGGCGCCCTCCGTCCCCGCGTCCGCCCCGCTCGTGACGCCTGCGGCGATCCTGCGGAGCCCCTCCGCCAGGTGGTCGGCGTTCGTCGCGGAGTCGGGGTCGAAGAGCCACTGGACCATCAGGCCGTTGAGCAGCGTCTGGTAGAAGCGGCCCTCCGACTCGACGGTCTCCTTGTCGAGATCGGCCTCCGGGACACCGCTGAACAGCGGCACCAGTCCCGCCCGGCCCTCCCCCTGCGCCTCGATCAGGAGCCGCCTGACCTCCGCGAGCTGTTCGCCGTGGAGGATGAACTCGAAGGTGAGCATCCAGATGGCGCGGGAGTCGGGGAAGGACCGGAGGATGTTCGCCCAGCTCTCCCTGAAGCGTTCCAGCGAGCCCGGGGGCGCCTTGCTCGACGCGGGGCCGGGACCGGAGAAGCCGTCCCCCAGGCCCTCGATCAGCGAGATGTAGGCCCGCGCGAGGAGCGCGTCCTTCGAGCCGTAGTGGTAGCCGATCGAGGCGAGATTGGTCCCGGACTCCTTGACGACATCCCGTGCCGTGGTGCGCACGAACCCCTTCGCGAGCAGGCAGCGCTTCGCGCCCTCCAGCAGATCCTCACGGTGTCCCATGCGCGCACCTTACGCCAGTCCGTACAAGCGTCCCATACGGGCGTCCCACACGCTCGTCTTATACAGTCGTCATAGACGTGCGTTTAAGACGCCTGTACATTCCCCGGCATGACTCACTCCGACGCGCCGTCAGGCGCCTCCCGATCGACCGGCACGCACGCCGCCGCGGACCTCGCCTCGCCCCCCGCCGTGGACCCGGCCGCGGACCTCACCTCACCCCCTGCCGCGGGCCGGGGCGCACCTGACGCACCCGGGCCCGGTCCCCGTGCGGGCCGGCGCGAGTGGACCGCCCTGTGCGTCCTGATGCTTCCGCTGCTGCTGGTCTCCATGGACGTCTCGGTGCTGTACTTCGCCATCCCGGCGATCGGCGCCGATCTCCACCCGACCGGCACCCAGCAGCTGTGGGTCTTCGACGTCTACGGCTTCGTGCTCGCCGGCCTGCTGATGACGATGGGCTCCCTCGGCGACCGCATAGGCCGCCGCAGACTCCTGCTGCTCGGCGCCGCCGCCTTCGGCGGGGCATCGCTGGCCGCGGCCTACGCGAACAGCGCGGAGACCCTGATCGCCGCCCGCGCGGTGCTCGGCCTCGGCGGTGCCACCCTGATGCCGTCGACGATGGCGCTGGTGCGCGAGATGTTCCGGGACGCGGGCGAGCGGGCCCGGGCCATCGGCATCTGGTCCGGCGTGATGACCGGTGGCATCGCGCTCGGCTCGGTGCTCAGCGGCCTGCTGGTCGAGCACTTCTGGTGGGGCTCGGTCTTCCTGGTCAACCTGCCCGTGATGGTGCTGCTGCTGGTGCTCGCGCCCGTCCTGCTCCCGGAGTCGCGGAGCCCCCGCAAGGAGCGCTTCGACCTGCTGAGCGTGCCGCTGTCGATGGCCGCGGTGCTGCCCCTCGTCTACGGCCTGAAGGAGATCCCCTCAGAGGGCTTCCACCCGCTGTACGTTCTCTCGCTCGCCGTCGGCGTAATCTTCGCCGTGCTCTTCGTCCGCCGCCAGCGCACCGCCACCGCCCCGCTGGTCTCTCCCGTGCTCTTCCGCGGCCGCGGCTTCGGCCCCGCGGTGGTGCTGAACCTCGTGGCGTCGTTCGCCATGATGGGCTCGGCGCTGTTCACCACCCAGTACCTGCAGTCCGTGCTGGGCAAGAGCGCCATCGAGGCGGCGCTCTGGGCGCTGCTGCCGTCGGTCCTGATCGGTGTCGCGGCGCCGGCCGCCACGGCGCTGGTGCAGCGCGGGGTCTCCCGGGCCGGGGTGGTGGCCGCCGGCTTCGTGGTCGCCGCGGGCGGCTACGGCCTGCTGGCGCTGGCCGGCACCCACTCGCTGTGGACGGTGCTCGCCGGGGCGGGCGTCCTCGCCTCCGGCATCGTGACGGTGATGTCCCAGCTGACCGACCTGGCGCTGGCTTCGGCGCCCGTGGAGCGGGCCGGCTCGGCGTCGTCGCTGATGGAGACGGGCCAGGAGTTCGGCGGCGCCCTCGGCATGGCGGTCCTCGGATCCATCGGCACCGCTGTCTACCGCCATCGGATGCCCGCCGGCGCGCCCGCCGCGGCCCGCGAGACCCTGGGCGGCGCGCTCGCCGCCGCGGGCCGGCTTCCGGGGCGGGCCGGTGCGGAAGTGGTGGCGGCGGCACGGGATGCCTTCACGGCCGGCATGCACGCGGCCGCGCTCGCCGCCGTGGTGCTGCTCGTCGCGGCGGCGGTCTACGCGGTTCGCAAGACGGGGCTGCGCCCCGGCCCAGCCAGGGGCGCGAGCAACCACCCGCCTGCCGCAGGTCCGGACACGGCAGAGACAGCCCCCTCGGGACGGTGACGACGTGCCGTCCCCCACTGCCTGAACCGCGTGGGAGGTGCCCCCAGCCGTTCCCCGCGCCCCTTTCGGGGCAGCGGGGCGCAGCCCCGCAATGCGTCAGGCGACCAGGTTCACCGAGCGTGCCGACTCGGCGCCGATCTCCGACGCGACCTCCGCGAGCACGGCCTGCGGGACCGTGCCGTCGACGGTGAGCACCGTGAGGGCCTCGCCGCCGGCCACCGCACGGGACACCTGCATCCCGGCGATGTTGATCCCGGCCTCGCCGAGCACCCGGCCGACCGTGCCGACGACGCCGGGGCGGTCGTCGTAGCCCAGCACGACCATGTGGTCGGCGAGCGCGAGGTCGACGGTGTACTCGCCGATGGCGACGATCTTCTGGTGGTTCTTGGGGCCGGCGAGCGTGCCGGAGACCGAGATCTCCTGGCCGTCGCCCATGGTGCCGCGGACGGTGACGACGTTGCGGTGGTCGGTCGACTCGCTGCTGGTGGTCAGCCGCACCTCGACGCCGCGCTCCTGGGCGAACAGGGGGGCGTTGACGTAGGACACGGTCTCGTCGATGACGTCCTCGAAGACGCCCTTGAGGGCGGAGAGCTCCAGGACCTTGACGTCGTGCTGGGTGATGTCGCCGTAGACCTCGACGTCGAGCCGGACGGCGACCTCGCCCGCGAGGGCGGTGAAGATCCGGCCGAGCTTCTCGGCGAGCGGCAGGACCGGCTTGACGTCCTCGGCGATCACGCCGCCCTGGACGTTCACCGCGTCGGGGACCAGCTCGCCGGCGAGCGCGAGGCGGACGGACTTGGCGACGGCGATGCCGGCCTTCTCCTGGGCCTCGTCGGTGGAGGCGCCGAGGTGCGGGGTGGCCACGACCTGGTCGAACTGGAAGAGCGGGGAGTCCGTGCACGGCTCCTTGGCGTAGACGTCGAGGCCGGCGCCGGCGACCCGGCCCTCCTTGAGCGCCGAGTACAGCGCCTCCTCGTCGACGATCCCGCCGCGGGCGGCGTTCACGATGCGTACCGAGGGCTTGACCTTGTGCAGCGCCTCGTCGTCGATCAGGCCCAGCGTCTCGGGGGTCTTCGGGAGGTGCACGGTGATGAAGTCGGAGACCTGGAGCAGCTCGTCCAGGGAGAGCACCTTGACGCCCATCTGGGCGGCCCGCGCCGGCTGCACGTACGGGTCGTACGCGACGACCTTCATGCCGAAGGCGGTCATGCGCTGCGCGACCAGCGCGCCGATCCGGCCGAGGCCCACCACGCCGAGGGTCTTCTCGGCGAGCTCGACACCGGTGTACTTCGACCGCTTCCACTCGCCGTTCTTCAGCGCGGCGTTGGCCTGCGGGATGTTGCGCGCGCTGGCGATGATCAGGCCGCAGGCCAGCTCGGCGGCGGTGACGATGTTCGACGTGGGGGCGTTGACGACCATGACGCCGGCCTTGGTGGCGGCGGCGACGTCGACGTTGTCGAGGCCGACGCCGGCGCGGGCGACGACCTTGAGCTTGCGTGCGGCGGCCACGGCTTCGGCGTCGACCTTGGTCGCGGAGCGGATCAGTATGGCGTCGACGTCGGCGATGGCCGGGAGCAGTTCGGCTCGGTCCGCTCCGTTGCAGTGCCTGATCTCGAAGTCGGGGCCCAACGCGTCGACGGTGGCGGGTGACAGCTCTTCGGCGATGAGTACGACGGGTTTCTGCGACGCTGTGCTCACGTGAGTCCTCACAAGTCCCTTGCGGGCGGCCCGTCCCGAGGCCGCATGCGGTGGAGGGTGCTAGCCGCGTGGAAGACGCACGACGCTGTGGGCCCGACGCGTATGTGCTCAGCAAGTGTAGTGGCGGATGTGCTTGGCGTAATCCGGTCGACGAAAAGATCACCCGTCCGTGCCGGACGGGCGGAACGACGCTGTCCTGGCGATCCTGGGGCCCCCGGCCGGGGCCGCCCGCGCGGGGATGCCCGATGAACGGGACCGGCCCGGACGGCGGCACCCGGGCGCGAATGGCGCGGCCGGGCAGCGGCACCCGGGCGCGCGTATGACGCGGGGGCCGCCCCCGTCTCGGGAGCGGCCCCCGTGCCGGCGGCTCAGGCCTCTTCGTCGACCCAGCTCATCAGCTTGCGCAGCTTCTTGCCCGTGGTCTCCAGGAGGTGCTCCGAGTCGGCCTTCTTGTACTCGTTGTAGCGGGGCAGACCGGACTCGTACTCCTTCATCCAGTTGTTGGCGAAGGTGCCGTCCTGGATCTCGCCGAGGATCTTCTTCATCTCGGCCTTGGTGCCGTCGTTGATCAGGCGCGGACCGGAGACGTAGTTGCCCCACTCGGCGGTCTCCGAGATCGACCAGAGCATCTTCTCCAGGCCGCCCTCGTACATGAGGTCCACGATCAGCTTGAGCTCGTGGAAGCACTCGAAGTACGCGATCTCCGGCTGGTAGCCCGCCTCGACCAGCGTCTCGAAGCCCGCCTTGACCAGCGAGGTGATCGAGCCGCAGAGCACGGTCTGCTCACCGAACAGGTCGGTCTCGGTCTCCTCGGTGAAGGTGGTCTTGATGACGCCGGCGCGGGTGCCCCCGATGCCCTTGGAGTAGGACAGGGCCAGCTCGAAGGCCTTGCCGCTGGCGTCCTGCTCGACGGCCGCGATACACGGAACGCCGCGGCCCTCCTCGTACTGGCGGCGCACCAGGTGGCCGGGGCCCTTGGGGGCGACCATGCAGACGTCGACACCCGCGGGAGGCTTGATGAGGCCGTAGCGGATGTTGAAGCCGTGGCCGAAGAACAGCGCGTCGCCGTCCTTCAGGTTGGCCGCGATGGACTCCTCGTAGACGCGGCCCTGGATCGGGTCCGGAACGAGGACCATGATCACGTCCGCCTCGGCGGCGGCCTCGGCGGGGGTGACCACCCGAAGGCCCTGCTCCTCGGCCTTCGCCTTGGACTTCGAGCCCTCGTGCAGGCCCACGCGGACATCGACACCAGAGTCGCGCAGCGACAGGGCGTGAGCGTGGCCCTGGCTTCCGTAACCGATGACCGCGACCTTGCGGTTCTGGATGATGGACAGGTCGGCGTCGTCGTCGTAGAACAGCTCGGCCACTGGGTCTCCTTGTTTGTACTGGTGTTGCTGCGTCCCACCGTACGGGGGCGCGGAGGGGAAGGTTCCACGGTCTCGGATGCCGGGATCAGGGAACCTGACGGGAGCGGGGAGCCAGTTCGGCTTCCCCTTTTGCTATGAAATTTCTCTGCTTTGTTCTCTGCGTTGTTCTCTGGACGTTCTCGGGATCCGTTGTGCGGCTCCCTCTGTGTCCTACGAGCCCCGGGGGTGCGGGGTTCACGGCCCGGGAGGGGCCGGCCGTTCGGCCGGGCTCCCGGGCCCCGCGTGCGCCGCCGTGTGCCTAGGCGCTGCGGTCCAGCGCTCTGAGGCTGCGGTCAGTGATGGAGCGGGCACCGCGTCCGATGGCGATGGTGCCGGACTGCACGAGTTCCTTGATACCGAACGGCTCCAGCATCTTCAGCATCGCCTCCAGCTTGTCGCTGGATCCGGTGGCCTCCACCGTGACGGCCTCCGGGGAGACGTCGACGGTCTTGGCGCGGAAGAGCTGGACGATCTCCACGATCTGGGAGCGCGTCTCGTTGTCGGCGCGCACCTTCACGAGGACGAGCTCGCGCTGGACGGCGCTGCCCGGTTCCAGTTCGACGATCTTCAGGACGTTGACGAGCTTGTTGAGCTGTTTGGTGACCTGTTCGAGCGGCAGGTCCTCCACGGTGACCACGATGGTGATGCGGGAGATGTCGGGGTGCTCGGTGGTGCCGACGGCCAGCGAGTCGATGTTGAAGCCGCGGCGGGAGAACAGGGCGGCGATCCTGGCGAGGATGCCGGGGGTGTTCTCGACCAGGACGGAGAGCGTGTGCTTGGACATGTCGCTATCTCTTCTTTCGCTCTTGCGTCTCGGCCGGTTCAGTCTTCCTGGAGGTCGCCGAAGTCGGGGCGGACGCCCCGGGCGGCCATGACCTCGTCGTTGGAGGTGCCTGCGGCGACCATCGGCCACACCATGGCGTCCTCGTGGACGATGAAGTCGACCACGACGGGGCGGTCGGTGATGGCGTTGGCCTCCTCGATCACCTTGTCCAGGTCGTCCGGCGACTCGCAGCGCATCGCGACGCAGCCCATGGCCTCCGCGAGCTTCACGAAGTCGGGGACGCGCGTGCCGCCGCTGGACTCACCGCCCGCCGGGGCACCGTCCTTCTTGCCGCCGTGCAGGGCGCTGTGGGAGTAGCGCTGGTTGTAGAACAGCGTCTGCCACTGGCGGATCATCCCCAGGGCGCCGTTGTTGATGATGGCGACCTTGATCGGGATGTTGTTCAGGGCGCAGGTGGTCAGCTCCTGGTTGGTCATCTGGAAGCAGCCGTCGCCGTCGATCGCCCAGACGGTGCGGTCGGGGCGGCCGGCCTGGGCGCCCATCGCGGCCGGCACCGCGTAGCCCATCGTCCCGGCGCCGCCGGAGTTGAGCCAGGTCGCGGGCTTGTCGTAGTCGATGAAGTGCGCCGCCCACATCTGGTGCTGGCCGACGCCCGCGGCGAAGATCGTGCCCTCCGGGGCGAGCTGGCCGATGCGCTCGATGACCTGCTGCGGTGCGAGGCTGCCGTCGGCGGGGTGGTCGTAGCCGAGCGGGTAGGTCTCGCGCCAGCGGTTGAGGTCGCGCCACCAGCCGGCGTACTTCGAGACGGCCGCCTCGCCGGCGCCGCCCTCGCTGTGCTCGCGCTGGACCGCCTGCACCAGGTCGGCGAGCACCTCGCGCGCGTCACCGACGATCGGCACGTCGGCGGCGCGGTTCTTACCGATCTCCGCCGGGTCGACGTCGGCGTGGACGATCTTGGCGTGCGGGGCGAAGCTGTCCAGCTTGCCGGTGACGCGGTCGTCGAACCGGGCGCCGAGGGCGATGATCAGGTCGGCCTTCTGGAGCGCGGTGACGGCGGTGACCGCGCCGTGCATGCCGGGCATGCCGACGTGCTGCGGGTGGCTGTCGGGGAAGGCTCCGAGCGCCATCAGGGTGGTGGTGACGGGCGCGCCGGTGAGCTCGGCGAGGATCTTCAGCTCGGCGGTGGCACGGGCCTTCAGCACGCCGCCGCCGACGTACAGGACGGGCCGCCTGGCCTGGGCGATCAGCTTGGCGGCCTCGCGGATCTGCTTGGCGTGCGGCTTGGTCACCGGGCGGTAGCCGGGCAGGTCCAGGGTGGGCGGCCAGCTGAAGGTGGTGCGGGCCTGGAGGGCGTCCTTGGCGATGTCGACCAGGACGGGCCCCGGGCGCCCCGTGGAGGCGATGTGGAAGGCCTCGGCGATGGTCCTGGAGATGTCGTCGGGGTTCTTGACGAGGAAGTTGTGCTTGGTGATCGGCATGGAGATGCCGACGATGTCGGCCTCCTGGAAGCCGTCCGTGCCGATCAGGTTGGTGGCGACCTGGCCGGTGATCGCGACCACCGGCACCGAGTCGAGATGGGCGTCCGCGAGGGGGGTCACCAGGTTGGTGGCGCCGGGGCCCGAGGTGGCCATGCAGACGCCGACCCTGCCGGTGGCCTGCGCGTAGCCGGTGGCCGCGTGGCCGGCGCCCTGCTCGTGCCGGACCAGGACGTGGCGGACCCGGGAGGAGTCCATCAGGGGGTCGTACGCCGGGAGGATCGCACCGCCGGGGATTCCGAATACCGTGTCGGCCCCGACCTCCTCGAGCGAGCGGATGAGGGCCTGCGCGCCCGTCACGTGCTCGACGGGTGTGCCGGGCTGCGGGGTGGAACGGGGCCGCGGCTGCGGATGATGGGCCCCGGGGGCCTGCTCGGTCATCGGCATTCTCTTCTCGATGCTGAGGTTTCGGTGCGTGGGTCGTGCGGTGCGAGGGCTGTCGAAAGGGGAGAGAGCGGGCGCCGCGGCCGGATCCGTGCCGGCCGGGGCGCCGGTGCAACAAAAAACCCCTCGTGCCGTGAGGCAAGCGAGGGGAGCGCGCCGGGTGGTGGTCGCTGGAGGGTCCTACTGACCGCGGTCCAGCTCAGCCGACGCGCTGTCCAAGTACGAGGATTCGGGTGCGCATGGCATGACCTTCCCCCCGCCGCGCTCTGACTGTCAAGGTGGTGGGACAGGCGTCTCATTATGTGAACGGCTGGCCGCGTGCCCCGTGAGGGCTCCCGCGGAGCCTCCGGTGAGCACCGCCTCGACGGCGCCGCCGGGCACCGGGAAGTGGCCGACGGTCAGTGTCCTGCGCAGACGATACTCGTCCAGCGGGCCGGAGAAGACCTGGCCCTGCCCGTGGGTGCAGCCCATCTCGCGCAGCGCGGCGGCCTGCTCGGGGCGGTCGACGCCGTCCGCGACGGAGTCCAGGCCCAGGTCGGACGCGATCCGCAGCAGGCCACTGGTGATCTTGTGCAGCCGGGCGGAGTCGGCGACGCCCTCGACGAGCGCCTTGTCGAGCTTCAGGCAGTCGACGGGGAGCTTGCGGAGGCTGTTGAAGGCCGCGTAGCCGGTGCCGAAGCCGTCCAGCGAGATCCGTACGCCGTGCCGGCGCAGGGCCGACAGGCGGCGCTCCAGCTCGTCCAGCGGGGCGTGCGGGTCGCTGCCGGCCAGCTCGACGACGAGGGCGCCGGAGGGCAGCCCGTAGCGGGTGAGCAGTGCCTCGATGGAGCCCGCGGGCAGGGAGCGGTCCAGCAGGCGGCGGGCGGTCGTCCTCACCACGACGGGCAGGACGTGACCGGCGCGGGCCCGCTCGGCGGCCTGCTCCACGGCCGCCTCCATCGTCCGGCGGCCCAGCTCCGCGGCGTGCTCCGGGTCGTCGCCCCGGAGCAGTTCGCCGGGGGCGTAGAGGGCGCCCTGGGCGGTGCGCCAGCGGACGTGTGCGGCGACGGAGGCGACGCGGCCGGTGTTCAGGCAGACCACGGGCTCGTGCAGCAGGGCGAAGTCGTCCTCGTGCGCGGCCGGCCGGCGGCGGCCCGTGAACGGGGCGGTGCGCACCACGTCGGCGCGTACCTGGGCGTCGGCCCGCATGTGCGGCGCGTACAGCTCGACGCGGGCCTTGCCGCCGGCCTTGGCGCGGTACATCGCGAGGTCGGCGTTGCGCAGCAGCTCGCCGGCGGACATGCCGGGCTCGGCGAAGGCGCAGCCGATGGAGGCGCCCACCCGGACGTCGTGCCCGTCGATGGTGTACGGCCGGGACAGGGCGGCCCTCAGCCGGTCCGCCAGCTCGTAGATGTGCTGCTCGCGGGCGGTGTGGCCGACGCTGCCGTCGCCGACGACCAGGGCGGCGAACTCGTCGCCGCCGAGCCGGGCCGCGGTGTCCGACTGGCGCACCGCGTCCTGGAGCCTGCGGGCCGCCTGGACCAGCAGCTCGTCGCCCGCCTGGTGGCCGATGGTGTCGTTGACGCCCTTGAAGCCGTCCAGGTCGATGAAGAGCACTGCCGTGCCGCGGTCGGTGGTGCGCCGGCCGCTGAGCGCGAGGCTGACACGGCGGGTGAACAGCACGCGGTTGGGCAGGTCGGTGAGCGGGTCGTGCTCGGCGTTGTGCTGGAGCTGCGCCTGGAGGCGTACGCGCTCGGTGACGTCGCGGCTGTTGAGGATCAGGCCGCCCTCGTGGCGGTTGATCGTGGACTCGACGTTGAGCCACTGGCCGTCGCCCGACCTGAAGCGGCACTCGATGCGGCTGGTGGGCTCCTGGGAGGGGCTCGCGGCGCGGAACCGGCGCACCTCGTGGAGTACGGCGCCCAGGTCCTCGGGGTGGATCAGCGCGGAGAGCTTGGAGCCGACGAGTTCGGCGGCGTCGCGGCCGTAGACGCCCGCGGCTGCGGGGCTGACGTACTGGAGCACGCCGTCCGGCGCCGCGATCATGATGACGTCGCTGGAGCCCTGGACCAGGGAGCGGAAGTGGTTCTCCTGCTGGGCCAGCTCGCGGGCGAGGGCCATGTTCTCCAGGAGCATGATGCCCTGGCGGACGATCAGGACGAGCACGACGGTGCAGGCCGTGAAGAGCACCACGCGGTCGACGCTGCGGTTGTCGAGGACGTTGCACAGGATGCCGAGGGTGCACACGGCCGCCGCCAGATAGGGCGTCAGGGCGGCCAGGGAGCCCGTCGTGGGGCGGCTGACGGGGTACCGCTCGTGCTCGGTGGCCGCCCGGCCGGGTGCCCCGCGCAGGGTGACCGGATCGGGGCCGCCCGCGGCCGGGGTGGCCGCGCCGTCGTGGCGGTCGCCGGCCTTGCGGGGCGCGGGCACGGCCGCGGCGGGCGCGGGCGCGGTGGCCGACGGCTTCCGCCCGCGGGCCGTGCCCGCCCAGGGGGCGTACGCGAGCAGCAGCGAGCCCGCGAACCAGCCGGCGTCCAGGAACTGGCCGGAGCGGTAGGTCTCGTGCAGCAGGGGCGAGGTGAAGAGCGCGTCGGAGAGCACGGTGAGCGCGAGGGCTCCGATCGCGGTGTTCACCGCCGTGCGGTTGACGGAGGCGCGCCTGAAGTGCAGGACGAGCACCATGCTGATCAGGACGATGTCCAGCAGCGGGTAGGCGAGCGAGAGGGCGACGTGCTCGACGCTCTGCCTGGGCACGCGGGCCGTGCGGGCGAGCGCGAGGCTCCAGGAGAGGGTCAGCAGCGAGCCGCCGATCAGCCCGGCGTCCAGCGCGAGGCAGGCCCAGCCGGCCTTCGTGTTGGGGCGTTTGGCTAGCACCAGGAGGCCGATGATGGCGGGCGGCGCGAAGCACAGGAAGAACAGGTCCGCGCAGCTCGGGGTGGGTACCGCGCGGTCCAGCACGACTTCGTACCAGCCCCATACGCCGTTGCCGATCGCCGCCATCAGGGACGAGAGCGCGAACAGCAGCCAGGCCGGCCGCAGCCCGCTGCTGCGGCTGCGTGCGTAGAGCAGGCAGGAGACCGCGGCCGTGAGGGCCGCGATGCTGAGCCCGAAGTCGCCCATGACGAGGGCGATCCACTTCGTGCCCCAGCCCAGGGCGGCGCCGATGGCGTAACCGCCGCAGGCCAGGACCAGAATGCACTGCGGAAACAGGCCGCATCCGCTGGGGAACGGCCGCCGCGCCAGGAGCACCGGGGTGCTCACCGGTCCGCTCCCGCCCGGACGGCGTGCTCCGAGGGGCCGCCGGGACGGGCCGGATGGCCGGCCCGCGGCTGCCCGGCCGGCCGCGCCCCGCGGCCGGCAGGCGGTGCGTCCGTGCGGTGGGACGCGCCGCTCGGTATGCGCGTCACCGGTCGCCGGGGTTCCAGTCGGCGGCTTCGCCGCTGCGGATTGATTGTCCATTGGCCGTGCATCGCCCGTCGCCCCCCTCGCAGGTCATCGGGGCCTGTTCCCCGCGCCGTTCCCGCGCGGCGCAGCCCCTTGTCCGGGACGATACACCAGATCGGTCACTCAGCGACATAGGTCATCTACCGAGCGTAATCGACGGGAGCCATATGAACACGCCCCGTATTCATGGGAATACTCAGGTTTTACGGGCATGTCCCAAGTGTGTGGTCTGGGTGATGTGGGTGACCTGTCGAGGCGTCAGTCTCCCGTGGTCAGGATGAGGTTGCCGAGGGGTTCCCCCGCCGCATAGCGGGACATCTGCGACGCTATCAGGCGCCTGGCACGCGGCCCGAACGCGGAAGTGGGGCCGCCCACATGGGGGCTGATGAGCACACCGGGCGCGTGCCACAGCGGATGGCCCGGCGGCAGCGGCTCGGGGTCGGTCACGTCGAGGGCGGCGAGGAGCCGGCCGGCCTCCAACTCGGCGAGGAGCGCCTTGGTGTTGACGACGGGCCCGCGGGAGACGTTCACCAGAAGGGCGCCGTCCTTCATCCGGGCGAGGAACTCGTCGTCGACGAGGCCGCGGGTGGAGTCGTCGAGAGGGGTCGTGAGGATCACGACGTCGGCCTCCGGCAGCAGGGCCGGCAGGTCGGAAAGCTGGTGCACGGGCCCGCGCTCGGTTGCGCGCGAAGAGCGCGCGATGCGCGCGACCCGCGCAACCTCAAACGGCACAAGCCGGTCCTCCACGGCGGACCCGATGGCCCCGTAGCCCACGATCAGCACCGTCTTGTCCGCGAGCGCCGGGTGGAACCCGCCACCCCACTCGCCGTCCTGCTGCGCCCTGACGAAGCCGGGGATTCCGCGCAGGGAGGCGAGGGTGAGCGTCAGCGCGAGCTCGGCGGTACTGGCCTCGTGCACACCGCGGGCGTTGCAGAGCCGCACGCCCGGGCGCACCCGGTCCAGGTTGGCCAGCATGTCGTCCACCCCGGCGGTGAGCGTCTGGATCACCTCCAGCCGCGCCATGTGCTCCAGGGGCCGCGCCCGGGTGCGGACGGGCTTCATGTAGGGCACCACGTACACCGCGCAGTCCGCCGGGTCCCCGGGAAATTCCTGCTCACCGTCCTCGCCGCCGTCCCAGAAGCGGTACACGAAGCCGTCGGGGAGGCCGTCGATCTCCTGCAGGGGAAGGGGGAGCCACACGTCTGAAGTCATGCTCTGGAGGCTAGGGCCTCCACCTCACCGCGCCGCGCGTCGGGCCCGCCCGGATCTTCACTCGTTCGAGTGAACGGCCTCTGCCAGGCATCCGAGGTGCCCCTCACGGGTGACCACACCGATCCGGCCAGGCCGGAATTCCGTTCCGGTCCGCTCGGGAAAGCGGCGAGAATCGGGCCTTCGGGAAGCGCGGCCGGAATCGGGCCCTTCACGGGGACGGGTGGGGTCGGCCCTTCGCCCGTCCGGACCGTCGATCAAGTCGATCCACGGAACCGTCGATCAGTCCTCGGCCGAAGGGAGCAGTCCGTGCGGCACACGCTGAACCTCTGGCGTCACCGGCTGGGAGAGGTCCCCGAGTCCGTCTGGCGACGCACCGAGCTCCAGGTGCTGATCCTCGCCGAGAACGGGCTCACCGTCCTGCCGCCC
Organism: Streptomyces sp. TS71-3; assembly: GCF_018327685.1. Classification (NCBI taxonomy): domain Bacteria; kingdom Bacillati; phylum Actinomycetota; class Actinomycetes; order Kitasatosporales; family Streptomycetaceae; genus Streptomyces; species Streptomyces sp. TS71-3. The sequence continues at coordinate 2,128,476 of NZ_BNEL01000001.1, read as the reverse complement.
GCCATCGGACGGCTGCGGCGGCTGACCACGTTGGACCTCGGGCACAACGGCCTCACCTCGGTCCCCGCCGAGCTGGGCCTGCTGGAAGGGCTCAGCGACTGCCTCTACCTGCACGACAACGACCTCTCCCGGCTCCCGGACTCGCTGGGGAACCTGACCCGGCTGCGCTACCTCAACGTCGGCGAGAACGCCCTCGCCCGCCTGCCCGAGACCATCGGCGCGATGACCGGCCTGATCGAGCTGAGGGCCCAGCACAACCGGCTGGCCTCGCTGCCCGACGGCATCGGCCGCCTCGGCCGCCTGCGCGAACTCCACCTGAGGGGCAACGCGATCGAGGACCTGCCACCGTCCGTCGCCGGCCTGCACGAACTGCGCGATCTGGACCTGCGGGAGAACGCCCTCGCGGAGCTTCCCGGGCCGCTGGCCGACCTGCCCCTGCTCCGCAGGCTCGACCTGCGGGGCAACCGCATCACCCGGCTGCCGGACCGGGTGGCCGGCATGCCCGCGCTGGAGCGGCTGGACCTGCGCTGGAACCCGTGCGAGCCGCCGCCCGCACTGCTGGCGGAGCTGGAGCGCCGCGGGTGCTACGTCCTGACGTGACCCGCCGTCGCGGGACGCGCGCACCGCACCCGGACGCGCCCACCGCGACCGGACGTGCGCACCACGACCGAACGCGCCCACCGCCACCGGACGTGCGCACCGCACCGAGGGCATGCCGGTCCCCGGTCTCCGACACCCCCGCGAAGCCGCCGGATGGGCAACCCGCGAGCGCCGGGCGGTGTAGGAACGTAGTACCGCTGCGTCGAAGGGACCCATCGTGCATCGCTCAGCCGGGCCGGCCGCCCTGGCCGCCGCCCTCCTCCTGGCCACCGCCGCCTGTTCCTCGGACGGCGGCTCCCACCCGCGGCAGACGTCAGGCGCCTCGGCGAGCTCCGCGCACCCGGGCTCCTCCGCCCCCGCCCCGGCACCGGCCGCGCCCCCCGCCAAGGGCTCGGTGAAGGTCGTCCGCACCCTCACCGAGGACCTGAAGTCCCCGTGGGGCCTCGCGGAACTCCCGGACGGCGACCTGCTGGTGTCGTCCAGGGACGAGGCCACCATCACCCGGGTCGACACGAAGAGCGGCAAGAAGACGGAGGTCGGCTCGGTGCCCGGGGTCTCCCCGTCCGGCGAGGGCGGGCTGCTCGGCATCGCGCTCTCGCCGTCCTTCGCCAGGGACCACATGGTCTACGCGTACTTCACCACCGCCTCCGACAACCGCATCGTCCGCATGCCCTACGACGAGAAGCGGTCGTCCGGCGACCAGCTCGGCGCGCCGAGCACCCTGCTGCGGGGCATCCCGAAGGGCTTCATCCACAACGGCGGGCGGATCGCCTTCGGCCCGGACAAGTTGCTCTACGCGGGCACCGGCGAGTCCGGCGAGCGCGGCCGGGCGCAGGTGAAGACCGACCTGGGCGGCAAGATCCTCCGGATGACCCCGGACGGCCGCCCGGCCCCGGGCAACCCCTTCAAGAACGCCCCCTACGTCTACTCCTACGGCCACCGCAACGTGCAGGGCCTGGCCTGGGACACCCACCGCCGGCTGTGGGCCTCGGAGTTCGGCCAGGACACCTGGGACGAGCTGAACCTGATCGAGCCCGGCGACAACTACGGCTGGCCGGAAGTGGAGGGCAAGGCGGGCAAGAAGGGCTTCCACGACCCGGTGGCCCAGTGGCGGACATCGGAGGCCTCACCGAGCGGTATCGCCTACGCGGAGGGTTCGATCTGGATGGCCGCGCTGCGCGGCGAGCGGCTGTGGCGGATCCCGCTGGACGGCACGCATGTCTCGGCCGACCCGCAGTCCTTCCTGAAGGGCACCTACGGCCGCCTGCGCACGGTCGCGCCTGCGGGCGGCGACAAGCTCTGGCTGACCACGAGCGAGACGGACACCCGGGGCACTCCGCAGAAGGGCGACGACCGGATCCTGGAGGTCCAGGTGAAGTGACGGGCGGCGGGCCGGCCTCGACCGGCGGCCCGGCCTCGACGGGCCTCCCCGGAAGCGGGGGACCGTTCAACACCCGTTCTCAGGCAACGTCCTGGTCGGGCTTGCGGATGACGACCTTGCCCGAGTCGAGGTCTATGGGGCCCCGTCCGGGGTCGCCGTCGTAGAGGTCGATCCGGCTCAGCTCCAGGCGCTTGCGTTCCTCGTCGGTGTGCTTGCGTCCGGGCGAGAAGAGCTCCTCGATCATGTTGAACACGCCGCCTCCAGGGCCGAGTCCTCGCTTCAGCGTAAGCGAGCGGGTCCGGGAGCGGCGTGTCTCGCCGGTCACATCCGGGCCGCCGCCCGGGCACGGGCGGCAGTTCCGGGGACGGGCGGCGGCGCCGGGACGAACCTCGGGCGGCCGGCGGACGTGGGCCGGCGGACGCGGGCCGGCGGACGCAGGCCGGCCGACGCGCCCGGTACGCACCCGGCCCAATGCGTGCCCGGCCCAACGCGCCCTCAGCCAACGCGCCCACGGTTCGGTCCGGACCTACGCGCCCCCGGGCCGCCCCGCCGCGTCCTACGCGCCGCGGGCGACCGTCTGCTCGGCGGGGAAGAGCTGCCGGCTGTGGGCCAGCGCGGCGGCCTCTCCGCGCCCGGAGACCCCCAGCTTGGCGAGGATGTTGGAGACGTGCACGCTCGCGGTCTTCGGGGAGATGAAGAGCTCCTCGGCGATCTGGCGGTTGGTGCGGCCGGCGGCGACCAGCCGCAGGACGTCGCGCTCCCGGCTGGTGAGCCCCAGCGCCTCCGCCGGGTCGGCCGGGTCCGGGGTGGCCCCGCGGGTGAGGGCGAGCCGGCCCCGCTGGGCGAGGCCCGCGACGGCCTCGGCGAGCGGCCGGGCGCCCAGGTGCTCGGCCACCGCCCCGGCCTGCCGCAGCAGTTCGGCGGCGCGGTCCCGGTCGTCGTCCCCGGCGCCGGCGGCGAGCAGGGCCTCCGCCAGCCGGTACCGCACCCGGGCGGTGTCGTAGGGCCGCTCCAGGGGTCCGACGGCGGCGACCACTTCCAGCCAGGTGTCCGGGCCCGCCCGGCCCTCGGCGCGCAGCAGTTCCGCGCGCACCCAGCGGGCGTAGGCGTCCCAGACCGGTACGCCCGTGGCCAGCGACTTGGCGGCGTCCCTGATCCGGTCCAGCGCTTCGGCCCGGCCGGGGCCGGCGACGGGCAGGGTGCGCGCGTCGGCCTCGGCGGTGGCGGCGGCGAGCAGTAGGGGCCATGCGTAGCGCTGGGTGCCGGGCGGGAAGCCGGCGGCCACGGCGTCGGCCAGCTCGGTGCGGGCGTCGAGGACGCGGCCCTCGCCCGCGGCGGCGCCGACCGCGATACGGGCGATGGGTATGGACTGCTGGGGCATGCGGTCGTGCGTGCCGTAGTGCCCGCGGGCCGCGGTGAGCAACCGGGCGGCTTCGGCCATCTCGCCCCGGGCCAGGGCGAGATACGCGAGACGGGCCACGCCGGCGCCGCGGGGCTTGGCGCTGTGCCCGATGCGCTCGGCCTGCGCGGCGGCCTCGGCCGCCCGGTCCCAACGGCCCAGGGCGTACAGCGACTCGGAGAGGTTCCCCCACATCCAGGCCTCGGAGTCGCGCAGGCCGTACTTCCTGCTGAGTTCGAGGCCCTCCTCCAGGAGGCCGACGGCCTCGCGGGAGCGGCCGACGCCTTCGAGCGCCGAGGGGAGGTTCACATGGCTGCGGCCCACGCAGCCGGCGATGCCCAGCTCGCTGACGCGGGCGGCCACCTCGTACATCGTGGCGAGGCCGTCCTCCACCTGGCCGGCGTCGACCATCAGGCCGCCGAGCGTGATGCGCGCGTGCATCTCGGTGTCGCGGGCGCCGACCATGTGCGCGTACTCCACGGCGCGCTCGGCGGCGACCAGGGCCTCGTGGCCGGGCTCGTGCAGCATCGACCAGTTCGCGGCGTAGGCGAGGACCTCCGCGTGCACCTGGGACGGCGGCAGCCCGCGCACCAGGTCCTGGGCGGTGCCGAGCTCCTGCCAGCCGTCGCCGTGCGCCAGGCTCTGCACCAGGCGGGAGCGCTGGACCCAGAACCACGCGGCGCGCAGCGGATCCTGCCCGTCGGAGTCGTCCTCCAGGAGCCGCAGCGCCCGCTTGGTGATCTTCAGGGCGCGCAGCCGCTCGCCGCAGAGCCGGCCGGCCACCGCCGCCTCGGCGAGCAGGTCGAGGAAGCGCAGCGGGGTGGTCGCGGGGTCGCAGCCGCAGGGCAGGTACGACTCGGCGTAGTCCATCGGACGCAGCTCGGCGCGGACGGGCTCGGGGGCGGCGTCCCACAGCTCCATGGCGCGCTCCAGCAGCCGCAGCTGCTCGGAGTACGCGTGCCGGCGGCGGGCCGCCACGGAGGCGCGGAGGACGGCGGGCAGGGCCTTGGCTGCGTCGTGCGCGTGGTACCAGTAGCTGGCCAGGCGGGTGGCGCGCGCGTCGCTGGCGACGACCGCGGGCTCGGCCTCCAGGGCTTCGGCGTAGCGGCGGTTGAGGCGTGAGCGCTCGCCGGGCAGCAGGTCGTCGCTGACGGCCTCGCGCACGAGGGAGTGGCGGAAGCGGTAGCCGTCGCCGTCCGGGCTGGCGATCAGGATGTTCGCGCCCACGGCGGCCCTCAGGGCCTCGATCAGCTCGTCCTCGGTGAGGCCCGCGACCGCCGCGAGCAGCGGGTACTCGACGGTGGAGCCGCCCTCGGCGGCGATCCGCACGGCCCGCTGGGCGTGCTGCGGCAGCTGCTCCACGCGGACCAGCAGCAGGTCGCGGAGGGAGTCGGTGAGGCCGCACTCGTCCGGGGCGACGGCCAGCTCCTCGACGAAGAAGGCGTTGCCGTCGGACCGCTCGAAGATCTCGTCGACGAGGTCGGGCTCGGGCTCGGCGGCGAGGATGCCGGCGAGCTGCCGGGCGACCTCGGGGCGGCTGAGGCGGCGCAGCTCGACACGGCGGACCACGCGCAGCCGGTCGAGCTCGGCGAGCAGGGGGCGCAGCGGGTGCCGGCGGTGGATGTCGTCGGCGCGGAACGTGGCGAGGACGACGATGCGGGGGGTGCTGAGGGTGCGCAGCAGGAAGGCGAGCAGGTGCCGGGTGGAGGCGTCGGCCCAGTGCAGGTCCTCCAGGACGAGGACCAGGGTGCGGCCGGCGGCCAGGCGCGTGAGGACGCGGGTGGTCAGCTCGAAGAGGCGTGCCATGTCCTCCTCGTCGTGCAGCCCGCGCGGGGCCTCGCCCAGCTCGGGGAGCAGCCGGGCCAGCTCGGCCTCCTGACCGGCGGCAGCGACGGCCATCTCCTCGGGGAGCTGCCTGCGCAGCGAGCGCAGCGCGGCGGAGAACGGGGCGAACGGCAGCCCCTCCGCCCCGATCTCGATGCAGCCGCCGCACGCCACGACCGCGCCCTCGCGGCGGGCGAGGGCGGCGAACTCCTCGACGAGGCGGGTCTTGCCGACACCCGCCTCGCCCCCGAGCAGCAGGGCCTGCGGCTCCCCCGCGAGGTCCGGGTCCTCAGACGGGTCCGGATGCCCTGCGCGGGGCCCGCCCGCGGCCGGCTCCCGGGCGGCGGCGCCGGCGGCCCGTGCGAGGGCGTCGCGCAGCAGCTCCAGCTCGTCGTCGCGGCCGACGAACACGGGGCTGACGGATCTGGTCTCCACGGGCCCGAGCATGGCACAGGGGTACGACAGCGCGGCACCGATTACCGGCACCGCCCCCGCTGCCACGGCGGCACCGCCCCCTCCGTCGGTGCCGTCCGCGGCGCGGGGGCCGGTCATGCCGTGCGGGGTGAGCAGGCGTGGGCCGGGGTGCCCTTGCCGCCGCCCTTCTCGGGGGAGCGTTCACCGGACTCGCCGGGCTCCCCGCGGACCCTGCGGCCCTCGGCGCGTGCCTCGCGTGCCTCTCGTGCCTCGCGGGCCTCGCGCAGCAGCCGGCGCTGCTCGACGGCCCGGATCAGGTCGGCTTCCCGTGTCTGGAAGATGCTGAACTGGAACATGCGAACCCCCTGGGACGAGTCGGTCTGATCTCACCGCGCCGTGTCGGCCGCGGTGTTCCAAGACTCGTCTCCCAGGGGGTTCATCCGCATCGGGAGAGTTCCGCATTGTGCGGGCTGGGGGTGCCTTAGCGGTGCCGTACCGCGTGCTTAGGCGGTCCTCGCCAAAGGGCCGGGGCGGGGCGTGGCCCCCTAAGGGGCCTCACATGCCCGATCCCCGGGCCCTCCGGCGCCGGTAGTCCCGCGCAAGCGCACTCCGGGTCCCGCCACGGACACGGCCCCGGCTCGGAAGGGAGGCCGGCGGTCTGCCCGTGAGGGGAAGGCGGGGCCGCTCAGGAGGAGACCGACGGCAACCCCAGGATGGCGTCGCTGTACTTGAGCACCGCGAGCAGCAGCCCGATGACGCCCAGGACGACACCCGCCCAGGACACCGACTTGATCCAGGACGCCTGCCGCTCGCCCGGCGCGCCGAAGGCGGGCTTGGCCAGCACCACCACGCCGACGATCAGCGCGGCGAGCGCGAAGATGCCGCTGATCAGTGCGGTGACGTGCCACTGGTCGCCGTAGACCTCGTGGATCTGCTTGGAGACGCTCGCTCCCTGGGACGTCTGGAGCTGCCCGACCAGCGATTCGCGGGCACCGGCGACGGTGCCGAGCCAGCTTCCCGTGAGGGAGACGAAGCCGAGCGCCGCGGCGACCACGGCGCCCGTGCCCTGGGCGACGTCCGACGAGGGGGCCTCGCCGTCCTCCTCGACCAGGAAGACGTCGTCGCCCGCGCCGGCGTCCACGGTCTCGCCTTCCGCGGTGACCGCGCCGGCTTCCGTGGTCCCACCCGGAGCGGCGTCCGCGGTGGGCTCGGCGCCCTGGGGTGTCGTTGCGGCGTCTCCGGTCTCCTTCGGCGACTCGGCAGCACGCTCCGCGCCGTCGGCCTCCTCGGGCCTCTTCGTGGGCTCCTCGCCCTTGACTGCGAGCCCTTCCGGCCTGTCCATGCGCTGTCCCTTTTCCTTGGTTTCCTTGGTTTCGTACGTCTGTCCGTCGTCCTGGATGCCCTCGGCCCCCTTCTTCCCGGCCTCGTCCGCGGTGGTCGCCCGGCCCGTGGAACGGGTCTCCGCCGCGGCCGCGTCAGGTGTCCTGTATGCCATCCCGCGCACCGTACGAACGGAATCTGAGAGCTGTCTTAGCGAGCGCCGAGCCCCACCCCGGGTCGGTACCAACGCGCAGCGAGCCCAGGAGGGGCCGGATGTCGACGTGATGCCCCACAGCCGCACACCAGGCGAAATATCCCGTGGCGCCCATGGCGTCCAAGGCATCCGCGCGCCAGCATACGCACCCGGCGACCGGGTGCGGGGGGCGGGAGCGGGAGCCGAGCGGAAGCGGGCGTCCCGGCGGGGCGGGACCGGGGCGGGAGCGGGCGCCTCCCGGGAGCGGGCCCACGGAGCCCGGAGGGGGTGGCGTGGGCCGCGGCCCCGCGTGCCGGTGCCAGTCCCGCGTGCGGGCGGCGGTCAGTCGCTCCGCGCGGCCGACGGCCTCGGGGAGGCCATGTCCCCGTCGCCGGGGGGCCTGGTCAGGCGGGCGACAGCGAGGACGACCGCGTGACGGCGCAGGGCGATCACCTCCGGGGAGACATCGCCCTCGCCGAAGGCCTCCGGGCTGCCCGGGCTCCAGGTGGCCGCGATGGACAGGATCAGCGAGAGCAGTTGCAGCGGAGGCAGGCCCGCGTCCACCAGGCCGTCCGCCTGCGCCCCGGCCAGGCCGCGCATCTTGAGGGAGTTCGACGAGACCACCACCGGAAGCCGCTCCAGGGCGCCGGGCCGCTCCAGGCTGTGCCAGCGCGCGAGCCGCATCAGCCGCGGGCGGGTCAGGTAGAAGTCGTAGAGCGCCCCCGCGTAACCGGGCAGGTCGTCGGGGGTGATCGGGACGGCGTTCTGCAGCTCTTCCACGGCCCGTGCGAAGACCGCGTCGAAGAGCCCCTCCTTGCTGCCGAAGTGCACGTAGATCAGGTTCTTGTTGTAGCCCGCCGCCGCGGCGATGCGGTCCACGCGCGCGCCTGCGATCCCGTACGTGGCGAACTCGTCGCTCGCCGCCTGCAAGAGGCTGGCCTTGGTCGCTTGGGAATCCCTGGGCATCCTCTCATGCTAGCCCGAGTCCGTACCCGGTGACTAACCAGATGGTCATCTTGGTAGGCGGAGCCCTTAACCCCGAAGATTCGCTGAAAAAGCTCGTTGCAATCGGTGGCGTATGGGCGTACTTTCCGAAGTAACTGGATGGTCAGTTACTTCTCTGGCTACGCCGATCGCCTTCACCACCGCGTTCACTTCAGGAGCCCCCTTGGCACCCAGCAGCTCGCCCGCCCCCGATGCCCGGACCTGGTTCATCACCGGCAGTTCCCGGGGACTCGGCCGCGCGATCACCGAAGCCGCCCTGGCGGCGGGACACCGCGTGACGGCCACGGCGCGCAGACCGTCACACCTCGACGACCTGGTCGAACGGTACGGAGCCGACCGGATCAGGGCAGTACGGCTCGACGTCGCCGACGGCGGCGCGGCGCGTGCGGCGGTGGCCGAGGCCGCGGAGACGTTCGGCCGGCTCGACGCCGTCGTCAACAACGCCGGCTACGGCGACATGGCCGCCGTAGAAGACGTCACCGACGAGGCCTTCCGGGCGCAGATCGACACCAATTTCTACGGTGTCTACCACGTCACCAAGGCGGCCCTGCCGATCTTCCGCGCCCAGGGCTCGGGGCACGTCATCCAGATCTCGTCCAGCGGCGGGCGGATCACCACCCCCGGGCTCAGCGCGTACCAGAGCGCCAAATGGGCCGTGGGCGGCTTCTCCGAGGTCCTGTCGAAGGAGGTACGGCCGCTGGGCATCAACGTCACCATCGTCGAGCCGGGCGGCCTGCGCACCGACTGGGCGGGCTCGTCGATGCGGATCCCGCCGATCAGCGAGCCGTACCGGCAGTCCGTGGGGGTGTTCGCCGAGCAGGTCCGGGGCATGGACGGCAAGCAGAACGGCGACCCGCAGAAGGCCGCCGAGCTGATCGTGGGGCTTCCCGAGCTCGCGGATCCGCCGCTCCACCTGCTACTGGGCTCCGACGCGTATCGGCTGGTCACCGAGGCGGATCGGGGCAAGGCCGCGGCGGATGAGAAGTGGCGTTCGCTGTCGGAGTCGATCGACTTCGAGGCAGGTGCGCCTGTGCCTCGGCTGTGACACTGTGGTTTGCGGTTCCTTGCGGTCTCGTGCCCGGCTGGCCGCCGGTGGGGCTTCTTTCCGCAGTTCCCCGCGCCCCTGATCAGGTCCAGCCCCCTGCGGTCCCGTCGTCGGCCGACCGTCCGTCGGGGCTTTTTTCCGCAGTTCCCCGCGCCCCTGATCAGGTCCAGCCCCCTGCGGTCCCGTCGTCGGCCAGCCGCCCGTCGGGGCTTTCGCGCAGTTCCCCGCGCCCCTGTCGGGGCTGGGTCATGTTTGAGCGTTCGGGGCGGTCGGGGGGCCTGGGCGTTCTACGGCGATCATGGCCATGTCGTCGGCCAGGTTGTCGTTCACGTAGTCCAGCAGGTCCCGGGTGAGGAACTCCACCAGGGTCTCGGGGCCGCCGTCCGACCACATGGCGACCCTGTCCGCCTCCGCGGCGCGCTCCACCACCGGATAGAAGGTTCCGTCGCGGTCCCGTGCCTCCGAGACGCCGTCCGTGTACAGGAGCACGCGGCCCCCTTCCGGGAAGGGGAACGTCTCCGGGGCGTACGAGCTCGTGGCCAGGCCGCCGAGGCCGAGCGGGGTCGACGGGCGGCTGACGACCAGCGGGGTGGCCGTGCCGTCGCGCAGCAGCAGGGGCGGTGGGTGGCCGCAGCTCACCAGCCTGATGACGGGCTCGTCGTCGGGGATGTCCGCGACCACGGCCGTGACGAAGCGCTCACCCACGTCCGTCTCCATCTCCGCCAGCTCGGAGAGCCCCCAGTGCACGCTGCCCTCCAGATAGGCGACCAGCTCCGGCAGCGGCGCCTGGCGGTGGGCCGCCGCCCGGAAGGCCCCGAGCATGATCGAGGTGTCGGTGATGGAGTCGAGGCCCTTGCCTCTCACGTCCCCGATGAGCAGCCGGGTGGAGCCCTCGGTTCTCGCGAAGGCGAACAGGTCCCCGCCGATGCGCGACTCGCTCTCGGCGGTGCGGTACTCCGTGGCGATGCCCAGCGGGCCCGCGCGCTCAGGCAGCGGGCGCAGCACGGCGCGCTGGGTCGTCTCCGAGACCAGTCTCACCCGCCTGAGCTGGCTGCTGTGCGTCTCACGGACGTAGGTGAAGAGCACCAGCAGGGACGAGAGCAGCACCAGCGCCACGACCTCGGTCAGGACCTGCTGCGTGCCCAGGGTGTGCCGCTCCGCGCCGGCGACCACCTGCGCGAGCACGGCGAGGACGCTCATCCCGGCGGTGGCCCAGATTCCGGCGATCGCCGCGGTGAACGCCGGCGCCACCGTGAGCAGCGGCGCGATGTGAATGGTCGGTTCCAGGAAGTAGTCGGCGATGGGGATGGCCACGACGAAAAACAGCGGCGCGAGAATCAGGGGCCAGCCGGTTTTCACGGAGTCCCCGAAGACCACGTCCGGGATCCGGATCCTCATTCTTCCTGGATACACCTAATGCGGCATATGTAACTTTTCGGGGACGTCACCCGCGGGTCTCATCACGCCTTGTCACGCCTCGCCATCCACGACGGCAGCATCCGTCACCTCATCCATGACGGCATCCACCACGGCATCCATGGCGATCCCGCCCGCGCCGTCAGGGGTCAGCGCGGCAGGTAGCCCCGCAGGAACGCCCGGACACCCGCGGTGATCAGCTCGGTGCGCTCCTGATCCGGCAACGGCAGCGCGCCCATGCACGTACGGTCGTTGACCTCGCCGAGCGTCAGGTGGAAGAGATGGTGGGCCGCGCGAAGCGGGTCCGGCGCGTCCAGGAGGCCCTCGTCGGCCAGCTCCCGGAAGCGCCCTGCGGCCGCCTCGATGGACCGCTGCGGGCCCGAGCGGCGCCAGGCGTCCACCAGCTCCTGCGGGATGTGCCCCACCTCGGCGCGTAGCTGCCGCGCCACGGCGAAGTGGTCGGGGAACCGGTCCGCCGGCTCCGCCCACGCCTGGATGAAGGCGATCAGGTCGGCCTCCAGGTCGGTCACCTTGTGGAGCCTGCGGTCGAGGGCGTCGAGGTGCGCCTGGACGACCTGCGCCGCGCCCTCCTCCACCACCACGCGGAAGACCTCGGCCTTGCCGCCCGGGAAGTGGTTGTAGATCGTCCGGGTGGAGACGTCCGCTTCCTTCGCGATCGCGTCGATGCTGGTACGGGTGTAGCCGTCACGCCCGAAGACGCGGCGCGCACCGCAGACGATCGCCGTCCGCTTCTCCGCGAGCCCCTGCCTCACCCGTTGTGCCACGTGGGTACCCCTGCACTTCCGGTCTCGACACCGCTTCCGTCGTCGCGCTCGGGCCACCGTACCCAGTGGGCCTCGCGACTGAGGTACAACGAGCCATGTAATTATTACCACGGTCGTTGTACTTTTCGTTGTACTTTCCGTGTCATGACACCCCCAGAACCCGCCGGCCTCCGACACCGCACGCGTGCCCCTTCCGCGGCACGCCCTTGCCGTCGCGGGTCTTCCTCACCGCGGTCGCGCTCTTCACGCTCGGCTCCGCCTGCGCGGGGCTCGCCTGGGACGCCGGCTCGCTGATCGCCTTCCGGTTCCCTGGGCGTGCTGCCGCTGCTGCTCGCCGCACGCGTCCTGTGGCCGTGGCCACTCGCGGCCTCGCGAACACCGAGGTGGCCGCGGGGACCACGGCGGACACCATCGTCACGCAGGTCTCCGCGGCCACCGGCACCGCGCCGTCCGCGCTGCTGCTCACCGCGACGGGCGGCTTCCGGACCACGCTGCTGTGCGAGGCGGCCCTGATGGCGCTGTCGCTGCCCGCGGCGCTGCGGATGCCCGGGGTCCTGCGGATGCCTGGGGCCCTGCGGATGCCCGGGGTCCTGCGGATGCCCGGGGAGTCGCCCGGGTCCGGGAAGCGGCTCGGTCCCGGTCCTGATGGGCGGTCCGGTGCCGGGGAGCCGTCAGGGGGCTGATTCGTCCCGTGCGTGCGCTTGCGGCGCGGAGTCGGCCTCCTGCCCGGTCGTCGCGGCGGTCGCCGGGCGGGTGGCGAGGTGGGCGAGGAGTTGCAGGCGCTCGTGCGAATCCGAGCCGGGCTCGGCGTGGTACGTGATCAGCATCTGCCCGGGCGCGCCGGGCAGCGCCAGCTTCTCGTAACGCAGGTCCAGCGGGCCCACCTGGGGGTGCAGCAGCCGGCTCGTGCCGGCCGCTTCTGACGGTGGCTACCTCTCCGCCTCGTCGCGCAGTTCCCCGCGCCCCTGAGCAGGCACCGGTCGCCCTCTCCGCCACCTGAACCGGCCACCCCGGCACGGCAGCGACTGCCCCCTCCCGCCGTGACTACCTCTCCCTCTCGTCGCGGCTCGTCGCGCAGTTCCCCGCGCCCCTTCGTGGGCGCCGGTAGCGCGGGAGGGCGGCGCACCGTGGGTGCGTCGCCCTCCCTTTCGTGCTGTCGTGCTGCGGTGTCAGGACTCCGTGACGCCCAGTTTCTCCAGGATGAGTTCCTTGACGCGGGCCGCGTCCGCCTGGCCCCTGGTCGCCTTCATGACCGCGCCCACCAGCGCGCCCGCGGCGGCCACCTTGCCGCCGCGGATCTTGTCGGCGATCGCGGCGTTGCCCGCGATGGCCTCCTCCACGGCGGTCGTGAGCGCGCCCTCGTCCGAGACGACCTTCAGGCCGCGCTTTTCGACGACCTCATCGGGACCGCCCTCGCCTGCGAGGACGCCCTCGATGACCTGGCGGGCCAGCTTGTCGTTGAGCGAGCCCTCCTGCACCAGGGTCGCGACGCGGGCCACCTGCACGGGGGTGATGGGCAGGGCGCCGGGCTCGACGCCGGTCTCGTTGGCGTGCCTGGCCAGCTCGCCCATCCACCACTTGCGGGCGGCGGTGGAGTCGGCGCCGGCCTCGATGGTGGCGACGATCGGCTCGATCGCTCCCGCGTTCAGGATCGACTGCATGTCGTGGGCGGAGACGTCCCACTCCTCACGCAGCCGGTTGCGGCGCTGCAACGGCAGTTCGGGCAGGCCGCGGCGGAGCTCGTCGACCCACTCGCGGGCCGGGGCGACCGGCACCAGGTCGGGCTCCGGGAAGTACCGGTAGTCCTCGGCCTCCTCCTTGATCCGGCCGGAGGTGGTGGTGCCCTGGTCCTCGTGGAAGTGCCGGGTCTCCTGGACGACGGTGGCGCCGGAGTTCAGCACCGCGGCGTGCCGCTCGATCTCGAACCGGGCGGCCCGCTCCACGCTGCGCAGGGAGTTGACGTTCTTCGTCTCGCTGCGGGTACCGAACTTCTCGCTGCCCTTGGGCATCAGCGAGAGGTTCACGTCGCAGCGCATCTGGCCCATCTCCATCCGGGCCTCGGACACGCCCAGCGCCTTGATCAGCTCGCGCAGCTCGGCGACATAGGCGCGGGCCACCTCGGGGGCGCGCTCCCCCGCCCCGACGATGGGCTTGGTGACGATCTCGATGAGCGGGATGCCCGCGCGGTTGTAGTCGAGCAGGGAGTGCTGGGCACCGTGGATCCGGCCCGTGGCACCGCCCACATGGGTGGACTTGCCGGTGTCCTCCTCCATGTGGGCGCGCTCGATCTCCACGCGGAAGGTGGTGCCGTCCTCCAGCTGGACGTCCAGGTAGCCGTTGTAGGCGATCGGCTCGTCGTACTGCGAGGTCTGGAAGTTCTTCGGCATGTCCGGATAGAAGTAGTTCTTCCGGGCGAAGCGGCACCACTCGGCGATCTCGCAGTTCAGCGCGAGGCCGATCCGGATGGCGGACTCGACGCCGGACGCGTTCATCACGGGCAGCGCGCCGGGCAGGCCGAGGCAGGTCGGGCAGGTCTGCGAGTTGGGCGGCGCGCCCAGCTCGGTGGAGCAGCCGCAGAACATCTTGGTCCTGGTGCCCAGCTCGACATGGACCTCCAGGCCCATGACGGGGTCGTACGACGCGAGGGCTTCCTCGTACGGCACCAGGTCGGTCGTGGCAGTCACGGTGAAAACTTCCCTCTCAGCCCAGCAGGACGTCGTCGTCGCCCAGGCGCTTCAGCTCGCGGTAGAGGATGGCGAGGCCGGTGACGATGGCGACGGCGGAGACCGCGGCGTCGACCAGCCGGAGCGTGTCGTTGTCCTGCCGGGCCAGCTTGGCCTGCTTGGCCACGCTGATGGCGCCGAGGGCCGTACTGCCGATCGACAGGTACAGGCCCGTCTTGGACTTCTTGAAGTTCTTGGCCTTCTTGGTCATTGCGCTCACAGTGACGGTGCCTCCTCCAGCAGCGGATGTCCCCAGCGTTCCACGAAAGCGGACTCGACGGCGGCACCGACTTTGTACAGCCTTTCGTCCCGCATGGCCGGCGCGATGATCTGCAGGCCCACCGGGAGGCCGTCCTCAGGGGCCAGGCCGCACGGCAGCGACATGGCGGCGTTGCCCGCGAGGTTCGCCGGGATGGTGCACAGGTCCGCGAGGTACATCGCCATCGGGTCGTCGGCGCGCTCGCCGATCGGGAAGGCGGTGGTCGGGGTGGTCGGCGAGACGAGCACGTCGACCTGCTCGAAGGCCCGCTCGAAGTCGCGCGCGATGAGCGTGCGCACCTTCTGCGCGCTGCCGTAGTACGCGTCGTAGTAGCCGGAGCTGAGCGCGTAGGTGCCGAGCATGACCCGGCGCTTGACCTCGGCGCCGAAGCCGGCCTCGCGGGTGAGGGCGGTGACCTCCTCGGCGCTGTGGTTGCCGTCGTCGCCGACCCGCAGGCCGTAGCGCATGGCGTCGAAGCGGGCGAGGTTCGAGGAGCACTCGGACGGCGCGATCAGGTAGTACGCCGACAGGGCGAGGTCGAACGACGGGCAGTCCACCTCGACGACATCGGCGCCGAGCTCCTTGAGGAGCTGGACGGACTCGTCGAAGCGCTGCACGACGCCGGGCTGGTAGCCCTCGCCGCGGAACTGCTTCACGACTCCGATCCGCAGGCCCCGCACGCTGCCGCTCCGTGCCGCCTCCACCACCGGCGGTACCGGGGCGTCGATGGAGGTGGAGTCCAGCGGGTCGTGGCCGCCGATGACCTCGTGCAGCAGGGCTGCGTCGAGGACCGTCCGGGCACAGGGGCCGCCCTGGTCGAGCGAGCTGGAGAAGGCCACCATGCCGTACCGGGAGACGCCGCCGTAGGTGGGCTTGACGCCGACGGTGCCGGTGACCGCGGCGGGCTGGCGGATCGAGCCGCCGGTGTCCGTGCCCATCGCGAGCGCGGCCTGGTACGAGGCGATGGCGGCACTGGAGCCGCCCCCGGAGCCGCCGGGGACCCGGGTGAGGTCCCAGGGGTTGCCGGTGGGCCCGTAGGCGCTGTTCTCGGTGGAGGAGCCCATGGCGAACTCGTCCATGTTCGTCTTGCCGAGCAGCACCAGGCCGGCGTCCTTGAGGCGCCTGGTGACGGTGGCGTCGTACTGCGGGACCCAGCCTTCGAGGATCTTGGAGCCGACGGTGGTGGGGACGCCCTCGGTGGTGAAGAGGTCCTTGACGGCGATCGGCACGCCGGCGAGCGGGCCGAGCTGCTCGCCGCGCTCCCGCCTGGCGTCGACGGCGCGGGCCTGCTTGAGGGCGCCCTCGCGGTCGACGTGCAGGAACGCGTGCACCTTCTCGTCCACGGCCTCGATACGGGCCAGGTGGGCCTCGGTGACCTGCACGGCGGTGAGCTCGCCGGAGGCGATCCTCGCGGCGGTCTCGGCCGCGGTGAGCCTGATGATGTCCGTCATGTCGGTCACTCCTCACCCAGGATCTGCGGCACCTTGAATCGCTGCTGCTCCTGGGCGGGTGCTCCGGAGAGCGCCTGCTCGGGGGTGAGCGACGGGCGTACCTCGTCCGGGCGCATGACGTTCGTCAGCGGCAGCGGGTGGGAGGTCGGCGGAACGTCTTGGTCGGCGACGTCGGAGACGCGGGCGACCGCGTTGATGATGTCGCCGAGCTGGCCTGCGAAGTGGTCGAGCTCTTCGGGCTTCAGTTCCAGACGCGCCAGCCGGGCGAGGTGGGCGACCTCCTCGCGCGTGATGCCAGGCATGCGGGATCCTCAGGGTCAGTGACGGTGGTTCGGGCGGCAGTCCGCCCCCGTGCGCAAAGTACACCGTAGGCACACGCACACGGGACGAGCCCAATCCTATGGGCGCAGCGCCCCTGCCCGTGAATTTCTTTTCCCGACCACCGCCCCTTCTGGGGCGCACCGGGGTGCCCGGACGGCCCACGGCACACACCCAGGGGCGCGGGGTGGGGGCACCTCCCACGCCCTCAAGGCAGTGGGGGAGCGAACGGCCACGACGAAACCGACAGCCCGCCACGCAGCGCCACCCACCAGGACCGGAGGCATGGCCCGTCAGGGCCGAGGCGTCCCGCCCACCAGGGCCAGGGTGCGGCCCGCCAGGGCCAGAACATCCCGCCGCGTCCGGCAACCCGCTACCCCTGGCCCCGCCCCAGCGAGGCCTGCTCGCGCGCCCGCAGCCACGCCGTGGCCTTGTCGGTCGGCATGGCCGCGGCCACCAGCCAGCCCTGCACGGCGTCGCAGCCGAGTTCCCGCAGCCGCTGCCAGGTCTCGTCGTCCTCCACGCCCTCGGCCACCACGACCAGGCCCAGGGAATGCGCGAGGTCCACCGTGCAGCGCACGATCTCCGCGTCCTCCGCGTCCACCGCGAGCCGCGCCACGAACGACCGGTCGATCTTCAGCTCGCTCACCGGCAGCCGCCGCAGGTGGACCAGCGAGGAGTACCCGGTGCCGAAGTCGTCCAGCGACATCTTCACGCCGTGCGCGGTGAGCCCGGCCAGGGTGTCCGCGGCGCGCTGCGGGTCCTCAAGCAGCACGTGCTCGGTGATCTCCAGCTGGAGCGCCCCGGGCGGCACGCCGTGCCGGGCGAGCCGGGCCGCGACGGAGCCGGCGAAGCCGGGCGTGTGGACGTCGCGCGGGGAGACGTTCACCGCGACGGGCACCCGCAGCCCCTGCTCGCGCCACCGCGCGACCTGGGCCAGCGCGGTCTCCAGCACGTACTCGGTCAGGTGCGGCATCAGCCCGGACGACTCGGCGATCGCGATGAACTCGTCGGGCGGCACCTTGCCCCGCTCCGGGTGCACCCACCGCACCAGCGCCTCGAGTCCGGCCACCTCGCCGTCGAAGCGGACCTTGGGCTGGTAGTGCAGCTCCACCTCGTGCGCGTCGAGCGCCCGCCGCAGGTCGCCGAGGAGGCCGAGCCGGTCGGGGGTGTTGGAGTCCCGCTTGGACTCGTACACCTCCACTCCCGTGCGGTCCCGCTTCGCCTGGTACATGGCGACGTCGGCGCGGCGCAGCAGCCCCTCCGCGTCGAGGGCGTGGTCGGGGAAGACGGCGAGTCCGGCGCTGGCCTCCAGGACGAGGGTGAGGCCGTCGAGGTCGAGCGGACGGCCGAGTTCGGCGACGAGCCCGCGGGCCACCCGGCTCGCGGAGGTGGTGGAGTCGGCGACGGGCAGCAGCACGGCGAACTCGTCGCCGCCGAGCCGGGCCGCCTCCGCCCCGCGGGGCAGCGCGAGCCGCAGCCGGTCGGCGATCTGCAACAGCAGCCGGTCGCCGGCGAGGTGCCCGAGCGTGTCGTTGACCGACCGGAAGCGGTCGAGGTCGATCAGCACGAGGGCGGACCGCTCTCCGTTCTGGTCGGCCTCCTCCAGGGCGGCCCAGGTCCGCTCCAGCAGCCACTGCCGGTTGGGCAGCCCGGTGAGCGGGTCGCGCAGCTGCTCCTCGGCGCGGGCGCGGGCGATCCAGAGGCTGGAGTCGAGGGCGATGAGGGGCACGGCGAAGAGCGGCAGCAGCACGGGGCGGGCCATCGCGACGACGCAGATCAGCGGGGCGATGCCGAGCAGCCCGGCGCCGACCAGGCCCTGCCGGATGAGCGCGGTGCGCAGGACGGTGGGCAGGCCGGTGCGGGGGGTGTGCACGTACCAGGTCAGCAGGCGGGTGACGGCCACGTAGGCGGCCGCGACGAGCACCGCCTCGGGGGCCGTCAGCAGGTCCCAGCTCTCGGGTTTCCACGGGGACTCGACGGACGGCACCCGCCCGCACGCCCAGAGCACCAGGGCGCCCGAGCCGATGCCGAGGATGTCGGCGGCGCCGTGCAGCACGCCCTGCCGCCAGCCGTTCCTGCGGGCCACGCCGACCAGGACGATCAGGATGAGGCTGACCATGCCGGCCGGCACCCACCCGTACAGCAGCAGCACGGCGAGGGTGAGGGCCGAGCCGGAGCCCGTGCCGCCCCACCAGCGGTCGCGGCCCATGGCCACGAGGTGGCCGACTATGAGTCCGGTGAGCGCGGCCAGGGACCATCCGGTGACTCCGGACGGGAAGAGGGCGTGGTGGCCGCTGACGGCGCGCACCACGCCGGCGCCCAGCACCAGCACGGCCAGCAGGACGACGGCGCTCGGCAACGCGGCCCGAAGAGCCTGCCGGGACGCGGCGTCGTCGGCGAGGGCGCCGTGCTCGCGCCCGGCCTCCCGCGTGCCACGCGTGGACAGCCGGTCGCGCAGCCCCGCGATCCGGGCGATGCTCCAGCGCTCGGCGGCCGGGCGCGGCGCGCTCCGGCCGGGCAGTCCTTCGGAACGCTCCTGAGACCGTCCCGACCAGGGGGTCGGGGCGCCCCGGCCACGGCCCGGCACGGAGGAACCGGTGGCGGCGGATCCCGGTCCACCGGAACCTCTCGCTCCGGACCCCGGCATCCCGGTGCCGGTCACCGCGGGCCTCGGCCCGCCGCGCCCGTTCGCACCGGGCCCCGTCACGCCCTGTCCAGCGGCTCCCGGCGACATCGCCGCACGTCCTCCCGCATTCCGATCACGTCCCCCCGGACTCTGCCCCACAGCACCCTGCCCCGCGGAGCCCTGCTCTGCCAATCCCTGCCCCGCAGAACTGTGCCCCCCGGAGCCCCGCCCCGCCAAACCTGCTGCGTCCGAAGGGCCTTGAGCCCCGGTGCGCGGTGCCGCGGCCCGGGTGTCCGGTGCCGTGGCCCGGGTGTCCGTGGGGGCCGGCTCCGCGGATCCGGCGCTCGCGGAACGTTTTACCAACGAGGCGTCAGGCTCCTCACCCGGCCCCGCTGCCTCCGGTCCGCTCCCCGCTCCCCGGGACGCCTCAGCGCGGTCCTGCCCGGGCAGGGGAGGTCCGGTCCGTTCGGAGGCTGACGGTGCGGGGGCTGAGTCCACCTTCGTCTGCGCGGGAGCTGAGTCCACGCTCGCACGCGCGGGAGCTGAGTCCACGCTCGCACGCGCGGGAGCTGAGTCCGCGCTCGCACGCGTGGGGGCCGAATCACCACCGCGTTCCCTCCCGAGCGCTGACGGACCCGCGCTCGCACGCGCGGGGGCCGAAGCCACATCTGCCTGCGCGGGGGGCGAGCCCGCATCCGCCTGAGCGGGGGGCGAGCCCGCATCCGCCTGAGCGGGGCCCGGATCCTCCGGTTCCGGACTCGGACCGCTCTGCCTCGCCGCGGGCTCCGCCGGCCCGTGCGCCGCCGGCTCCGGTTCTCCGGGCTCTGTTTGAGCAGGCACGGGATTGGGCGAGCCCTGACCAGTGGGCGTCCGGCCCGCGTCGGGGCGCTCGGTCGCGCCGTCAGCGGAGGCGCGATCCATGGCCGTGGCCATAGCCCTGGCCGTGGCGCCGCCCTCACCGGCCTCCCGTGCCGTCTCCCCGCTGGTAGGGCCGTCCTCCGGCGCCGCGGGAGTGTCGGGCGTAGGCACCGCGGGGACGCCGGGCGCAGGCGCCGCGGGGGTGCCGGGCGCAGGCGCCGCGGGGGCCGGGGTCGCCGAGGGGCCCGCGCCGTCGGCGGGCTCGGTGCCCTGCGTGGCGGTGGGCTCGCCGGTGAGTGCGGGGGCCGGGCCGGAGCCCTGCCGGCTGCCCGGCCGGCGTGCCGCTCCGCTGCCGCCCCGTGGCGTCTCGTTGGGCGGAGCGGCGGCACCCGGGGAGCGCTCCCCCGTGGCGGTGCCGCGCTCGCGGGTTTTGGGTGCGGCGCGGCGACCGCTCAGCCAGTGACTGCGGCCACGGTGCAGTCGGGCCTCGGGGGCGGCGCTCTCGGTCGGTTCCATTCCCGTCCCTCTCACAGCCGGCGGTGCCCACGCCCTGCGGCGCGGACGCCGAAGACGGAAGGCGGCGGCCCCGGTAACCCCGGTGCCCCCTCGACCTCGACGGGGTCCGCGTCCGATAACCCGCCGCGCTGCTGGGCACGCACGACGGGCACGCCCCTCAACAGTAGGCCGCGGATGGCTTTCAGGGGCAGCGCTCGACAGTGGTTGCCCGAATGCGCCCCGGCCACCCATCTGCCTCTGATATGCGCCGAACGAGTGGCGTTCAACCGCTACTCATCGGTCGGCCGTGCGATTTCCGCCGCCGCGTCGGGTCCTCGTTCGAGCAGGGTGGTAAGGCCGTCCTCGTCCAGGACGGGAACCTTCAACTGCACCGCCTTGTCATGCTTCGAACCGGGATTTTCCCCCACCACCACGAATGAGGTCTTCTTGGAGACCGAGCCGGAGACCTTGGCGCCCTGGTTCTGGAGTGCTTCCTTGGCGGCGTCGCGGGTGTAGTTCACGAGGGTGCCCGTGACGACGACGGTGATGCCCTCCAGGGCGCGAGGGCCCTCTTCCTCGCCGCTGACCTCGGCTTCGAGACGGACCCCGGCCGCACGCCATTTCCCCAGGATCTCGCGGTGCCAGTCCTCCTCGAACCACTGCTTGAGGGAGGCGGCGATGGTCGGTCCCACGCCCTCCACCGCGGCGAGCTCCTCCTCGCCGGCCTGCTCGATCCTGTCGATGGAGCGGAATTCCCGGGCCAGCGCACGGGCCGCGACCGGCCCGACATGGCGGATGGACAGGCCCGTGATGACGCGGTCCAGGGGGCGCTCTTTGGCCGCGGCGATATTGTCCAGCATCGCCAGGGTGTTCTTCTTGGGCTCGCCCTGCTGGTTGGCGAAGACCGTCGCGATTTTCTCCTCGCCCGTTTCGGGGTCCCGCTTGGGCAGGCCGCTGTCCTGGTCGAGAACGTACGCCTTGATGGGCAGCAGCTTTTCCAGGGTGAGGTCGAAGAGGTCGCCCTCGTCGCGCAGCGGGGGCTCGGAGGGTTCCAGCGGCCTGGTCAGCGCGGCGGCCACCACATAGCCGAAACTCTCGATGTCGAGGGATTTGCGGCCCGCCAGATAGAACAGCCGCTCGCGGAGCTGTGCGGGGCAGCCCCGGGCGTTGGGGCAGCGCAGATCGACGTCGCCCTCTTTCATCGGCCGCAGCGGGGTGCCGCACTCCGGGCATTCGGTGGGCATCACGAATTCCCGCTCGGTGCCGTCCCGCAGGTCGGCGACCGGGCCGAGGATCTCCGGGATGACGTCGCCGGCCTTGCGCAGCACCACCGTGTCCCCGATGAGGACGCCCTTGGCCTTGACCACGTCCTGGTTGTGCAGGGTGGCGAACTCGACCTCGGAGCCCGCGACGGTGACGGGCTCCACGTGCGCGTAGGGCGTGACCCGGCCGGTGCGGCCGACGCCGACGCGGATGTTCACCAGCTTGGTGTTGACCTCCTCGGGGGCGTACTTCCAGGCGATCGCCCAGCGCGGGGCGCGGGAGGTGGAGCCGAGGCGGCCCTGGAGCGGGATCTCGTCGAGCTTGACGACGACGCCGTCGATCTCGTGCTCCACGGAGTGGCGGTGCTCGCCGTAGTACGCGATGAACTCCCGTACGCCGTCGATGGAGTCGACCACCTTGCCGTACGGCGTGGTGGGCAGGCCCCATTCGCGCAGCAGCTCGTAGGCATTCGAGAGGCGGTCGATGTCGAAGCCCTCACGGGCGCCGATGCCGTGCACCACCATGCGCAGCGGGAGGGTGGCGGTGACCTTGGGGTCCTTCTGGCGCAGCGAACCGGAAGCCGAGTTGCGCGGGTTGGCGTACGGCTTCTCACCGGCCTCGACCCGGCGGGCGTTCAGCGCCTGGAACTCCTCCATCGGGAAGAAGACCTCGCCGCGGATCTCGACGAGCTCGGGGACGCGGTCGCCCCTGAGCCGGTCGGGGATCTCCTCGATGGTGCGGACGTTCGGCGTGATGTCCTCGCCGGTACGGCCGTCGCCGCGGGTGGCGGCGCGGGTGAGGCGGCCGTGCTCGTACGTGAGGTTGACGGCGAGGCCGTCGATCTTGAGCTCGCACAGGAAGTGGTAGTCGGTGGTGCCGACGTCCTTGGCGATGCGGTCCGCCCAGGCGCCCAGCTCGTCGTCGTCGAAGGCGTTGTCCAGCGAGAGCATGCGCTCGCGGTGCTCCACCTCGGCGAGGTCGGTCTCGTAGGCGCCGGAGACCTTCTGGGTGGGCGAGTCGGGGGTGCGCAGCTCGGGGTGCTCGTCCTCCAGGTCCTGGAGGGCCCGGAGCAGCCGGTCGAACTCGGCGTCGCTGACGACCGGCTGGTCCTTCACGTAGTACCTGAAGCGGTGCTCCTCGATCTGCTCGGCGAGCTGCTTGTGCTTCTCCCGTGCCTCGGCGGGCACCGCTGCGGGCTGTGCTTGCTGTTCGCCGGCCACCGTCTGTCCTCCCGTCACTCAGGGTTGTCCGCGAGGGATCTCGCCGCCTGGACGCAGTGGGCGAGCGCGCGCCGCGCGTACGCGGGAGACGCACCCGCCAGACCGCATGCGGGCGTGAGCACCACGGCCCGGGCGAGCAGCTCGGGCCGGAGCCCCAGCCTGCGCCACAGCGTCCTGACACCCCCGACGCTACCGGCAGGGTCTGACAATGGGCCGTCCGTGCCGGGCACGACACCGGCGAACAGCTTCGTACCGCTCTCGACGGCCTCGCCGATCACGTCGTCGTCACGTTCGGTGAGCAGTGCGGCGTCGAACGAGACGGCGTCCGCGCCGGCCCGGCGCAGCAGCGCGAAGGGGACGTCCGCGGCGCAGGAGTGCACGACCACGCCGCCGCCCGCCGCGTGCTGGATCTCCATCACGTCCCGCAGGGTGCTCTCGACGACCTGGCGGTCGACGGCGCCGTGGGTGCGGTAGCCGCTGGCCGAGCGCACCTGGCCGCGCAGCACGGCCGTCAGGGACGGCTCGTCGAGCTGGAGCACGATGCCGGCGCCGGGCACCCGGCGCCGTACGTCCGCGAGGTGCGCGCCGAGCCCTTCCGCCAGCGACACGGCCAGGTCCCGGCAGGCGCCCGGGTCGGAGAGGACCGCCTCGCCGTTGCGCAGCTCCAGGCTCGCCGCGAGCGTCCAGGGGCCCACCGCCTGTACCTTCAGCAGCCCCTCGTAGCCCTGGGTGAACTCCTCCAGGGCGTCGAGGTCCTCGCCGAGCCAGGAGCGGGCGCGGCGGGTGTCCCGCCCCGGGTGGTCGCCCAGGCGCCAGCCGCTGGGCTCCACGCGCGCGTACAGCTCGACGAGCATCCCCGCCGTCCTGCCGATCATGTCGGCGCCCGGGCCGCGGGCGGGCAGCTCGGGAAGGTAAGGGAGCCCGTCCCCCGACTGGCCGGATTCAAAGGTTCCGGTCACGGTCCTCACGGCCTCGCGGGCATCGTCTCCCGGCATCGATCCCGTGCCGGAGGCGCCCCGGGGGCTGAAGTCCCGGTTCTCGGTCGGGGGGTTCTCGCTCACGCGGTTTTCGCTCACGCTGCGCAAGCGTACGGAATCCGCGGGGGCGCGGATTCCGGTGGTGGGGTTGTGGGGGGTTCGCTGCTGGCCACGTGCGGTGCGCGGGGTCGTGGTAACCGTCCTGCGCAGTTCCCCGCGCCCCTATCAGCGGGGCTTCGCCCCGACCGCACCACGGCGTGGGCACGGCCTATCGACCCGGACCACCCCCCGGCGGAACTTGCTCGCGCAATTCCCGCGCCCCTATCAACGGGCTTCGCCCCGACCGCACCACGGCGTGGGCACGGCCCATCAACCCGGACCACCCCCCGGCGGAACTTGCTCGCTCCCCCACTGCCTTGAGGGCGTGGGAGGTGCCCCCGTCCCCGCGCCCCTATCGGGACGCCGGGGTGGCCCTACGGCCCACGGCACCCGCTCAGGGGCGCGGGGAACTGCGCAAACAGCCACGACGAGGCCCGCGCCATCGCAGCGCGGAGAAACCACCCGAGGAAGGGGCGCGGGGAACTGCGCGGACGGTCACCACGGACCCCCGCACCGCCACAGCCATGAGAAACCACCCCGAGAAGGGAGCGCGGGGAACTGCGCGATCAGCCACAGCGATGCCCGCGCCGTCGCAGCGCAGAGAGACCACCCCCGAAAAAGGGGCGCGGGGAACTGCGCAAAGCCGCCGGAGGCGACGCACGCGGTGCGTCAGAGGTGCGCCGGGGTCACGTGCCGGGGCGGACCGTCACGTCGTGGATTTCCGCGTCGCGCGGAAGGTCGAGGGCCGTGAGGACCGCCGTGGCGACGGAGTCGGGCGCCATCCACCGGGCCGGGTCGTACTCCTTGCCCTCCTGACGGTGCACCTCCGCCTGCATGGAGGTCCTGGTGCGGCCGGGATACACGGTGGTGACCCGAACCCCGGCGGCCCGCTCCTCGGCCCGCAGGGAGTCCGCCAGGGCCTTCAGACCGTGCTTGGAGGCGGCGTAGCCGCCCCACTCGGGGCTCGCCGACAGCCCCGCTCCGGAGTTGATGAAGACGACCTGCCCGCGGGCGGCCCGGAGCGAGGGCAGCAGGAGGCGGGTCAGCTCGGCCGGAGCGACCAGGTTCACATCGAGCTGCCGGCGCCACGTGGCGGTGGAGAGGTCCCCCACGGACCCCAACTCGACGACACCGGCGCTGTGCACGAGGGAGTCGGCCCGCTCCGGCAGGCCCTGGCGCGAGATCGCCTCCGCGAGCTTCTCCGGCTCGGCGAGATCCCCGACGAGGGTGCGGGCGCCGGGGTACTCGGCGGCCAGTTCCTCGGCGCGGCCGGCGTCCCGCGCCAGCAGCAGCAGTTCCTCGCCGCGCGCGTGCAGACGGTGCGCGACGGCCGCGCCTATGCCGGAGCCGGCGCCAGTGATCACACGTGTGGCCATGGGGGACATGCTAGGCACCGGCTCCCACGCAGCCGCCCGGCGGGTCGGCGGACCCGCAGGCCGACGGCCAGGTCACGCGGTGCCGAACGACTCCTCCAGATAGGCCAGCGCCCCCACCGGCTCCTCGGCGAAGAACACCAGGTCGGTGAGGGGCAGCGGCAGGAACCCCTCCTCGTCCATGCGCCGGAACTGCTCCTTGAGGCCGTCGTAGAAACCGGCCGCGTTGAGGAGGACCACGGGCTTGGTGTGGTGGCCGTGCTTCTTCAGTTCGAGGATCTCGGTGGCCTCGTCGAGGGTGCCGGTCCCGCCGACCATGATGACGACCGCGTCGGCCTTCTCCAGCAGCAGCGCCTTGCGCTCGGCGAGACTGCGCGCGACCACCATCTCGTCGGACCGCTGGCGCACCCGGTCGGAGAGGAATTCCACGGAGACGCCGAGCAGCCGCCCGCCCGCCTTCTCCACGCCGTCCGCCACGACCTTCATCAGCCCCACGTCGGAGCCGCCCCACACGAGGGTGTGCCCGCCCTTGCCGAGCAGCTCGGCGAATTCACGGGCAGGTCGTGTGTAGCGCTCGTTGAGGTCGGCGGCGGAGAGGAAGACGCAAATGTTCATGCGCCCCACGGTACGGGGAAGAGACACGCTCCAAAGAACGCTTTACGTGGCATGGCTGATGGACACACGATCACGATCGAGCAGGGCAGCGAGCACGTACGCGTCGTTCACGAGGGGCAGGTGCTCGCCGAGAGCACCCGGCCGCTGGTGCTCCGCGAGACCGGCTGCCCGCCGCGCTACTACTTCCCCCCGGAGGACGTCCGCA
The DNA here is from genome assembly GCF_018327685.1 of Streptomyces sp. TS71-3. NCBI lineage: Bacteria > Bacillati > Actinomycetota > Actinomycetes > Kitasatosporales > Streptomycetaceae > Streptomyces > Streptomyces sp. TS71-3. Next base: position 2,102,609 of record NZ_BNEL01000001.1, on the reverse strand, counting down.
CGGACCTGCTGACCCCTTCGGAGTCGCACACCTACTGCCCGTTCAAGGGCACGGCCTCCTACTGGTCGCTGAACGGCTCCCCCGACCTGGTGTGGGCGTACCCGGCCCCTAAGCCGGACGTGGCCCAGATCGGGGACCACCTGTGCTTCTACGAAACCCAGGTGGTCGGCGAGGCGGCCTGACCCTTCGCCCGCTGGCAGTGCGGAGCGTCCGCCACACGCGCGTGGCGGACGGTCCGGTTCGGTTCGGTTCGGTTCCGGAGACTGACCCCGTCGGCGGGGGCCGCTCGGTGCCACAGAGCGGGTTCAGATGTGCCTGGAGCGGTGCCCGAACCGGCACCGGGGAGTCGCCGTGGGGATTTCCGGGGTTTTCCGCGGAGACCCCGCTCAGCCCGCTCAGCCCGCTCAGCCCGCTCAGACGGCTACACGCGCGCGTGTGGTCGACGCGATCGTCGCCGAGCCGACCACCCGGGTGCCGTCGTAGAGAACGATCGCCTGGCCGGGGGCCACGCCGCGGACGGGCTCGGTGAAGGTGACCTTCAGGTCGCCGCCTTCGAGGTGCGCGCCGACCTCGGTCTCGCCGCCGTGCGCGCGGAGCTGGGCCGTGTACGTGCCCGGGCCGGCGGGCGGGGTGCCGCACCAGCGGGGGCGGATCGCGGTGAGCGCGGTGACGTCCAGGGACTCGGCGGGGCCGACCGTGACGCGGTTGTCCACGGGTGAGATGTCCAGCACGTAGCGGGGCTTGCCGTCCGGTGCCGGGGTTCCGATGTGGAGCCCCTTGCGCTGGCCGATGGTGAAGCCGTAGGCGCCGTCGTGGCTGCCGACCGTGGTGCCCGACTCGTCGACGATGTCACCGGGGGCCGTGCCGAGGCGGCGGGACAGGAAGCCCTGCGTGTCGCCGTCGGCGATGAAGCAGATGTCGTGGCTGTCGGGCTTGCGCGCGACGGCGAGGCCCCGGCGCTCGGCCTCCGCGCGGATCTCGTCCTTCGTGGTGACCGTGTCGCCCAGCGGGAACAGCGCGTGCGCGAGCTGCCGCTCGTCGAGCACACCGAGGACGTACGACTGGTCCTTGGCCATGTCGGAGGCACGGTGCAGCTCGCGGGTGCCGTTCTCGCCGGTGACCACCTTCGCGTAGTGGCCGGTGCAGACGGCGTCGAAGCCGAGGGCGAGCGCGCGGTCCAGCAGGGCGGCGAACTTGATCTTCTCGTTGCAGCGCAGGCAGGGGTTGGGGGTGCGGCCCGCCTCGTACTCGGCGACGAAGTCCTCGACGACGTCCTCGCGGAAGCGCTCGGCGAGGTCCCACACGTAGAACGGGATGCCGATGACGTCCGCGGCGCGGCGGGCGTCGCGGGAGTCCTCGACCGTGCAGCAGCCCCGGGCGCCCGTGCGGAAGGATTGCGGGTTCGCGGAGAGGGCGAGGTGGACGCCGGTGACGTCGTGGCCGGCTTCGGCTGCGCGGGCGGCGGCGACGGCGGAGTCCACGCCGCCGGACATTGCGGCGAGGATGCGGAGGGGGCGCTGCGGGGTGTCAGTCATAACGTCCACCAGGGTACGGGGCTCCGCCCCGCTCCGGCCGCCCCGTTTCCGCACACCCCGCTTCCCTCGCGCCTGAGCGGCACGGGCCCCGCTTGCGGCCACTTGCCGGTGGGGGTTCCCAGACCGCGGGGCTCCGCCCCGACCGCCCCCTTGGTCGCGTTGGCCGTCGACGCCGGACCATCTGCCGGTGGGGGCCGTTTTTGCGCAGTTCCCCGCGCCCCTTATCCGGGGCCACGACCCTCTCCTCCGGACCACCAGCCGGTGGAGGCCCTTTCGCGCGGTTCCCCGCGCCCCTATCGGGGCTCCAGGGCGGCCCTACGGCCCACGGCACCCACTCAGGGGCGCGGGGAACCGCGCGACCAGCCGCAGCGATACAGGCGCCATCACAGCGCCGAGAAACCACCCCAGACAAGGGGCGCGGGGAACTGCGCGATCCGCCACGACGGAAGCCGCACGTTCACGCACCATCCGCCCCCCGTTATCTTTTTCGCGGTCCTGCAAGAGGGCCGCTGGCCTCCGGGCCCGGCATGACTGTGTCCCCCTGTCCGAGATGACGTGGGGGGTGGTGTTCACCGGGCCCGAGAGGTGCCGTCGGAGCCGCTGATGAGAGGTCCGGCCACCGTCCGGTCCGGCGCAACGCCGGACAGTTCACGGGCGGCAGGTCTGCATAACGTGGATGCGCGCGTACGACACCGAAGCCCAGGCCAGCCGCACCAAAGGAGCTGACAGCACGATGTTCGACACCGGCGACGTGGGCGTCTTCCTCGGCCTGGACGTCGGCAAGACCGCCCACCACGGCCACGGACTCACCCCAGCCGGCAAGAAGGTCTTCGACAAGCCCCTGCCCAACAGCGAACCGAAACTGCGAGCCGTCTTCGACAAGCTGGCCGCCAAATTCGGCACCGTCCTGCTGATCGTGGACCAGCCCGCCTCGATCGGCGCTCTGCCACTGACCGTGGCCCGGGACGCAGGCTGCAAGGTCGCCTACCTGCCCGGACTTGCGATGCGCAGGATCGCCGACCTCTACCCGGGCGAGGCCAAGACCGACGCCAAGGACGCCGCGGTCATCGCGGACGCCGCCCGCACCATGCCCCACACCCTGCGGTCCCTGGAACTGACCGATGAGATCACCGCCGAACTCACCGTGCTGGTCGGCTTCGACCAGGATCTTGCCACCGAGGCCACACGCACCAGCAACCGCATACGCGGCCTGCTCACACAGTTCCACCCCAGCCTCGAACGCGTCCTGGGCCCGCGGCTGGATCACCAAGCAGTCACCTGGCTGCTGGAGCGCTACGGATCCCCATCCGCCCTCAGGAAAGCCGGCCGCCGCAAACTCGTCGAAACCATCCGACCCAAAGCCCCGCGCATGGCCCAGCGGCTGATCGACGACGTCTTCGACGCACTCGACGAACAGACCGTCGTGGTCCCGGGGACCGGCACGCTCGACATCGTGATCCCCTCGCTGGCCCGCTCGCTCGCGGCTGTCCACGAACAGCGCCGCGCTCTTCAAGCGCAGATCGAGGCCCTGCTGGAGGAGCACCCTCTTTCCCAGGTCCTGATCTCGATGCCGGGGATCGCGGTCAGGACCGCTGCCACCCTGCTGGTCACCGTCGGCGACGGCACCAGCTTCCCCACCGCCGCCCATCTCGCCTCCTACGCCGGCCTGGCCCCGACCACCAAGTCGTCGGGCACATCGATCCACGGCGAACACGCGCCACGAGGCGGAAACCGCCAGCTCAAACGGGCGATGTTCCTGTCCGCTTTCGCCGCCTTGCACGATCCCGTCTCCCGCACCTACTACGACCGCTGCCGAGCCAGGGGAAAGACTCATACCCAGGCTCTCCTCCGCCTGGCCCGCCAGCGCATCAGCGTGCTCTACGCGATGCTCCGCGACGGCACCTTCTACGAACACCGAACCCCACGCCCCGCTTGACCAAGGACATAGAGGCACCCCCCCCGAAACAGGGGCGCGGGGAACTGCGCAAAGCTGGGGGGCGGCCCCTACAGGGGGCGGAGGGAGCTCAGGACAGACCCGCCGTCCTCGCCCTCTTCACCGCGGGCCCGATCGCCGTGGCGACCGCGTCGACGTCCGCGCGCGTGGACGTGTGCCCCAGCGAGAAGCGGAGCGTGCCGCGGGCCGCTTCGGGCGAGGCGCCGGTGGCGAGCAGGACATGGCTGGGCTGGGCCACCCCGGCCGTGCAGGCCGAGCCGGTGGAGCACTCGATCCCCTGCGCGTCGAGCAGCATCAGCAGGGAGTCGCCCTCGCAGCCGGGGAACGTGAAGTGGGCGTTGGCGGGCAGCCGGTCCACGGGATCGCCGCCGAGGACGGCCTCCGGCACCGCCGCGCGGACGGCGTCGATCAGTTCGTCGCGCAGTACCCCGGCCCGCCGCGCGAACTCCTCGCGCCGCTCCGTGGAGATCCGCGCCGCCACCGCGAACGCGCTGACCGCGGGCACGTCGAGGGTGCCCGACCGCACGTGCCGCTCCTGGCCGCCGCCGTGCAGCACGGGCACGGGGCTGTGGTCCCTGCCGAGCAGCAGCGCCCCGACTCCGTACGGCCCGCCGATCTTGTGCGCGGAGACGGTCATCGCGGCGAGCCCCGAGGTGGCGAAGTCGACCGGCACCTGGCCGACGGCCTGCACCGCGTCCGCGTGCAGCGGAACCCCGAACTCCGCTGCCACGCCGGCGAGTTCCCGGATCGGCATCAGCGTGCCGATCTCGTTGTTGGCCCACATGACTGTGGCGAGCGCCACATCGTCGGGGTTGCGGGCGATGGCCTCCCGGAGCGTCTCGGCGTCGACCCGGCCGTAGGTGTCCACCGGCAGGTACTCGACGGTGGCCCCCTCGTGCTCGGCGAGCCAGTGCACGGCGTCCAGCACGGCGTGGTGCTCGACGGGGCTGGCGAGGACGCGGGTGCGGGCCGGATCAGCAGCCCTGCGGGACCAGAACAGGCCCTTCACGGCGAGGTTGTCCGCCTCCGTACCGCCGGAGGTGAGCACCACCTCGCTGGGGCGTGCGCCGAGCGCCGCGGCCAGCGTCTCGCGGGCCTCTTCGACGGCGCGCCGGGCCCTGCGGCCCGCTGCGTGCAGCGATGAGGCGTTTCCGGTGTGTGCGAACTGGGCGGTCATCGCCTCGATCGCCTCGGGAAGCATCGGGGTGGTCGCCGCGTGGTCGAGGTAAGCCATGGTGGCCCCGATTCTACGAGGTCCGCCTTTCGGGACCGCCGGGGCCGGTACCGGTTCCCGCGCCCGGCGGAACGGTCACCGGGGCGCGGCGGGTGCGCGAACGGCCGGTTCGGGAGGGTCAGCCCGGGATGTTCCAGGACCAGGTGTGGTCGACGGTGACGAGCACCGCCAGGACCGCGAGGTCGGCGACGCCGAGGGCCAGGCCGAGCAGGGCGCGGCCGCGCCGGCCGGTACCGCGGGAGAGCGCGAGCGCGGACAGCACGATGGCCGTGGGCCCGAGGAAGAGGTTGGCGACCAGCAGGCCCAGCAGGCCGAGCACGAAGGACGCGACGGCCATGCCGTCGGCGTCCCGGCGCGGGCCGCGTTCCGCCGCTGGCCCGGCGGGCCTCGCATCGGGGCGCGTCCCGGCGGACGAGGACGTCGCGGTCGCGCGCTCGGCACGCGGAGTCAGGGTGGGGTTCATGGGTGCCTCCTGACGGAGTGGTGAAACGGGTCGGTGAAGGGGGTCGGGGGTGTGGGGAGTCGGGAGCCGCCGAAGGGTCAGTGGTGACGGCGGGCGTGCCGTTCGCGCACGGCGAAGACGACGAGCCAGACGCCGATGACGGCGGCGGCGATGACGCCCACCGGCAGCGGCGCGTGCGCCACGGCGCCGAGGCCGACGCCGAGCAGCAGCAGGGCGGCTACGAGGAAGAGCATGGAGACCTCTCTGGTGTCTCGTGACCCGCGTCCCGTCGGGCTCCACGGGAGTCCAGGGAGTCCAAGGGGCTCCATGGGAGGAGAGCCTCCGGGTACGGGAAGTTCGGTGAACGAATGTGGGTACAACTGTTCACTGACATCCACAGTACTCCCTGTTCGGCTTTCCAAAGGCGGAGAACAGTTGTTGACTGAATGGCATGAGTCACACCCTCGGCAAGCGGCAGGCCCAGAAGGAGCAGACCCGGCAGGCGCTGCTGGACGCCGCGCTCACGCTCCTCGCCGACCAGAGCCTGAGCAGCCTGGGCCTGCGCGAGGTCACGCGTGCGGCGGGCATCGCGCCGACCGCCTTCTACCGGCACTTCCACAGCACGGCCGACCTGGGCATCGCCCTGGTCGAACAGGCGCTGGGCAGCCTCCACGAGATGATCGGCATCACCCTCGCCGCGCCGGGCGGCATCGACGAGCGCATCGCCCGCAGCGTCGATCTGATAGCCGGTCACGTGCGGCGCCATCCGGCGCACGTACGGTTCGTGGCACGGGAACAGCACGGGGGCGTGTCGCCGGTACGGGAGGCCATCGCGCGCCAGCTCGACCAGTTCTCCCTTGAGGTGCGCACGGAGCTGGCGCGGCGGCCCGAGTCACGGGGCTGGGACGACGACGACCTGCTGATGCTGGCGCGGCTCTACGTCAACCACATGGTGATGACGGCAGCGGCGATCCTGGAGGCCCCGCCCGAGGGTCTGGAGGCAGTGACGGAGCTGGCCCGCCGCCAGATGCGCCTGATGAGCCTCGGCCGCCGCCACTGGCTCGACTGATCCCGTCCGGATCACGAGGGTGATCCCCGTCCGTCTCCGGATCCCCGTCCGGGGACGGACGGGGACCGGAGATCCGTCGGGGGCTCCCTCCACCCCGGCGGCCGTGCGCATCCGCGGCGGCAGAGAGGCGGTCAGTCCCACAGGTCGCAGTGGTGGAGCGCCGCGGTGGTGGCGGGGTGCACGCCGCCGTCCGAGGGCGGCGCGAGGCGCTGGAGCACGGGCGCCGGGCCTCTCACCGCGGGCCAGTGCGGCAGGCCCGGGCGGTTGGGGTCGCCCGTCGCGGCGAAGCGGGCGAGATAGCGGATCATCTGCCCGGAGAGCCGCCGCTGCGCCGGGCTCAGCAGGGCCGTACGCCCCGGGACGTCCCAGACGTAGGGGAGGTCGGAGCCGTGGTAGGCGCCCAGCGGGAACGGGGGCTCCATGTCGAAGGTCGACGGAGCATGCGTGTCAGCGAACTCGTAGGCGTGGGTGGGCACCTGGGAGGCGAGGACGGCCTCGGTCCGCTGGTTGGGGCAGGCGTAGGCGCGGTCGGTGACGATGGCGGCCCATCGCAGCGACGGTGAGCCGTAACGGCTTGCCGGATAGGCGGCGGCCACCTCACCCGCGCGCGGCCCGAGGGCGCGGTCGAGCAGGTCGTGGAGCGTGCCGGTGCCGATCTGCCCGAGGGCGGCGGCGACCAGCAGCGTCGCCTCGTCGCGGGTCGTGCCTTCCAGCACCGGGACGTGCGCGAAGTCGCCCGCGGCGATGGCTCTGCCGGGAGACCTCGGCAACGTGGGGGTGCCATAGGCCGGACTCCAGTAGACGGCGGCCACCGCCGGCGCGCTCAGCAACTGCTCGGCGCTCATCGCGCGCAGACAGGGCAGTGCCCTCTCCTTGCAGCCGAGCCGTTCCGCGACCCCCGCGCCGGCGGACCGCACGGCGTCCAGCGGCTTCCAGGTGGCCGTCGCGGCACCGGCGCCGGGGTACAGGTCGTCCACCGCGTTCGTGTCGGTGCAGGTGCCGCTCTGGATGGCGGCCCGCGCGAACAGGCCGCGTGCCGCGGGCGATGCGAGCTGGGCGCAGACGCTGTCCCCTCCGCCCGACTCGCCGAAGACGGTGACCTCGTGCCCGTCGCCGCCGAAGCGTGCCGCGTTCCTGCCCACCCAGGCGAGCGCGGCCCGCTGGTCCATGATGCCGAAGTCGCCCGAGCCGGGCAGTCCGGAATGGCCGAAGAAGCCGAAGACGCCGAGCCGGTAGTTGACGGTGACGACGATGACGTGGCCGTCGGCGGCGAGCCTGCGGGGGTCCTGGTCGCTCCCTGCTCCGGAGCTCAGCCCGCCGCCGTGGATCCACACGAGGACCGGCAGCCGCTCACCGGGGCGCCTGGGCGGCACCGCGACGTTGAGGTAGAGGCAGTCCTCGCTGGTGCTGCGCGCGGTCCCCGTCAGCGGGTCGGCGTTCTGGGCGCACCGGTCACCGGGACGGGTGGCGTCCCTCGTGCCGTGCCAGGGCCGCGCCGGGAGCGGCGGCCTCCAGCGCAACGGGCCCACCGGCGGCGCGGCATAGGGAATGCCCTGGAAGCTGCGGTATCCATCGGCGGCGGCGGTGCCGCGGACGAGGCCGCCGTCGGTGCGCACCACGGTGCCGCGGCCTGCCGCCACCGCGCCGGCCGCCACCGGACCCCCTCCCCCCGCGGGGACCAGGGCGGGGACGAGCAGAGCCATCACCGGGGCCAGCAGCAGGGCCGACCGCAGCGGCACCGGCAGCCGTAAGAGCCGCAGAAGCAGCCGCAGAACGAGCCGCGGCGCGCGCGTCGAGGAGATGCACGTGGTCATGGGTCTCCGGTCTCCTCAGCGGGCGGGGTTCGATGAGGTGTTCCGGTCGACCGCGGCCCCGGCCGCAGGGCGGTCGGCGGCGACGGCCGGCCCTTCGACCCCGGTGTCCGGGCCGGACGGCGGTTCGGTCAGGGGTGACAGGCGGGCTCCCCTGAGGCGCAGGCCGTGCCGGCGCAGGTAACCGCGTGCGTAGGTGCGCTGGAACACCAGCAGCGCGCCGAGCGTGACGGCCAGCAGCACATCGTCGAGGACCGGCACCACGTCCACCGGCAGGGTGAACGCCATCGCCACCCGCAGAGCGGAGTCCAGCAGGCACGCGGCGCCCCAGACGAGGCTGCACACGCGCAGGACGCGCCGGAACGCCTCGTACCGCTCCCAGTTCCGGGTCCACGCCTGCCGCCCGTCCTCGTCCAGGACGAGGCGCCCGGCCTCGTAGAGCGGCGGGCGCCGCCTGAACGCGGTGAGCATCATCCAGAGTCCGATCGCCGCCATCCCCCAGCCGTTGCGGAGCAGGAGGAGGCGCGGGCTGCCCGCGACGAAGGACATCACGACGGTCAGCGTCATCGAGCCGACGACGAAAAGGGTCACGCCGCCGACGCGGCGCTCGCGGACGATGCCGTGCACGGCGCGTCCCAGCGACAGGACGATGCCGGCGAGCAGCGCGACGAACTGGCTCGCCCCGAGTGCGCGCAGTCCGTAGAACAACGCGAGCGGGGCGACGACCTCCGTCATCAGCGGCCGGCTCATGGCACGGCGCGCGCTGCCGGCCCGCCGGACCTCGTTGGATGTGCTCATGCTCATGGGGACGCCTTCCGGTCCGGGGGTCAGGTGCGCCGGGTCGCGAGCGTGAAGGTGGTGACGACCTCGCGGCGGTAGGCGTCGAAATCCAGGCCCGGTCCGCCCCGCAACCGCTGTGCGGCGGCCTCCACGGCGCCGCGGATGACCAGCGCCATCGAGCGGAGGTCGAAGTCGCGGAACTCGCCGCTGTCCTGCCCCGCCCTGAGCAGCTCCTCCAGGCCCAGCACGCCCGGCTCCTGCGCCGTCTGCGAGGTGTACGGCTCGCCTGCGGGGGTGCGCAGGTGGGGGCCGATCTCGGTCAGCGCCGCCATGTCCCGTGCGTGGTCCCGCAGATATTCCAGATTCGACTCCAGGTACGCGCGCAGCCGGCCGGCGGCCGTCTCCTCCGCCTGGATGCGCTCCGCCATGAACCGCGCGGCCGAGGTGTAGATCTCCACCACGATCTGCTGGATCAGGCCGTCCTTGCTCCCGAAGTGGTACGAGATCAGCCGTGGACTGCTCAGCCCGGCCCGCTCGGTGATCCGGGCGAAGGTCGCCCCGGCGAAGCCGTGTTCGGCGATCGTCTCGATGGCCGCATGCATGATCTGGGCGCGCCGCGCCTCGTTGGTGAAGGTCCGCACCGTGCCGTCCGGCTCCCTGATTCTCATGGCGCCAATTCTCATGGCGCCGACTCCCGTGACGTCGGCTCCCGTGACGCTCGTTTTTATCCGGCTGGATAAACTCTACCCCACCCAGATAAGATCATGAACGCATCGTCACCGCCGCATCGGCGCGGTGGCCGGGCAGGCCACCGCCGGCGGCAACGGGAGAGAGGACACCTCTGTGATCGAAGGAATCAGTACCGGCAACGCACCGGTCAGCCGCTTCGCGGACGGCACCGAGCCGCCGTTGTCGGGGGCCGTCAGGTCCCTCGGCCTGATCATCACGTCCGGGCAGGGGCCGCTCCACCCCGCCACGCACGAGATACCTGCCGGCTTCGCGGCCCAGGCCCGCCAGGCCCTGGAGAACCTCGTAGCGGTCGTCGTGGCGGCCGGCGGCAGGAAGGACCTGATCATCAAGTGCACCTGCTACCTCGCCGACAGGAGCGACTTCGCGGAGTTCAACGGCGTGTACCGGGACTTCTTCGCGGACTGCTCGCCGCTGCCCGCCAGGACCACGGTCATCGCCGAGCTCGTGCGCGACGGCGTGCGCGTCGAGATCGACGGTGTCGCGGCCGTCGCGGCGGCATGAGCTCCGGCCCCATGGTCCGGGTGAGGACCGAGGACGACGTCGAGGCCTTGGTACGTGTCCTCGCGGACGTGCACCGGGGCGACGGCTATCCCGTGAACTGGCCCGGCCGGCCCGGTGAGTGGATCGCGGGGGCGCCGGCCCTGGGCGCGTGGGTGGCCGAACTCGACGGCCGCGTCGTGGGCCACATCGGCCTCACGAGGAGCGGCGACGGAGACGTGGCCCCCGGCGTGTGGAGCGCCCGGACGGGAACGGGGCCGGGACGGACGGCGGTGGTCAGCCGGCTGTTCGTGGCCCCGGGGGCGAGAGGGCACGGGATCGGTGCGCTGCTGATCGGGCGGGCCGTGCGGGAGGCCCGGCGCCGGGATCTGCACCCCGTACTGGACGTCGTGGCCTCCGACACGGCCGCGGCCGCCCTGTACGAACGGCTCGGATGGGAGCTGCTGGCCACGCTGGAGCAGCGGTGGGGCCCGCGGCAGACGGTGACCGTGCGCTGCTACGCCGCCCCGGTCGGGTCCGGCGTTGCGGGGTCCGGTGCCGGCGGGCCCGGTGCCGGCGGACCCGGTGCCGACGGGCCCGGTGTTGATGGGTCCGGTGCCGACAGGTTCCGTGCCTACGGGTTCGGTGGTGATGGGTCCGGTGCCGGCGGAGCCACGTTCGAGAATTTTTAGAACACGACATAGTCTGACCGCCCATGAGCGATGTGCGTCGCCCAGGCGACCGGGAGCTGTCCGCCGTGTCCCCTCCGGGTACGGGGTCGGGTGACGGCGACTGGCACCTCGACCAGGTCTTCCGGAGCCCCTACGGCGACGTCCGCTGGACCGCGCTCGGCGAGGGGGACGCGCCGCCGGTCATCCTCGTGCACGGCACTCCGTTCTCCTCCTACGTCTGGCGGGGGCCCGCCCGGGCGCTCGCGCGGGATCGTCGCGTCTACGTCTGGGACCTCGCCGGGTACGGCGCCTCCCAGAAGTTCACCGGGCAGGACGTCACGCTCCGCGCGCAGGCGGAGATCCTGCCGGAGCTGCTGTGCCACTGGGACCTCCCCGAACCCGACGTGGTCGCCCACGACTTCGGCGGCTGCGTGGCACTGCGCGCCCATCTGCTGCACGGCGCACGCTTCCGGCGGCTCGTGCTGGTGGACCCCGTGGCGCTCGCCCCCTGGGGCTCCCCCTCGTACCGCCTGCTGGGCGAGCACGCCGAGGTGTTCGGGCAGCTTCCGCCGGAGCTGCACGAGGCGCTGGTGCGGGCGTACGTCTCCTCGGCGAGCCACCGCGGGCTGCACCCCGCCGTGCTCGACCGGCTCGTCGCGCCCTGGTGCACCGAGGAGGGCCGGGCGGCCTTCTACCGGCAGATCGCGCAGAACGGACAGCGCTTCACCGACGAGATCCAGGGGAAGTACGGGCAGGTGGAGCCGCCCGTACTGATCTGCTGGGGCGGCGAGGACACCTGGATCCCGCCCGAGCGGGGGGTCGAGCTCGCGGGGCTGATTCCCGGGGCCGAGTTGCGGATGATCGAGGGGGCGGGGCATCTCGTCCAGGAGGACGCGCCGGACGAGTTGACCGCGGCGGTGGTGGATTTTCTGGGGTAGGCGGGCCCCGCGGCCCCACCCGCCTGCGGCAGGCCACCGGGGCTGGCCCTCGCTACCTCACCCCGGCCGCCGGGAGGTCGGACGCCAGGGGCGCGAGGGTGCGTTTGCCCTGCCCTCCGCGTCTCCCTGCGGATGCGCTCCGCGCGGTCGCCTGCGGCGGGCTTTCTCGGGCCAGCCCCCTGCGGTCTCTTCCTTCACCGCGGGCCGGCCTCGGCTGGCCGCGCAGTTCCCCGCGCCCCTTCATGCGCGCCGTCCGTCCCTCCTGTTGCCGCGCCCACACACGCGCGTGCCGCCTCCGGCGGGCTCTTCCGTCCAGCCCCCTGCGGTCTCTTCCTTCACCGCGGGCCGGCCTCGGCTGGCCGCGCAGTTCCCCGCGCCCCCTCGTGCGCACCGCACCCGCACCCCCGCCTCTCCCCCTCGGCCTCACACTCCGTCACTCGCATACAACGCCGTAATGGACGCCGCCGCCTCCGCCAGGTGGGCCCGGGCCTCCGGGGGCGAGAGGACCTCCAGACGGTTGCCGAAGGCCAGCAAGGGGCGGGTCTCGCCTACCGCGCCGTAGCCGAGGTGGACCGTGATCCAGTCGCTGGTGCCGTCGTCCTCCGGCGGGGCCGTGAGCGACGCGGCGTGCAGGCGTAGGAAGAGGTCGTAGCGGTCGCGGCGCACGCGTGCCGTCACGTGGAGGGCGTCGGGGCGTTCCTCGACCTCGCGGCGCAGCGCCTCCCAGACGTCGGAGAGTTCGACCCCGGGCCTGCGCCGGACCGGGTCGTCCGTGACCGTCGCCGCGCGTACGCGTTCCGCGCGGAACAGCCGGGGACTGCCGCGCCGGTCGGCGACCAGGTACCAGATGCCCGCCTTGGCCACCAGGCCGTACGGGTCGACGGTGTACGTGCTCGGCTCGGCCGCGCCGCTGTGCCGGTACCGCAGGCGCACGCGCCGGTCGCTGAAGACCGCCTCCTGGAGCGCGCCCAGGTCGGCGGGAGCCTGCGGACCGCCGCGCCAGCGGGCGGCGTCCACCAGGATGCGGCGGCCGGCGAGTTCGGCCGCCGGGCGGTGCGGTGCGGGCAGGGCCGCCATCACCTTGCGCAGTGCCGAGCCGAGCGCGGCGCCGAGGCCGAGGGCGTCGTGCGCGCCGCGCGCGGCGACGATGAACAGCGCCCGGGACTCGTCCTCGGTGAGGCCGGTGACGTCCGTGCGGAACCCGGGCAGCAGGGCGATGCCTCCGTGCCGGCCGCGTTCGGCGTAGACCGGGACACCGGAGGCGGACAGCGCCTCCACGTCGCGGTAGACGGTGCGGACGGACACCTCGAGGCGCTCGGCGAGTTCTGGGGCACTGACCCGGCCGCGGGTCTGGAGCAGCAGCAGGATCGACAGCAACCGGTCGGACTTCACCCGTCCAGCATTCCGCAGGCCGCTGTCACTGCCCCGCCCGCCCCGCGCCGGCGTGCGCCCGGCGCCCCGTTCCCGACCCTCGTCCCGCCTTTGCGGCCAGTCCGGCCGGCCCCGCGCTCAGCCCAGGCGTACCCGGGCCAGTTGCCGGGCCTGCGCGACCAGGCGGTCCGCGGTGTCCCAGACCTCGGCGTCCTCCTCCAGGAAGCCGCCGGCCAGATTGCGCGTGACGACGGACACCCGCAGGGGTCCGGGCGCCGGCAGCGCGCGCACGTGTGCGGTGAGTTCCACCGTGGGCACCCAGCCCGTGAAGCCCATCTCGAAGGTGGTGGGCGGCAGCGCGTCCACGGCGACGAGCAGGGCGAGGGGGTCGGGGTCCCGGCCGTCGGCGAGCGCGAACCAGCCACGCGCCTCGCCCTTGCCGGAGGGCTGTCCCACGGCCCAACCGAGGGTCGCCGGGTCCAGCCGCAGCCGTAGCCGCTGGTGCAGCGGCATGGGCGGCACAAGGCCGTCGTCGGGGGCGTCCTCGGGTCCAGGGCACTGTTCGATGGGCGGGGTCTCCGGCGGCTTCGCCGCGGTGCGCACGTCGTCGGGGAGCTCGTCGAGGTCGCCGTACGAGGCGAGGACCCGTACGCGCTCGACCTCGTTGCCGTCGCCGTCCCGCTGGATCAGGCTCGCGGTGCCGGTGGACAGGGACCGGCCGGTGCGGACGGTCTCGGCGCGGATCAGCGCGGGGCCCGGCCGGGAGACGGTCAGGTAGTGGGCGGTGATGGTGAACGGGTGGGGGTGCGGAAGCTGCTCCCCCAGGGTCCGGCCGAGCAGGGCGAGCAGGTAGCCGCCGTGCAGGGCCCCGTTGGCGGCGGACCAGCCGGTCGGGAGATCGGCTTCGTAGAGGCCGGGGCTCCGGCGCTCCACCGCGGTGTCGCGGTCCAGCTCGCCGGCGCCTATGGGAACGGGTGCAGCCATGCCGCCAGAGTACGTCACGCTGGTACTAAGCGGTAGCTTTCCATGGTCGACTCCGGCGGGGGCGGATCCGTGATCCTCCGCGTCCGGCCGCGCCGCGCCCCGGCCCCGAACGGGCCGCCGGGAAGCGTCTCCCGTACGCCGCCGGGCGGCCGCCCCGCGAAGGGACGGCCGCCCGGCGGCGTACGGCCCGTCTCACTCCTCGGAGGCCGCGCCCCCGGTGGAACCGGACGCACCCTCAGCGGACGCCGAGGCGCCGCCGGCGGAACCGGACGCACCCTCAGCGGGGGCCGACGGGCCCTCGGCGGGGCCGCCGGCGGCCGCAGACCCGTCCGTGCCCAGGGTCACGAGCTCGATGGCCTCCCGGGCCGCGGAGAGCAGCGTGGTGTCCTGCGGAGCCTGGTCCGGCGCGTTCTCCGGGTGGTGGCAGGCGACCCGCTGGCCCGGACCCAGCTCGATGAGCGGCGGCTCCTGGGTGGTGCAGATCTGCGTGGCCTTCCAGCACCGGGTGTGGAAGCGGCAGCCGCTCGGCGGGGCGATCGGGGACGGGACGTCGCCCTTGAGCAGGATCCGCTCGCTCTTGGCGGAACGACGCTTGGGGTCCGGGATCGGCACCGCGGAGAGCAGGGCCTTGGTGTACGGGTGCATCGGCGCGTTGTACAGCGCGTCGCGGTCCGCGAGCTCGACGAGCTTGCCCAGGTACATCACCGCGATCCGGTCCGAGACGTGCCGGACCACGGAGAGGTCGTGGGCGATGATCACGTACGTCAGGCCCAGCTCGGACTGGAGGTCGTCCAGGAGGTTGACCACCTGTGCCTGGATGGAGACGTCCAGCGCCGACACCGGCTCGTCCGCGACGACCAGCCGCGGGTTGAGCGCCAGCGCCCGGGCGATGCCGATGCGCTGCCGCTGGCCGCCCGAGAACTCGTGCGGGTAGCGGTTGTAGTGCTCGGGGTTGAGGCCGACCACCTCCAGCAGCCGCTGGACCTCCTTCTTGATGCCGCCCTCGGGCGTGACGCCCTGGAGCCGGAAGGGGGCCCCGACGATGGTGCCGATGGTGTGCCGGGGGTTGAGCGACGAGTACGGGTCCTGGAAGATCATCTGGACGTCGCGGCGCATCGGGCGCATGCCGCCGACGCCGAGGTGCGTGATGTCCCTGCCCTCGAACTCGACCGTGCCCGCCGTCGGCTCCAGCAGCCGGGTGATCAGCCGGCCCATCGTCGACTTGCCGCAGCCCGACTCGCCCACCACGCCCAGGGTCTCGCCCGCGCGCACGTCGAAGTCGAGGCCGTCCACGGCCTTGACCGCGCCGACCTGGCGTTGCAGCAGCCCCTTCCTGATGGGGAAGTGCTTCTGCAGTCCGCTCACCTTGAGGAGGACGTCGCCCTCGGCGATGTCCTGCTTGCCCGTTGTCTTCTGGTTCACAGCTTCGGCGCAATCTCTTCGGTCCAGATACGCTCCCGCTGCTCCTGCGACATGTGGCAGGCCGCCCAGTGCCGGCCGCCGACCTCCTGGAGCTCCGGCCGGACGGTGCGGGTGACGTTGTCCTTGGGAACGTCCGCGTACGGGCACCGTGGGTTGAAGGCACAGCCGGACGGGATGTTGATGAGCGAGGGCGGGGAGCCCTTGACCGGTACGAGCCGGTCGGTCTGGTCGCGGTCGAGGCGGGGCATCGAGCCCAGCAGGCCCCAGGTGTAGGGGTGCCGGGGCTCGTAGAACACCTTCTCGGCCGGGCCGCGCTCCACGCACCGGCCGCCGTACATCACGAGGATGTCGTCGGCCAGCTCCGCGACCACGCCCAGGTCGTGGGTGATGATGATGACCGCGGAGCCGAACTCCTTCTGCAGATCGCGGATGAGGTCCAGGATCTGCGCCTGCACGGTGACGTCCAGGGCGGTGGTCGGCTCGTCGGCGATCAGCAGCTCGGGGTTGTTGACCAGCGACATCGCGATCATCGCGCGCTGGCGCATGCCGCCGGAGAACTCGTGCGGGTAGCTGTCCACCCGCTTGTCCGGCTGGGGGATGCCCACCCGGTCGAGCATCTCGACGGCCCGGCGCCTGGCGGTCTTCTTGTCCACGTTGTGGTGGACCCGGTAGGCCTCCACGATCTGGTGGCCGATCGTGTAGTACGGGTGCAGCGCGGAGAGCGGGTCCTGGAAGATCATCGACATCTCGCGGCCGCGCAGCTTGCGCACCTGGTCCGGGTCGGCGGAGAGCAGCTCGGTGCCGTCCAGCCATATCTCACCGGAGATCTGCGCCTTGCGCTTGCCGTACTGGCCCGCGGTGTGCAGGCCCATGATGCCGAGCGACGTGACCGACTTGCCGGAGCCCGACTCGCCGACGATGCCGAGGGTCTTGCCCCGTTCCAGCTGGAAGCTGAGGCCGTCGACGGACTTGACCACGCCGTCGTCGGTGGGGAAGTGCACCCTGAGGTCGCGCACCTCCAGGAAGGCGGTGGGAGCGGGCGAGGCGTCGACCGGTTCGCCGACGGCAGCTCCGCTCTTGTGGAGTTCGGTCATGCGAGCCTCACTCGGGGGTCGATCACGGCGTACAGGATGTCCACGAGCAGGTTGGCGAAGATCACCGCGATGGACGTGATCAGCGTGACGCCCAGGATGATGGGCAGGTCCTGGTTGCGGATCGCGTTCAGCACGGCCTGGCCGAGGCCCGGGAGGCTGAACGTGGTCTCGGTGAGGATCGCGCCGCCGATCAGGGCGCCGAGGTCCATGCCGAGCATGGTCAGGACCGGCGTCATCGTGGAGCGCATGGCGTGCTTGCCGATCACGACGGGCTCGGACAGGCCCTTGGCGCGGGCGGTGCGGATGTAGTCCTCGCCGAGGATCTCCAGCATGGTGGCGCGGGTGATCCGGGCGTACATCGCCGCGTAGAGGAACGCGAGGGTGATCCACGGCAGGATCATGCCGCCGAGCCAGCCGGTGAAGCTCTTCCCGATCTCCACGTACTGGCCGTCGATCCAGCCGAGCCCGTAACTGAAGATCGCGAGGCTCAGCAGGCCGGTGAAGTAGATGGGCAGCGAGACGCCCGCCAGGGCGACGACCATCGCGCTGCGGTCCCACAGGCTGCCGCGCTTGAGCGCGGAGAGCACGCCGGCCGCGATGCCGAACAGCAGCCACAGGACGGCGGCACCGAGGGCCAGCGCCAGGGTGACCGGGAACCGGTCGGTGAGCACCGGCCAGATCGCCTGCTCGCTGCGGAAGGAGTAGCCGAAGCAGGGCGCGGCGCAGTGGGTCACATCGCCGCCGGCCGCGTAGGTGCGGCCCGCGAAGATGCCTTTGAAGAACTCCCAGACCTGGATGAAGATCGGATCGCCGAGGCCGAGCTTCTGCCGCACCGCCTCAATGGCGGCGGGGTCGGCCTGCTTGCCGACGAAGGACGCGGCCGGATCGACCCCCGCCCATTTCGGGATGAGGAAGAAGATGCAGAAGACCACCACGATGATGACCACCAGCATCACTACGGCGGCGATCAGCCGCCTGATGAGGTAAGTGAGCACAGCGATCGGCCCGCTGCGGACCGCGGGCCACCGGTGGCCTGCCCCGGCTGTTTGCCGGAGGACTGCCCCTGGTGGCCCGCGGTCGCGCCGCGCCGGCCTTCACCTGCCTTTCGTGCCGTAGGGCGGGTGTGCCGGGACTAGCTCTTCAGACCCAGGTTGACGAAGTCGTACATACCGTTGTACGCGTCGGTGGTGTACACGTTCGCCAGCCGGGTCGAGCGCCAGTTGATGAACTTCTCGAAGACGAACGGCAGGTAGTAGCCGCCCTCCATCACCTTGTGGTTGATCTGGGTGGCGATCTGCGCCTTCTTCGTCGCGTCCATCTCGTTGACGTACGAGTCGAACAGGCCGTCGATCGTCTTGTCCTTGATCAGGGCGTAGTTGTTGTTACCGCTCTGGAGGATGTAGTTGCTCCCCCACAGCGGCAGGCCGTAGCCCTGCACCGACGCGAAGTCGGGGCCCCAGCCCATGATGATGATGCCGTAGTCCTTCTTGACCACGTTCGAGGGGCTGCCGATGATGCCGGGGCTCTGGGAGCCGTCGTACTGGTCGATGTCGGCGGTGATGCCGATCTTCTTCAGCGACGCCTGGAGCGACTGGGCGGTGGCCACCTCGACCGGCTTGTTGTTCCGGACCGCGATGGTGGTCTTGAAGCCGTTCGGCTTGCCGCACGCCTTCAGCTCGGCCTTGGCCTTGGCATCGTCGGGACCGCCGTTGTTCTTGAGGAAGCCGAACGGGTCGTACTTCTGGCCCTCGGCGCCCGGCACGGCCGGCGGCAGCATGTTGGGGGCGATGGCGCCACCGGCGATCGGGCCGCCACGGGCGGTCTGGAGCGACTTGTGGTCGGCGCCGTAGATCACCGCGTTGCGGCAGTGGATGTTGTCGAACGGCTTCACGCTCTGCGGGAAGGTCGCGTAGCGGACGTAGCCGGACGTGGGGTTGTCCAGGTTCGCCCTGTCCTTCTTCAGCGCCTCGGTGCGGCCCTGCGGCGACAGGCCCGTCTGCGCCAGGTCCACGTCGAAGTCGCCCTGTATCAGGCGCTGGTCCAGGTCGTTGGCGTTGGTGAAGAAGTTGATCGTGACCTTGTCCGGGTACGCCTTGCGGACCGGGTCCGAGGACTGCTTCCAGTTGGGGTTCCGGACGAGCGTCAGCGACTTGGCCGGGGAGTACGACTGGAACTTGTACGGGCCGGAGGAGAACGGGTGCAGGCCGTACTTCGACTTGGTGTCCTTGTCCTGGCGGACCGGGGACGACGAGGCCATCGCCAGCATCTCCGGGAAGTCGGAGTTGGCCTTGGGCAGGTGGAAGACGATGGTCTTGTCGTCCGGCGTGGAGATGGCCTTGAGACCCAGGTGGTCGGGGCTCTTGTCCTTGTAGGGGCCCTGGTAGGCGTTCTTCGGGTCGAGCACCTGCTTGAGGTAGACGGGACCGCCGGACAGCACGTCCTGCGCCCACTGGCGCTCGATGCCGTACTTGACGTCCTTGGAGGTGATCGGCTTGCCGTCCTCCCAGGTGACCCCGTCGCGCAGCGTGTACGTGTACGTCTTGCCGCCGTCGGTGACCTTGCCCAGGTCGGTGGCGAGGTCCGGGGTGACCTCGGCACCCGCCTTGCCCGGCTCGGCCTTGTTGGTGACGAGCGTACGGCTGTAGTAGCGCATGAAGTTCCACGCGAAGCCGTAGTAGCCGCGCGTGGTGTCCCACGAGTCGGCGTCCTGGGCGCTGGCGAACTTCAGCGTGCCGCCCTTCTTGGCCGCGGACGCCTCGGCGACCTTGTTGTTGGCGGCGTCGTAGCCGGGGGCGCCGTCCTTCGACGAGCCGTTGCCGCCACCGCCACCACACGCCGCCGTGGCGAGCAGCGCGGCTACCGCGGTCGCAGCGGCGAAGACCTGCTTACGCCGCCCTGAGATGCGTTGGGTAGTCACGATCTCGGATCCTCCGAATTGAAATGCCGGCCGTGGATGGGCCACGGGTCCCGGGGGGTAGCTGTTCATCGGGAACCCTTCGGGTCGAGCGCGTCACGCACGCCGTCGCCGAAGAGGTTGAAGGCAAGCACGGTGATGAAGATCGCCACGCCGGGGATCACCATGTACATGGGGTCCGAGTCGTAGTAGTCGATCGCACTGGAGAGCATCTGCCCCCAGGAGGCGGTGGGCGGCTTGACGCCCACGCCCAGGAAGCTCAGTGCCGCCTCGGTCAGGATGTTGGTGGGGATCATCATCGTCGAGTACACGATGATGGGTGCGACGAGGTTGGGCAGCAGCTCCTTGAAGAGGATGTAGCGCCGGCCGGCGCCCAGGCTGCGTGCCGCCTCGACGTACTCGCGTTCGCGCAGCGAGAGGGTCTGGCCGCGCACCACTCGGCCGACGTAGGGCCAGCCGAAGAAGCCGATCACCAGGATCATCACGAACAGGCGCACGTCCGTGCCGGTGAGGCCGAGCATCGAGTTCGGCATCACGGAGACCAGCGCGATGATGAAGAGCAGCTGCGGGAAGGCGAGCAGGCCGTCCATGACGCGGCTGACGACCGAGTCCACCCAGCCGCCGAAGAAGCCGGCCAGGGTGCCCAGCACGGTGCCGAGGATGACCGCCACCACCGCGGACAGGAAGCCCACGAGCAGCGAGATCCGGGAGCCGTAGACGACGCGCGCGAACACGTCGCGGCCGTTCACCGGTTCGACGCCGAAGGGGTGGGCGCCGCTGATGCCGCCCAGCGAGCCCTTGGGAGTCGAGAAGAGCGGGTCGATCAGGTCCTCGTGGTACCTGTCGGGGTCCTGGCCGACCAGATGGGCGATCACGGGAGCCAGGATCGCGATAACGATCAGTACCAGGACAACGATGCCACCGGCCAGTGCCAGCTTGTCTCGCTTAAGGCGCTCCCAGGCGATCCGGCCCAGCGAGCGGCCCTGGACCGCCGAACCGGCCGTGGCGACCGACGCCTCATCGGCCGCGCTGGGGGCCGCTTCTGCTGTCGGCTCGTGCAGTGGTGCCGTCATCGTGGCAGGGACCCCTCTCAAACCGGCGGTTACCGGCCCACACATGCCGCTGTGGCGGCCTGATCCGTCCGTTTCGTACGCAGGGGCGACCGCCCCTTGGAGCGGGAGTCTTCATTGCTGTCGTGATCTGTTGCCAGACTTGACAGGGAATGGATGCCTAACCGTGATGCTGTCTGGGACGTTCCGTTATCCGGACGAGAGAAATCGAGGGTCGGACACCCGGAAATTCCGGACAAACCCCAAAAACGCGGAGATTAGTCACCATGTTGTTTATGGGGCGTGGGCATCTGTTACTGAAGAAGACATAATTCCCCCCAGTAACATTCACATGACGCACCGTGTCCTGGGGCGGAGTCAAGCGATTTTCACCCCTCGAACGGATCCGCAGGGGCGGAATCAGGCCCCGCATCAGGGCTCTGCGACGGGTACTTCCGGGATTTTCCGGGGCTCTTCCGGGGTTCTCCGGGGCTGTTCCGGGGTTTTCCGGGTTCTTCCGAGGGGCTCTCTCAGGGCTTCTCAGTAAGCGCCCGGAGGCGGGTAGCCGTAGCCCGTGGGCTGCGCCGGCGAGGAGGCGGGGTTGCCCGGGCCGGCGATGACACCCGGGCCGCCGGGGCCGCCGGGGAGACCGGCCGCCGCGTGCGCCTCGCGGTCGTAGAAGGGCCGGGCGAGGGCCCGCATCCACATCGCCACGGGATCGTGCTCGTCGAAGAGCGCGACGGTCGACACCGAGAGGCCGTCCGGCACCGCGCCGATGGACTGCTGCATCATCGCCCGGACGGCATCCACGGCGGGCGGGCTGGTGTCGTACACGTCGAGCCCGATGGCCAGGTACGGGGTGCCGATCGCCGGCTGCACCCAGGCGCGGCGCAGCGAGCGCACCGCGGCGGTGCGGTGGGCGTGCTGGGTGAGCAGGGCGTAGAACTGCGGGATCTCGATGGTGGGTTCGCTCATCCGCAACGGGCCCGCGGGCTGGCGGTCCAGGCCGGTGGCCACCCGCCGCAGGTCGAGCCAGGGGATGCCGACGCCGCCGTTCGGCGCGTGCGGATTCAGCCAAAGGCCGTAGTGGTCGGGGTAGAGGGCGCGGGCGACCTCCACGCCGCCGACGAGCTCGTACGCCCTGTTCCAGCCGCTCACGGCCAGCTCCTGCGGGGAGGTCACGCAGGGGGCGTAGCCGTGGTCGTCGACCAGCATGTTCCCGTACTGGGCGTCCGGGGAACCGGCCTGCCCGTGCCAGAGCAGCATGTACACCTGCCCGCCGGCGGGGTCGGCGAGCGCCTGGAGCAGCGCCTCGTAGGCGTCATAGCGCCCGGGCTTCACCTGGCGCAGCATGTGCTCGACCTGCCCGGCCGCTGCCGTGCCCGACGCACTCACCCTGACCGCTCCTTCGAAGCATCCGCTGTGACGCACTGACGAATCCCGGCCGTCCCGAGCACCGGAGGACGGACCGAACCGTACGCGAGGAACCCTGGTACCCCGCCACCGCCCGTCCGGGTCATGAAACCAGCTTAAGCGGCACCGCCCGGTACCGACTTGACGCGTCCCGTGCCGGTGCCGCGCCGTTCGACGTACGGAACCGGTGGGACGGGCGCCCGTGCGGCGCGTTGCGGGCCGCCGGGAAGGCTCCTGCGGACCGTCCCGCGTCGGCCGCCGCGGTGGGCCTCGCGAACCGCCCGGCACCCGCCGGATCCGCTCGCCACGCCGGGTCGCGGGTGCCCGAATGCTGCCACGCCGCGGCCGGCCGGCTCACCGGGCGCTCGTGTAGAACGGGATGACCTTGTCACGCATCCACTCGGCCACCGGGTCCTGAGTGACGTCCAGCAGGACCAGGTTGACGGGCCAGCGGACCGGGGCCCGGCCGAGCGCGCGGCCCAGGGCGGCGAGCGGTGCCTCGCGGGGGTCGTGGCCCTCCGTGCCCCAGTGCTCCGCCATTCCGAGGGGGCCCAGGTGGGCGAGTTCGACGCCGACGAACAGGACGGGGTCGTCGCCCTCGACGCTGGCGAGGCAGCGCCGCGCGCTGCGCACGGCTCCGGCGGGCTCCCCCGTGCCGGGCAGGCCGGTGTGGGAGGCGGCGCCCCCGGCGTGGTCCCCGGCCGCGAACTCCTCGGCGGCGGCGGTCAGGAACTCCACCGGATCCTCCTGCCAGTCGGGCTCGAAGAGCCGCACCCGGCCGCCGCTCAGGGACGCGTCGAGCGGAATGCCCCCCGCTCGGCAGAGCTCGGCCACGGCGGGCGGCGGGAGCGGGATGCCTATCGTGCCGTCCGGGTTGACGGCGATGCCCAGCTGCGGCTGGAGCCCGCGCGCGAACTCCACGGCCGGCGCGACGGTGAACGCCATGTGGTCGCCGACCACCTGGCGGAACTGCTGCTCCGAGCTGAAGACGGGGACGTACGCCTGGCCGTCGAGCTCCATGGTGGGCAGGTCGAGCATCCGGTGGTCGGGGCCGCCGCCGTTGGGCAGCGGCACCCACAGGGGGCTGCGGGCCAGGACTTCCAGGATGCGGGCCCCCGCCGAGGACGGTCCCCCGCTGCCCGAGGCCCCGGGGAAGTGGCCGCCCTGGGTGCCCAGGGAGGCGGCCAGCACCTCTTCGAGCTCGTTGGCCGGCCAGCCGCCATGGGGGTGGGTCATGGCCTGTGGCGGTATGTCCATGCTTCTCAATCCTTGCGTCCTGCCCTGTTCGCCCACGGCCTGCGGGTGGTGGGTCGCTCGCCGTGCACAGCATTGTTCCGCTGCTGCGGGTGGCACCCTAACCCGACGTCAGCGGGGGTGACGCTTGTTGTGGGCGGCGGGTTGCGTACGGGTTCCCTTCCGGGGGGTTCGCCGGGGTGGGTGGGGGTGATTTGGGTGCGTTCCGGGGGGTGTGGGGTGCCGGCCTGTCGCGCGGTTCCCCGCGCCCCTTTTCGGCGCCTTCCGCGACCACCCGGAGGGGTGGACTCGGATGTCTCCGGTTCCTGCGCTGGGTGGTGGGCTGCTCGCGCAGTTCCCCGCGCCCCTTCAGGGCCCCTTCGGTGACCGACCAGCGGTGTCTTGGGCGTCTTTCGAACCTGCGCTGAGTGGCCGGTCGTTCGCACCGGCCCCCGCGCCCCTTATCCAGCGCCTTCTGCAGCCGGTTGGGCGGGACGGGGTGCTGTCGCCGGAGTGCGCCGCAGGCGCCTTGAGGGGCGCGGGGAACTGCGCGACCGGCCCATCGGCCAGCGTGAGATGAAGGACAACCGGGCCCTCAGCGGCGCTGAGGCGCCGCAGGCGCGGACGGGGCGCGGGGAACCGCGCAAGGTATCCGCCACCCGCCGGCCGGGGCCGGGGACCGCCGGAGCGGACCCTCAGAGTGGGTCACCGGAGCCGGGGCGCGCGGCGAATTCGATCGTGTGGAGGTCGTCGGATGCTGCGCGGTCCATGAGGACCGCGGACGCGCAGCCGTGTGGCAATCGGCCGGCTGCCAAAGCCCCCGCGAGCCGCCCCACGGCCCTGCGGTGCCGCAGGAACGCGTACCACGACACCCCGCGCCCCCGCGCCCGCTGCCCGGCCAGCGCCGCACCCGCGGGCACGTCGAGCAGCACCAGGTGCAGTGCGGCGCCCCGCCGCGCCGCCACACGGGCGAGCCACCACCGCACCCACGCCTGCGTCCCGCAGTCGTGCACGACGAGCCCCGCCCCGTCACGCAGCGCACGACGCAGCCGCGCGAAGTGCGCGAGGCGCACGAGAGGGCGGTAGAGCGCGTACGGCACCCACCGGGGCAGCCGCCGCGCCCAGCGCTCGCGGCTGTCCTGCGAGTCGATGCGGTGCCCCCGCACGGCCCTGCGCATCAGGGTGGACTTGCCGCTGCCGGGCAGACCGGAGACCACGACGAGGTCGCCCGCGGCGAACGACAGGCGCCAGGGCCCACGCCAGGAGTGCCCCCGCAGGTCGCGGACGGCGCCCGGACCGGGCGTGACGAGTGCCCCGGGCCCGGCTGGCGCCGCACGCCGGGCCACCGCACCGCCCACCGCGCGCCCGCCGCGCACCGTGATCGGACCCTCCATGATGGACCTCCCCCGGCCTGCCCCGGCGCCGCCCTCCCGGCCCGCTGGTACGTGGTCTGCCCGCCGCAAAGTGCAAAGAAACGGTAATGGGACGGCTGGCGCGAACCCGTCTGCGCACGTCCTCCGCGTGTGTCGCAGGGCCACCGCCGGTCACACCCGGCCGACCGGCACCGCCCGCGCCCCGGAGCGCGGGCTTCCGCCGAGCGCCGCTGCAATCCCCTGAAGCGCCCCCACTGCCATGGCCTGCGCGCCGTGCAATGATGTGCCCGCCAACTCCATACAGGCCGCTCGAATCCGCGCGGGAGAGCCTCCGGCCGTCGGCCGGGGCGCCGAAGGAGCAAGTCCTCCCTTGAATCTCTCAGGCCCCGATACCGCGCGGGTGAGGCAATTCTGGAAAGCGGGCCGCCCCTGGCGGTCCCACCCAAGGTGCAAGCCCGGACGCCCGGACGTCTCCTCGTGAGACGGGCTCTCGGCGAACCTCTCAGGTTCCGATGACAGAGGGGGAGGAACGGCACCGTTCGTCCGTGCCCGTCCTTCCTCGCAACCCTCTGATCCGACCCGGGAGCCCTCATGCCGCACGACGCCGCCCAGCCCCGCCGCACCGCCCTCGACGCGGTGCACCGCTCGCTCGGCGCCACCATGACCGACTTCGCGGGCTGGGACATGCCTCTGCGGTACGGCAGCGAGCGCGAGGAGCACCAGGCCGTACGGACCGCGGCCGGCCTCTTCGACCTCTCGCACATGGGCGAGCTCACCGTCACCGGGCCCGGCGCCGCCGCCCTGCTGGACCACGCGCTGGTCGGCAACATCGGCGCCCTGAAGCCGAGCCGCGCGCGGTACACGATGATCTGCCGGGCGGACGGCGGCATCCTCGACGACCTGATCGTCTACCGGCTCGACGGGGGCCGGCCGGGCACTCCGTCGCAGGCGGCCGGTCCGGGGCAGGCCGCGCCCGAGTACCTGGTCGTCGCCAACGCCGCCAACGCCGAGACCGTCCTCGCCGCGCTCACCGAGCGTGCCGCCGAGTTCGACGCGGCCGTGCGCGACGACCGCGACGCCTACGCCCTGCTCGCCGTCCAGGGCCCCGCCTCCCCCGGCATCCTCGCCCCGCTCACGGACGTCGATCTGGACGGGCTGAAGTACTACACGGGCGCGCCCGGCACCGTCGCGGGCGTTCCCGCGCTCATCGCCCGTACGGGGTACACCGGCGAGGACGGCTTCGAGCTGTTCGTGGCGCCCGCCGACGCCGAGCGGCTGTGGGCGGCGCTGACCGAGGCGGGCGCCGGCGCGGGCCTGGTGCCGTGCGGGCTGTCGTGCCGCGACACGCTGCGCCTGGAGGCGGGCATGCCGCTGTACGGGAACGAGCTGAGCACGCGGCTCACGCCGTTCGACGCGGGCCTCGGCCGGGTGGTGAAGTTCGACAAGCAGGGTGACTTCGTCGGGCGCGAGGCGCTCGAAGCGGCCGCCCGGCGCGCTGAGAGCGCCCCGCCGCGCCGGCTGGTCGGCCTGGTCGCCGAGGGCCGCAGGGTGCCCCGCGCGGGGTACGCCGTGGTGGCGGCCGCGGACGGTACGGTGATCGGCGAGGTCACCTCGGGCGCCCCGTCGCCGACGCTGGGCAGGCCGATCGCGATGGCCTACGTCGACGCGGACCGTGCGGCTCCGGGCACGCCGGGCGTGGCCGTGGACGTCCGCGGCGCCCGCGAGCCCTACGAGGTGGTGGCCCTGCCGTTCTACCAGCGGAAGAAGTGATCCGGGGCGCAGAGCTGCACCCCTCACGCCCCCGTGGGCCCGTGTCCGCCGCGGGCCGCGCCCCCGCCCGGCGCGATCATGGCCGGGTCCATCCGCTCCGTCTCGCATCGCAAGACGGTCCGTTCACAAGCACTCCCCCGCGTACAGGAGAATTCACCACATGAGCAACCCCGAGCAGCTTCGCTACAGCAAGGAGCACGAGTGGGTGTCGCCCACCGAGGACGGTGTGGCGACGATCGGCATCACCGAGTTCGCGGCCAACGCGCTCGGCGACGTCGTCTACGCCCAGCTCCCCGAGGTCGGCTCCTCGGTCAGCGCGGGCGAGGCCTGCGGAGAGCTGGAGTCGACCAAGTCCGTCAGCGATCTGTATTCGCCGATCAGCGGCGAGGTCACCGAGGTCAACGACGACGTGGTCGACGACCCCTCGCTGGTGAACTCCGCGCCGTTCGAGGGCGGCTGGCTGTTCAAGGTGCGCGTGAGCGGAGAGCCGGACGACCTGCTCTCCGCCGACGAGTACACCGAGTTCTCGGCCGGCTGACCCACCGCCACCGCTGCCGGGGCGCCCCGCACCGCCGCCGGGCGCCCGCGCACCGCCGCCGGGCCGTCCGGCGGGCCGCTCAGACGGGAAATGCCCGGACAACCGCTTAGGGACCGTGATGTCGCTTCACTCGCCTCACTCGCTTCTCGACATACCTCTCCACGAGGTGGACCCGGACGTCGCCGCCGCCGTGGACGCCGAGCTCCGGCGCCAGCAGTCGACGCTGGAGATGATCGCCTCTGAGAACTTCGCCCCGGTGGCCGTGATGGCCGCGCAGGGCTCGGTGCTCACCAACAAGTACGCCGAGGGCTACCCGGGCCGCCGCTACTACGGCGGCTGCGAGCACGTCGACGTGGTCGAGCAGATCGCCATCGACCGCGTGAAGGCGCTGTTCGGCGCCGAGCATGCCAACGTCCAGCCGCACTCGGGCGCACAGGCCAACGCCGCCGCGATGTTCGCACTCCTGAACCCCGGCGACACGATCATGGGCCTGAACCTGGCGCACGGCGGCCACCTGACCCACGGCATGAAGATCAACTTCTCCGGCAAGCTCTACGACGTCGTCGCCTACCAGGTCGACGACGAGACCGGCCGGATCGACATGGCCGAGGTGGAGCGGCAGGCCAAGGAGACCAGGCCGAAGCTGATCGTGGCGGGCTGGTCGGCCTACCCGAGGCAGCTCGACTTCGCGGCGTTCCGCCGGATCGCGGACGAGGTCGGCGCTTATCTGATGGTCGACATGGCGCACTTCGCCGGCCTGGTGGCGGCCGGACTGCACCCGAACCCGGTCCCGCACGCCCACGTGGTGACCACCACCACCCACAAGACGCTGGGCGGGCCCCGCGGCGGTGTGATCCTGTCCACCGCCGAGCTGGCCAAGAAGATCAACAGCGCGGTCTTCCCCGGCCAGCAGGGCGGGCCGCTGGAGCATGTGATCGCGGCGAAGGCGGTCGCCTTCAAGATCGCGGCGAGCGAGGAGTTCAAGGAGCGCCAGCAGCGCACGCTGGAGGGCGCGAAGATCCTGGCCGAGCGCCTGGACAGCGCGGACGTCGCCGAGGCAGGCGTCTCCGTCCTGTCGGGCGGGACGGACGTCCACCTCGTCCTGGTGGACCTGCGCAACAGCGAGCTGGACGGCCGGCAGGCCGAGGACCGCCTCCACGAGGTGGGCATCACGGTCAACCGCAACGCCATCCCGAACGACCCCCGTCCCCCGATGGTCACCTCGGGCCTGCGCATCGGCACGCCCGCGCTGGCCACCCGCGGCTTCACGGCCGAGGACTTCCGCGAGGTCGCGGACGTCATCGCCGAGACGCTCAAGCCGGCGTTCGGGGCGGAGGCCCGGGACGCCCTGGCCGCCCGGGTGGCCGCGCTGGCCGCGCGGCACCCGCTGTACCCGGGAGTGGGCGAGGGCTCCTAGCGGGCCGGGCCCCTTCCACGGCGGGGCTGGGCCCCGGCCCGCTCAGGGGCGCGGGGAACTGCGCGAGCAACCGTCCACCGACAGGTGGTCCGGACACGACAGAAACTGCCCCCTTGGGTTGGTGGCGATCTCACGGCCTCGTGGCTCGTCGCGCAGTTCCCCGCGCCCCTGGGTGGGCCGGGGACGACCCCACATAAAGGCGCGCCCGAAGGGGTGCGGGGCTGTGTCGTGGGGGCACCTCCCACGCCCTTGAGGCAGTGGGTCAGGCTCCGCCGCGCGGGCGCAAGCAACCACCCCACCCTCCGAGGTTTCGGAGACGACCGCACCACCCCTTACGAGGGGGCGCTGAAGGTGCAAGAAAAGCGTGCCGTTCCGCCCGGTTCGTCAGCACTTCCGGTGGAACGTACGCTGAGGTGGGGCGGCGCGCGCCCCCAACATTCGCGTCACGGCGGACGTCGCCGTCCGCCCATGCAAGGAGTCCCTGTGGCCGTATCCGTCTTCGACCTGTTCTCGATAGGCATCGGCCCGTCCAGCTCCCACACGGTCGGCCCGATGCGGGCGGCCCGGATGTTCGCCCGGCGCCTGGAGGGCGAGGGCCTGCTCCCCCGGACGGCCGCGGTCCGCGCCGAGCTCTACGGCTCGCTGGGCGCGACGGGGCACGGCCACGGCACCCCGAAGGCGGTGATGCTGGGCCTGGAGGGCAGCTCGCCGCGCACGGTGGAGCTCGACGGTCCGGCGGGCGCGGACGCCCGGGTGGAGCAGATCCGCGCGGCGCGCCGCATCCGGCTGCTGGGCACCCACGAGGTCCCCTTCAACGCCGACAAGGACCTGGTCCTGCACCGCCGAAGGGTGCTGCCCGGGCACGCCAACGGCATGACCCTCTGGGCGTACGACGAGACGGGCGCCACGCTCCTGCAGAAGACGTACTACTCGGTCGGCGGCGGCTTCGTGGTGGACGACTCCGCGCTGGGAACCGACCGCATCCAGCTCGACGACACCGTGCTGAAGTACCCGTTCCGCACCGGTGAGGAGCTCCTGCGGCTCACCCGGGAGACCGGCCTGTCCATCTCCTCGCTGATGCTGGAGAACGAGCGCGCGTGGCGCACCGAGGACGAGGTGCGGACCGGGCTGCTGGAGGTCTGGGACACCATGCGCGACTGCGTGCGCCGCGGCGTCTCGCGCGAAGGCATCCTGCCGGGCGGCCTCAAGGTGCGGCGCAGGGCGGCGATCCTGGCGCGGCAGCTGCGCGCCGAGGGCGATGCCCGCACCCGCGCGATGGAGTGGGTCACGCTGTACGCGATGGCGGTCAACGAGGAGAACGCCGCGGGCGGCCGCGTGGTCACGGCACCCACCAACGGCGCGGCGGGCATCATCCCGGCCGTCCTGCACTACTACCAGGACTTCGTGCCGGGCGCGGACGACGAGGGCGTCGTCCGCTTCCTGCTGGCGGCCGGCGCGATCGGCATGCTCTTCAAGGAGAACGCGTCGATCTCGGGCGCCGAGGTGGGCTGCCAGGGCGAGGTGGGCTCGGCGTGCTCGATGGCGGCCGGGGCGCTCGCGGAGGTGCTGGGCGGCAGCCCGGAGCAGGTGGAGAACGCCGCCGAGATCGGCATGGAGCACAACCTCGGCCTGACCTGCGACCCGGTCGGCGGCCTCGTGCAGATCCCGTGCATAGAGCGGAACGGCATGGCGGCGGTCAAGGCCGTCACCGCCGCCCGCATGGCGATGCGCGGCGACGGCAGCCACAAGGTGTCCCTGGACAAGGTGATCAAGACCATGCGGGACACGGGCGCCGACATGAGCGTCAAGTACAAGGAGACCGCGCGCGGCGGGCTCGCGGTGAACATCATCGAGTGCTGAGCGCCGGGCGCGTCAGGCCCCCAAGGGGGCGCGTCCCGCCAGGCCCGCTCTCACCACGGCTCCCCGCACACCCACGCTTTTCGGCTCTTCCCCGGCTCAAAACAGATTCACGGCCTCTTCGCGGCTAATTGCGGCTTATCTTCCGTACTGCGACACCTCGCCGTCAACGGACGAAGCACAAGAAGCACGATCAGAGAGGTCCGTCCTTGAAGGTTCTGTGCACCACGCTCGGCAGCCCCTCGCACGGGCGCGCCCAACTCCCGACGCTCCGTTCCCTCAAGGCCGCCGGACACGACGTCCTGGTGGCCACCGCCCCCGAGCTGAGCCACGTCTTCGAGCCCGACGGCTTGCGGGTGCTCGACTGCCTGCCGGCCCTGTGGGGCGAGAACACCCGGCACATCTTCAGCGAGGCGCTGGCCGCGGCGGGCCTCACCTCCGGGAGCCTGCCCCAGCAGGCCGCACGAGGTGGGGACGGCCCGCCGGGTACCGCGTTCGAGGCGAGGCACGAGAAGATCGTGGCGGCGATGGCGCTCGCCCTGGCGGGCCCGCTCGCCCTGCTGCTGCGGGAGGCCGTCCGGCCGGTCGTCCGCGACTTCTGGCCCGACCTGATCCTGCGTGACGGCTTCGACATGAGTTCCGTCCTGATCTCGGAGGAGACCGGGATCCCGCAGGTGGCGACACCCTCGGGAGCGAGCAACGTGATGGACCCCGGCCTGCTCCACGGCGGCCTGAACGCGTTGCGCGACACGCTCGGCCTGCCGCGGAAGGACGACCCGCTGTCCGTCGTGCCGTACGGCCGGATCGACCACGTGCCGCCGGCGTTCTCCTTCGCCCGCCACCTGCCCCCGTCCCTCTCCTACCGGCAGGCGCTCCAGGTGGACCATCAGGCCGTGCTGCCGCCCTGGATCGCCGGCCTGCCCACCGACCGGCCCCTGGTGCTCGCCGCCATCGGCACGGCGCTGCCGATACGGCACGCCGTGCCGGAGTCGGACACCCCCTCGCCGTTGGCGCTGGTGACCGGCCCCGACCCCGTCGAGACGCTCGGGGCCATCGTCGAGGGGGTGGCGCAGCTCGACGGCTGCACCGCCGTCGTGGCCACCGGCGGGCTGCCCGTGGACAGGTCCGGGCTGCCCGGCCACGTCCACCTGACCGATCGGGTTCCGCAGCCGCTGCTGCTGGAGTCCGTCGACGCGTTCGTCACGCACGGCGGCTTCAACAGCATCCGCGAATCCCTGCGCACCGCCACACCGCTGGCGGTCCTGCCGCACTTCGGCGACCAGATCCACAATGCGAAGCGGGTCGAGGAGCTGGGTATCGGCCGGGAGATCACCGACCGGACGGCGGACGGCGTCGCCGCCACCTGCCGTGCGGTCCTGGGCGACCCCTCCATCGCCGCCAGGACCCGCGCGGCACGCCTCGGCATGCTCGCCCTGCCGGAGGTCGGGGCCGTGGTGGGCGACCTGGCGGACCTCGTGGCGCGCGGCACCCCGGTGGGCGCCGCCGGCGGCCCCGCGGCGTAGCACCGCCCGCCCGGGGGGTCCGGGCCCGCCGGCCCGGCGCGGGCAGCCCGACGTGGTGGGGCCCGCCGGCGGCGGCTCATGGCTGCCGGCGGCGGGCCCGGTCCCTGCGCCGGTGTCACGGCGCGGGTGCCTCAGGGCCTCAGGGCCTCAGGGCCTCAGGGCCTCAGGGCCTCAGGAAGCGTTCAGCCCGAGGGTGGAGCCGGTGCCCGCCAGGGACTTGGCGGACTGGTTGGCGGTGCCGGTGAGCGTGGTGTGGCCGTACTGCGAGAAGGGCTTCGCGACCCGCTCCACGACGTAGACCCTGTTCGCGGCGGTGTTCAGGGTGAACTCCGGGTCGGCGGTGCTCAGCACCACGGAGTTGTCGGACACCGACCGCACCTGGACCTGCTGGCCCGGCCACGGGTTGACCACCCGGGTGCTGTTCCCGTAGAGGCTCTTGATCCCGACGTATTTGGTCTCGCCGGCCTCGCGCTCCGAGCTGACCTGGAAGCCGCCATTGGCCAGCAGCGTGAACTTCCCGGTATAGCCCGACAGCGACGGCGTCGCGGGGAAGACGCGGATCTTGCCGTTGTAGGACTGGAGCAGCGACTCGTTGATCACGTTGAGCTGGACGCCCAGGTACTCGAAGACGCCGTTGGTGTTGCTGGTCATCCCGTTCGGGTAGTTCTGGTACTTGTTCAGCATGGTCTTCATGCCGTCGAAGGCGTCGCCGCCGAGGCCGAGCCGGGCGGCCTGGATGGCGTCGTTCGACCAGACGTTGCCGTAGGGGAAGGGCCGCGCGCGCCAGGTGTTGACGGCCTTCTGCTGGTCCGGGTAGCCGATGCCGGTCCGGTCGTAGGGCCAGACGAGCTCCGCGGCGACGTTCTCGTTGTTGCGGGTCTGCGCGATCGGCGGGGTGTGCGGCAGGTAGGTGCTGCTGTCGGACGGGTACGCGATCAGGTGGTCCAGGATGTTCTGCCACTGGGGCCTGAGGTCCGCGTCCTGGCCGAGCTGCTGGGAGACGCTGATGGCGATCGGGAAGACGTTGCGCACGGCCGCCAGGTCGGTGATCGCGTTGGGGACGTTCCAGTACGTCTCGTGGGAGTTGGAGTTGGCCACGTAGTACTGCCCGTTCGCGTCGCGGGACAGCATCTGCTGGTAGAACTTCACGACCTCGCGCAGGAACGGGTAGGCGGTGTTCCGCAGATATCCGGTGTCGTTCGTGTACCGGTACTGGAGGTACATGTTGTAGGCGGCTTCCGCGCCCGACGACCAGATGTTCTTGGTGTAGTCGCTGCCCACCGTGCCGCGGGCGTTGCCGTCCCAGCCCATGGTCTCCGGCACCCAGATCCCGTCGACGCCGTACCGCTGTTTCGTGAACGACTTCAGCGCGTCGAAGTTCCGGCTGTAGAGGCGGTTGAACCCGGACATCAGGTCGGCGTGGTTGGACGCCAGGAAGGAGTTGTAGACGTCGCGCTGGTTCCAGTACCAGTACGCGTTGCTCCACTTGGTGCTGTCCCCCGTGGAGCGGAAGACGCCGTTGATGAAGTGGAACGGATAGTCGCCGTATCCGCCGGCCGCGATCATGTAGGTGCTCAGGTAGTAGACGTTCTCCATGTAGTCCGCCGCGCCCGACTGGTCGCCGTACTGCACGAAGGACTTCTGCCAGAACGCGTGCCACCAGTTCTTGTAGGCGTTCAGGGTGCCCGTGTACCCGGTGGCCCTGACCTGGCTCAGCGCCTTCTTGGCCTGGGCCACGGAGTCCTGGTTCGGTGCGTTCTTGCGGCTGCTGGTGGTGAACCAGACGGTGTAGCTGTGCGACGGCGTGATGGTCAGGCGCACCGTGCGGCCGTCCACCACCTGCGTGCTGTACGCGGCGCCCTCCACGCTGGCGGCGAGGGTGTAGCCGAAGCCCTGCGGATCGTCCTGGCCGCGGCTGAAGCCCGCGCTGTCCGCGTCGGCGTAGGTCCTGACGGTCTTCCAGGTGTCCAGGTTCGGCACGTCACCGCTGTTGCCGAGCCCGCTGACGTCCCAGAGGCCGAGGTCCAGGGTCACCCCGGAGACGTTGCTGCGGCCGTCCTCCACGTGGATGCCCATGACCTCGGAGCCCGGGGCGCCCATCACGGTGACGGTGCGGTTGTCGTCGTAACGGGTGGTCAGGGTGCCGTCGTAGAGGGAGAGGCGCTGCTGGTAGCGGGAGAAGCCGCTCTCCATGGCGGGTGTGGTGCGCAGATTGACCAGGCCGCCTCCGAAGGCGCCCTGCTGGGAGTTGTCGACGCCCGACGCCTGCATGGTCAGGCCGTTCTGCTGCCAGGCCATGGCGCCCATCCGGCCGTTTCCGACCGTGAGGGCGTACTTGGGATCGGTGTTGGGCCGGTTGTAGACGATGTCGTGCTTCGAGAGGTAGCTGCCGTAGTTCACGTCGAGGGCGCCGGAGCCGGTGTTGAACGCGGCGTCCGTGGTGGAGGCGGGACGGGGCGGGGCGGCCGACGCGGGGACGCCGGCTCCGATCGCCGCCACGCAGGCCACGGCGACCAGCGAGGCGACGAGTCTGGGGAATCTCATTGGCGTTTCTCCCAAGGGTTGCGGGGGTGGAACAACCTGGGCGCTCTGTCTGCCGTCGCGGGGCGGCTCGGCGGGGCAGGGAGACGCACTAGAGCAACACGCAGTTAACATCGGAGGTTTATAGGGGTCAAGCCTCAGAACGCGTCTCGGGAAAATCGTCCTGGAATTCCCAAGTGCCGGAGCGCATCGTGATGTTCGACCTCCGGAGAGCGCTTCCTAATCATCGGATGTCCAGTGGCGTTTCCAGAGATACGGACCCGCCGACACGAGTTGTAAAGAATGGAGAATGACAGCTCCCTGTGCTTCGCTCACAGGGCGGCGCGGCGGCGGTCGTCAGGGCGCGCGGCGGCACGGGAGCGGACCGGCGCGGCGTGGGGCGCGCGAGGTCGGGCGGCACTCTCGGACCCGGACCCCGACATCACCTGTGGCGCGTCCGGGACCCGGTTCGGGGTAGGGGACGGTGCGGACGCCGTCGCCCGACCCGAAAGGCTCGGCACGCCGGGCGACGGGGAACGTCCATAGCGGAGCATTCATTCACGCCATTACGGGAGGCGGTTACGCGTGCTGCACGGCATCGACGTCAGCTCTTATCAGACCTCGTTCGACACGGACGGCCTTGCATTCGTGTTCGTGAAGGCCACGGAAGGCCGTTCGTACATCAATCCGAAGCAGTCGGAGCAGGCGAAGAGGGCACGGGACGCGGGATGCGTGGTGGGCTTCTACCATTTCCTGTGGCCCGGCAACATCAAGGCGCAGGCCGAGTACTTCGTGGAGAAGTGCGCGTCGGTCGAGGAGGATCTGCTCGCGGCCGACTGGGAGTACACGGGCGAGGGCACGGCGGCGAGCAACGCCGAGAAGGACAGCTTCATCAGAGAGGTGAAGCGGCTCCGCCCCCAGCACCGCGTGATGCTCTACTGCAACCGCGACTTCTGGCTGAACCACGACACCACCTCCTACGCCGGAGACGGCCTGTGGATCGCCGACCACGTCGATGCCGGAAAGCCGCGCATCAAGGCGGACTGGACCATCCACCAGTACAGCAGCACCCCGCTCGACAAGAACGTCGCCGATTTCAAGAGTGCCGCGGCCATGCGGGACTGGGCGACCGCGCTCCAATAGGCCGAGCGGGGCCGGCCGAGTCCGGGCGCGGCGGGCCGCGGGGGCCGGCCGCGCCCGGGTCCGGCGTGCCGTGTGCGGCCTTCGCGCGCCGCTTCGCCGCGCTGGTCGGCGTTCCCCGCTGACGTTCCTCACCTGGTGGCGGACGACGGCGGCCGGCCGGCTGCTGAGCGACGATGGCATCCCGCTGCGGACGGTCGCGCCACGCACCGGGCAGGCCCGGCCGGGGGGATGGGGCCTGCGGACCCTGGGTGGGCCGGGGCTAGGCTTCTGACCATGACATTCAGCGGTCTGCTCCCCGAAACGGCCTCGGCGGACGACGCCGGGGCGCCCCCGCACGCGCCGGTCCTCGACGCCCGTGACGTGCACGTGGTGCGCGACGGCCGCCCGATCCTCCAGGACGTGTCGCTCACCGTGCGGCCGGGCGAGCACTGGGCGCTGCTCGGGCCGAACGGCGCGGGGAAGACCACCCTGCTCAGCCTGCTCGGCGCGCTGGTGCATCCCACGGAGGGGACTGTCAGGGTGCTGGGCCGGACGCTGGGCCGGGTCGACCTGCGCGAGCTGCGCACCTACGTCGGCCATGTCAATCCGCGGCATCCGCTGCGCTCGCCCCTGCCGGTCCGCGAGGTGGTGCTGACCGGCCTGACGAACAGCGTGGAACGGCTGCCTCGCTGGCGGCCGACGGCGGAGCAGGAACAGCGGGCCGACCGGCTCATCACCACGCTCGGCCTCGCGGCCCGGGCCGGGGCGCGCTGGCCGACCCTCTCACAGGGCGAGCGCGGCCGGGCACTGATCGCCCGCGCCCTGATGCCGAGCCCCCGCCTCCTGCTGCTGGACGAACCGGCCACCGGCCTGGACGTCGCGGGCCGCGAGCAGCTCATCGACTCCCTCGACTCCCTGTCGGCCGACCACCCCGCGCTCGCCTCGGTCCTGGTGACCCACCACCTGGAGGAACTGCCCTCCGGCACCACGCACGCCATGCTGCTCCGCGACGGCCGCACCCTGGCCTCCGGCCCCGTCTCCGAGGTCCTCACCAGTGACCGCGTCAGCACGTGCTTCGCCCACCCGGTCCACCTGACCCGCCACGAGGGCCGCTGGACGGTACGCGCGAGGCGGGTGGGGAACGCCTGAGGGGCCGGTTCGGCGAGTACTTGAGGACGAGCGAGGCAAAATCGAGCCGGTCCGGCGCTTGAGGAACGAGCTAGGCAACTTCAAGCCCGTCCGGCACGTGAGGACGGGCCAAGCGAAAACAAGCCCGTCCGGCGCTTGAGGACGAGCGAAGCGAAAACAAGCCCGCAGGGCGAGAAGAGAGAAAGCCTGTCCGGGGCCTGAGGACAAGAGCCCGTCCGGCACGTGAGGACCCCGTACCGGACAGACCCACCCCCACCGCTCAGGACTTGTTCAGGTTCGCCCAGAACTCGTCGAACGACAGCACCCTGTCCCCGTTGGAGTCCTGAGCCGCGATCACGGCTTCCGCCACGGACTCGGTGACGTAGAAGTCCCCCATCGCCGCCATCGCGCTCTTGTACTCGGCCGCCGTTATGAACCCGTCCCCGTCCGCGTCGAACCGCTGGAACGCCCTGCGTGCCGCCTCGATGTCCGCCACCGGGATCTCCGCCCCTTCTCGCTGCCTGACTCTGTCCGGACCAGGCTATCGGCCGAGTTGGTGACGGAGCGCGGCGGCCACCCAGGCGAACTCCTCCCGGTGGTCCGGGGCCGCGGGGCGGCCGGCGACCCTGGCGAGCAGTTCCTTGTAGCGGACGGTGTCGGCGTCGGTGCCGGTCTCCAGGCGCTCCAGGACGGCGGCGCGGTCGCCACTCGTGCCGAGCAGTTCGTCGAGGACACCGGCGGCCTCGGGGCTCTGAGGGGCGATGCCGCGCTGCCTCGCGTCCCCGACGAGCTGGACCAGGCGCTTGGCGAACCAGATGGAGGCGCCACCGGGGGTGTCCTGGGTGCGGCCCTCCGCGTTGAACTCGATCATGCGCCGCATCACCGCCCTGAACTGCGGGTCCTGGACCAGTTCCGCCAGCTCGACCCAGGCGTCGACCTGTTCGGGCGTGGGGTCGTCGGGCAGGTGGACGGAGGTCCTGCGCATCCGGTCGCGGATGTCCGGGTCGACGTTCTCCAGGTCCCTGAAGGTGTCGGCCACGAAGTCGTCGATGATCCGCTGCCGCTCGGCGGCGGACAGGCGGGCGAGTCTGTTCACGAGTGCCATCTCCTCGGCGGTCGAGCCGCGTTGCGCGACGGTTGACAGCACGGCCCTGGTGATCCGCAGGCTCCGGATCTGCGCGTCGATCGCCGCCACATGGGCGTCCGCGACCTCGGCGACCGTCGCCTCGCCGGCCAGCACCCGGCGCACGTCGGCGAGCGGGAGGTCCAGCTCGCGCAGGGTGCGGACGAGTTCGAGGCGGGCGACGGACGCGGCGTCGTACAGCCGGTAGCCGCTCTCGGAGCGGGCGACGGGCGGCAGGGCGCCGGCGTCGGACCAGTAGCGGATGGTGCGCACGGACAGTCCGGTGCGCCGGGAGAGCTGCCCGATGGTGAGCAGTTCCGTGCCGTCTTCGATCATGCTGAGGAGTCTCGGCCCTCCAGTCGGTGGAGACTCAAGCCCCTACCGCGCCCCGCGTCAGCGGAAGACGCCGGTGTGGCCGAGCGAGTAGCGTCCCGGCTGCGGGTAGACGGCGAGGCCGTGCGGTCCGCTGCCGACGGGGATCTTCGCGAGCTGCGCGCCGGTTCCCGTGTCGATGGCGTAGACCTCGGAGTTGTAGCGGCCCGAAAGCCAGAGCACCTTGCCGTCCGCGGAGACGCCGCCCATGTCAGGGCTGCCGCCGTCCGGCAGCCGCCACTTCTTGCTGAGCCTGCGCTGCCCGAAGTCGAAGAGGGAGATGGTGCCCTCGCCGCGGTTGGTGATGTACATGACCTTGGAGTCCCGGCTGACGTACAGGCCGTGGGCGCCCTTGCCGGTGGGCATCAGCACGGGTTTGCCGAACTTCCCGCCGTCCAGGACCCAGACGCCGTCCGCCGCCATGTCGGCCACGTAGAAGGCGCTGCCGTCCGGTGCGATCTTGACGTCCTGCGGCATGGCGCCGCCGAGCGGCAGCTTCTGCTGGGCGACGACGGCCATCCGCGCGGTGTCGACCTTGAGCAGATCGCCCGAGAACTCGCAGGAGACGATGAAGTACGTGCCGTCCGGCGAGAAGTCGGCGTGGTTCACGCCCGCGCAGTCCACCGGCACGGTCTTCTTGATCTGCATGCTGTGCGCGTCCCGGAAGACGAGTTCGCGGTCCCGGGAGGCCATCACGACGGCGTACTTGCCGTCCGGCGTGAAGTAGAGGTTGTAGGGGTCGTGCACGTCGACGGGCCGGCCGGCCTTGCCCGTCTTCGGGTCGATCGGGGTGAGGGAGTTGCCCAGGTCGTTGTTGACCCAGAGCGTCTTGAGGTCCCAGGAGGGCACGACGTGCTGGGGCTGCGTGCCGACCTGGATGGTCTCGGTGACGCGGAACGTGGCGGGGTCGATGACCGAGACGGTGTTGGAGTTGGTGTTGGGCACGTAGATCCGCGTGGGGAACCCCCGCACCACGGGCGAGAGCATGCCGGGGCGGTCGGCGGCGTACACGTCCTTCGGATCGAGCAGCGGAGGCATGCCGGGCAGCCCGTCCTTGGGGGCCGGGGCCGCGGTCCTCCTGGCGGCCGGCGGGGGCGGCATGATGTGGCCGCTGTCCTTGGTGCTCCGCTCGCCGGAGGGCGTGCCGCAGCCCGCCAGGGCGACGAGCAGCGCGCCGCCGAGCAGGGCACCGGCGCGTCTGGTGAAGGGTCGGTACACATACAGCAGATTCACCCGGAACCGCCTGCTCGGCGAGATCTGTTCCGGCATCGGTGTCATGTCCGTCGGCATCGGTGTCATGTCCGCTCGGGACGGTTCAGGACGCCAGGTGCCGCGCTTCCCGTCCATCCCGTCCCTCACGGACGGACGCCGTCATGCACCCCGTTGAAGATCATCACGAAGGCGCTCCATCAGCCGCACTTTCGTAGGCAAGTGGCACATATCACCTGTGATTGCGTGTACCTCTTGGGGACTGCGCCCCCTTTTGCATGAATGGTTCCTTTGGATCGGGGGGCATCGGCTGCCATAGTCGAAGACGTGCCCCGCACGCGTCCGGGACGGGCCCGGACCGTCGCCCTCACCGGCTCGGGGCCACCCTCCGACCGCCGTGGCTCACCATCCCCCGAGAGACACGGCACCCCGACAGCAGCCCCCGTGCCCCAAGAAGGCGGCGGGGGCTGCTGGCGTTCCGGGCACGCCCCTAGGTCGTGTCCGGCGCCGACCCCGCCGACCGGTTCCGGCCGGCTCGCTCCCGGCCGTGCCGTCAGCGCTCCGGCAGGCGCATCTCGAACCAGGTGGCCTTGCCGTGCGGCTCCAGGTCGACGCCCCAGCGGTCGGAGAGCTGGTCCACCAGGAACAGGCCCCGGCCCGAGACGTCCAGTTCGCGTACGGGCATCAGGCAGGGCAGGCCGCGCGAGGGGTCGCGCAGCTCCACACGCAGGCAGCCCCGGCCGCGCAGCAGCCGCATGCGCAGCCCGAAGTACCGCGCGCCGGTGTGCCGGACGGCGTTGCCCACCAGCTCCGAGACGAGCAGCACCGTCTCCTCGGTCACCTTCGGGCCGAGGCCCCACTGGCGCAGCACGACGACCTGGGCGAGCCGACGGGCCCTGGCCGCGGACTCCGGGCGCGACGGCAGCCGCACCTCGGTCTCGGCGGGGTTGCCGAGCAACTCCAGTGCCTCAAGCGCCCGTTCGTCCTCGACCGCCGGTGACCAGCGTGCCGCGGTCGCACTCGCGTGCCGCCGCGGCTGTTCGACACCCTCCAGCCCCGCCATGACCCCATCATGACCGTCCGGAGCACCCTCCGGGGCCGTTCCCGGGAATCGTTTCGAGGCAGGCCCCGGGCCGCGAGTAGTCATCCTGCATATGCCAAAGGCATGTGGAAGCCAGAATTTCGGCCTCTGACCTGCTGTGACCTTATGCGTTCGGAAGGTAACCCAGAGCTTCTACCGCGGCCCGGTCCGGCCCCGCCGCAACGGGCCGGATAACCCGAAAGAGGCACTCAGCCGAACTGGGCCTTGCCCGGCCCCTCCTCCACGAAGCTCCGCATGCCGCGCTCGCGGTCCTCCGTGGCGAACAGCCCCGCGAACCAGTTGCGCTCGATGGCCAGCCCCGTGTCGATGTCCGCCTCGAGGCCGCGGTCCACCGACTCCTTCGCCGCGCGCAGCGCGAGAGCCGGTCCCTTGGCGAGCGCCGCCGCCCACTCGTGGGCCTGCTGGAGGACCTCGCCGGCCGGGGCCACCCGGTCCACCAGGCCGATGGCGAGCGCCTCCGCGGCGCGTACGTGACGGCCCGTGAAGATGAGGTCCTTGGCGCGCGACGGGCCGATCAGCCGGGCCAGCCGCTGCGTGCCGCCGGCGCCCGGGATCAGGCCGAGCAGGATCTCGGGCTGACCGAGCTTCGCGTTCTCGGCGGCGATCCGGTAGTCGGCGCAGAGCGCCAGCTCGCAGCCGCCGCCGAGGGCGTAGCCGGTGACGGCGGCGACCACGGGCTTGGGGATCCGGGCGACCGCCGTGAAGGAGTCCTGCAGGGCGCGGGAC
The DNA here is from genome assembly GCF_018327685.1 of Streptomyces sp. TS71-3. Classification (NCBI taxonomy): domain Bacteria; kingdom Bacillati; phylum Actinomycetota; class Actinomycetes; order Kitasatosporales; family Streptomycetaceae; genus Streptomyces; species Streptomyces sp. TS71-3. The sequence continues at coordinate 2,061,688 of NZ_BNEL01000001.1, read as the reverse complement.
CGTACGGCCATGGCCGCGTGGTCCATCGCCCGCATCTCCTTGATGTCCGCGCCGGCCGCGAAGACCTTCTCGCCGCCGTGGATGACCACGGCTCGGATGTCCTCGCGGTCGGTGACCTCCTCCGCCAGCTCCTTGATCCGGTCCTGCATGGCGATGTCCAGGGCGTTCATGGGCGGCCTGTCGAGGCGCAGCACGCCGACCGCGTCGGCCACTTCGAGATGCACAGTCATGCAGAGCAGGTTAGCGGTGGTTAACCGCGACGGGGCAGGGCGTGTGCCTCCGCCCTGTCCGGCATGGCGCCGCCCGCGGCTGCGCCGTGCCGTCCGTTCCGCGTGGTCTACTTGGTCCAGTCCGCCCAGGACATGTTCCAGCCGTTGAGGCCGTTGTCCGGCTGGATCTGCGTGTCCTTGGAGTTCTTGACGATGACGACGTCGCCGATGAGGGAGTTGTCGTAGAACCACGCGGCGGGCGTCTTCTTGCTCCAGGCGCCCTTCACGTCCCTCAGGCCGACGCAGCCGTGGCTGGCGTTGTAGTTCCCGAAGGCGCCGCCCGCCCAGTAGTTGCCGTGGATGAAGGTGCCGGAGGTCGACAGGCGCATGGCGTGCGGCACGTCCTTGATGTCGTACTCGCCGCCGAAGCCGACCGTGCGGCCGTCCATCCGGGTGATGTGGTACTTCTCGCTGATCACCATCTGGCCGTTGTACGTCGTGTGGCCGGTGCCGCCCGCGGTGATCGGGACCTTCCTGATGACCTTGCCGTCCCGCTCGACGCTCATCATGTGCTTCTTGGCGTCGACGGTGGAGATCTGGGTGCGGCCGATGGTGAACGTCACCGACTTGGTCTGGGTGCCGTAGACGCCGGGCCGGCCCTTGACGCCGTCGAGGTCGAGCGTGGCGGTGACCTTGGTGCCGGGCTTCCAGTAGTGCTCGGGGCGGAAGTCGAGGCGGTCGTTGCCGAACCAGTGGCCCTTGACGGGGACCTCCGGGTCGGTGGTGATCCGGATGCCCTTCTGCACGTCCTCCGGGTGGGTGATACCGCGGGTGAAGTGCAGCGAGAACGGCATGCCGACGCCCACCTTCGAACCGTCCTCCGGGGTGAAGATCCCGACGAAGGTGTTCTTGGGCTTGAGCGTGGTGAAGGTGGACTTGCTCGACGTCGCGCGGCCCTCGGAGTTCTTGGCGCTGGCCTGCACGGTGTAGGTGGTGTTCGAGGTGAGGTGGCCGGAGGGGCTCCAGGTCTTCCCGTCGCCCGCGAGGGTACCGTCGACCGGGTGGCCCTTCGCGTCCCGCACCGTGACGCCGGTGAGCTTGCCGCCGGAGGCCGCGACCTTGAGGGCGCCGGTGGTGTCGACGGAGTGCGTGCCGTCCTTCGGGCTGATGGTCACCACGGCGTTCGGCACGGGTGGCTTGCTCGGCTTGCCGCCGTTCTTGTCGCCGTCGGCCTCGTCCCCGCCCCCGCAGGCGGTGACGAGCAGCAGCGCGGCCCCGAGCAGCACGGCCCACGGGCCTGAGCGCCCGCGGCGCCCGAGTCGTAGACGTGCGCCCCGCGCGCCAACCGATGGACCGGTTATCGGTCGCCCCTCCACGATGACTCTCCCCTCGCCCGCCCGACCGGGCTCACTCCCCCCGCGACTACCGCGGACTCGGCGGTAATTAATCACATCGGCTCGCTTCGAGACTCCCCCCGATGGTCACCGTTCAGTCTCAACACGGGGGTTGGTCCTCACCGGCACGCCGCCCGTGGCTGCCGGGCAGCGCACGGGTGCGGTGGGAGGGGCTGAACGAGCTCAACGAGCCGAACGAGCGGAGGGAGCACACACGGAGCAGAAGGAGCACAGAGTAGAGGGAGGGTGGGGAGGCGGAGGAGGGAGGGGGTACTTAATCGACGCCCGTCAGGCCGCCCCCGCGCGCCACCGGGGCCAGCTCATGTTCCAGCCGCTGAGTCCGTTGCCGGGGTCGACCAGCCTGTCCTGGGAGTTCACCACCTCGATCACGTCCCCGACGAGGCTGCGGGCGAAGAACCAGCCGGCGGGCGTGCTGTCGCCGCCGCCCTTCACATCGCGCAGGCCCACGCAGCCGTGGCTGACGTTCTCGGTGCCGAAGACGTCCTCGGCCCAGTAGTTGCCGTGCAGGAACGTGCCCGAGGACGTGAGCCGCAGGGCGTGCGGGACGTCCGGGATGTCGTACTCGCCGCCGAAGCCGACCGTGCGGCTGTTCATCCTGGTCTCCTTCAGCATCTCGCTGACCACCATCTTCCCGTTGTAGGTGGTGGTGCTCGGAGCGCCGGCCGTGATGGGCAGGGTGCTGATGAGCTTCCCGTCGCGCCGGACCTGCATGGTGTGCGCGGCGGCGTCGACCCGGCTCGTCTGGTTGCGGCCGACGGTGAAGGTGATGGTCCTGCTCTGGAGCCCGTACACGCCCGGTGCCGCCACCACGTCCTGGAGGCGCAGTTCGACGGTGACCCTCGTGCCGGGCCTCCAGTAGTGCTCGGGGCGGAAGTCGAGACGGTCGTGGCCGAACCAGTGCGGGGCGATGGGCACGGCGGGCCTGGCCACCACGCGGACGGCGCGCTGCACAGCCGCACGGTTGCGGATCGACCGGTTGAACTCCAGCGAGATGATCATTCCGGTGCCGACGGTGGTCCGGTTCTGCGGGGTGACGTAGCCGATGAACCGGTGGTCCGGGACCAGGGTGCGGAAGGCGGCGTGCCGCGCCGACCGGCGGCCGTGCCCGTCGAGTGCGACCGCGTCGACGGTGTACCGCGCGGCCGTCACCAGCCGGCCGCTTTCCGCCGGCCGCCAGGACAGCCCGTCCGTGGAGATCCGGCCGGGCACCGTGAACCGCTGGGCGTCCTGGTACCGCACGACCCGCACCGACTCCAGCCGCCCGCTGCGCACCCGCACCCCGATGGGCCGCCCCAGCGCTACGTGCCCGCTGCCGTCGGCCGGTGTGACCGCGATGGCGTCCTTGGCCGAGGGCGGTTCGCCGAGCAGCCCGCCCGCGCCGCAGCCGGCGGCGGAGGCCAGCAGAGCGGCCCCGCAGAGCCCGGCCGCCAGTACGACTCCTGCGCGCGGCGCGCGCCTCACTACGCGAATCACGATCGGCCCAACGACGGGCTCCCCCGGGGGAAACGTAGGTGACCCCATGTGCCGAGCCGGAACACCGGAGAGGACGACACCCGCACGGCCCAGCCCTCCCCGGAGCGGACCCGTGGGCGTTGCGGCACGGCACGTTTCAGCCGCCCGGACCGAGCGGCCCGGCCCGCTCCAACGGAGGGTGGCGCCCGCTGGTGGGCCGAGGCTCCCGGCCCGCGCGGCTGCCCCGCCCAAACCCAGGCGGGCGCTGGGCTCACTCCTTGGCCGCGCCCAGGATCCGCCGGTCGTAGGCCACCGCCACGGCCGCGGCGCGGTCGCTGACGCCGAGCTTGGCGTAGATATGGGTCAGGTGGGTCTTGACGGTGGCCTCGCTGATGAACAGCACCCGCGCGATCTCGCGGTTGGAGGTGCCCTTGGCCACCAGGGTGAGCACCTCGCGCTCCCGGGCGGAGAGCATCTCGCTCCCCGGGGCCGGGGACGGGTCGCGGACCGCCGAGACCAGCCGAGAGGCGATGGCCGGCGACAGCACCGTCCGGCCTTCCGCGGCGGCCCGGACGGCGGTGAACAGCTCCTCGCGCGGGGCGTCCTTCAGCAGGTAGCCCGTGGCACCGGCCTCGATCGCCGGGATGGTGTCGGAGTCGGTGTCATACGTGGTGAGCACCAGCACCTTGGCCCGGGCGCCCCTGCGGGCGAGTTCCTTGATGGCGTCGACACCCCCGCCGCCCGGCATCCGCAGATCCATCAGGACCACGTCCGGATCGACGCGGTCCACGAGGTCGACCGCCGCCACGCCGTTGTCCGCCTCACCGAGCACCGTGAAGCCCTCGACCGATTCGAACATGCCCCGCAGGCCGTTCCGCACGACCGGGTGGTCGTCGACGATGAGCAGGCTGATCGCCGCGGACGGCTCCGGGACACAGGCCCGGGGCAGCCCCGGCACGTCCTGCTCGCGCGTCTTATCGGTCATGGCGCACCAACGGTACGCGAGCGGAGACGGCCGTGCCGTGGCCCGGCTCGGATTCCACGCAGAGGGTTCCCGCTATGCGCTCGGCGCGGGCGCGCATCCCGGCGAGCCCGAAGCCGCCGGTGCGTGAGCGGGGCGGCAGGGCCCGGGGGTCGAAGCCGCGGCCGTCGTCCCGGACGTCCAGCGTCACTTCGTCGTCCATGTAGGAGAGGGTGACGCCGACGCGGGTGGCGCCGGAGTGCTTGGCCGCGTTCGTCAGGGACTCCTGGGCGATCCTCAGCAGCGTGGCCTCGACCTCCTCGTGCAACGGCTGGGCGGTGCCGGTGACCGTGAACTGGGAGGGCACCTCCTCCCGGGCCGCCCATTCGGAGACGGTGTTCTCCAGTGCCTGCGGCAGGGCGTCCTGCTCCAGGGCGGCCGGGGCGAGATTCTGCACCGAACGCCGGGCCTCGCCGAGGCTGTGCCGGGCGAGCTCCGCGGCCTGCTCCAGGTGCTCCCTGGCCAGGCCGGGCTCCTTGGTGCCCATGACGACCTGCAACTGGGCGATGATGCCCGTCAGGCCCTGTGCGATGGTGTCGTGGATCTCGGCAGCCAGCCGCCGCCGCTCGTCGGCTACCCCCGCCTCCCGTGCCTGGACGAGCAGTTGGGCGTGCAGGGCGGCGTTCTCGTCGAGGGCCTGCTGGAGGCGGGTGTTGGCGCTCTCCAGTTCCGCGATGGTGCTGGCCTGGAGGCGGTTGCGCTCCGCCTCCTTGGCGCCCAGCTGGCTGAAGATGGTGACGAGCACGCCGTTGAAGGCGAGCATCGTCCCGAACAGCACCCAGCTGAGCGGAGCCGGCGGAGGCAGCCCGCCGGCCTCGGCCCCGGCCATCGTGACCGCCGTCGCGAACAGGCCCAGCTTGACGCGACGGGCGGGCAGCAGCCTCTCCGCGCCGAAGTACCCCGAGACCGCGTAGAGCGACATGAACGGGTTCGTCCAGGACAGGGCGAAGCCCAGCGCCCAGCGGGCGGCGTAGTAGCGCTCAGAGGTGCGGGACGGGGCCAGCGGGGAGGCGCTGACGCGGTACCACCACAGTTGCAGCGCGAACGCGGCGCAGACGAGCGGGATCGCGGCGATCCGATCGCTGTGGCTCATGATCAGGCTGCCGCTGGCGAGCGTGACGAGCGTGGCCGCCGAGAGCAGCATCAGCGGGCCGGAGCGGTTGAACTGGGCCCAGCGCCGCTCGACCGCCGCGCTGGCGTGCCCCGCTCCGGCCACCCCTCCGGCAGGCCCGGCCACCCCTCCGACAGGCAGGGTGCAGCCGGTGCCCGCGGCCCCCGCCGCCGTGTCACCGCCGGTGCCCGCCCCGCCGAGGTCCGTGCTGCCGGCGTCCGCACCGCTCTTCTGTTTCACGGTCCGTGTGCTGCTCGCCATGGGGTCAGTCTGAGGTACCGACCCGCTCGGGCGCAGGGGCTTGGCGGGTGCCGTCCCCCGCCCCAGGTCGGAGGTCATCTGCCGTCACTCCCACCGGAACCAGCGGGACGCGGCCGCGGAGAGCACCACGGCCCACAGCGCGAGTACGCCGAGGTGTGCCCAGGACGGCCAGTCGCCCAAAGCCGCCTGGTCGAGGGCCCCCGCCGCCGCCCCGAACGGGGTGAGCTCGACGATCCGCGCAAGGGTGTCGGGCATCGCGCGCACCGGCAACCAGACACCTGCGCAGAACATCATCGGGAAGAACACCACGGACCCGATCGCACCCGCGATCTTCGAGGTACGGGAGAGGGCCGAGACCAGAGCTCCCATCGCCAGGGCGGCGAGCACCGCGAGGAGCAGGCCGAGGACGTATCCGAGCGCCTGCCGGGGCAGCGGCACGTCGAAGGCGAGCCGGCCCACCGCGAGGCTGAGCACGGTGGAGACCACGGCCGCCGCGCCGTGCAGGCCCATCTGGGTACCGAGCAGGGCGCCGGGGCGCACGGGGGTGGTGGACATCCGGCGCAGGATGCCGCGCTCCCGGTAGCCCGTGACGACCGGCGGCATCGACTGGAGACCGGAGACGATCATGGCGAGCAGCACCGACACGGGGACGTACGCGTCCACGAGGCGGATGCCGCCCAGGTCGGGATCGTGCTCACGGAAGGAGGGGATGGAGCCGAGGACCACCAGCAGGAGGGTGGGGAAGCAGAGGATCCAGAAGATGCCGGCGGGCTCACGTCTGAAGAGTCTCGCCTCGGTGATCATCACGGCACGCCAGGGGCGGTTGCCCGCCGGTCGGGCGGGGGCGGAGACAGTGGTGGCGCTCATGGGTCAGGCTCCTGTCAGGTCAAGGAACGCGTCGTCGAGCGTGGCGTCGGCGACGCGGAGCTGGTAGGCGGTGATGTGCCGGCGGGTCAGCAGGGTGATGACGGCGTTGACCGTCTCGTCGGTGCCGCTCAGGGTGATCCGGCCGTCCTTGCTCTGCACGGACGCCACCTGGGGCAGCTCGGCGAGGACGGCCTCCTCCAGGGGAGAGGAGGGGGTGAAGGAGATCACGGTCGAACTCGTGGCACGGCCTATCAGGCCGGCCGGGGTGTCCAGGGCCGCCACCCGGCCGTGGTCGATCACCGCGATCCGGTCGCAGAGCCGCTGGGCCTCCTCCATGAAGTGGGTGACCAGCAGGACGGTGACGCCGCCGCCGCGCACCTCTTCTATGAGCTCCCAGGTGTCGCGCCGGGCCCGGGGGTCGAGGCCGGTCGTCAGCTCGTCCAGGACGACGACCCGGGGATTGCCTATCAGGGCGAGCGCGATGAACAGCCGCTGCTTCTGCCCTCCCGACAGCTTTCCGAAGCGGGTGCCCAGCTTGTCGGTGAGCCCGAGCCGCTCGGCGAGCGGGCGCCAGTCGGCCGGCGAGGGATAGAAGGCCGCGTACAGCTCAAGGGCCTCGCGGACCGTGAGCTTCGCCTGCAGCTCGCTCTCCTGGAGCTGGGCGCCGAGGATCCGGGTGACGGCCTCGTGCTCGGTGACCGGGTCGAGGCCCGCGACGCGGATACGGCCGGCGTCGGGGACGCGCAGTCCCTCTATGCACTCGACCGTCGTCGTCTTCCCCGCGCCGTTGGGACCGAGGATTCCGAAGATCTCGCCCTCCTCCACGGCGAACGAGACTCCGTCGACGACGGCGCGGCCGGCGTACGACTTCGTGAGGGACTGCACCTCGATGATCGGGCGTGGTCCCGGGTGGCCGCCGGACGCGACCGGCGGGGGATCTGTGACAGGCATGTTCGGCATGCTTCGAGGATCCCGGCGGCGGTCCCGCCCCCACATCGGCCATCACGCCATAACCCTGCATCGTCCGATCGGTTGATACGCCAGTACGACTTCGCGGGAGGCCGGACCTGGGCGGCCCGCGGACCGGGAGATTCCGGCCCCGAATCCTCCCAGGCGGAGTCCCAGGTGGAGTAGGACCAGAGGACGAGGCCGGTCCGCCCAAGGACGGTCAAAACTAGGTGGGCGGTGTCAGCTGCAAACCGTAGGCTCGCCACTGATGCCCGAGACCCCTGCACCCACGCTGCCCGAGCCCGCCGCGCGGGCGACCCCGGCCACGGCCGCGACCGACGCATCCGACCCGTTGGGGGCACCCACCGCGCCGGACGCCCAGGCCGCGCCGGCCGGAGGCCACTCCACGGCGCGCTCGCTGCTGCGCTTGTGGCCCTACGTGCGCCGGGTGCGCGTCCGGCTCCTCACCGCGGCCGGCATCGCGATAGTCGCGTCCAGCGTGGGGCTGGTGATCCCGCTCGTCCTGAAGTGGATCGTCGACGACCCGGTGGCGCACCGGGACCCCGGCGGCGTCTGGCTCGGCGCCCTCTACCTGCTGCTGCTCGGCATCGCCGAGGCCTGCCTGTTCGGGCTGCGCCGCTGGCTGGTGGCGCGCCCGCTGGCGGGCGTGGAGGCCGAGATGCGGAGCGACCTCTACGGCCACCTCCAGAGGCTGCCGGTCGCCTTCCACGACCGCTGGGCGTCGGGGCAGCTGCTGTCGCGGGGCACCACGGACCTGATGCTGATCCGGATGTTCCTCGCCTTCCCTCTGACGTTCCTGCTGGTGAACGGCGCGACGATCCTGATCGGCGTCGTCATCCTGCTGGCCCAGCAGTGGATCCTCGGGCTGGTGCTGCTGGCTCCCGCCGTGCCGCTCATGGTGGTGTGCGCGTACTTCGAGACCCGGTACTCCATCGTGGCCCGCCAGGCGCAGGACCAGGTCGGCGACCTGACGACGGTCGTCGAGGAGGGCGTGCTCGGCATCCGCATCATCAAGGGTTTCGGCCGGCACCGCAGCCAGGCGATGGCCTTCCGCACCCTCGCGCGCACCCTGCGGGGTACGGAACTGGCCAAGGCCCGGCTGCTCGCGTGGATCTGGGCCGTCATCATGACGCTGCCGGAACTGGCCATCGGCGCCGCGCTGGTCCTCGGCACCCTCCAGGTGGCGGACGGCACGGTGTCCGCGGGCACGCTGGTGGCCTTCCTCTCCACGGCCCTCGCGCTGCGCTGGCCGATCGAGTCCATCGGCTTCCTGCTGGCCATGACCCAGGAGTCCGCGACCGCGACGGAACGCTACTTCGAGGTGATGGACGCGGAGCAGGAGACGGCGGACCTCCCCGCGAAGGCCGAGCACCCGGCGGACGCCACCGCGCCGGGGAACGCCACCGCGCCGGGGAACACCACCCCGCCGGCCACGTCCACGGCTCCCGCCACCGCGACCGCCTCCCGGACCACCGCCTCCGGCCTCCGTTTCGAGGCCGTCGAGTTCCGCTACCCGGACGCGCCGCCCACCGCCCCGCCCGTACTGAGCCATATCGACCTGCACATCGCGCCCGGCGAGACGATGGCCCTGGTGGGCGCCACGGGCAGCGGCAAGACGACCCTCACGGCCCTCGTCCCCCGGCTGCACGAGCCGACCGGCGGCCGCATCACCCTGGACGGCGAGGACATCACGGCGATCCCACGCGCGCGTCTGCGCACGCTGGTCGCCGTCGCCTTCGAGGAGCCCACGCTGTTCTCGGCGAGCGTCGCGGAGAACGTGCTGATGGGCGCCCCGGAAGCGGCGGGCGACACGGAGTTGCGGCGCGCCCTGTCGGTGTCCCAGGCGGAGTTCGTGCACCAGCTCCCCGAAGGCGCCACCACGCAGGTGGGCGAGCAGGGGCTCAGCCTGTCGGGCGGGCAGCGGCAGCGCCTCGCGCTGGCCCGCGCGGTCGTGGGGCGCCCCCGCTTCCTGGTGCTGGACGACCCGCTGTCCGCGCTCGACGTGCACACGGAGGCGCTGGTGGAGGCCGCCCTGCGCCGGGTGCTCGCCGACACGACCGCGCTCGTCGTCGCGCACCGCCCCTCCACGGTGCTGCTCGCCGACCGGGTCGCCCTCCTCGACCAGGGCCGGATCACCGCCGTCGGCACGCACCAGGAGCTGCTGCGCAGCAATCCCACCTACGCCTGGCTGATGTCGGCCACCGGCTCCGAGGGCACGGCGGACTCGCCCGCACCCGCCCCCGCGCCGGACGCGGCACGGATCGGGGCGGCGTCCGCCGCCTCCTCGTCCGCATCCGCCCCCGAAGGGAAGAAGGACCGATGACCACGGCGTCCACCAGCACAGCACCGGACGCCGACGACGGCGACGAGAGCCGCACCACGGGCACCGGCACGGCGAACGGCACGAGCGCCACGGGCTCCGCGAACGCGAACGGGAACGGGAACGGGAACGGGAACGGGAACGGCACCGACAAGGCGAACGGCACACACGCCAACGGCACCACCGGCACGAACGGCGCGAACGCCAACGGGACCACCGGCACGAACGCCACCGGCACGGCGGACGACACGGACACCACGAACGGTTCCACCACCACCGAGGAACGAAAGCCCGCCACCGCCGAGAAGCCCAGAACCTCCGAAGAGCCCAGCACCTCCGAAGAGCCCGGCACCCCCGCACCCCCCGACACCGCCGACACATCCGACACCCTCGACGCCCCCGGCGACCCCTTCGACCACGACACCCTCCCCTCCCCCAAGGGCGCCACCGGCGCCCTGCTCCGCTCCCTGCTCGCACCGATGCGCGCCAGAGTCGTGGTCACCACGGTGCTGCTGCTCCTCCAGCAGGCTGCCGTGCAGGCGGGCCCGCTGCTGGTCGCCTACGCCATCGACCGGGGCGCCCCGGCGGCCCGGCACGACGACTACGGCCCGCTGATGGCGGTCGGCGGCGGTTACGTGCTCTGCGCGCTCGCCTCCGGCGGACTCCAGTACGCGTTCATCATCGCCTCGGCACGCGTCAACCAGGACGTGCTGCTCGACCTGCGGGGCCGGATCTTCCGGCACGCGCAGGCCCTGAGCATCGACTTCCACGAGCGCTACACCTCGGGGCGGCTGATCGCACGGTCCACCACGGACGTCGAGTCCCTGCGGGAGCTGCTGAGCGAGGGGCTTCAGGAGCTCATCACCGTCATCCTGTCGTTCGTCTACATCTCGGTGATGCTGCTCTGGCTCGACCTCGGCCTGGGCTCGGTCGCGGTGGTCTCCTTCGTGCCGCTGTACCTGCTGGTCCGCATGTACCGGCGGCGGGCGGGGCGGATCTTCGCGCTGCGGTCCACGGCGGTCGCCGCCGTCATCGTGAAGTTCACGGAGACGATGAACGGCATCCGTCCGGTACGCGCGTTCCGCCGTGAGAAGGCGAACGACGCCGCGTTCGGCGTGCTCAACCGGCGTCATGAGCGGCTGAACGGGGACACGCTGCTGGAGATGGCCCGCTATGTGGTCGGTTCGCGGCTGGTGGCCAACACCGCGATCGCCGCGATCGTCCTCTGGGGGGCCTACCGGGTCGCGAGCGGTTCGCTGGCGCTGGGCGTGCTGGCGGCGGCGGTGCTGTACCTGCGGCGGCTGTACGACCCGATCGACCGGCTGGGGATGTTCCTGAACTCCTACCAGTCCGCGGCGGCCTCCCTGGAGAAGATCGCGGGCCTGCTGGCGCAGAAGCCCTCCGTGCCGGAGCCGTCCTCTCCCACGTCCCTTCCGGAGCGGGAACCGGGCCGTCCGGGGCGCGCGGTGACGTTCGAGGGCGTGCGCTTCGCGTACCGCACCGGTGGCGAGGTGCTACCCCGCTTCGACCTCCGCATCCCGGCCGGCCAGACGGTCGCCGTGGTGGGCTCGACCGGGGCGGGCAAGTCGACGCTGGCGAAGCTCCTGGCGCGGTTCTACGACCCCACCGAGGGCCGGGTCCTGCTCGACGGCACGGACCTGCGCGACCTCTCGGTACCGGACCTGCGGCGCGGCGTCGTGATGGTGACGCAGGAGGCCTTCCTGTTCTCCGGCACCGTCGCGGAGAACATCGCCATCGGGCGCCCGGACGCCACCCGGGAGGAGATCGAGCAGGCCGCGAAGGCGATCGGCGCGCACGACTTCATCGCGTCACTGCCCGACGGCTACGACACCGACGTACGCAAGCGCGGTGGCCGGATCTCCGCGGGTCAGCGGCAGCTGGTGGCCTTCGCACGGGCGCTGCTCGCGGACCCGGCGGTGCTGATCCTGGACGAGGCCACCAGCTCGCTGGACATCCCGGGCGAGCGGGCCGTGCAGCGTGCCATGGACACCGTGCTGCGGGGCCGTACGGCGATGGTCATCGCCCACCGCCTGTCCACGGTGGAGATCGCCGACCGGGTGCTCGTCATGGCGGACGGCCGCGTCGTGGAGGACGGGCCGCCCGCGGAGCTGATCGCGGACACGGGTGCCTTCGCGGACCTGCACCGCGCCTGGCGGGAGAGCGTCGCCGGCTGAGTCTCGTTCCGGGGGTCGCGGCCTCGGACAAGCGGGTCAGTCCATCACCCGCGACGAGGGCACGCGAGGCACCGCGGAGCTGGGGTCGAAGCCCGCGAACGCCAGTCCGATGGTGAAACCCGCCACCTCCTCCAGCTGGCGGACGCGGTCCAGCGCCCCGAGAACCGCCGGTGTCCCGCCGACGTCACGCACCAGCTCGCCGACGACATGCAGTGCCGCAGGATCGTCGCCGCACATCGCGACAGCCACGCCGGAGGAGCCGCCACCCGGAGGGCTCGTCCACTGACCTGCGGGAAAGAGGTGGAATGCCTTGACGACATGTGCTCCCGGAGCAAGCCCGGCGATCCGCCTCGACATCGACTCGCCGTGCTCGGTGAGCAGGACGCCGACACCGTGCGCGACGGCGTTCGTGGGATCGATCAACGGCGTCCCCTCAAGCAAGCCGTCGGACGCGCCCACCAGTTCCAGCATGTCCTCGACTCCGTCCCAGGACACGGCGAGCAGCACCGCATCGCGCCCGATCGCCGCCTCACGCGGCGTGACGGCGAGCGCTCCGCGGCCCAGCCGCCCGGCGAGCTTCTCGGCCTTGGCCTGCGACCGCCCGCCGATCGACACCTCGTGCCCCGCGCGTGACCAGCCCTCGCCCAAGGCCGCCGCCAGCGTCCCCGTTCCCAGGATCCCGATGCGCATCGTCGCTTCCTCTCACGTGGCAGCCAGTCGGGCACTCACGCTAGGGAAGGCGTTACGCACCGATCGGTGCGCGACGGCCGCGCGATGATGGGCGACGAGATGACTGACCACGAAGGCCGCTGCTACGAGCTGGTCGCCGACTGCCGCGTGCGCGCGGCCACCGATCTCTTCGCCCACACCTGGGATCCCGTCGTGCTGGCGGCTCTCCGCACGGGCCGGCGCCGACGCCGCGAGCTGCGTGCCGCGATCGGCGGCATCAGCGACAAGGCTCTTACCGACACCCTGCACCGCCTGCTCTCCAGCGGTCTGGTCGACCGCCACGCACACGCCGAGGCGCCACCTCGCGTCGAGTACGGCCTGACAGGCTTGGGGCAGAGCCTTGTCGAGGGCCCCATGAGGGCGCTCGGATGCTGGGCGGTCGAGCACGGTGACGAGCTTCTCGAAGCCCAGGAGGACGCGGCACGGAGCGGAAGCGCCGACCCGCCGGGGTGAGGAGGCGGGTGAGCCCGAAGGGGGGCGCCGCCTCACACCGGCGCAACGCGCCCTACCGGGGCCCGCCACGGCTCCCCGGCGACGTCGGCTGCGGATGCGGCTGCGGCTGCGGCTGCGGCTGCGGCTGCGGCTGCGAATGCGAATGCGCAGTGCATGCGAAACGGCTTCTACGCGTAACGACCCGGGACCGTAGCCGCGACGGTAGCCGCCGCGTACCGCCCTATTGCGCTCGTTCGGTGTTGCCGGAGCCCACCGCGAGTGCTTCCACCGTGTTCAGGAAGTCGGTCGTGAGGTTCGAGCCGCCGATGGCGTACACGCAGGTCTCCTTGGCGGCACCGCGGCTGCCGTTCAGCCCCGTGGGACACGGAGCCGCCGCCCCCGCCAGCCGGCCGCGCGCGGTCGGCAGCGGAGCCAAGGCCGTCCAGTCGTTCGCGGCGTGGTCGAACGCCTCCACCGTGTCGTAGACGGTGACCTGGCCGGTCGGCGAGGCCGAGAGCCCGCCGAACGCGTACACGCAGGCGTCCTTCACCTGCTTGCGGGAGCCGTCCGCGGCTTCGGGGCAGGGCGCGGCGGCCCCCGCCAGAGTCGCCCGGGCGACCGACACCGGGGGAACGTCGAACCACGCCCCCTGCGCGTTCGCCGCCGGGGCCGTCAGAGCGAGAACGGGCACCAGCGCGGTGAGAACGAGCCCCCTGCTCGACCGCCGAGCGCCGCGACGGTGCCGCGACACCCGCTCCACAAGGCGTTCCCGTCGGCCGGACCGGCGGCTGCTCCGCATCAGGTACCTCTTTCACGGCATGTCGCGGTTGCCCATCGCGACATGAACGAGCGATTCGCCCCCATTCGTTCACGAGCGCCGAACCAGTCAAACCCGGCGTATCCGAATGACTGACGCCCCGTCACGCGGAAGGCAGCCACTGAGCCAAGCGCGCGACAGGCCACCGGTCGAACACCATCATCCGGGCGACGGGTCATCCGGTCACACGGCACCACCCGGGACGCCGGTCGCTCGTTCGAACACCCCCGCCGGGGCCACTGGTCGGACAGTCGAACGACATCGCCGGGCAAACCGCCACCGTTCGCAGACGCGGCCCCTCCAAGCCAACCGACCGGTCGAACAGGGGCGCTCGCGCGACCAAGCCTTTCCGGCCAACCTATTGATGCGCTCCTGACAAATCCGTTGCCGGACTGACACGCTTCCCCTCATCCACTGCACAGCTCGGTCACAGCTTGTTCACCATCGAGCCGCCCAGCCCGGCCTGTCCCACCGGCGGCCGGAGCCCGCACGACCGGGCTGTGCACGCGCCGCACGGCACTGCACCGCACTGCACTGCAACGCACGGCACCGCACGACCCGTAGGTACCGCAGAAACACCTGCACACGCGCCACACGCGCTCACGAGCACGCGCACCCCGCACGCAAGCGCACCCCACGCGCACGCGTACCGCACGACCGCGCGCACCGCACCGCAGCGCAAGCGCCGCAGAGCAACCGCCACACCGCAGAACCCGCGCGCACCGCACGGCCACGCACACCGCACAACCCCAGCGCCGCACGACCACCCGCGCCCAAAGCACGCGCCCCCACAGCACGCGGCGCAAAAGCGCACCCGCACAGCGCCAAGCGCACCGCGCACAGCGGACCGCGCACAGCGCAGAGCGGAAACGCGCACCCGCACCGCGCACCGCGCGCAGACCCGCACGTCCGCACATGGTTCCGCCCTGTAGTGCCCGGACGGCCACCCGCCGTCCGGCCCACCCTGGCCGCGTCATCCGCAGCCACGCAGAAGGAGTCCGTGTTGAGACACACCCCCCGAAGAGGCAGCGCCTCCCACAGACCGGCCACGGCGGCCGGCGTGTTCGTCGCCATCGCAGCGCTGCTGTCGATCGGCGCCCAGGCGGGCGTGGCCGCCGCCGACGCGCACCCCGCGCAGCAGGCCACCATCGGCAACCCCACTCCGGCGCTCGGCAACGTCCACAAGGGCGCGCTGCCGGTCGACCTCTCCCCCGCCCAGCGCACCGCGCTGCTCAAGCAGGCATCGGCCGCCACCGGTGACACCGCCCGGGAGCTCGGGCTCGGTGCCAAGGAGAAGCTGGTCGTGCGGGACGTCGTCAAGGACGCGGACGGCACGCTGCACACCCGCTACGAGCGGACGTACGACGGCCTGCCGGTGCTCGGCGGCGACCTCGTCGTCGACTCCACGGGCGCCGGAGCGGCCAAGGGCATCACACCCGCCGTCCGGACCCACCTCGGGACCGTGGACACCACCGCCACCGTCAAGCCCGCGACCGCCCAGAAGCAGGCGCTGAGCGCCGCCGCGGCGAAGGGCGCGGAGAAGGCCGGGGCCGACAGGGCCCCGCGCAAGGTGGTCTGGCTGGCGCAGGGCAGCCCGGTGCTCGCCTACGAGACGGTCGTCGGCGGCCTCCAGGACGACGGCACCCCGAACCAGCTGCACGTCATCACGGACGCCTCCACCGGCAAGCAGCTGTACAGCTACCAGGGCATCGAGACGGGCACCGGCAACACCGAGTACAGCGGCACGGTGACCCTCGGCACCCAGCACTCCGGCTCGACGTACACCCTCACGGACACCGGCCGGGGCAACCACAAGACGTACAACCTGGCGGGCCGCACCTCGGGCACCGGGACGCTCTACTCGGGCACCGACGACGTCTGGGGCAACGGGCAGGCCACCAACTCGGAGACGGCCGCCGCCGACGCCCACTACGGGGCGGCGCTGACCTGGGACTACTACAAGAACGTGCACGGCCGCACCGGCATCCGCGGGGACGGTGTCGGCGCGTACTCGCGGGTGCACTACGGGAACCAGTACGTGAACGCGTTCTGGGACGACTCCTGCTTCTGCATGACCTACGGCGACGGCTTCGGCAACACCTCGCCGCTGACGTCGATCGACGTGGCGGCGCACGAGATGTCGCACGGCGTCACCTCGGCCACCGCGGGCCTCAACTACAGCGGTGAGTCCGGTGGCCTGAACGAGGCCACCAGTGACATCTTCGCCACCGCGGTCGAGTTCTACGCCAACAACTCCGCCGACCCGGGCGACTACCTCATCGGCGAGAAGATCGACATCAACGGCGACGGCACTCCGCTGCGCTACCAGGACAAGCCGAGCAGGGACGGCACCTCGCCGGACAACTGGTCCTCCGGGCTCGGCGGCCTGGACGTGCACTACTCGTCAGGTCCCGCCAACCACTTCTTCTACCTGCTGTCCGAGGGCAGCGGCGCGAAGGACATAGGCGGCGTGCACTACGACTCGCCGACCGGCGACGGCCTTCCCGTCACCGGGATCGGCCGGGACAAGGCGGCGCTGATCTGGTACAAGGCGCTGACCACGAAGTTCACCTCGACGACGAACTACGCGGCCGCGCGCACCGGCACGCTGGCCGTCGCCGGCGAGCTGTACGGCACGGGCTCGGCGGAGTACAAGTCGGTGGCGGACGCCTGGGCGGGCATCAAGGTCGGCTCGCGGCCGGGCGGCGGCGACCCGGGCGACCCGGGCGACGGCACCACCTTCGAGAGCAACACGCGGGTCAACATCCCCGACCGCGGCACCGGGACCTCGTCCATCGCCGTCAGCGGGATCAGCGGCAACGCCCCGAGCGACCTCACGGTCTCGGTCGACATCGTGCACACCTACCGCGGCGACCTGGTCGTCGACCTGGTGGCGCCGAACGGTGCGTATGCCCGGCTGAAGGACGCGGACGGGTTCGATTCCGGCCAGAACGTCCAGGAGACCTACACCGTGGACGCCTCCACGGTGGCGGCCAACGGCACCTGGAAGCTGCGGGTCCAGGACACCGCCGCGCAGGACACCGGATACATCAACGGCTGGAAGCTCACCTTCTGACGGTCCTTACACCGTCCACATAGGGCCACTTCACAGGCGCCGCACCTGGGAGAACTCCCGGGTGCGGCGCCGCCGTTCGGTCCAGACCGACGGTATCCAGAACATTTCATTCGTATTGCGCCCAGTAGTTGGCAAGTTGCTATCGATTTCCCGCCAACATTGGTACGGACTCATGACATGTACGAGAGGTAAATGACAGGCTGCCCGGGCAGGTGTACTTCGCACCTCAATGTGTAACCCCGAAGGACCCCCACGTCTTCGGGTCTCCCCCACGAACCACAAGGAGCCTGCGTGACCCCCCACATATCTCGCAGAGGCAAGGTCCTGGCCATCGCCACCACCGTCGCCGCCGGCGCGCTCGTCGCGTCCGCCGTCTCGGGACCGGCCTCCGCCCAGCCCAAGCCGTCCATCCCGGCCGCCGCCCCCATGAGCCTCACGGCGACCGCGCACACCGACCTCGTCAAGGCCGCCCAGGCCAGGACGGACGAGACGGCGAAGGCACTCGGCCTGAGCGACAAGGAGAAGCTTGTCGTCAAGGACGTCGTCAAGGACGGCAACGGCACCACCCACACCCGCTACGAGCGCACCTACGCCGGCCTGCCCGTGCTCGGCGGCGACCTGGTCGTCCACGAGAGCAAGTCCGGTACGACCAAGGGCGTCACCCGCGCTGCCAAGGGCAGCATCGCCGTCCCCACCGGCACCGGCACGCCGGCCGCCAAGGCCGCGCCCGAGGGCGCGCGCAAGGTCGTCTGGGCCGCCTCCGGCAAGCCCACCCTGGCGTACGAGAAGGTCGTCACCGGCACCGCGAAGGACGGCACGCCCCAGAAGCTGCACGTCATCACGGACGCCGCCTCCGGCAAGAAGCTCTTCCAGTACGACGCCATCCACACGGGCACCGGGGAGAGCGAGTTCAGCGGCACCGTCGACCTCGGCACCACGAAGAACGGCAGCACCTACGAGCTGACCGACGGCGACCGCGGCGGGCACAGCACGTACAACCTTGACAACGGTGTCAGCGGCAAGGGCACGCTCTTCACGGACGACGACGACAAGTGGGGCAACGGCAAGGTCGACGACCCGGCCACCGCCGCCGTCGACGCCGCCTACGGTGCCGCCGAGACGTGGGACTACTACAAGGAGGTGCACGGCCGCAGCGGCATCAACGGTGACGGCAAGGGCGCCTACTCCCGCGTGCACTACGGCGACAACTACGTCAACGCGTTCTGGGACGACTCCTGCTTCTGCATGACGTACGGCGACGGCGCGGGCAACAAGGCGCCGCTGACCGCCCTGGACGTGGCGGCGCACGAGATGAGCCACGGTGTCACCGCGGCCACCGCCGGCCTCGTCTACAGCGGTGAGTCCGGTGGCCTGAACGAGGCCACCAGTGACATCTTCGGCACGTCCGTGGAGTTCTACGCCAACAACGCCGAGGACCCGGGCGACTACCTCATCGGCGAGAAGATCGACATCAACGGCGACGGCTCCCCGCTGCGCTACATGGACAAGCCCTCCAAGGACGGCGCGTCCCTGGACTCGTGGAGCGCGGACGCCGGCAACACCGACGTCCACTACTCCTCGGGCATCGCCAACCACTTCTTCTACCTGCTGTCCGAGGGCAGCGGGGCCAAGGACATCAACGGCGTGCACTACGACTCGCCGACGTCCGACGGCTCCACCGTCACCGGGATCGGCCGGGACAAGGCCGAGCAGATCTGGTTCAAGGCCCTGAGCGAGTACTTCACGTCGGACACCGACTACAAGGGGGCCCGTGAGGGCACCCTGAGTGCGGCCGCCGACCTGTACGGACAGGACTCCGCCGAGTACAAGGGTGTGGACGCCGCCTGGGCGGCCGTCAACGTCTCCTGAACGTGAGGCGCATGGCGCCTCCGTCAGCCGGCGGGCGGCATCTGGACCTTGGTCCGGGTGGCGCCCGTCGGCGCGTTTGCGGCGTGGCCGCCGGGTGAACCGGTGCTGGTTGCGCGCGCCTCCCGCTACCAGCGGGGCTGCGCCCCGGCCACCCGCCACGTGGGTACGGCTGTGTCCACACCTGCGGTCCATCGTGGTCGCTCGCGCCGTTCCCCGCGCCCCCTTCCAGCGGGGCTGCGCCCCAACCACCCGCCGCACGGGTACGGCTGTGTCCACACCTGCGGTCCATCGTGGTCGCTCGCGCCGTTCCCCGCGCCCCCTTCCAGCGGGGCTGCGCCCCAACCACCCGCCACGTGGGCACGGCTGTGTCCACACCTGCGGTCCATCGTGGTCGCTCGCGCCGTTCCCCGCGCCCCCTTCCAGCGGGGCTGCGCCCCAACCACCCGCCGCACGGGTACGGCTGTGTCCACACCTGCGGTCCATCGTGGTCGCTCGCGCCGTTCCCCGCGCCCCCTTCCAGCGGGGCTGCGCCCCAACCACCCGCCACGTGGGCACGGCTGTGTCCACACCTGCGGTCCGTGGTGGTTGCTCGCGGCCACGCGGCGGAGCCGCATATCGACCACAGCCCCGCGCCCCCTTCCCGGCGCGGGCGGGCGCGGTGGAACGTGCGTCCGGGCTACCTCAGCACCACCCCCGCCCCCTCCGCCGTCGCCGGGGTGCCCGTGCCGTCGTCGGGGAGTGCTACCAGGCCCAGTTCCGCACCGGAGGCGAGCAGGGGGTGGGAGGGCAGGATGCGGACGGTGTAGCCGAAGGGGCCCGTGCGGTCCAGGGTCAGGGGGCCCTCGTAGCTCCAGCGGCCCTCCAGGTCGGGGCCCGCTACCGGCTTCAGCGGGAAGGAGGTCGCCCCGGCGATCCGGTCCTCGGTGTCCACGCGGCCGGTGACCGCCTGGACCTCGACGTCGTCCGGTGAGAGGTCGCCGAGGCGTACCCGCACCCGCAGGGCCTGGGTGGCGCCCAGTTCCGCGGTGCTCGCCGCCCCCGCAGCCTCCACGTGGTCGACGGCGACCCGCGGCCAGCCCGCGTGCACCCTCGACTTCCAGGCCGCGAGTGCCCGCGCCGCTTCGGGGCCGTGGACGCGGTGCGCGTGGGCCGCGGGGGTGTAGAGCCGCTCGACGTACTCCCTGACCATGCGGCCGGCCAGTACCTTGGGGCCGAGCCCGCCGAGGGTGCGGCGGACCATCTCGATCCAGCGGTCGGGCAGGCCCCTGGAGCCCTGCTCGTAGAAGCAGGGCGCGATGCGCCGCTCCAGCAGGTCGTAGAGTGCCGCCGCCTCCAGGTCGTCCCTGCGCTCCTCGTCGAGCACGGCCCGGCCGGGGACGGTATCCGCCGGACGGCCCAGCGCGCCGTTGTCGCCCGCCCCGCCCGGCCCCGCGTGACCGTGGCGGCCGGCGGCGTCGTGGCCGTCGGCGGTGGGGATGGCCCAGCCGAAGTCGGGCTCGTACCACTCGTCCCACCAGCCGTCCAGGACGGAGAGGTTGAGGCAGCCGTTCAGTGCCGCCTTCATCCCGGAGGTGCCGCAGGCCTCCAAAGGCCGCAGCGGGTTGTTCAGCCAGACGTCGCAGCCCGGGTAGAGGCGCTGCGCCATCCCCATGCCGTAGTCGGGCAGGAAGACGATGCGGTGCCGCACCCGCGGGTCGTCGGTGAAGCGCACCAGTTCCTGTACGAGGCGCTTGCCGCCGTCGTCCGCGGGGTGCGCCTTGCCGGCCACCACGATCTGCACGGGGCGCTCGGGGTGCAGCAGCAGGGCGGTGAGCCGGGCGGGGTCGCGCAGCATCAGGGTGAGGCGCTTGTAGGAGGGGACGCGGCGGGCGAAGCCGATGGTCAGCACGGCCGGGTCGAGCACCTGGTCGATCCAGCCCAGCTCGGCGGGGGCCGCGCCGCGCTGCCGCCAGGACGCGTACAGCCGAGACCTGACCTCGGCCACGAGCTGGCCGCGCAGCTCGCCGCGGAGCCGCCAGAGGTCCTCGTCGGGGACGCCCGCGAGGGCCTCGGGGTCGGTGCCGTCGCCGGGCGCCGCCCGGTCCGCGCCGGCGGTGAGCCGCTGGACCTCGGGCGCGGTCCAGGTGGGGGCGTGCACGCCGTTGGTGATCGAGGTGATGGGCACCTCGTCGGCGTCGAAGCCGGGCCACAGGCCCGCGAACATCTCCCGGCTGACCCTGCCGTGCAGCAGGGAGACGCCGTTCGCGCGCTGGCCGAGCCTCAGGCCCATGACGGCCATGTTGAACAGTGCGGGGTCGCCTCCCGGGTAGCTCTCCCTGCCGAGCCTGAGGACCCGTTCCACGTCGATGTCGGGCGCCTCGGCGTCCGGGCCGAAGTGGCGGGCGACGAGGTCGGCGTCGAAGCGGTCGATGCCGGCGGGCACGGGCGTGTGGGTGGTGAAGACGGTGCCGGCGCGCACGGCCTGAAGTGCGGCGTCGAAGTCGAGGCCGCGCACGGACAGCTCCCGGATGCGCTCCACGCCGAGGAAGCCGGCGTGGCCCTCGTTGGTGTGGAACACCTCAGGCTCGGGGTGGCCCGTGATCCGGCAGTAGGAGCGGACGGCCCGGACGCCTCCCATGCCGAGCAGCATCTCCTGGAGGAGGCGGTGCTCGCTGCCGCCGCCGTAGAGGCGGTCGGTGACGTCGCGCTCGCGGGGATCGTTCTCCTCGACGTCGGAGTCGAGCAGCAGCAGCGGCACCCGGCCGACCTGCGCGAGCCAGACGCGGGCCCGCAGGTCCCGGCCGCCGGGCAGTGCGAGGCGGACCCGGGTGGGGGTGCCGTCGTCCTCGTGGAGCGGGCTGAGCGGCAGCTCGTGGGGGTCGAGCACCGGGTAGTGCTCCTGCTGCCAGCCGTCGTGGGCGAGGCTCTGGCGGAAGTAGCCGTGGCGGTAGAGCAGCCCTACGCCGATCAGCGGAGCGCCGAGGTCGCTGGCGGCCTTGAGGTGGTCGCCGGCGAGGATGCCGAGGCCGCCGGAGTACTGGGGCAGTGCGGCGGTGAGGCCGAACTCCGGGGAGAAGTAGGCGACGGCCGCAGGGAGGTCGCCGGGCTGCTGCTGGTACCAGCGCTCCCCGGTCAGGTAGTAGTCGAGGTCGGCGGCGGCGCCGGCGAGCCGCCGCAGGAAGTCCTCGTCGGCGGCGAGCCGGGCGAGGCGGGCCGGCGGCACGCTGCCGAGCAGCCGCACGGGGTCGCGGCCGGATGCGTCCCAGCGGTCGGGGTCGAGGCGGGCGAAGAGCTCGCGGGTCGGCTGGTGCCAGGACCAGCGGAGGTTACGGGCGAGTCGGCTGAGCGGACGGAGCGGCTCAGGAAGAACAGGACGTACGGTGATCCGACGGATGGCCTTCACATATCCACCTTTGCAATCCATTCCGGGCACCGCAATGGGACGCACCCGGAGGCGGGGACCGTCGCGGAGGCGACGCCGGTCGCAACCGAGGCGCACGGTGGGACGCCCCGTCAGAAGCCGTGCTCCCCCTGCTGCTCCAGGGGGGTGCGTGCGAACCGAACACCCGAATGCGCCCCCGAGGCTCCGGGGAAGGTTCACCCGGTGCGTCGCGAGCCAGGCGCACACCCTCTGCCAGGCGCCAGGCGCGCACCCCCAGTTGAGTGAACCGAGTGAACGCGGACAGGAGCGGCCATGTCCGCGGGCCCTGAGTCGTCGGTCGCACCGATAAAAAGGTCAAAACAACCTTTACCTTCGCTCCGCCGACCCATCAGGTGATCTCATGATCGGCCGTATCCCCGTCCTGGACGTACGCCCTTCCGTCGACTGCGGCCGCCGGCCCGCCAAGTCCGTGGTGGGCGAGGCGTTCGACATCACCGCGACCGTCTTCCGCGAGGGCCACGACGCCGTCGCCGCCAACGTGGTGCTGCGCGGCCCGAACGGACGCGGCGCGCCCTGGACGCCGATGCGCGAGACCGCCCCGGGCACCGACCTGTGGGCGGCCACGGTGGCACCGGCCGTGGAGGGCCGCTGGAGCTACCTGGTGGAGGGCTGGGGCGACCCGGTCGCCACCTGGCGGCGCACCGCGCGCCTCAAGGTGCCGGCCGGCGTCGACACCGAGCTGGTGTTCGCCGAGGGCGCGGCGCTGCACGACAGGGCGGCGGCCGGGGTCCCGAAGAGCAAGGGCCGCCGCGAGGTGGTGCTGGCCGCCGCGGACGCGCTGCGCGACACCTCCCGGCCGGCCGCCGACCGGCTGGCCGCCGCGCTCGCCCCCGAGGTGGACGAGGTGCTGGCCCGCTACCCGCTGCGCGAGATGGTGACGGCCTCCAAGCGGCTGCCGCTGCTGGTGGAGCGCAAGCGGGCGCTGTTCGGGTCGTGGTACGAGTTCTTCCCGCGCTCCGAGGGGGCGCGGGTGCCGGACGGGACCCCGGAGGGCGCCTCTTCCGAGGGCGCGCCGGTGCCGGGCCGGGCCCCGGAAGCCGCCGCGGAAGCCGCCCGCCTCGGCGGCACCTTCCGCACGGCGGCCGAGCGGCTGCCCGCGATCGCGGCGATGGGCTTCGACGTGGTGTACCTGCCGCCGGTGCACCCCATCGGGGAGACCTTCCGCAAGGGCCGGAACAACGCGCTGTCCGCGGGCCCCGACGACGTCGGCGTGCCCTGGGCGGTCGGCTCCGCCTACGGCGGGCACGACGCCGTCCACCCGGACCTGGGCACCCTCGACGACTTCGACGCGTTCGTGCGGCGGGCCACCGCGCTGCGCCTGGAGGTCGCGCTCGACCTGGCGCTCCAGTGCTCCCCCGACCACCCCTGGGTGAAGGAGCACCCCCAGTGGTTCAGGCACCGCCCCGACGGCGGCATCGCCTACGCCGAGAACCCCCCGAAGAAATACCAGGACATCTATCCGCTGCATTTCGACGAGGACATGGCGGGACTGGTCGCGGAGACGCTGCGCATCGTGCGGTTCTGGATGTCGCACGGGGTGCGCATCTTCCGCGTCGACAATCCGCACACCAAACCCGTGGTGTTCTGGGAGCAGGTTCTCTCGGACATCAACCGCACCGATCCCGATGTCATCTTCCTTGCCGAGGCTTTCACCCGGCCCGCGATGCTGCGCACCCTGGCGGCCATCGGTTTCCAGCAGTCGTACACCTATTTCACCTGGCGCAATTCCAAGCGGGAGATCACCGAATACCTCACGGAAATCTCGACTGAGACATCGGCCTATCTGCGGCCCAACCTGTTCGTCAACACACCCGACATCCTCCACTCCTACCTGCAGAAAGGCGGTCGCACGGCGTTCGAGGTGCGGGCCGTGCTGGCCGCGACGCTGTCGCCGTCCTGGGGCGTCTACAGCGGCTTCGAGCTGTGCGAGAACACCCCGCTCCGTGAGGGCAGCGAGGAGTACCTCCACTCCGAGAAGTACGAATTGCGCCCCCGTGACTGGGAAGCGGCGGAACGCGAGGGACGGACCATTGCACCTCTGATTTCCGCCCTCAACCGCATCCGGCGCCGCAGCCCCGCTCTCCAGCAGTTGCGGAACCTCCACTTCCACAAAACCACCGATGACTCGGTAATTGCTTTCTCAAAAGCTGCCGCTGGCACCCGTGGCTCGAATACCGTTCTGGTGGTCGCGAATCTCGACCCCCACCACACCCACGAGACCACGGTGTCGTTGGACATGCCGCGGTTGGGGTTCGACTGGCACGAGCCCCTGCTGGTGCGCGACGAGCTCACCGGCGAGACCTATCACTGGGGCAGGGCCAACTACGTGCGTCTGGAGCCGAGAAGCGTTCCCGCGCACGTGTTCACCGTCCTGCGACCGTCCCCGCCGATCGGAGGGTCACCCACATCATGATCGTCAATGAACCCGTCCCGGACACCTTCGAGGACACTCCCGCAAAGGACCGGGACCCCGAGTGGTTCAAACGTGCCGTCTTCTACGAAGTGCTCGTACGCTCCTTCCACGACAGCAACGGAGACGGCGTAGGCGACCTCAAGGGCATCACCGCCAAGCTGGACTACCTCCAGTGGCTGGGCGTGGACTGCCTCTGGCTGCCGCCCTTCTTCAAGTCGCCGCTGCGTGACGGCGGTTACGACGTCTCGGACTACACGTCCGTGCTCCCCGAGTTCGGCGACCTGGCCGACTTCGTGGAGTTCGTGGACGCGGCGCACCACCGCGGCATGCGGGTGGTCGTCGACTTCGTGATGAACCACACCAGTGACCAGCACCCGTGGTTCCAGGAGTCCCGCACGAACCCCGACGGGCCCTACGGCGACTACTACGTCTGGGCCGACGACGACAAGCAGTACCAGGACGCCCGGATCATCTTCGTCGACACCGAGGCGTCCAACTGGACGTTCGACCCGGTCCGCAAGCAGTACTACTGGCACCGGTTCTTCTCCCACCAGCCGGACCTGAACTACGAGAACCCCGCGGTGCAGGAGGAGATCCTCGCCGCCCTCCGCTTCTGGCTCGACCTCGGCATCGACGGATTCCGCCTGGACGCGGTCCCGTACCTCTACGCGGAGGAGGGCACCAACTGCGAGAACCTCCCCGCCACCCACCAGATGCTGAAGCGGGTGCGCGCCGAGATCGACGCGCACTATCCGGACACCGTGCTGCTCGCCGAGGCCAATCAGTGGCCCGAGGACGTCGTCGACTATTTCGGCGATTTCAGCGGAGGCGGCGACGAATGCCACATGGCCTTCCACTTCCCGGTGATGCCGCGGATCTTCATGGCCGTCAGGCGCGAGTCGCGCTATCCGGTCTCGGAAATCCTCGCCAAGACCCCGGAGATTCCGTCCGGTTGCCAGTGGGGGATCTTCCTGCGCAACCACGACGAGCTCACCCTCGAAATGGTCACGGACGAAGAGCGCGACTACATGTACGCGGAGTACGCCAAGGACCCGCGGATGCGCGCGAACATCGGCATCCGCAGGCGGCTCGCCCCGCTGCTCGACAACGACCGCAACCAGATCGAGCTGTTCACCGCCCTGCTGCTCTCCCTGCCGGGCTCGCCGATCCTCTACTACGGCGACGAGATCGGCATGGGCGACAACATCTGGCTGGGCGACCGTGACGCGGTGCGCACCCCGATGCAGTGGACGCCGGACCGCAACGCCGGCTTCTCGTCCAGCGATCCGGGCCGGCTCTTCCTGCCGACGATCATGGACCCGGTCTACGGCTACCAGGTCACCAACGTCGAGGCCTCGATGTCGTCGCCGTCCTCGCTGCTGCACTGGACGCGCCGGATGATCGAGATCCGCAAGCAGAACCCGGCGTTCGGCCTGGGCAGCTACACCGAGCTTCAGTCCACCAACCCCGCCGTGCTGGCGTTCCTGCGCGAGTACGGCGACGACCTGGTGCTGTGCGTGCACAACTTCTCGCGCTTCGCCCAGCCGACGGAGCTGGACCTGCGGGTCTTCGAGGGCCGCCATCCGGTGGAGCTGATCGGCGGGGTGCGGTTCCCCGCGATCGGCGAGTGGCCGTACCTGCTCACCCTGGCGGGTCACGGCTTCTACTGGTTCCGGCTCCGCAAGGACACCGCCACGCCGACGGCCACGGTGGCGGCGGCAGGAGCGTCGCTGGAGGCGCACGACGGCCCGGACGACGCGGGGTTCGAGGACTCCGCGGCGGGCGGCCCCGGGACGGCGGCGGGCGGTTCCGGAACGGCGGCGGGTGCCGGCGAGCCGTCCGTACCCCGCGCTGCCGAGCCGGCCCCGGCCGCGGAACCGGTCGCCTCCCCGGCCCCGGAGGTGGCGGCGTCCTCGGCCACCGCCCCATCCGTGCCCAAGGCCGGCGGCCCCGGCAGATAGCGACAGGCGCCCGGGCACACCGGCCGTGCCCGACCGGCCGAACCGGTCCGCCCGGGCGCCATACCCCACCGAGTCCGTACGGACCATCCTGACCCGACACGTTCCGTACAGCCGCGCAGTAACCAGAGCATTCCGGGAAACTGGCGCGGAGTTTGAGTGGTGCCTGGGGAAAGGACTGTGACGCCATGTCGGAAGCCGCCACACATCCCGGCACGGCGTCCCTCGCCTGCCCCGACCTGCTCGTCTCCCTCGGCCCGCTGCTGCACGGCTGGCTGCCGAGGCAGCGCTGGTTCGCCGGGAAGGGCCGGCCGGTCACCGGCTTCTCGCTGGTCTCGGCGACCCAGCTGAGGCCCCCGGCACTGCCCGCCGCGCGGGACGCCGGCGCCGACCGGGCGGCGGGCCTGCTCCACCTGCTGGTGCGCGCGGAGCAGCCGCCGACCGCGGGCCGCGGCGGTCCAGCCCCGTCCGGCGACTGCTACCAGCTCCTGCTGGGCGTGCGCGACACGCTCCCCCCGCACCTCGCCCCGGCCCTCATCGGCCACGTCGCGGACGGCCCGCTGGCCGGCGCCGGCGGCTGCGACGGCCGCGTCGGCCGCGTCGGCCGCGTCGTCTACGAAGCGCTGTACGACCCCCAGCTCGCCGAGGTGCTCCTGGAGGCCCTGCGCCGGCGGGCGCGGATCGGCGGGCTGCGCTTCGAACGCGACACGGACATCGAGATCGGCCATGGTCTGCCGCCGCGGATGCTGGGCGCCGAGCAGTCCAACTCGTCCCTGGTATACGGAGATACGTTCATTCTCAAGCTGTTCCGGCGCATCGTGCCGGGCACCAACCCCGATCTGGAACTGCCGCACGCGCTCGCCCGCACCGCGTGCCCGCGCGTGCCGCCGCCCGCCGCCTGGTTCGTGGCCGACGCGCGCGACGCCGCCGACGCGCGGCGCCCTGCGCCCCACGCGTTCGCGCAGCACGGGCCGCGCCCGGCCGCCGGGCCCGCGGACGGCCGGCGGCCCGGAAGCCCCGACCGCCGCCCGCAGCCACCCGGCCGCTACCCGGCGGAGCCCGCGGACGACGTCCTCGTGCTCGGCGTGCTCCAGCCGTTCCTGAAGGGTGCCGCGGACGGCTGGGAGCTGGCGCTGAGCGAACTCGCCAGGGGAGAGGACTTCCGCTGCGAGGCGCGGGCGCTGGGCCGCGCGACGGCCGAGGTGCACACCGCGCTGGCGCGCGCGCTGCCCACGGTGACGCTGGACCGGCGGCAGATGGAACGGCTGGCGCGGGGCATGACACAGCGGCTGGACGCGGCGGTGGACGCGGTTCCCGCCCTGCGGCCGTACGCCCGCGGGCTGCGCTCCGCCTACGACTCCCTGGCCGCGCTCGGCTCCCGCAGCGACACGTGGTCCGCGCAGCGGGTGCACGGCGACCTGCACCTGGGGCAGTGCCTGCGGGCCCCGTCCGGCGAGTGGTCGCTGATCGACTTCGAGGGCGAGCCGGCGCGCCCGCTCAGCGAGCGCCTCATGCCGCAGCCGCCGGCGCGCGACATCGCCGGGATACTGCGCTCGTTCGACTACGCGGCCCGCTCGCACCGCCCCTGGGCGCCCGACTGGGCACACGGCTGCCGGGGCTCCTACTGCGCGGGGTACGCGGAGGTGGCCGGCCACGATCCCCGTGCGGAGCCGGTGCTGCTGCGCGCCTACGAGACGGACAAGGCGATCTACGAGGTGATGTACGAGGCACGGCACCGGCCCGACTGGCTGCCCGTGCCGCTCGCCGCGATACACCGCCTGGCCACCGCCGACGACCTGTGACCACTCCCCCTCCGCCCTGCTCTCCGTGCGCCCGGGCGGTACCCCCGAGGAGGCTCAGCCCGTGACCAGCCCCCACACCCGCGAACCGTCGCCCCAGCCGCCCTCGGCGCCCCCGCCGTCCCCCGCGGGCGGCGCGTCCGGCGCCGTTCCCCCGCTGCCCACGGCACCCGTGCCCTCGGCGGCCCGTTCGCCGGAGGACGCGGGGGCGGGCGGTGCCGCGGCGGGACGGGGCCGGGCGGCGGCGAAGGACGGGGCGGCGGCGCGGAAGCGGCCGGCGGGGGCGGGCAGACGGGCCGCTGCCGGCAATGGGGCGGCCACCGGGAAGCGTGCGGCCGGGAGGGCGAAGTCGGCGGCCGCCTCGGGTACCAGGCCTGCGGCCGCCCCGAAGAAGAGGACGGCGTCCGGACGCGCGCCTGGGCCGGGGCCGGTCGCCGCGGGCGTCCCGAGCGGGACCGCCGTGCCGGCCGGGGACCGGGAGCGGCTGCTCGCCGGCACGCACCACGACCCCCACGCCGTGCTGGGCGCGCACCGCACCGGGGACGGCGTCGTCGTGCGGGCCCTGCGGCCGGGAGCCCGGGCGGTCACCGTGGTCACCCCAGACGCCCGCGTCCCGCTGCACGACGACGGGGGCGGCTTCTTCTCCGGCGCCCTGCCGCCGCGGGCGGCGCCGGAGTACCGGCTGAGCGTCACGTACCCGGCCCCGGAGACCGCCACGGATTCCGGGGCGGGCACCGGCACGGCGACCGGGGCGGGCCCGGCCCACGTGCGCGTCGCCCCCGGCGGACCTGGGGGCCCCGGCGGCCCCGCTGCCCCGGCCAAGCGCACGACCGCCGCGGGCAAGGCCACCGTCCCCACCGAACCGGCCGCCCCCGCAGAACCCACCAAATCCGCCGCCCCCGCCACCCCCGCCGCCCCCGCAGAACCCACCGAAACCCCCGCCCCCGACGTCATGCACGACACGGAGGACGCCTTCCGCTTCCTCCCCTCCCTCGGCGAGTTCGACCTGCATCTGATCAGGGAGGGGCGGCACGAGCAGCTCTGGCTGGCGCTGGGCGCGCGGCCCATGGAGCACCAGGGCACGGAGGGCACCCGTTTCACCGTCTGGGCGCCGAACGCGCGCGGGGTCAGGGTGGTCGGCGGCTTCAACTACTGGGACGGCACCGGACACCCCATGCGCTCGCTGGGCTCCTGCGGCGTCTGGGAACTGTTCGTGCCGGCCGTCGGCGAGGGCGAGCTGTACAAGTTCGAGATCACCCGCCCGGACGGCACCCGGACGCTGCGGGCGGACCCGATGGCACGCCGCACCGAGACGCCGCCCGCCACCGCGTCCGTCGTCTTCGCGTCGCACCACGAGTGGGGGGACGGGGCGTGGCTCGCGCACCGCGCGGCGCAGTCCGTGCACGAGGCGCCCCTGTCGGTGTACGAGGTGCACCTGCCGTCCTGGCGCCCCGGGCTGACGTACCGCCAGCTCGCCGAGCAGCTTCCCGCCTACGTGTCGGACCTGGGTTTCACGCACGTGGAGTTCATGCCGGTGGCCGAGCATCCGTTCGGCGGTTCCTGGGGCTACCAGGTGACGGGCTTCTACGCGCCGACGGCCAGGCTGGGCACCCCGGACGACTTCAAGCACCTGGTGGACGCGCTGCACCGGGCGGGCATCGGGGTGCTGGTGGACTGGGTGCCCGCGCACTTCCCGCGCGACGACTGGGCGCTCGCCGAGTTCGACGGGCGTCCGCTGTACGAGCACCAGGATCCGGTGCGGGCCGCGCACCCCGACTGGGGGACGCTGGAGTTCGACTACGGGCGCCCCGAGGTGCGGAACTTCCTGGTGGCCAACGCGGTCTACTGGTGCGAGGAGTTCCACATCGACGGGCTGCGGGTGGACGCGGTGGCGTCGATGCTCTATCTGGACTACTCGCGCCGGCCCGGCGAGTGGGCCCCGAACGCGCACGGCGGCCGGGAGAACCTGGACGCGGTGGCGTTCCTCCAGGAGATGAACGCCACCGTGTACCGGCGGGTGCCGGGCGTGGTGACGATCGCGGAGGAGTCGACCGCCTGGGACGGCGTCACCCGTCCCACCCACCTCACCGGCGCCGGGGGCCTCGGCGGCCTCGGCTTCGGGCTGAAGTGGAACATGGGCTGGATGCACGACTCGCTCGGGTACGCGGCGCACGAGCCGGTGCACCGGAAGTACCACCACCACGAGATGACGTTCTCCATGGTGTACGCGTACAGCGAGAACTACGTCCTGCCGATCTCGCACGACGAGGTGGTGCACGGCAAGCGGTCGCTGGTGTCGAAGATGCCCGGGGACTGGTGGCAGCAGCGCGCCAACCAGCGGGCGTATCTGGGGTTCATGTGGGCCCACCCGGGAAAGCAGCTGCTCTTCATGGGGCAGGAGTTCGCGCAGGGCGCCGAGTGGTCGGAGGGGCACGGCCCGGACTGGTGGCTGCTCGATCCCGCGTACCCGGCCGAGCCGGACCACCGCGGCGTACGGGATCTGGTGCGCGACCTGAACACGGTGTACTGGGGCGAGCCGGCGCTGTGGCAGCGCGACAGCGACCCGCGGGGCTTCGCGTGGGTGGTGGGGGACGCCGCGGAGGACAACGTCTTCGCGTTCCTGCGGTTCGCCGCCGACGGCTCCCCGCTGCTGTCGGTGTGCAACTTCTCGCCGGTGGTGCGGCACGGCTTCCGTGTCGGCGTGCCGGAGGCGGAGCCGGCCTGGCACGAGATCCTCAACACCGACGATCCCTGGTACGGCGGGAGCGGGGTGCGGGGCGCGGGCGTCCACAAGGCGGAGCCGGTGCCGGCCGGGGGCCACCCGACCAGTCTGGCCTTGACGCTGCCGCCCCTCGCGACCGTGTGGCTACGGCCCGTGTAGCGCCCACGCCCGTCTCACCGTCCGTCCTGCGGGATACGCCCATGTGGGTTTACATGGAATTGCCTGATGCTGCCCGGAAGGCGCCTGGAGGACCCTGATGGGCTCCCCTGGCGCCGCACACGAGCGAGAGGACCGCCCATGCCCACTGTGACCACCCGTGACGGTGTCGACATCCACTACAAGGACTGGGGCAACGGGCGCCCGGTCGTCTTCAGCCACGGCTGGCCGCTCAACGCGGACGCCTGGGACGACCAGATGAAACACGTCGCGGACAACGGCTTCCGAGGCATCGCCCACGACCGCCGCGGCCACGGCCGCTCCGAGCAGCCCTGGGGCGGCTACGACTTCGACACGTTCGCGGACGACCTGAACGACCTCATCGACAAGCTCGACCTGCACGACGTCACGCTGGTCGCGCACTCCATGGGCGGCGGCGAGCTGGCCCGCTACATCGGCCGCCACGGCACCCGGCGGATCAGCCAGGCCGTGCTGCTCTCGGCGATCCCGCCGCTGATGCTCAAGACGGACACCAACCCCGAGGGGGTGCCCGCGAAAGTCTTCGAGGACATCAAGAGCGGCATCATCGCCGAGCGTTCACAGTTCTGGAAGGACCTCTCGGAGTCGTTCTTCGGCGCGAACCGGCGCGGCAACCGCGTGACGCAGGGGAACCTGGACGCGTTCTGGTTCATGGCGATGCACGAGAGCATCGAGGCGGGCGTCAGGTGCGTGGACGCGTACGCGAGGACGGACTTCACGGAGGACCTGAGGAACTTCGGGGTTCCGACGCTTGTCGTGCACGGGGACGACGATCAGATCGTGCCGTTCGAGGCGACCGGGAAGAAAGCGGCTCAGCTCATTCCGAATGCCACGCTCAAGGTGTATGAGGGCGGGGCGCACGGGTTGGCGATGGTTCCCGGTGACAAGGAGAAATTCAACCGGGACCTTTTGGAGTTCCTCTCCTCCTGAGGGGGTGCGCCTGGCGGCGCGGGGGCCGATTGTTCGCTCGCCACGGCTTCGTTCGTCCTCAAACGCCGGACGGGCTGGACAGTCGCAGGACCAGCACCCTCGGGTCTCGTCCCCGGCCACCGGCCGGTGGGGGCTCGTCGCGCAGTTCCCCGCGCCCCCACCGGCACATGGTCACGCCGACCGAGGCATCGGCGACGCATCAAGCCCGCCATTCGACAGGGACACGAGCCACAAAATCAAGCCCGTCCGGCGCTTCAGGACAAGGCCGCCAGGCCGACAACCAGCCCGTCCGGCGTTTGAGGACGAGCCCGGAGGGCGATAACCGGCGCCCCCGCGCCGACGGCAGGGCCCCGGCCTTACGGGGCCGAGGTCGGGGCCGGGGTCGCCGTGAGACCCCGCGGCAGGCTCCCGGTGTGGACGACCCCCAGCGCCTGCGTCGCCCGCGTCAGGGCGACATACAGATCGCTCGTGCCGAAAGCCCCCGGCTCCACCACCACGACGGCGTCGAACTCCAGCCCCTTGGCCCCCCGGGGATCCAGCAGGACGACGGGCTGCGTGAGATCCGGCAGCACCCCGCCGTGCGAACCGGGCAGCGCCCGGCCCAGCTCCCCGTGCAACCCCCGCGGCGCGATCACCGCGAGCCGCCCCTCCGCAGGAGCCAGCTCGGCCACCACGGACGCCACCGCGCCGGCGAGCGAGTCGCGACCGGCCGAGCGCACCAGAGGCCGCACCCCGGTGCTCCGCACCGACCGCGGCGGCTCGAACCCGGGCCGCTCGGCCCGGACCACGTCCGCCGCCAGTTCCATGATCTCCGCGGGCGTGCGGTAGTTGACGCCCAGCCGGGTGTGCTTCCAGCGCTTCTCGACGTACGGCGCGAGGATCGCGTCCCAGGATCCGACGCCCGCCTCGTCCGCGGTCTGCGCGGGATCGCCGACCAGCGTCATCGACCGCGTCGGGCAGCGCCGCATCAGCAGCCGCCACATCATCGGCGACAGCTCCTGCGCCTCGTCGACGATGATGTGCCCGAACGCCCACGTCCGGTCGGCCGCGGCGCGCTCCGCGGCGCTGCGGTGGTCGTCCTCGTCGTGCCGCTCGGCCATCCGCTCGGCGTCGATGACGTCGTGCGCGCCGAGCACCTCGGAGTCGTCGTCCTCCTTGTCCTCGAACTCGTACGTCCGCGACGCGTAGGACACGTCCAGCACGCCCTGGGCGTAGGCGATCTTCTCGCTGCGCTCCCGCTCCGCCGAGGCCCGCGCCACGCGGTCGTCCTCGCCGAGCAGTTCCGCGGCCTCGTCCAGCAGCGGCACGTCGGCGGGGGTCCAGGGGCCGCCTGCGCGGCGGATCGCGGCGGCGTCCTCCTCACAGAGGTGGGTCGGCTCCGCGAGGAAGTCCGCGACGAGCCGCTGCGGGGTGAGCCGCGGCCAGAGCTGGTCGATGGCCGTCCAGACCTCGGGGTTCGCGGCCAGCTCGTCACGGATCTGGGTGATGTCGTCGGGGTCGAGGAGGCTGTCGCCGTCGTACGGGTCGGTGCCGATGCGCTCGGCGTGCATGTCGGTGAGGGTGTTGAGGATGTGGCCCTCGAAGTACTCCCGGGCGGCGTTGTGGGGGATCCGGGCCTCGCGGGTGCGGTCCCGGGCGACCCGGGCCAGGTCGTCGTCGAGCATCAGGATCTCCCGGTCGTGCTCGATCGCGATCACCGGATCGGGCAGCGCCTGGCGGTCGGCCAGCACGGCGGCGAGCACCTCGGCCATCTCCACGCGGCCCTTGACGGCGGCGGCGCGCGGGGTGTCACGGCCGGTCGCGCGCACTCCCGGGTACAGCTCCCCCGGGCTGGACAGCAGCACGCCCGTCTCGCCGAGGGACGGCAGCACCTGGCCGATGTAGCCGAGGAAGGCGGGGTTCGGCCCGACGATGAGCACCGCGCGCCGGGCCAGCAGCTCACGGTGCTCGTAGAGCAGGTACGCGGCGCGGTGCAGCGCCACGGCGGTCTTGCCGGTGCCGGGCCCGCCCTCCACGACCAGGACACCGCGGTGCGGGGCGCGGATGATGCGGTCCTGGTCGGCCTGGATGGTGCGCACGATGTCACCCATCCGGCCGGTACGCGCGGCGTTCAGCGAGGCGAGCAGCACGGCGTCGCCGGTGTGGTCCTCGTGGCCGGTGCGCTCCTCGTCGGAGAGGTCGAGGATCTCGTCGTGCAGCGCGGTGACCTCGCGGCCTCGGGTGGAGATGTGCCGGCGGCGCCGCAGGCCCATCGGCTCGTGGCCGGTGGCCAGGTAGAACGGCCTCGCGACCGGGGCGCGCCAGTCGATGAGGATCGGCGCGCGCTCGCCCGTCTCGTCGGGGTGCTCCTCGCGCAGCCCGATCCGGCCGATGTGGTGGCCGCCGCCGCCGGCCAGGTCGATGCGGCCGAAGCAGAGCGAGCCGTCGACGGCGCTCAGCGCGGCCAGCAGCCCCGAACGCTCGGTGACGCGCACGTCGCGCTCCAGCCGGGCCTGGTAGTTGTTGCCCACCGGTCCCAGGGCTTCCTGGACGGAGCCCTCCACGTCCCCGCGCAGCGCGTCCACGTGCTCGTAGAGGCCGTCGATGAATTTCTGCTCCGCCGACAATTCCTGGTCAGGGACATTGCCGTCCGATGAGTTTGACAATTCGACTCCCACCCCGATAGACTGCGCGCATAAGCTTTGGATGACGGCTTCTTGTTGATGCCTCGCCGGCACTTCGGCAAGCTATCGCGAGAAGCAGACACGAAAATCCAATATACGCAGAGAAATCCCCCGGCTGTCAATTCGCCGGGGGATTTTCTTCTTCTGAGGGAGGCCGGGGCCGCTTCTGACGGAGACCGGAGCCGCCTACCGACGCCGGAGCCGCCCAGGCCGCCGCCTACACCACGTCGGCCAGGTCCTCCAGCAGCCGCCGCTTCGCGCGTGCCCCCACCATCGACTTCACGGGGCTCCCGTCCCGGAACACGATCATCGTCGGCGTGCCCATGACGCCGTACGCGATCGCCGTCGCCGGGTTCCTGTCCACGTCGATCTGGACCACCTTCAGCCGCCCGGCCTCGTCGCGGGCGATCTCGCCGAGCACCGGG
Source organism: Streptomyces sp. TS71-3 (assembly GCF_018327685.1). Lineage (NCBI taxonomy): Bacteria > Bacillati > Actinomycetota > Actinomycetes > Kitasatosporales > Streptomycetaceae > Streptomyces > Streptomyces sp. TS71-3. The sequence continues at coordinate 2,026,419 of NZ_BNEL01000001.1, read as the reverse complement.
GCGAGTTGCCGGCATGGCGGGCACCACTCGGCCGTGAACTCCACGAGCACCGGACCGTCCGCCCCGAGGACCTCGCCCTCGAAGTCGGCGTCCGTCACCTCCGCCACCTCTGCCGCCTTGGTCACAGTCCTCGTCCTCCCAGTTCGCAGCGTGGCTCCGGGCCGTCCGGGGCCACCGCGCCGGCGGCCAGCGCGTCCCTCTCCCGCTCCGCGCGCACGAGCTGTACGCCCACCTGGGCGCGCACCGCGCGCAGCTCGCCGATCAGCCGGTCGAGTTCGTCGAGCTTGCGCCGGTAGACGTCGAGCGACGCGGGGCAGGAGTCGCCTGCCGGATGGCCGGCGCGCAGGCACTCCACGAACGGCCTGGTCTCCTCCAGGCCGAAGCCGAACTCCTGAAGCGTCCTGATCTGCCGCAGGAGCACGAGGTCCGACTCGTCGTAGGTGCGGTGACCGCTCGGGCCGCGGCGTGCGGGAAGCAGCCCGCGGGACTCGTAGTACCGCAGCGTCCGGGTGGTCGTCCCGGCCCGCTGGGCAAGTTCGCCGATGCGCATGTCCTGGACCGTACGTGTTGACGTCGGCGTCAAGACAAGAGCCGCCGGCCGTGGCCCGCGGTCCGGGCGGCTCCGGCGTCCCACCACGTCCCGTTTCACGAACCGTCTCCGCAGCTCAGAGCATGGGACGTCCCACGGTCTGCCCAATCGCGCCAGCACTGCTGCGAGGCCGCCGCCGGCGGGCGAACCTGTCGGAGCGGAAGGCGGCGGGCCGCCGGAGGATCCCCGGGGGGAGGGGCCCGCTGCCGCCGCATCGGCGCCTTCGATCCGTCGCCGGGGAACGGATCGAAGGCTCGGCCGGTGGTGCGGCGCGAGCGGCCGGGTCCGCGGCCGTCGCGCGTGAGCAGCGGTGAAGGACACGAGAACCGTCAGGAGGCGTCACCAGTGGCGTGGGACGAGTGGGAACAGCTCAAGGCGGCGGCCGCCGAGAAGCACTCGGCACGGATGGAGCTGAACTCCACGCCGGGCGACAATCCGTCGGCAGGCGGCGACCTCCAGGTGAGCCAGAAGGACCTGGCCGCTGTCGGTGACCGGGCCTACAAGCTCTGGGACCGCCTCGGCAGGGACGGCAAGTACGCCGACGCGACCACCGAGAAGGCGGCCGGGGACCTGAAGGCCCACAACCTCCAGCTCGGCGCCGCGCTGTCGACGACGCAGGCCGAGTGGGGCAAGCAGCTCAGGACCCTCCTGGACGCGTGCGCTCAGATCTCCAACCACCTGGACTACACGGGCAAGGTCCACAGCGGCAACGACCAGTTCATCGGCGGGCAGCTCAGCAGCATCTCCACGCTCGACAAGGGCTTCACCGACGAGGGGGCGAAGCACTGATGGACCTCTACGACCTCAGGGACGCCACGTTCGCGACTCTCGGCGACGCGGTCGACGACTGGGACCAGATGGGGACGAAGCTGTCGGAGCTGGAGAAGGACGCCAAGCAGGGCATGAAGGGCCAGGCGGACCGGGCGGACTGGAAGGGCGTGAACGCCTCCGTCTCCAAGGAGTTCATCGGCAAGACGGCGAAGGAGTTCACCGACGCCCACACGGAGGCCACCACCGTCCACAACGTCCTCAGGGACGCCTACCACGAACTGGTCTCCTACCAGAAGCAGCTGCACACCGCGCTGGACGACGCCGACCGGCAGAACCTGTACGTGTCGTGCTCCGGCAGCCAGATCATCGTCACCGGGAAGCAGTCCGGCCCCAGCGGTCCCGCCGGTGGCTCGTACCACGAGGAAGACCTCCAGGCCATGCTCAGGCTCCTCCAGGGCATCCTGAACAAGGCCAACGAGAGCGACAGCTCCGCGGCGAAGGTCCTCGACGAACTGATGAAGCAGAAGCCGTACGGCTTCTCCAGTGCCTCCTACGATCACCTCAAGGAGGCGGCGGACGCCATCAAGGACGCCGAGAGGTACGCCAACCTGATGAAGAAGAAGGGAGACGACATGTCTCCCGCGGAGTTCGACGAGCTCAACAAGATCCTGACGAAGTACCAGAACGACCCGCTGTTCCAGGAGAAGTTCGCCGAGAGCCTCGGCCCGAGGGGACTCATGGACTTCTGGGCCGACATCTCGGACCCCTCGGACCACGGACGGCTCCAGCAGACCCGACACGGCCAGTTCGGCGAGCTCCAGAAGAACCTGGGCATGGTGCTGGCCGGCGCCACGCAGTCCGACTCCCCCGCCATGCAGAAGTGGGAGGAAGACATGGTGAACTCGGGACCGCGGACGTACGACACCAAGCGCGGCACCATGTACGGCTTCCAGCTGATGAGCAACCTGATGCGGGAGGGGAACTGGAACGACCAGTTCCTCGACAAGTACGGCAATGCGCTGGTCACGATGGAGAAGAAGCCGGACGCCCTGACCCATATACCCGGTCGGCCGGACATGGTCTGGAACGCGACCCTGGGCGGGCGCATGCCGTACACGATGAACTTCATCGGCGAGGACAACGGCCGCGACCCGATGGCGGGCCTCATGCAGGCCATGTCCCGCAGTCCCGACGAGGCCGCGAACTTCTTCAACGAGAAGCAGCCGCACGACAACGCCGAATGGGTACTCAGGGACCGCCCCGTGTTCGACACCACCCCGGACAACCCGCACGACGGCAACCAGACCCTCGAAGCCACGGGCCGCGCCATGATGGCCGCCACCACCGGCATGAACCCCAACGAGCCGAACGCACACGCCGTCCCGCACACCCCGGCCAACCGCCAGGCACTCGAACACTCCATGTCCGTCCTCGCCAGGGCCGGCGACGGCATGCACCCGGAACTCCGCGACGACCTGGCGAAGGTGTTCGTCAACCACGGCACGGAGTTCTTCCACACGGCCAGCGCACTGAGCGACACCGACGGCTCCGACCTGCTGAACCGGGACGACCTGCGAGAGCTCACCAAGCAGGTCTCGCGTGACGGCGGGGCCTATCACCTGCTCAACGACGGGATAGGCAGGATCGTCGCCGGCGACATCAGCACCAGTCACTACCCGAAGCCGGATGAGGCGCTTCAACGTGCCGGGGCCACTCTCGGGTTCCTGGAGCAGAGCCGGGACCTGGCCATCGGGACCGACAAGCCGGATCCGTCCTGGGTGGCGCAGTACGGCGCCCCGCTGGGCGTCTCGGTCGTAAGCGACTTGCTGCCCCAGGGCGGCAACACCGTGTCCACGCTCGGCGGCGACGTCATCGACGCCTGGCAGAAGGACGAGCAGGCGAAGATCGACGGTCGTGAGGCCTCGCAGGTCCACGACACCTTCAAGGGCCGTGAGCACGAGATGGACAAGCTCTGGGAAGTCTGGGACAAGAGGTTCCCCGGCCGCCTGGACCACCACATGGCACTGAACGAGATGAACGGTGCGGCGAACGACAGCAACTGGGACGTCAACAAGGGATGGGGCAAGAGCGGCTGACCGGCCGTGGCCCGCTCAGCCGTGGAAGCACTCCTCGCCACCCCGGGCCGGCTCGAAGCAGGCCCGGACGTGGGCGCGGTCGTCGGCGTCGACCATGTACGTGAAGACGTAGTCCCCCGCGTCGATACGGTCGGTGACCTCGGCCCGCTGCGGCTTGCTGCCCGGGGCCGACACCACGAGTCGGTCACCGATCGTCGTGTGCCACATCCGTGCCCACGCGGCGCCGCACGCCGCGTTGTACCTGATCTCCACCCAGGCCCCGGTCGACATCCTGCGCGAGGCTCCGAGGTCGCGCACGGCGCTGCCGCAGCCCATCGTGCCCGGTTCTTTCCCGGCGCACCCCTGAGCGTGACATCCGACTGCGGGCGCCGCGGTGTGCGTGGTGCCCGCGGTCGGCCGCTCGTCCCCGGTGCCGGGCAGGGTCGCCGCCCACACCGCCGCCGCGACGCCGACCACGCAGACGGCAGCGGCGACGGCCCACTGCCGCCGCCCCCACCGGCCGCTTCCCGAGCCGCGGGGGTCCCGATCCCCAGAGGTGTCATGATCACCCCGCTCGCCGCGGCGGCCCTGCCTGGCGTCGTCCGGCTGCGCGCCCACCGTTCCGGCGAGGGGGCGCGTGGCGCCCTGGGACCGGCCGCTCCACTCCAGATCGGCCAGCTCCCACAGTGCCACGAGGCGTCCCGGCGGCTCGTCCGCCAGGCGGCAGAGCGCCTCCACGGCGCTCCGCGGAGCGAGCAGTTTGCCGTTGAGATACCGCTCCCAGGAGGACTTGCTGTACGGGGTGCGTTCGGCCAGGGCGGCCATGCTCAGGCCCGTACGCCCCCTGAGTTCACGCAGGCTCCCGGCCAGCCTTGTGCAGGCGGGACCGGGGGCCCCCTGCGGGGTGCTCGTCACCGTCGCAGCACCTGCCAGGTCTGCGGCCCCACGATGCCGTCGTCCGGCAGGTGGGCCTTCTGCTGGAGCCGCCGGACGGCCCGCTTGGTGAGGTCACCGACGGCGCCGTCCGCGGCGCCCGGGTCGAAGCCGTGGTGCTTCAGCAGGCACTGGGCCTCCACGACGTCCCATGTGGGCAGTCCCGTCAGGATCGCGGTGCGGGTGGTGCTGTAACCGGCGTACAGGAGCCCGTTCTTCCGCTTCACGGCACAGGGATAGGTCTTCCCCGCATGGAAGGCGAAGGCACCGCGGGCGGCGGAGGCGCTGGGGGCCGGTCCGGCCGCGGCCTTGCCCTCACCGCCTCCGTCGCCCCAGGGCCGCACGACCAGCAGCCCGGCGAGCACCGCGATGACCACCACGGCCGCGCCGACGCCGGCCAGCACCTTCGGGCGTACGCGCCGCCGCTCCCGTCTGTCCGCCTCCTGGTCCTCATGCGCCGCCTCGGCGCTCCCGCGCCACGCCTCGGCGGCCACTTCGTGGAGCACGAGGAGCCGGGTCGGGTCGGTACCGCCCACGCGGGCCAGTTCCTCCACCGCCTGGCGCGGCGGCAGCGCCTTGCCGTTCAGGTAACGCTCCCAGGAGGAGCGGCTGTAGCCGGTCTTGGACGCCAGAGACGACAGGCTCAGCCCGCCGCGGTCCTTCAACCGGCGTAGTTGCACGACCAGTTGCACGCCGCTCTCGTCGAGCGAATCCGGCAAGTCCTTCCAACGCGACATGTTCCACCCCACACGCGTCGATCCATCGGAGGCAGCAGTATCCACCTCATCGCTTGTCAGACACCCGGCTTTCGCACTCCGGTTGCGGCGGTCGTCTGCCGCGTGCTCTCCGGTTGGTTACCCACCGTGCTGTTCGGATACCCGCGGCAGGCTCCGGCCCGGGGCCCCGCGCCTCGCTCAGGTGCGGTCGGCGAGTTCGGCGACCGCACCTGCGCATCCCCAGGACAGGGTGACGCCCGCCCCGCCCTGGCCGTAGCAGGCGATCACGTCGATCGCGTGGCCGGGCACGTGCTCCAGGCGGATGGCGTCGCGGGCGGGCCTGAGCCCGGCGGCGCGGGAGAGGACGGGCCGGCCGGCCAGCTCGGGGACCAGGTCGCCGACGCGGCGCAGGATCTCCCGCTCCGTCGCGGGGTCCGGTTCGGTGTCCCAGGCCCCGGGGTCCGACGTTCCGCCGCATATGACGTCGTCCCGGCGGGGGATGACGTACGTGAGGCCGCCGCCGGGGTGGTCGTCGTCCGTGATCCACTCGGTGATCGCGGGGTCGGCGGCGAGGCGGAGGATCTGGCCGCGCACCGGATACACCGAGTCGTCGCCGAGGAGGGCCCCGGAACGGAGTCCTGCGGCGACGACGGCCAGTTCGGCACCGTCGTCCAGGTCGTCCAGGTCGGCGAGGTCGTCGAGGGAGTCCACGGAGCGGGTGGTGAACCGGACGCCGAGCGCCGTGCAGCGCTGCCGGAGCCACGGCAGGTAGAGGGGCATGGAGACGACGGGGACGCTCGCCCGCACGCCGGCCAGCGCGCCCGGGGGAAGTTCGCCCGCGGTCGCCTCCCGGTGCTCCCGGACGGACTCGGTCCACGAACGGTCCACGTCCGGGCGGCGTTCCACCACGGTGCCCCAGCGGAGGTCGACGCCCGTGCCGGGGTCCGTGGACAGCTCCTCGAAGCGCCTGAGGGACGTGTCCAGCCAGGCGCCGAGGGCCGGCGATGCCCCGCTGTCGTGCGGGAACCACAGGCCGCCGGCGACCCCGGACACGCTCGCCTCCGCCGTCCGGTCGGCGACCACCGTCACGGCGTGGCCCCGGGTGGCCAGTTCGTGGGCCACGCTGAGGCCCACGACCCCCGCGCCGACGACCCGGACCCGCTTCGTGCCCACCCGCACCACCCACTTCGCGTCTCGACCCCGGTACGACCATGCTCCCCCGCGCCCCTGGCGGGCGCAGCCCGCTTTTTTTTGGGGGCGCGGGGAACTGCGCGAGCAGCCATCCACCCACCGGTGGTCCGGACACGACAGCAGCTGCCTCCTCGGGACGGTGACGACCTGACCGCATCGTCCTGGCTGGCCGCGCAGTTCCCCGCGCCCCCTGAGCAGGCCGGGGCGCAGCCCAACTTCTCAAGGGGCGCGGGACTGTATCGATGTGCGGCTCCGCCGCGCGGGCGCGAGCAACCACCAGCGGCCGGTGGTCCGGACACGACAGAACCAGCCCCTCCCGGCCGGTGACGACCTGCAAGGTCGCATTTCCCCGCGCCCCTGGGCAGGCCGGGCCGGCCGGCACCGACAGCGCCCCCGCGCCTAGCGGGGTGCCGGTACCGGTGCCCCGTCCTCCGGCTGCTCCGAGGGACGCTCACCCTCATCGAGGAGCGTCTTCTCGTCGAACGGAATCTCCCCGGCAAGAACCCGCTCGACGCGAGCCTTGTCGATCTCCTTGGTCCACGTCCCGACGAGTACCGCCGCCACCGCGTTGCCCGCGAAGTTCGTGAGGGCGCGCGCCTCGCTCATGAAGCGGTCGATGCCGACGATCAGGCCGACGCCGTCGAGCAGTTCGGGCCGGTGGGACTGGAGCCCGCCCGCCAGCGTGGCGAGCCCCGCGCCGGTCACGCCCGCCGCGCCCTTGGACGCGATCACCATGAAGACCAGCAGGGAGATCTGCTCACCGGCACTCAGCGGCTTGTCCATCGCGTTGGCGACGAACAGCGACGCCATCGTCAGGTAGATCGCGGTGCCGTCCAGGTTGAAGGAGTAGCCCGTCGGCACGGTGATGCCGACGACCGGGCGGCTGATGCCCAGGTGCTCCATCTTCGCGATCAGGCGCGGCAGCGCCGACTCGGACGACGACGTGGAGAGGATCAGCAGGAACTCGCGGGCGAGGTAGCTGAGCAGCTTCCATATGTTGATCCCGGCTATCAGGCGCAGGATCGTGCCCAGCACGACGAAGACGAAGATGATGCAGGTGATGTAGAAGCCGATCATGATCACGGCGAGGGACTTCAGCGCGTCCACGCCGGTCTCGCCGACCACCGCCGCCATGGCGCCGAACGCGCCCACCGGCGCCACCCACATGATCATCGCGAGCACGCGGAAGACGAGCCGCTGGATGTGCGCGATACCGGTGAGGATCGGCTGCCCCGCGCCGCCCAGCGCCTGGAGCGCGAAGCCGACGAGCAGCGCCACCAGCAGCGTCTGGAGCACCTCGCCCTCGGTGAACGCCGAGACCAGGGTGGTCGGGATGATCCCCAGCAGGAAGTCCGTGGTGGACGAGGACGCGCCCTCGGCCTGCGCCGCGCCGGCGTGCCGTGCGGCCTCGGTGAGGTGGAGTCCGCTGCCCGGCTCCAGGATGTTGCCGACGATCAGGCCGAGCGCGAGCGCCACCGTCGACATCACGAGGAAGTAGGCGAGCGCGAGGCCGCCCACCGCACCGACCTTGGAGGCCTTACGGATCGAGCCGACGCCCAGCACGATGGTGCAGAAGATGACCGGGGAGATCATCATCGTGATCAGGTTCACGAAGCCGGTGCCCAGCGGCTTCAGGTCCTTGGCGAAGTCCGGCGCGGCGAAGCCGACGATGATGCCGATCACCACGGCGACGATGACGGCCAGGTAGAGGTAGTGGGTTCTGTCCCGACGGGCGGCCGGCGCCACCTGAGGAGCGGTCACGGGGTGCCTCCTTGACGATTGTGCCGGTGACTATCCCCCAGGCCGGGAGGACGGTCACCCTTCCGTTCATTTCGTTCACGCTTCATTTAGTCCGCGCTCGAAGTGATTGTGACCCTCTCGCGCGTGGCTCGAACGGGCGGTCCACGGCCGATAACAACTTGACACAGTGCCCGATCGTGTACATGCACGACCATTGACCATGCTCAGGACAGCGCCTTACGTTCACCGGGCAGCCACCGCGCCACACCCGTGGCGACCAGGATGGTTCCGGCCACGCAGGAGGTTGTGCCCGTGCGCCCCACAGCTCGCTCCGCCATCGCCCTCGCCGTGCTGCTCAGCGCCGGCTCTCTCAGCGCCTGCGGCGGAAGTTCAGGCAGCGATCCGGATACGGTCAAGATCGCCTACAACCGCAGCACCGACAACAAGGTGCGCTTCAAGGACCAGTTCCTTCAGCAGATGAAGAAGGAGTTCGAGAAGGCCCATCCGGGCAAGAAGGTCCAGCTCATCCCGATCCAGGCGCAGGACAACGACTACGCCACCAAGGCGCAGCAGATGATGCGCTCGCCGAAGACCGCGCCGGACATCGTCTACGAGGACACCTTCCGGATCAACTCGGACATCGGTGCCGGCTATCTGAAGCCGCTCGACGACTATCTCGCCAAGTGGAACACGTGGGACCAGTTCGTCGACACGGCCAAGACCGCCGCGAAGGCGCAGGACGGCAAGACGTACGGCGTCCCCGACGGCACCGACACCCGCGGCCTGTGGTTCAACAAGAAGATCTTCGCCAAGGCGGGGCTGCCCGCGAACTGGCAGCCGAAGAACTGGAACGACCTCCTCACCGCGGCCCGCACCATCAAGAAGAAGGTGCCCGGCGTCATCCCGCTGAACGTCTACACCGGCAAGGCCCCCGGCGAGGTCTCGACGATGCAGGGCTTCGAGATGCTGCTGTTCGGCACCGGCGACGGCAAGGCCCCGATGTACGACACCGCGTCGAAGAAGTGGGTCACGGGCAGCAAGGGGTTCAAGGACGCCCTGCAGTTCGTGAAGACGGTCTACGGCGAGAAGCTGGGCCCCGACGTCTCCGACGCGCTGGACCCCAACGTCAACACCACCGTCGTCAACGAGTGGCTTCCCGACGGCAAGCTCGCCATCGCGCTGGACGGCTCCTGGCTCGGCCAGCAGTGGCTTCCCACCGGAGCCCACCCGTGGCCGGCCTGGAAGACGACCCTGGGGCAGGCCCCGATGCCCACCCAGAACGGCCAGGCGCCCGGCAAGGTGTCCATGTCCGGCGGCTGGGCCTGGTCGATCCCGCAGAAGGCATCCAACCCCGACCTCGCGTTCGACTTCATCAAGGACATGCAGACGACGAAGAACGCCGCGCACTGGTGCGTCGTCGACGCGGGGATCTCGGTCCGCAAGGACGTGGCGGCGAACCAGGAGTACACGTCGTCCATGCCCGGCATCGACTTCTTCACGGGGCTCGTGAAGTACACCCACTACCGGCCCGCGCTCTCCGTCTACCCGCAGGTGTCCGAGGCGGTCGGCGAGGCCCTGGAGTCCGTCACGACGGGTGACGCCACTCCCGCCGGTGCCGCGAAGAACTACGACGACCAGCTCAAGGACATCACCCAGGGCGCCGTGGCGGCCAAGCCGTGAGCCGCGCGCTACCCAGCCCCGCCGGAAGAACGATCCGGCGGGGCGCACCGCCGCTGCTCCGCTGGCTGCCCATCACACCGGCGACGGCCATGCTCCTGCTGTTCCTCGCGGCCCCGATCGCCTACTGCGTGTACGCGGCGTTCACCGACATGCAGCTCACCGGGTCCTCGCACACCAGCTTCGTCGGGTTCGACAACTTCAAGCGCGCCTTCTCCGACGCGGAGTTCCGCAACGCGGTCTGGCTGACGCTGGTCTTCACCGTCATCTCCTCGATCGTCGGCCAGAACACCCTGGGCCTGGTGCTCGCCGGGCTGATGCGGAAGTCGGTGAAGTGGGTGCGCACGCTCACCGGCGCCCTGGTCATCACGGCCTGGGTGCTGCCGGAGATCGTGGCCGCGTTCCTGCTGTACGCCTTCTTCCGCCGCGAGGGCACGCTCAACGTCATCCTGGACTGGCTCCACCTGCCCTCCCAGAACTGGCTGTTCACGCTGCCGATCATGGCGGTGTCCTTCGCCAACGTCTGGCGGGGCACCGCCTTCTCCATGCTGATCTACTCGGCGGCGCTCAACGACGTGCCGCAGGAGATCACCGAGGCCGCGGAGGTGGACGGCGCGCGTGGCTGGCAGCGGATCTGGCACGTCACGCTGCCGATGATCAGCAGGTCCATCGGCACCAACCTGATGCTGAACACGCTCCAGACCCTCTCCGTCTTCGGCCTGGTCTGGGGCATGACGCGCGGCGGTCCCGGCACCCGGTCCACCACGCTGCCGGTGATGATGTACGACGAGGCGTTCAACAAGAGCCTGATCGGCTACGGCACCGCCATCGCGCTGGTGCTGCTGGTGGTCGGGGCGCTGTTCTCGGCCGTGTACCTGCGTCTCGTCCGAGCGGAGGTGTGAGTACCGTGTCCCGTTCCTCCGCGTCCCCCGCGCCCGTCGCGACCCCCGAGCGACCGCCGGGCGCCACGCCGTCCCCCCGTCCCGCGCGTGTCCGCCGGACGACTCCGGTCCGCCAGGAGACCCGCGCCAGGATCGCCGCGACGGTCGCGCTGCTGGTCGTCGCGGTGGCCTTCGCGCTGCCGCTGATCTGGCTGGTGCTCTCGTCCGTCGACACCCAGGCGGGCCTGCGGGTCAAGCTGCCCTCGTCGCCGTCGTTCGGGAACTTCTCGGCGGTGCTGACGGACGAGATCACCTTCACGCCGATGCTGAACAGCCTGATCCTGTGCGGCGGCGCGACGCTGCTGACGGTGGTCTGCGCGGCCCTCGCCGCGTATCCGCTCTCCCGCTACCGCAGCCGGTTCGCCCGCCCGTACATGCTGACGATCCTGTTCTCCACCTGCCTGCCGATCACCGCCGTGATGGTGCCTGTCTACGGGCTCTTCGTGCAGGTGAACCTGATCGACACGATGTCCGGCACGGCGTTCTTCCTCGCCGCCTCCCAACTGCCGTTCGCCATCTGGCTCATGAAGAACTTCATGGACGGCGTGCCGATGGTGCTGGAGGAGGCCGCCTGGACGGACGGTGCGTCCGGGCTCCAGACCCTGATGCGGGTGGTGCTGCCGCTGATGGGTCCGGGGCTGACCGTCGTGACGATCTACAGCTTCATCATGATGTGGGGCAACTTCTTCGTCCCCTTCATGCTGCTGCTCACCCCGGACCAGCTCCCCGCCTCCGTCTCGATCTTCACCTTCTTCGGCAACCACGGCCAGGTCGTCTACGGCCAGCTCGCCGCGTTCTCGATGCTGTACTCGGTGCCGGTGATCCTGCTGTACGTGCTGATCGCACGGCGGCTCGGCGGCGGTTTCGCACTCGGCGGTGCGGTCAAGGGTTGACGCTGCCGGTGCCTCCGGCCACCCCTGCGGCGTACGGGAGGAAGGTCTCCCACGCCGTGGGGGTGAGGGTGAGGTGGGGGCCCCGCTTGTCCTTCGAGTCGCGGATGTGGACGGTGGTGGGGCAGGTGGCTATCTCCAGGCAGTCGCCGTCACCGCCGCTGCTGTATGTGGACTTGTGCCAAGTGAGGGCGACTTCGACGCAGTCGCCGTCTCCGCTGCTGCTGTAGGTGGACTTGTACCAGCTCAGTCCGGTGGCGCTCACAGCGCTCCCTTCATCTGCTCCAGTAGACGTACAGAATCCTCCAGGCTGAGGGCCTGTGAGCGCATCCTCGCGTATCGCTTCTGAAGCACACTGATCTCTTTGGGATCGGAGATGAGCAAGCCGCCACGTTGGCCCTCGTTGTAGGCGAACCACCGATGGTCCGGAGTCTCCAGCAGTTGCATGGGGCCGTCGAGGCCAGCATGAGTCTCACAATGCACGGGCATGACCTGGATCTCAATGTGCCGCAACTTGCTGATCTCCAGGATGTGATCGATCAGATCTCGCGTCACCTCTCGACCGCCCGTGTGCCGTTGCAATAGGTGCTCTTCGACGATGAAGCCGAACGCTGTGTTCGTTCGCCCCCGGAGAAGGGCTTGTCGCTCCAGTCGCGCAGTCAACTGAGCCTCGATCTGGTCATCGTCCAGCGCCGGAACCTGGTTCCGGAACAGCGCCCTTGCGTATGCCGCAGTCTGCAACAGCCCAGGAACCACCCGGCACTCGTACGTATACAGACTGATCGCCTCAGCCTCCATGCGTGCCCAGAGCCGGAACCACGCCGCCAACCCCGGCTTCCGGCAAATATGCTGCGCCCCGCGCCGCAACGCACCCGTGTTACCGGTCGCGTCCTCCGCCAGCTCGACGAAGTCGGGGTCGGGCATCCGCCGCCCCTGCTCGATGGATGCCACCGTGTGCTTGGAGAACCGCACCCGTTCCCCGAACTCGGCCCGGCTGAGCCCCGCGTGCTCGCGTAACCCCTGGACCACCGCCCCGAAGGTCCGCAGGCTGTCCGACGGCTCGGGCTCGACGTAACCCGAACCACCCGACCCGCCCGAACTCCCCGTCTCGCCGGTCTCCTCGGTCATCGCCGACTCCCTCCCGTGTCCACGGAACACATCCAGTGCTGTGTTATTAACAGCTCCGCGTGGAAGAGGGTCACGAAAGACATCGCGTACGGTCCGACGGCCGCCCGCGTACGCGGACGGGAGGTACGCGCCGGGCGCGCGGTGTCAGGAACCGGCCGTCAGGGCGCCGCGGAGCCCGGCGATGGCACGTAGCTGCCGCCAGGCCGGCTGGGGGTCGGCGATCTCCGCCATGTCACCGGTGAAGGTGTCGAAGACGATGCTCTCGGCGCCGAGCCTGGTCAGCTCCACGAGGTCGTCCCGGACCTGGTCCTCGGTGCCGGTGCCGGCGGGGCGGTCGGCGCCGTCCACCGGGCGGTCGGTGATGCGCAGCGCCAGGCGGGGCGCGAAGGCGGGCATCGGGCGGTCCTCCTGGTCCGCGGCCTGCCTGAGCGCGTCCAGACCGTGGCGCAGGCCGTCCAACGGCAGGTTGATCGGATGCCAGGCGTCACCGAACCGCACGGCCCGGCGCCGGCCGGCGGCGCTGTTGCCGCCCACCCAGACCGGGACGCGGGCGCCGTCCCGGAACTCCGGGGTCTCGCGCCAGGTGCGGCGGATCGTGGCCAGGTACTCGTCGCTCAGCGCCCCTCGGCGGCCGTGGTCGACGCCCAGCACGGCGAACTCCTGCTTGGCCCAGCCGATGCCGACGCCGAGGACGAAACGGCCCCCGGACAGCTCAGCCAGGTTGGCCGCAACGCGTGCCACCTGGAGCGGGTGGCGGTAGGGCAGTATCAGGACCGTCGTGCCCAGCACCAGCCGCTCGTTGCGGCCGGCGAGCCAGGCGAGCGTCGTCAGCGGCTCGAAGAAGGGGGCGGGGTACTGCTCCGCCACGTCCGGCGTGATGACCAGGTGGTCCGACGTCATCAGCAGGTCGTAGCCGAGGTCCTCCGTGAGGTCGGCCCAGTCCGCGAGCCGTGCCCGGCTGGTGCCGGGACCGAAGTTGGGCATGTTCACACCCAGCCGTGGGGCCATCGAGTCAAGCACCGCCTCCCGAGGGACGCGTCCGCCGTTCCCCGTCCGCCTTCCCTGGCCTGACCAGGGTATATGCCTGACCGAGCGTAGTCGTGCGGTGCTGATTTTCCTGGTCAGCGCCACGCGGCAGTTTTCTCGCTCCGATCCAGCCGTGCGGCACCGCGCACAGGCCGCTTCAGAAGAGCCTCTCCCGATCGCACCATTCGGCAAAGCCACCTGGCTCGAAAGGGAGACGGTACCGGCTCTTGAGTAGATCGTCTGCCAGTGCGGACACCAGCGGAATCGTCAGAAGCCCCTCGCGGATCGCGTCGCACAGCAAGCCCAGGGTGCGGCGTACTTTGACAGGCCGGCCTCGGGCAGAGCTTGACCAAGTGCTTCTTGTTGCGATGGTTCGGTCAGGTGAACCGCGCCCGGAGGTCACCGCCTGGGGCCCTCGATCGATGGTTGCGGCATCCGCATCCGCCGCCAGCTGCTCGGTTCCTCCGCCCACATATCGGACCCTGAAAGACGTGGCTGCGCCCCGATCAGCGGCGCGAACAACCCCACCGGCCGGAGGCCGCGGAGGAGACCGCAGGGGGCTCGGCCCCGGCAGCCCGCCGCAGGCGGAGGGGGGTGACGGTCAGAACACCGATTCCGTCTCGTCCATGCGATCGACCGGCACGGTCTTCAGCTCGGTCACCGCGTCAGCAAGCCGCACCATCACGATGTCCGTGCCGCGCAGCGCCGTCATGCGGCCGTAGTCGCCCCGGTGCGCGGCCTCCACCGCGTGCCAACCGAAGCGGGTGGCGAGTACCCTGTCGTACGCCGTGGGGGTGCCGCCGCGCTGCACGTGGCCGAGGATGACCGGCTTGGCCTCCTTGCCGAGGCGGCGGGCCAGCTCGAAGGCGAGGGCCGTGCCGATGCCCTGGAAGCGCTCGTGACCGTACTGGTCGATCTCGCCCTTCTCGTAGTCCATCGTGCCCTCGACGGGGTGGGCGCCCTCGGCGACGCAGATGACCGCGAACTTCTTGCCCCGGTCGAACCGCTCCTCGACCATCTTGACCAGGTGGGCCGGGTCGAAGGGCCGCTCGGGCAGGCAGATGCCGTGCGCGCCGCCGGCCATGCCGGACTCCAGGGCGATCCAGCCCGCGTGCCGGCCCATGACCTCGACGACCATCACGCGCTGGTGGGACTCGGCGGTGGTCTTCAGCCGGTCCATGGCCTCGGTGGCGACGCCGACCGCGGTGTCGAAGCCGAAGGTGCGGTCGGTGGACGAGATGTCGTTGTCGATGGTCTTGGGCACGCCCACGACGGGCAGGCCGGCGTCGGAGAGCATCCGCGCGGCGGTCAGGGTGCCCTCGCCGCCGATCGGGATCAGCACGTCGAAGCCGATCTCGGTGGCCATCTGCCGGGCGTTCTCACAGGCCGCGCGGAACCGGTCGCGGGCGAGGCGCGAGGAGCCGAGGACGGTGCCGCCGCGGGCGAGGATGCCGCTGACGTCGTCCAGGTCGAGCGTCCGGTAGCGGCTCTCCAGCAGGCCGGCGAAGCCGTCCCCGAAGCCGATCACCTCGTCGCCGTAGTGCACCACGGCGCGGTGCACGATCGACCGGATCACTGCGTTCAGGCCCGGACAGTCGCCGCCGGCGGTGAGAACTCCGATACGCATCGTGCTGTCTCTCCTGCTCCCTGCGTCCGTTCGTGTGTCGATCCGATTGTTTCACGTCCTGCAAGTGACGTACGCCGGATCCGCCCGGTACCGGCAGAACCTTGCCACCGGGTCCCCTACTCATCTGGCACGATATTGTCAAGGGGGCGTTTGCTCACAACGGCTCGTGCAGCATGCGGCCACGCCCCCGCCGGAGCCACCACCCCGTTCTCGTGTGAACTCTGTCCCCCGCGGGCGACACGGGCGGGTCCGTCCGGTGACGACTCCGCGAACCGGGGGCGTCACCGAGTGGCCCGGTGGGACGGTTCCAGGGCAGCCAGACAGCCAGAGAACGGCCGATGAGGGCCGGGGAAACGGAGAGCTCGCGTGACGCGCAGCGTGTACGTGACCGGGATCGAACGCGGCGACGGCCGGCAGGTCGTCGAGCTGGGGGTCATGGAGTTGCTGACCCGGCGGGTGGACCGCGTGGGGGTCTTCCGGCCGCTGCTGCACGAGGCCCCCGACCGCCTCTTCGACCTGCTGCGGGTCCGCTACCGCCTGGCGCAGGACCCGGCCACCGCCTTCGGCATGGACTACCGGGAAGCGTCCGCCGTCCAGGCCGAGCTGGGCACCGACGAGCTGGTCTCCCGGCTCGTCGAGCGCTTCACCGAGGTGGCCCGGGACTACGAGGCCGTGCTGGTGCTGGGCACCGACTACGCGGACACCCAGCTCCCCGACGAGCTGGCCCTCAACGCCCGTCTTGCCAACGAGTTCGGGGCGCCCGTGCTGACCGTGGTCGGCGGCCGGGGGCAGGCCGACGGATCCGTGGCGGCGGAGGCCCGCAACGCGTTCAGGGCCTACCAGAGCCTCGGCTGCGAGATCGCCGCGGTGTACGTGAACCGGGTGGCGGCCTCGGACCGGGACGCGGTCGCCGCGGAGCTCGCCGAGCGCCTTCCGGTGCCGTGCCACGTGCTGCCGGACGAGCCGTCGCTCGCCGCGCCCACGGTGGCGCAGATCGGCCAGGCGCTGGACGGCACCGTGCTGCTCGGCGACGAGGGGGGCCTGTCCCGGGACGCCATGGACTTCGTGATCGGCGGCGCGATGCTGCCGAACCTGCTCGCCGCGCTCACGCCAGGCTGCCTCGTCGTCACCCCGGGCGACCGGGCCGACCTGGTGGTCGGGGCGCTCGCGGCGCACAGCGCGAGCACGCCGCCCATCGCGGGGGTGCTGCTCACGCTGGGCGAGCGGCCCGGCAAGGAGATCCTGGCGCTGGCGGCCCGGCTCGCCCCCGGCACGCCGGTGATATCGGTGGAAGGCAACACCTTCCCGACCGCCACCCGGCTCCAGGTGCTGGAGGGCAAGCTGAGCGCGGCCACGCCCCGCAAGGCGGAGACCGCCCTCGGGCTCTTCGAGCGGTTCACCGACGGCGGCGCGCTGCTCGACCTGATCTCCGCGCCCAGCAGCACCCGCGTCACCCCGATGATGTTCGAGAACCGGCTGCTGGAGCAGGCGCGCGCGGTCCCCCGCCGGGTGGTGCTGCCGGAGGGCACCGAGGAGCGCATCCTGCGCGCCGCGGAGGTGCTGCTGCGCCGCGGGGTCTGCGAGCTGACGCTGCTCGGCCCCCTGGACCAGATCCGCAAGCGCGCCGCCGACCTCGGCATCGACCTCGCGGACGCCCGGCTCGTCGACCCGGCCACGTCCGACCTGCGCGAGCGGTTCGCCGAGCGGTACGCGCAGCTGCGCGCCCACCGGGGTGTCAGCAAGGAGCTGGCGTACGACGTGGTGGCGGACGTGAACTACTTCGGCACCCTGATGGTCGAGCAGGGCTTCGCGGACGGCATGGTCTCCGGGTCCGTGCACTCCACCGCGGCGACCATCCGGCCGGCGTTCGAGATCATCAAGACCCGCCCGGACGCCTCGATCGTCTCCTCGGTGTTCTTCATGTGCCTGGCGGACACCGTGCTCGTCTACGGCGACTGCGCGGTGAACCCGGACCCGGACGCCGAGCAGCTCGCCGACATCGCCATCCAGTCGGCGGCCACCGCCGAGCGGTTCGGGGTGGAGCCGCGGATCGCGATGCTGTCGTACTCCACCGGCACCTCCGGGACCGGCGCGGACGTCGACAAGGTGCGGGCGGCCACCGAGCTGGTGCACGCGCGGCGGCCCGACCTGAGCACGGAGGGGCCGATCCAGTACGACGCGGCGGTGGAGCCTACGGTGGCGGCGGCGAAGCTGCCGCTGTCCGAGGTCGCGGGCCGCGCGAACGTGCTGATCTTCCCGGACCTCAACACCGGCAACAACACCTACAAGGCCGTCCAGCGCTCCGCGGGCGCCGTCGCCGTCGGCCCGGTCCTCCAGGGGCTGCGCAAGCCCGTCAACGACCTCTCGCGGGGCGCCCTGGTCGGCGACATCGTCAACACGGTCGCCATCACGGCGATCCAGGCGCAGCAGTCCGAGTGAGCGCCGCCGGGCCACCGCGCCCGGGTCCCGGTCGCGGCGCCCGCGCTCGGGACGGGCCCGCCCCGGGCTCCGTTCCCGCCCGCACGCGACGCTCCTCCCCGACACCCGTCCCCGTCCCCCGTCCCCCGTCCCAGAAGGCGCACCGCCCGTGAACGCAACGCCCCCCGCCGGCAACGACAGGCCCGACCAGGTCCTCGTGCTCAACTCCGGTTCGTCCTCGCTGAAGTACCAGCTGATCGACATGACCGGCGGGCGGCGGCTGGCCACCGGCCTGATCGAGCGGATCGGGGAGAGAACGGGACGTGTCGTGCACACCCCGGGTGAGGGCGGCGAGCGCCGGGAGCGCGAGGAGCGGATCGCCGACCACCGGGCCGCGCTGGAGGCCGCGGGCGGGGAGCTGTCCGCGGACGGCCTCGGGCTCGACTCGCCCCGGCTCGCGGCCATCGGGCACCGGGTGGTGCACGGCGGGCAGTCCTTCACCAGGCCCGCGGTCGTCGACGAGAGCGTGCTCGCCGAGATCGAGCGGCTGGTGCCGCTTGCGCCGCTGCACAACCCGGCGAACCTCCAGGGCATCCGCACGGCCATGGAACTGCGCCCCGACCTTCCGCAGGTCGCCGTCTTCGACACCGCCTTCCACACCACCATCCCGGCGGCCGCGGCCCGGTACGCGATCGACGTGGAGACCGCCGACGCCCACCGCGTGCGCCGCTACGGCTTCCACGGCACCTCCCACGCGTACGTCTCCCGGGCCACCGCCGCCCTGCTGGGCAAGGCCCCCGAGGACGTCGACGTGATCGTGCTGCACCTCGGCAACGGCGCCTCCGCGGCGGCCGTGCGGGGCGGGCGCTCCGTGGAGACGTCCATGGGGCTCACGCCCTTGGAGGGTCTCGTCATGGGTACGCGATCAGGAGACATCGACCCGGCGGTCATCTTCCATCTGATGCGGGTCGGTGGAATGTCCGCGGACGAGGTCGACGAATTGCTGAACAAGAAGAGCGGGCTGCTCGGGCTCTGCGGCGACAACGACATGCGGGAGATCCAGCGCCGCATGGCGGACGGGGACGCCGACGCCCGGCTCGCCTTCGACATCTACGTGCACCGGCTGCGGAAATACGTCGGTGCCTATTTCGCCGTGCTCGGCCGGCTGGACGCGCTCGTGTTCACGGCGGGCGTCGGGGAGAACTCCGCCGAGGTGCGCGAGGCCGTCGTGGCGGGCCTTCAGGGGCTGGGCCTGGCCGTGGACGCGGAGCGCAACGCCGCACGGAGCGGTGCGGCACGCCTGATCTCACCGTCCGGCTCGCGGGTCGCCGTGGCGGTGGTGCCCACCGACGAGGAAATGGAGATCGCGAACCAGACATACACACTGGTAAAGCCCTGAAGACATCCGAAGACTTTCCGTGAGTTTCCGTGGTTTCCGCTGCAGTCCGAGTAGTCCGTTGCAGCCCGATGTAGCCGAACAACTGAGCAAGGCGCCGCACATGTGTCACTTCTGCCAGTCGGCGGACTCCGGTTAATTCCGCCCAGAAACAAACCGATAGGATCCGATCCATGCGCCGTTCGAAAATCGTCTGCACACTTGGCCCCGCCGTTGACTCGTATGAGCAGCTCACATCGCTCATCGAGGCCGGGATGAACGTGGCCCGCTTCAATTTCAGCCATGGCTCCCACGCCGAGCACGAGGAGCGGTACCACCGCGTCCGCCAGGCGTCGGAGGACGCCGGCCGGGCCGTGGGCGTCCTCGCCGACCTCCAGGGCCCCAAGATCCGTCTGGAGACCTTCGCCGAGGGCCCGGTCGAGCTGGTGCGGGGCGACGAGTTCGCCATCACCACCGAGGACGTCCAGGGCGACAAGTCGGTGTGCGGCACCACGT
This sequence comes from Streptomyces sp. TS71-3, assembly GCF_018327685.1. Taxonomy (NCBI): domain Bacteria; kingdom Bacillati; phylum Actinomycetota; class Actinomycetes; order Kitasatosporales; family Streptomycetaceae; genus Streptomyces; species Streptomyces sp. TS71-3. Next base: position 2,006,806 of record NZ_BNEL01000001.1, on the reverse strand, counting down.
ACAAGGGCCTTCCCGGGGACGTCGCCATCGGCGACCCGATCCTGATCAACGACGGCAACGTCGAGCTGCGCGTCGTGGAGGTCGACGGGCCCCGGGTGAAGACGATCGTCGTCGAGGGCGGCGTGATCTCCGACCACAAGGGCATCAACCTCCCCGGCGCGGCCGTCAACGTCCCCGCGATGTCCGAGAAGGACGTGGAGGACCTCCGCTTCGCCCTGCGGCTCGGCTGCGACATGGTCGCGCTGTCCTTCGTCCGGGATGCCAACGACATCAAGGACGTGCACGCCATCATGGACGAGGTGGGCCGCCGCGTCCCGGTCATCGCCAAGGTGGAGAAGCCGCAGGCGGTGGCGAACATGAAGGACGTCGTGATGGCGTTCGACGCGGTGATGGTGGCCCGTGGCGACCTGGCCGTCGAGTACCCGCTGGAGAAGGTGCCGATGGTGCAGAAGCAGCTCATCGAGCTCTGCCGCCGCAACGCCAAGCCGGTGATCGTGGCGACCCAGATGATGGAGTCGATGATCACCAACTCCCGGCCCACCCGCGCCGAGGCCTCGGACGTGGCGAACGCCATCCTGGACGGCGCCGACGCGGTCATGCTGTCGGCCGAGTCCTCGGTGGGGGCGTACCCGATCGAGACGGTCAAGACCATGTCGAAGATCGTCACGGCCGCCGAGCAGGAGCTGCTGTCCAAGGGCCTGCAACCGCTGGTCACCACGAAGAAGCCGCGCACGCAGGGCGGTTCGGTGGCCCGTGCCGCGTGCGAGATCGCGGACTTCCTGGGCGGCAAGGGCCTGGTCGCGTTCACCAAGTCCGGCGACACCGCCCGCAGGCTCTCCCGCTACCGGGCCGAGCAGCCGATCCTGGCGTTCACGACGGAGGTGTCCACCCGCAACCAGCTCACGCTGACGTGGGGGGTGGAGGCGTTCGTGGTGCCGCACGTGGACAACACGGACGCGATGGTGGAGCTGGTCGACGCGGAGCTGGTGAAGCTCGGGCGCTTCAACAGCGGCGACGTCGTCGTGATGACGGCCGGGTCGCCGCCCGGGGTGCCCGGGACCACGAACATGGTGCGGGTGCACCACCTGGGCTCCGCCTGATCCGACGGTGCGCGGCGCCCCGTCAGGGGCGCGGGGATGGGGGTACCTCCCACGCCCTTGAGGCAGTGGGGGAGCGAGCAACCATCTACCGGCCGGTGGTCCGGAAACGACCGAGACCGCCCCCTCGGCTCGGTGACGACGCTCGCCACTCCTGTTGCTGAGCGCGCAGTTCCCCGCGCCCCTGATCGGGGCGGAGCCCCGCCTTCTAGGGCCTGTCTGGCAATTCGCGGCGGATCAGCCCGCGGCGTCTGGTGCCGTGCATCGCAAGGCGGAGGGTCGCCCTCGTACTGGGCGTACGTGGGCGTGCCCGACAACGCGGCGAGGTGCGGTGCCAGACGTCGCGGGCCCGGCGGGAATTGTCAGACAGGACCTAGGGGCGCGGGGAACCGCGCGAGCAACCGCCCACCCGCCGGAGGCCCGGCCACGACGGGAACAGCCCGCTTCGGAGGGTGAGGTCCTGGCAACCTCCTCGCGGGCACGCGCCGCAGCTCATCCGGTGGTCAGCAGTGTGCTGAGGTCGTCCCCGTCGGACGGCGGGCGTCCTCGCTCGGGGGTCCTGGCTCCTCGCGCCGCGCTGAGGACGTCCGCCGCCGTCAGCCGCGGGACAACCGCGCGGATCCGGTCCAGTAGCTGCTCAGCGGTCTCCAGCAGCTCCGGCTCGCCCAGCGGGCGGGCTTCGATCGCCAGACCGTCCATGATCGTGCGCTGGAGGGCGGCGTAGAGTTCCTGCGTGCCCACCTCTCGAACGGTCAGGGAGAGGTGGGTGGAGAGCCCCTCCTCCCCCGACGCGGTGTGTGCGAACCCACGCGGGATGTAGAGGACGTCACCCGCGCGTACCGTCTCCTCCAGGACGGCGGCCCCCACCTCCTCGGCAGGGCCCGGCCGCCAGTTGCCGTCCCCGGGCCCCGGGTACACGGTCCACCTCTTGCTGCCGCTGATCTGGAGCAGCAGGACGTCGGCGTCGTCCCGGTGAGTGACGAGCCCCTGTGCGCCGGCTGGTGTGGCGAAGAAGAACGCCTCGACCGGGCGCCGGAGATCCGTCTCGAAATCCCGTGTCAACCGCTCCGTCGGGGCGTGCCAGTGCTCCACGTTGCGCAGCAGCAGCGTGCTCCCCTGCCTCAGCAGGCGGGCGATGGCGGCACCGTCGGCGAAGGCGGGTACCGTGCTTCCGGTCATGCGCCGGGAGGTCGTGTAGGAACTCTCGGGGATCTCGTCGGTTCCCCTGACCATCTCGACGTGCGGTCGTCGTAGCATCCTGTGTCGGATGGCCCGGTCCACGTCCCCGAGGGTGATCGGCGTCTCGGGCCTCAAGCCGCGGAACACCCTGGGCGCCCGCCCCCAGTCGTCCGCCAGGAACGCCTGCGCCGAGCCCACCCAACCGGGGACCGCTTTCCATGTCATCGTTGCCTCGTCATCGTTGCCTTCTCATGAGTGTGCCGCCCGCCCGCCGCGAAACCCCCGTCAAGCGATCAGGAGCGCGCGCTCCCAGGGCGTGGCGGGCTGAGTGCCGGTGGCGCAGGTGTGCAGCGCGAGGGCGGCCCCGGCAGCCCCGGTGAGGAACCCGAACGGGTCGTCGGGAACATACCCGGGGCGTGCGGCGCCCGGGACGGTGCCGCACACCGCGCCCGGTGCCGCGTCGAGGAGCCGTGCGGCGATCCACGGCAGCCGTGCCGCAAGCTCGTCGTCGGAGCTTTCCTGAGCCGTCCTCCAGGTGATCTGCAACAGGCCCGCCCATCCGTGGCACAGGCCCGGTCCGTTCAGGGGCGGCTGCGTGGAGGAGGGGCGGAGCACCGACCGCAGGGCCCGGACGGCGGCGTCGCGCCATTCGGCGACGTCGAAGGCGGCGCCCGCCAGATACAGGGCGCGGGCGACTCCCGGAGTCCCGTAGCACCATGAGGGCCTGGGCCGCGCGGCCTCGGCGCCGTCCAGGCCGAGCATGGGGGGCCACCAGACACCGTCGCCGTCGTCCCTGCGCCGTTCGAGCAGGTACCCGGCGAGCACGGTGGCGGCCTCCCGCTGTCCCGCCACCCGTGAGCCGTCGCGCCAGGCCAGGGAGAGGAGCGCCAGGAGACCGGCGACGCCGTGGGCCATGCCGAGGTTGGCGTGGCCCTCCCTGACCGCGGTCGGGGCGTAGGATGCCGTGTCCTGTGCCACCCACCAGCCGGGAAGGCGAACGCCGGACACCTCGATGGGGTCGGTCAGCGCGACCACGGCCTCCAGCACGGGAGCGGCGGCGCCGGTGAGCCCACGTGCGACGAGGTGGCCGCCCAGTCCGGCCAGCCCGGTGATCGCGTCGTAGGCATGGATGGTCACACACGCCTCTCCGAGCGCGACCCGGCGCGCCTCACGCTCGGCCCAGGCACGCGCCATGGCGGCGAGGCGCTCGTCGAGGCCGGCAAGGGTGCGGGCGTAATGGCCGCCGTGCCCCGCCGCGCAGTGAGCCGCGAAGGACAGAGCGGCTGCGCCACGGAAGATCCCGGCCGTCGACGGCTCCTGGCGCGACCGCGCCGCTGCGGTGAGCCAGGCGTGGGCCAGCGCCCGGTGGGCCGTGTCCCGGTGGGCCAGCTCCGCGTAGAGCAGGGACATTCCCGCACAGCCCCGGTCGAGGCTGGAGGGCACGCACGAGTCGCCTGCCTGCCAGATCCGGGTGGTGGCCTCGATGTCCGAGAAGCGCTCGGAGACTTCCTCCACGTACTGCGCGGCCCGGTCCCATGGCGGCATGGCGGGCGTCATCGCGGCCGACCCGCTCGCCTCTGCCGCGCGTCGACCGCGGCGGCCGCGAGTGCGGTGACCGCCGCCTCGTTGGCCCGGTCGATGCCGCAGAGCCGGTTGTGGTGCATGTGCAGCAGAGAGGGGAGCACCGATCGGGGGAGCGCTCCGTTCAGGTCCCGCAGCCGCTGGGCGTACGCGTTCAGCGCCTCTGCCCGCTCGTCCCAGACGGCGGCCAGTTCGGGCCCGGACGGCAGGGCGCGCAGGCGCTCCCAGCCACCGGCCGGGTCGATGAGCCCTTTCGCCTCACCGTGCAGCAGGGCCCTCGCCTCGTGGCCGCCGGAGGTGCCGGCGCAGTCGAACAGCGCCCCGGCGGCCTCCCGATCCCCCAGGAGCCGAACGGCTAGGTCGGCGCAGTTGGCCGCCGCCAGCACCCGCCGGCTCATCACCGGCGGCAACGACGGCTCAAGGCGGAGTTGCCCGACACACGCCGCACTGTCCGCGCGGAAGAACTCCTCCGCGCAGCTCATGGCCTCCGGGCCGCCGTAGCGCTCCCACTCCGGATCGTAGGTGTCCAGGACGAGACGGCCGGCCATGCCCGAGGCGGACAGGCCACTCGCCCAGTCGCCGAGGAGGGGCAGCACACCGCCGGCGAGTTCCGCGGGATCACCGTGGAACCGCAGCCGCAGGTGGGCGTCGGGATCCTGGTAGCGGATGTAGAACCAGCGCTGGAGGTCCGGCAGTTTCGCCAGCAGATCGGCGAGAGCCCGCGCGATGATCTCGTCCTGCCGCTCCGAGGAGCAGTACAACTTCGCGTACAGCCACGAGGAGCCCGGCGGGAACACCGCGCGCCCGGACAGGTGGACCGCTCTGGCGGCGCCGGTGACGGGAGGCGAGAGGGGCCCGTTCTCTCCGTGCGGCGCCCCACGCGCTGCCGTGTCCTCGCGGCGCACCAGGGAGAAAGCCAGCTCGTTGGTGCGCCCTCGGGCCGTGCCGCCCGACGCTGACAGCCACCCGGTGCCGCACTTCCCGCCGGCCGGCAGTTCGACGAGCTGGACCGGCCGCCCGCGGCTCAGTCCGTTGCGCAGCAGGTCCTGGTGCCCTGTGGAGGTCAGGTCCAGGCTGATCCGCTGATCGTTCTCGACGAGTTGCACCCGGTCGGGAACACCCCAGCGCACTCGCCACTCCTTCAGCGACCGGCGCCATTCCCCGGGTCCGGCGGCCGGGTCCCTCAGGGCCGCGTCGGGCTTCCAACGGGCGGAGGACAGGACGGTACGGCCGACCCGGACCCGGGGCAGATAGGGCAGCGACTCAGCCGCCCCCCAGCGCCACCCCGGCCAGGCCGGCTCCCCGCTCCGCACGATCTCGTGGAGGAGGCGTCCCGCGTTGGGCGCCTGCCGATCGACGGCCATGGTGCTGGGCACGGTCGGCACCACCTCACGTCCCGTCCTCAGCGACACGACCGCGAGCCGCCGGGGCGTGGCCACGACCGCGAGATCCCGGAGTCCCAGGGTGTCGGGCCGGCCGGTGTCGGCGAAGGAGCCCAGCACGATCCGCTGGTCCGCCCAGACGGGCACGCGTGCCACGTTCCCCGCACGTGGCCGGTGCGGCGGAAAGAACAACCGGGCGCGTGTGGCCTGGGGGGCGGACGTGGGCAGGCCGCGAACCATCTCCCCTATCCGGTCGCCGTCCCGTCCGAGGAGCGGGGCGAACCGGCCGGCGAAGGCCCCGGCGAGTGTCTGCGTGCCGACCACCACCAGCCTGAAGTCGCCCGCGGCCAGGGCCGAGGTCGAATCGGAGATGAGGTGGGCCAGCATGTCCATGGACGGCGGCGGTGTCCCGGCCTCGGCACGGATTTCGCCGAGGACGGAATCGTCGAGAACGATCTCCCGTTCTCCCGCGATCGACGCCCCCTGCGCCAAGGAGAGGAGCAGGTCGTCGTGTTCGGAGTCCGCCACCTGCTTTCCGCGGAGTGTGCGGGGGCTGCGCGGGAACCGGTACCCCGCAGGGGCCGCCAGGCCGATGTCCGGGTCGACGGCGTCCCGCAGCGGAACCGCCCGGCCCACTCCGTACCGTTCGATGAAGTCCTCGTGGAACTCCGTGAGGAAGCCGGGCCCCGGGTGTCCTGACGACAGGACCCACAACGCCTCGGCGGCCTGCTCCACCTCGCCGCGCACGATGTCCGGGAGCTGGACGTCGACGTCGAGACGCAGGTCCACCTGCACCGGAGTGTCGGCCGGCTGGACCCGCCGCATACGATCCGTCACCCTGTCCAGTACGGGGCCGGGCTCGCCGAGCGGAGTCCGCGCGTAGGCGGCCAGTTCGCGGCGCACCTCGCGGAGTTCGGCGAGCACCTCGCCGGTCCGTGCGGTGAACGCGCCGTCCGAGCCGTCCAGCCGTGACAGGAGCGTTTCCAGGGGGTCGGTGTCGTCCAGCGGCGCCCGCAGCTCCGTCACCAGGACACCGGCCCGCACGAGTCTCGCCACCGAGGCCATGATGAGATCCCCGCCGGCAGCGGGGAAGGCGTCCGCCAGCGCATCGACCAGATCCGTGCATCCGAGGGGGAACCGGGCGCGGTCCCATATCTCCCGAACCGCGCTGGTGAGCCTGACCGAGACCTCCCGGGTGAGGGTCTCACCCTTCCCCGCCTGCGGAACGTACGGATTGATGACGCGGTCACCACGCACGAAACAGAGATTATTTACGACCACCCGGAGCTTCCGAAGGACAGCCTCGTCGCTCTCCAGGGCCGAGAGGACTCCGCCGAACCACTCCAAATCCACCCGGGCACATTTGACATGGGCCTCGCCCCACCGCACTCGGGGGTGCGGACCAAAATGCGCGGTCGACACCCCCGCCATCAACCCGAACGGTGTCGCACGGCTCGACATGCGCAGCCGGTAACGACTGACGGCGCGCACGGCCCGGCGTATCCGCTTGGGCGAGGCAATACGGCCGGCGCACACGTCGTCGAGGGTGCGGATGAGGGACGGACTGGAGATCGACAGGGCCTCACGCAGCAGGGGGTCTTTCGCCGCGGCACGAAGGTAGTCGGCATCCTCGTCAGTCGCGGGCTGGGAACCGGGGTGCGCCTCTCGCACCGCGGCACGGAGCAGGACCACGTCCGAACAGGCGAAAGCAGTGGTCAAAGAGGTGTCCTTCGGCAGCGTGCTCACCACTTTCTCGTCCTTGGAAGGAAACGGCGGGCGGAGCGCTCCGCCCGCCGCCTCCGTACCCGTCAGCGGGTCAGATGCAGTCGCACGGGTTGCTGGGGGCGGTGGCGATCGTCGCCGAGCACATCGACGCGTTCGGCGTCTCCATGGCGTCCCCGTCTTCGGCGATCTCGACCACGTCGAGCTCGAATGCCTCGGTTACCTCGTTGACATTCATGTACTTTCCACCTTTCGCTCTCCGACTTTCTTCGAGGCTGAATTAATTCAATTCAGCCGAGATTCAACATAGCAAACGCGGACGCCGCACACCACGACCACCTCCCAAATCTGACGGGCTCTCTTTTCTTCTCAACGGCAGCACGAATTCAAATCGACCACAATCCGAAATTACCCCCGGAAAAGTCAGCGCGAGATTTCAATGAATGAAGCGGCTTCACTCATTACCCAATGACTCATACTTCCAAGCGATGATTTATCGGATATTCCTCCGGCAGGTCAGCACTGTCCACGACCGGATACGCGAGGTGACCGGAGCGGACGCGCACACGGGGCGGAAAACAACCGTGGCCCGCACCCCCGGAAGGGTGCGGGCCACGGTTTATGTGCGGCTCCCGGAACGCTCTGGTGAACCCAGGCAGCGGGTCAGCCCGTGAGGTACTGGTGCAGACCCGGAACCGTCAGGTTCCCGCCGAACTGGCCGGCCTGGACGATCTTCACGTTGGTGAAGTACGCGACCGGAATGTTCAGCGGCGGCGGGTGCTCCGCGTCGAAGACGATCGGGATGAGACCGAACAGGTTCCCCGACAGGCTCTCCGTGTACATCGTCACCCGACCCCCACGGATCGTGGACGTCGAGCCGGAGGCGGCCTGGACGTGGTACGTCTTGCCCCCCTGGCCCGCCACGGTCTGGTGCAGGTCGCCGATGTCGACGCCGTCGTCCGCGGTGAACTTCAGGACCTGCTTGGTGTGGCCGTCGGGCGTCGTGAGGTTGACGACTCCCGCGTAGTTCAGACCCTTCAGGAGAAGCGAACTGGCCTGAAGGTTCCACGGCTGGTTGGGAATCGGCACCGGCGGCGTCTCGTCCTTGCCGGCGGTCTTCTTCTCCACCACGCAGGGGTACGAGGGGCTGCCGTCCTCGCCCTTCGACTGGCCCAGCAGGTCACCGGTGGACGGAGACGGCGAAGCCGCCTTGCCCGCGGTGTCCTTGACGCCGTCCGTGACCTTCTTGGTCGTGTCACCGACCTTGCCGGCGGTGTCCGTGGCGGAACCCACGACCTTGTCCACCAGCGAGTCCGAGCTCTTGCCGCTCTGGCTGGCCGACGGAGTCGGAGTGGAGGTCCCGGCGTCGGACGACGTCGACTTGCCCTGGCCGCCCGACAGCACGTTCCCGAGGCTGTCGCCGAGGTCGCCCAGCAGGCCACCCGAGCTCTTCGACGCCGACGGGGCAGGCGAGTCGTCCTTGGTGTCCCCGGAGGGCGCGGACTTCGTCGAACCGGACGGTGTGGCCGACGCGGACGGAGACGGGCTCGCCGAGGGGTCGCTCTTGCCGTCCGAGTCGGAGGCACCGGGCTTCTGGTCGAAGAGGCCCTTGCCGTCCGTGGTCTTGCCGTCGTCCGCCTTCTTGCTGCCGTCGTCGGGGACCTCGTCAGGCTGGCTGACGCAGTGCCCGTCGGAGGCCGGGTTCTTCGGCAGCCCCTTGGCCGCGGCGAAGGTCGGGGTCAGGCCCATGCCCATGAGGACGGCGGTCGGCATCGCCGCGAGGGCGAACGCCTTGCCCGCCGGCATCTGCAACCTGGTGAACAGGGCTTTCCTGGGAGCGGCATGCCGCCTTGCTGCATGGCGACCCGTGGCTCTCTCCCGGGTGTCACCCGCGGATTCCTCGTGGTGCGCCTCGTCAGCCCGCACGGTGCCTCCCGTTCGTCCCCTTGGGCCGGTTGTTTCCAAACAGGTCGCCCGGCTCACCGCTCACCGAGTAAGTGGCGCCGGCGACTGCCGGGGGCGGGGCGGGACGGTCGTCGTTCGCCGGGAAGTCCTCCGGCTTCGAGTCATCATCCTTCGCACCCTGGGCCGACGCGCTGCCTTCCGCCCAGGAGATGCCGAGTGCGCCGCCGACGAGGGCGAGCAGGAAGCCGAAGAAGAAGCCACCGAAGTTGGAGACGACCAGCGAGACCAGACCGAGCAGGATCGCCGCGACACCGGCGAACACCCGCGAGTGCTTCTGGTACCACATCGTCAGACCGAGCACCACGAGCAGCACGCCGATGATCAGGGAACCGGCGCCCGCGGTGGTCGCCATCCTGATCGTCATCGTGCCGAGCGTGAAGTTGGCATACGGAATGTACGCGATCGGGATGCCGCCCAGCAGCGTCAGCAGACCACCCCAGAATGGTCGCTGCCCGCGCCACCCTCGGAACGATCGGCGCATACGGCCGAGCCGTGCGCTCGACCCTGCCTGCGCTTCGGCGCTCATGTCGTACAGCTCCTCGGGAATGGCGTTGTCTCTGTGATGGTGCGGTTCAGGATACGGAGGGCACGGGGACGGACGGGAGGTGACCCGCGCCCCCGCGCCCGGCCGTTCAGCCCAAGTGTCTCAGCGACGATGCGCTCAGTAGCACTCGTGCTTGCCCTTCTGGACCTTCATACCCAGGCCCGAGAGCTTAAAGGTTCCAGCGGTGGTGGCCCATGCCTGCTGCTTCACGTCGGTGAAGGTGGCGGACTCGGCCTGCTGGGCAAAGCTGTCGGGAAGGTACTTGTCGCCCTTCGACGGACCCGGGCCCTTGGTGGTGCTGTCCACCGAGGTACCGATGTCGATCTTGTTGAAGGTCGCGTTGGTGTGCAGGTCATCGGCGTCGATGTAGAGCTTGTTCGCCTTGACCCGCTCGCCACCGGGTGCACCGGCTTTGAGCGTCATCGACACGTCGCCGAACACCGGCACCGGGACGACAACCGACTGGCAGAGGTTGGTGATCTCCGCGTTGTCGAAGCCGACCACGGCGACCGGGTGGTCACCCGACTTGCCGCTGTCCACAGCGCCGTACTGCACAAAACCGGTGCCGTCAAGACGGTCCGCAGTCACCTTGAACTGCTGACCGGACACGCTGAACGATGCCGCGAGCGCACCCTGCGAAAGGGCGACGCCTATCGCGGCCGTCGCCGCGACGCTCGGCACCATGACCACGGCGAACCGCTTCCATCTGGTTCCGCCACGAGCCACGGACTCCATGACTTTCCTCCTTCTCGGACGTACATCTCCAGCCCGGACTGCTGCTTATCGGGCGGTTCAGCCGGGCAGGGATGGGAGAAGTGCTACGTCCTCGGGAAGGAGAGCGCCCGCTTCGGAGGCACTGCATGCGCCCAAAAACCGGCGATCACCCCCGAGCGACAACCACTTTGGCTGCGCTTCACGCACGTACGCAACCTTCCGGACAGGCCCTACCGCGAAAACGGTAAGGACCCCCCTGTCCAAGGCCGGCACCAGCGGTACCCGCCCGCTCGGTGGGGACCCAAACCCTTCGCGCACACGACTGGCCGTCGGGCTGTGGGGAATGGACCGAGCGTCGCCGATCGTGGTCCATTCTTGGCGCCCGCACAAGGGGGTTCGTTACTGAGCAGTAACGGATGGATAACTGAAGTGCGACAGGCCGAGATCGGTTGATCACACCGAGTGTGGCACGGTGTGACGCCGGATCACCCAAGAAGGAACGTATCCGGACAGATACTCGGCTGGTTCTTACTGGGAGTAACAGCGGCCGCTTTCCCCAAGTTTTGGCAAAGTGCGGCCGCCGCGCGCCTCCTTCAGAGAACCTTCACGCCGGCATCACAACGCCCTGCGTTTAGCGACTGGTCAGAAGAGTGCACGTGCAAGTTCCCTACGGGCGGTGGCCACTCGGGGGTCGTCGGCGCCTACCACGTCGAAGAGTTCGAGCAGCCTGAGCCGGACGCTGTTGCGGTCCTCGCCCGCGGTGCGCCTGACCGTGTCGACAAGTCGTCCAAACGCGTCCTCGACATGACCACCCACCAGATCGAGGTCGGCGGCGGCGATCTGCGCGGCGATGTCGTCCGGCTTGTCGGCGGCCTCGGCGCGCACCTGCTGGGGGTCGGCGCCCTGCACGCGCTGGAGCAGCTCCGCCTGGGCGAGGCCGAGCTTGGCCTCGGGGTTGGCCGGGTCCTCCGCGAGGACGCTCTGGTACGCCTGGACAGCGCCGCCCAGGTCGCCGCTGTCCAGCGCCGCGACGGCGGCCTCCAGCAGGGCGTCGTACGGACCCGCGGGCTGGGCGGGGGCTCCGGCGGGGGCCTCACCCTCCTCGGACTCGGCGTCCTGATCGACCGTCAGCCCGGTCAGCCCGAAGCGCTGCTCCGCGACCTGTACGAGCTGGTCGAGGGTCTGGCGGATCTGGGCCTCCGGGGCGGCACCCTGGAAGAGCGGCAGGGCCTGGCCGGCCACCACCGCGAACACCGCCGGGATGCCCTGGATGCCGAACTGCTGCATCAGCATCTGGTTGGCATCGACATCGATCTTGGCCAGCAGGAAGCGGCCGTTGTACTCGTGGGCGAGGCGTTCGAGCAGGGGGCTGAGCTGCTTGCACGGCTCGCACCACTCGGCCCAGAAGTCGATGACGACGGGGACCTCGTTGGAGCGCTGGAGCACCGCGCTCTCGAAGCCCGCCTCGTCGACGTCGATCACCAGGCTCGCCGGGGAGACGGCTCCACCGCCGCCCGTCCGTGCGGCGTCCGCACGGGCCTGCTCCGCCTTCGTCCTGGCCTCCTGGGCCGCCTTCACCGCGCCGAGGTCGACGACCCCGCTCATGGACATGTTCCGTGGCTGCATGGGTACATCCTCCCCCTTCAGCGCGCCCCAGTGAAAAGCATGACGAAAAGCGAGCTCCGTGCCGCGCCGCCGGCCGCCCCGCGCCGGTGCGGGACCCCGGTGGAGGCCGCGCGCCCGGCGGGCAGGCTCCTCGGAGGCGGCCGTTCTCCCCGGGCGGCAGCCGCTCTCCCACGGCTTTCGCTACGGGTCGTAGCGTAACTGCCCCCGCCGGTTCACGGGGCGCGAGCCCTCCTGACGTGCTGTGATCCTGCTCACCGGGGGGCGCCCTCGCGGCGCCTGGGCTACCCGCCGGTATGGTCGCCTGCATGGCCCCCCACAGCCCTGCCCGTTCCGGCCCCCGGACCGGCCGGACCGGCCGCCCTCGCAACGCCGCCACCGATGCCGCGATCCTGGACGCGACCCGTGCCGCGCTGGTCGATCTCGGCTGGTCCAAACTGACGCTGAGCGACGTCGCCACTCGCGCGGGGGTCGCGAAGACCACGCTCTACCGGCGCTGGGCCGGGAAGAACGAGCTGGTGGTGGACGCGGTGGCGGTCCTCTTCGACGAGCTGGAGCTGCCCGACCGGGGCAGCCTGGCCGCGGACATCGAGGGAGTGGTCCGGCAGTTCGCCGCGCTGCTCGAACGGCCCGAGACGAAGACGGCGCTGATGGCGGTGATCGCCGAATCCACCCGGGACGAGCCGCTGCGGGCGCGGATCCGGGACTCGATCGTGGCCCGCCAGAAGCGGCTGGTGGTTTTGGGGCGGGCGCGGGCGGAGGCGCGGGGTGAGCTGCCGCCTGCGGCGGGTGCCGAGGACGCGGCGCGCAGTGCGGATCTCATCTTCGATGTGGTGGCGGGGGCCGTGGTGCATCGGATGCTGGTCAGCGGGCAGGACGTGGACGGGGCGTGGGTGCGGGGGCTTGTGGCGCTCCTGGGGGGCGGCCTGGCGGCCGCGGTGGCTCCCCTGGCCGGGCCCGCGTAGGCCGTCACGGCCCCTTGCGGGGGCGCGGCTTTTCGCCTGCGGCGGGCTTGCCGGGGCCTGGCCCCGTCGGCCGTTCACCTTGCCACCTGCTGGTGGTGGCCCGCTTTTTTGCGCAGTTCCCCGCGCCCCTTTTATAGGGGGTTGGCCTCTCGCGCCACTCTCCCGCCGCGTCGGGTTCTCGCGCAGTTCCCCGCGCCCCTTATATGGGGGGGTTCGCCTCTCCGGCCACTCTCCCGCCGCGTCGGGTACTCGCGCAGTTCCCCGCGCCCCTGCCGTCGGGGGGTTCGCGTCTCGTTTCGCCGTCTCGCCATCGTGGTTGCTCGCGCAGTTCCCCGCGCCCCTTGGGGACGGGGCTGCGCCCCGATCTCCACGCCCCTGATCGGGGCGCAGCCCCGTCATTCAGGGGCGCGGGGAACTGCGCGACCAGCCACCACGAGACCCGCAGACAGCCACCGGCCAAGAGAAGCAGCGGCGCGACACTGATCGGGGCGCAGCCCCGCACCAAAGGGGCGCGGGGAACTGCGCGAGCAACCACCACGAGACCCGCAGACAGCCACCGGCCCAGAGCGGCAGCGGCGCGCGCTGGCCGGGGCGCGGGGAACTGCGCGATCCGCCGCCGCGAGACCCGCGGACGGCCACCGGCCCCAGAAAGCTCTCTCCCGCCTCGTGGGCGCCGTACGGCGCCCTGCGCGCCTAGAAGCCCGGCGGCTCCGTGTAGACGCCCCACTCCTCTCGGAGCGCGTCACAGATCTCCCCGAGCGTCGCCTCCGCCCGGACGGCCGTCAGCATCGGCTCGATCATGTTCGCCCCGGACCGCGCCGCCTCGACCATCGCGCTGAGCGCCCCGCGCACCCCGGCGTCGTCGCGGCGGGCACGCCGCTCCCCCAGTTCGCGCACCTGCTCGCGCTCCACCTCGTGGCTGACCCGCAGGATCTCCAGCTCGCCGGTGACGGAGGCGGTGTGGGCGTTGACGCCCACCACGTGCTTCTCGCCCTTCTCCAGCGCCCGCTGGTACTGGAACGAGGCCTCGGCGATCTCGCCGGTGAACCAGCCGTCCTCGATGCCGCGCAGGATGCCGGAGGTCATCGGGCCGATGGGGTGCCGGCCGTCGGGGTGGGCCAGCTCGCCGCGCTCGCGGATCCGCTCGAAGATCTTCTCGGCGTCCGCCTCGATGCGGTCGGTGAGCTGCTCGACGTACCAGGAGCCGCCGAGGGGGTCGGCGACGTTGCCCACGCCGGTCTCCTCCATCAGCACCTGCTGGGTGCGCAGCGCGATCTCCGCGGCCCGCTCGCTGGGCAGCGCGAGGGTCTCGTCGAGGGCGTTGGTGTGCAGCGAGTTGGTGCCGCCGAGCACCGCGGCGAGGGCCTCCACGGCGGTGCGCACGACGTTGTTGTACGGCTGCTGGGCGGTGAGGGACACGCCGGCGGTCTGGGTGTGGAAGCGCAGCCACTGCGCCCGCTCCGTCTTCGCGCTGTACACGTCCCGCATCCAGCGGGCCCAGATGCGGCGGGCCGCGCGGAACTTCGCGATCTCCTCGAAGAAGTCGACATGCGCGTCGAAGAAGAAGGAGAGGCCGGGCGCGAAGCGTTCCACGTCGAGGCCGCGGGAGAGGCCGAGCTCGACGTAGCCGAAGCCGTCCGCGAGCGTGTAGGCGAGCTCCTGGGCGGCCGTGGAGCCGGCCTCGCGGATGTGGTAGCCGGAGACCGAGAGGGGCTTGTAGTCCGGTATCCCGGCCGCGCAGTGCTCCATCAGGTCGCCGATGAGGCGCAGGTGGGGCTCGGGCTTGAAGAGCCACTCCTTCTGCGCGATGTACTCCTTGAAGATGTCCGTCTGGAGCGTGCCGTTCAGCACGGCCGGGTCGACGCCCTGCCGCTCCGCCGCGACCAGGTACATGCAGAAGACGGGAACGGCCGGGCCGCTGATCGTCATCGAGGTGGTGACGTCGCCCAGCGGGATGTCCTCGAAGAGCAGCTCCATGTCGGCCGCGGAGTCGATCGCGACACCGCAGTGCCCGACCTCGCCGAGCGATCGCGGGTCGTCGGAGTCGCGCCCCATCAGCGTCGGCATGTCGAACGCCACGCTCAGGCCGCCGCCGCCGGCCTTGAGGATCATCTTGTACCGCTCGTTGGTCTGCCGGGCGTTGCCGAAGCCGGCGAACTGGCGGATCGTCCAGGCGCGCCCTCTGTAACCGGTCGGGTACAGGCCGCGGGTGAACGGGTACTCGCCCGGCCAGCCGATCCGCTCGAAGCCCTCGTAGGTGTCGCCGGGCCGCGGCCCGTAAACAGGCTCCACGGGGTCTCCGGAGAGCGTCGTGAAATCCGCGCCGCGGGTGTGGGCGGCGTCGTACCGGGCCTGCCAGCGTCGGCGGCCCTCCTCGATCGCATCAGCGTGCATACCACGGAATTTTACTAGGACGTCCTAGTAACTGTCGATGGCTACGGGACGCTCCTGTGCCTGCTGAACCCTGCCGCACCCTGTCGCGCCCTTCAGGGACGCGTGATTCCGGCCCCTGAAGGCGGCCACCCGCAGGGGGTCCGCCGACCGTCCGCCGACCCCCGGCAGGGCGGACGGCTCAGGCCTTGACCGGCTCCGAGGCGTCCTCCGCGATCTTCGGCTCCAGCTCGCGGGTCACACGGCGCTCGACGAAGAACGCGGCCGTCGGGATGGTCCCGGCGAGCAGCACCCAGAGCAGCCTGGGCAGCGGCATCCGGGCCTTGGAGCCGAGGTCGAAGGCGAAGATCAGGTACACGACGTACAGCCAGCCGTGCGCGATGCCGACGGCGGTCACGAAGCCCGCGGCGCCGTTCATCTGGAGCCCGTACTTGGCGATGCAGCCGAGGGTCAGCAGCACCAGCAGCACACCGGTGACGTAGGCCATGACGCGGTAGCGCGTCAGCACGCTTTTCCTCATGACAGGAGAGTAACCGCCCGTTTTGCGCGCTCCCCGGGCGCCCCCACCCGCCGCGCAACCGGGCCGGTCGAGCCGTGGGGACGGGCCCGAGGAGCGCTCCGGAGCCCGCCGGGCATGCCCGGGTCAGGCCTCGTCGAAGTCGTTCGCCGCCACCCGCAGCGGCCGGAGCAGGTCGAAGATCTCCGAGCAGCCCTCGGCGTCGTACGCGCCCAGGCCGAAGTCCATGGCCATCAGGTCCCGGGAGGCCGACTCGACCACCTCGCGACCCTTGTCGGTGATGGAGGCGAGGGTGCCGCGGCCGTCGTTCGGGTTGGGCCGCTTGTCGACCAGGCCGGATCTCACCAGGCGGTCGACCGTGTTGGTCACCGACGTGGGGTGCACCATGAGACGTTCGCCGATCTTGGACATCGGCAGCTCACCCGCCTTGGAGAAGGTCAGCAGGACCAGCGCCTCGTACCGGGCGAAGGTCAGGCCGTACGGCCGTACGACCGCGTCGACCTCGGCGAGCAGGATCTGCTGGGCGCGCATGATAGACGTGATGGCGGCCATCGACGGCACGGATCCCCAGCGCTGCTTCCAGAGTTCATCCGCGCGGGCGATCGGGTCGAAGGCGAGACTGAGCGGCTTTGACACCCTGCCGACCTTACCGGTCCGGGTTTTGACGGTCTCCGGATAGTGGGCATCTCGTCTCACCCCTCGGTCGCGACGCCGCGAGCAGGCGCGGCGAGCCCTCGGCGCAGGGGCAGGCTCCTCAATGATAGGAGCAGGCGCTCCCGGGGTGGTACGAGGGGCCCTTGACCGTCCGTCGGACTCCCGTCCGCTCCACGGGCCGGAGCTCGGCGGTGTTGCAACCGGGGCGAATAGTTCATCTATGCCAGGATTGCCGCACCGATATGTGGTCCGGATCACAGTGCCAGCCAGGGTGCCGACGCGGCCGGGCCCGGCTTGCTGTCACCTCGCCCCAAGGGAGCAGGATGTCCCGGCTGATCCGTACCTTCGCGGCCCTGACGCTGCTCGGCGGGCTGGGGGCCGCGACGGGCTGCTCCTCTTCAGGCACGGCCCAGAGCGCGGCGACGGCGTCGGCGGGCGGCGCGGCACCGGCGCAGGGCGCGGTGGCGCCCTTCTGGGTCGACCCGTCGAGCCCGGCCGCCTGGCAGGCCGACGACTGGCAGCGGCACGGCCGGGCGTCAGACGCGCGGCTGCTCGAACTCATCGCCCGGCAGCCCACCGCCATCTGGCCGGCCGGGGACGATCCCGGCGCGATGATGCGGGCGGCCACGGAGGGCGCGGACAGACACGGCACGACCGCGCTGTTCGTCGCGTACAACATCCCGCACCGGGACTGCGGCCAGCACTCGGCGGGCGGGGCCGTGGACGCTGCGGCCTACCGGCAGTGGATCGACCGGTTCGCGGCGGCCCTCGGCGACACGCACGCGTGGGTGGTCCTCGAACCGGACGCGGTCGCCCACGCGGTGGACGGCTGCACGCCTCCCCCGTACCAGGCCGAGCGGTACCAGCTGCTCTCCCAGGCGATCGACCGGCTCAAGCAGCAGCCGCACACCCGCGTGTACCTGGACGCGGGCAACCCGGCCTGGATCACCGATCCGCGCCGTCTCGTGGAGCCGCTCGGCCGCGCCGGGATCGGCCACGCGGACGGCTTCTCGCTGAACGTCTCCAACTTCCAGACGACCGGCGCCGCCAGGGCCTACGGCCACCGGCTCTCCGAGGCCCTGGCGGGGACGGGCACCAAGCACTTCGTGGTCGACACCAGCCGCAACGGCAGGGGCCCGCTGGCCGGCGACCACAGCACCGCCTGGTGCAACCCGCCGGGCCGCGCGCTGGGCGCCCCGCCCACCCTGCACACCGGCGACCCGCTGGTCGACGCCTACCTGTGGATCAAGCGGCCCGGGGAGTCGGACGGCCAGTGCCGGGGCGGCCCCGCGGCCGGCACCTGGTGGCCGCAGTACGCGGTGGGGCTGGCCCGCGCGGCGCGGGGCTGACCGCGCGGACGTCAGCTCCCACCGGGCGCCCCGCCACCGACCGTCTCCGGCGCGGCCGTGACGCGGGAACTGGTGGCCAGCGGCCTGGCATGCTCCGGCTCGGCCACCGGCACCGGGGCCGAGGCCGGGGTCGAGGCCGGGGCCGGGCGACGGGCCGCGCGGATGCGGGGCGCGAGGCAGGTGTACAGCCAGACCCCGGGCGGTGCGACGCAGACGGCCAGGGCCAGGCAGGCCCAGGTGCGCATGGCCGCGTGCGTGTGGTGCAGCACCACGGAGGCGGCGAGGGAGGAGACGAGCACCATCCCCCAGCCCAGGTGGATGCGGAAGGTCATCAGCCGGTCGGCGCCGCCCGTGCCGCCCTTGGGGGTGACCACGAACCGGCTCGGCCTGCGCAGCACCGCGCTCCACAGCGACCTGGCGTAGATGGGCGCCGACAGCGCGGACATCACCATGCCCGCGAGGCCGCCAGAGCCCTCCGGCTCGTGCGGGGAGACGTTGTGCCGCCGGTTCCACAGGTACAGGCCGATCTGCAGCGCCGCCGCGTCGCTGTAGAGCATCAGCCACACCGAGGCCGCGACCTGCGTCCCGGACGCCCCGAACCACATGAACAGCACGCAGCTCAGGATGCCCAGCAGCCAGTTGACCGCGGTCATCGGGTAGTAGACGAGCATCAGCGTGTACGAGAAGCACCGGCCGGCGGGCATGGTGAGCGGCGCCTTCCAGTACTGCTTGAACAGCGTCTCGTACGTACCCCGCGACCAGCGCATCTGCTGGGTGAAGAAGTCCGTCCAGGTGACCGGGCCCTCCCCTATCGCCAGCACGTCGGGCGTGTAGACGGAGCGCCAGTACTGGCCGGTGTACGGGTTCCTGCGGCGGTGCAGCTCGAATCCCGTGGCCATGTCCTCGGTGATCGAGTCGTACAGGCCGCCGATCTGGAGCAGGGCCGGGATGCGGACGACGTTGTTGGTGCCGACGAACATGGGCGCGCGGTAGCGGTTCCCGGCGCGCTGGATCAGGGCGTGGAAGAGGAACTGCTGCGACTCCGCGGCCTTGGTGACGGCGGAGTCGTAGTTGCCGTAGACCTGGGGGCCGACGACGAAGGCCACGTCCGGGTCGCGGAAGTAGCCCATCATCCGCTCCAGGAAGTTGGGCAGTGGCACGTGGTCGGTGTCGACGGAGGCGAAGAAGTCGTAGTCGCCGCCGTGCAGGGCGAGCCAGGCGTTGTAGTTGCCGTGCTTGGTGCGCGTCTTGTGGGGGCCGCTGGGCTGGTTCCACTCCGGCACCCCCTTGCGGGAGAAGTGCCGGGCGCCGAGGGCCGCGCAGAGCTCCCTGGCCTCGTCGCTGTCGCCCTCGTCGAGCAGCCACACGTCGATCGGTCCGGTGTGCCGCACGCGCATGGCGCCCTCCAGGGTGGCGGCGACCATGGAGAGGGGTTCCTTGCCCGGTACGAACGTGGTCAGGAACGCCACCCGCGTGCCGGGCTCGGGGACGACCGGTATCGGGTCGCGGGCGACCAGGGTGGCGTGGGCGATGGACAGCACGTTGACGAGCATGAACAGCTCGATGAGGCCGATGATGACCAGCATCGTCGTGTCGAGACCGGTCAGCCAGCGGTCTGCGCCCTCCCGTTCGGTCCAGTGTGAGGGCCAGACGAGATAGACCAGGAGGACCCCCGTCAGCAGGGGCGCCAGCGCCATCAGGGCTACGGCGCGGATGCGGTGGGGCTCCTGGGCCAGCAGGGAGCGGTACCGGACCCGGTAGGGGTCCTCGTCCGGCTCGGTGAGGGGTCCTGCGAGCGTGCTGTGGGTGTCGTAGTCGTAGCCCTCCGGCCGCACAGCGCCCTCCATTGTGTGGTGTCGAAAGAGCCGCTGTACTCACAGAAAGGGAGATGGGGGGTGGTGTCGAACCGGGAGGGGCCGAGCGAGGGGTTTGTGACGGCGAGCGGGTGCATCCGCAATCCAGCCGCAGCCCGTGGTGACCCCCGACGTCCGGTTCGCCCTACGGCCGGGGCTTCTTGCGCAGTTCCCCGCGCCCCTTGGGGGGTGATGGGCTGGCCTCGCTCCCCGGCTTCCCCGCGGTCGGTGTGTTGTGCGCAGTTCCCCGCGCCCCCTGGTTCGTGGCGGGCTCGCCTCGTTCGCCGGCTTTCCCACCGCGGGGGTGTTCGCGCAGTTCCCCGCGCCCCTGGATCCGTGGCGGGCACGCCTCGCTTTTCGGCTATCCCACCGTCGGGGTGTTCGCGCAGTTCCCCGCGCCCCTGGGCCGTAGCCGGCTCGCCTCGTACTCCGGCTTTCCCACCGCGGGGGTGTTCGCGCAGTTCCCCGCGCCCCTCGGGCCATGGCGGGCTCGCCTCGTACTCCGGCTTTCCCACCGCGGGGGTGTTCGCGCAGTTCCCCGCGCCCCTCGGGCCATGGCCGGCTCGCCTCGTACTCCGGCTTTCCCACCGCGGGGGTGTTCGCGCAGTTCCCCGCGCCCCTCGGGCCATGGCCGGCTCGCCTCGTACTCCGGCTTTCCCACCGCGGGGGTGTTCGCGCAGTTCCCCGCGCCCCTCGGGCCATGGCGGGCTCGCCTCGCTTTTCGGCTATCCCACCGTCGGGGTGTTCGCGCAGTTCCCCGCGCCCCTGGGTCCGTTTCGGTGGCTCGGGTTTGTGGTTGCTTGTGCTGGTCCCCGCGGCCCTGATCGGGGCGTAGCCCCGTCTTTTAGGGGCGCGGGGGACTGCGCGACAAGCAACGACGAGAGCCGCGGACGGCCAGCGGCCCAGAGGGGCAGGGCCCTGAGAAGGGGCGCGGGGAACTGCGCGAAAAGCACGGCGAGGGCCGCCGGGCGGGCGTCGGGCCGGAGGGGCCGGGCGGGGTGCCCGGTGCCCGGCGGTGGGGGGTGAGTGGGGTGGCGGCTACTGGGACAGGTGGCGTTCCACCGTGTCGACCTTTGACGTGAGTGCGTCCGTCACCCCGGGCCGGATGTCCGCCTTGAGGACGAGGGAGACCCGTGGCGCGCGCTCCTCGACGACGGCGACCGCGCGCCGGACGACGTCCATCACCTCGTCCCACTCCCCCTCGACCGACGTGAACATCGCATCGGTGCGATTGGGCAGCCCGGACTCCCGGACCACGCGGACGGCGTCCGCCACGTACTCCCCGACGTCCTCGCCGACACCCAGCGGCGTCACGGAGAAGGCCACGATCATGCGTTGACGACCCCCTCACGGCGCGCGCTGGCGGCGATGGCCGCGTCCCTGGACTCGCGCCGCAGCCGGCGCTCCGCGAAGAAGCCGCCGGTGGGCAGCACCGCGAGGACGAAGTAGAGGATGCCGGTGCCCTTCGACCACTTGGCCCGCTTCCACGCGTCCAGCCAGAAGAGCACGTACAGGATGAACAGCACGCCGTGGATGGAGCCCATCACCGGGACGGCGTTGAAGTCGGTGGTGCGCTTGAGCACCGAGCAGATGAGCAGCAGCAGGAAGGAGACGGCCTCGGGGGCGGAGACCAGTCGGAGGCGGCGGAGTGCGGAGGCGGTCTTGAGGTCCACGGGTCACCTTCGGTGGGAGTGCGGCCGTCCCCGGAAGGCCGGGGCCGGGGTGCCGGGTCCCGGGGCCGGGACCGGCGTGCTTGGCGTGCCCTCTCGTACTTGTGAATACGGGCACAAGCAGGTCCATTCTGACGCAGCCACCGCCGGGTGCGGCGCCCAGGGGGCCTCACACCGCATCGTGCCCCGCATCGGCCGGCGCATGGGGCAGCGGTCCTGATCCTTGCGTCCGCCCTGTGCCGGGATGTCCGCGGCCGATACGGTCTGCGCGTGGCTGTGTTTCGACTCCAGGGCAGCAGAGTGCTGGCCATCGACATGGACGGGGACGCCGTCAAGGCGAAGAGCGGCTCGATGGTCGCCTACGACGGACGGATGACCTTCAAGAAGCTGAGCGGCGGCGGTGAGGGCCTGCGCGGCATGGTGACCCGCCGGCTGACCGGCGAGCAGATGTCCGTGATGGAGGTGAAGGGGCACGGCACGTGCTGGTTCGCCGACCGGGCGACCGAGATCAACCTGGTCCGGCTCACCGGCGAGAAGCTGCACGTCGAGGCGGGCAACCTGCTGGTCACCGAGGCGAGCCTGCGGACCGGCACCACGTTCACCGGGCTGCGCGGCGCCTCCCAGGGCAACGGCCTGTTCACCACCACGGTGGAGGGCCACGGCCAGGCGGCGATCATGTCGGACGGGCCCGCGGTGGCGCTGCGGGTGAGCGGGCAGTACCCGCTCACGGTCGACCCGGGCGCCTACGTCGCGCACCAGGGCGACATCCGCCAGACCTTCCAGTCGGGTGTGACGTTCCGCACCTTCCTGGGCGAGGGCGGCGGCGAGGCGTTCCAGATCCGGTTCGAGGGCGAGGGCCTGGTCTACGTCCAGCCCAGCGAGCGCAGCACCGTCGCGGGGGATGTCTGAGATGCCGTTCCGTGAGCTCAACGCGAAGATGGTCGAGGCGACCGTGACCCCCGGCCAGACGCTCTTCAGCCAGCGCGGCGCGATGCTCGCCTACACGGGCGAGGTGTCGTTCACGCCCAGCGTCCAGGGCGGGCAGGGCGGCCTGATGTCGATGATCGGCCGCCGGGTGGCGAACGAGGCGACGCCGCTGATGACGGTGGACGGCAGCGGCACCGTGCTCTTCGGCCACGGCGGCCACCACGTCAGGGTGATAGACCTCGCCGGCGACACCCTGTACGTGGAGGCGGACCGGCTGCTCGCCTTCGACGGGAGCCTCAGGCAGGGCACGATGTTCATGGGCTCCCAGGGCGGGGTGATGGGCATGGTGCGCGGGCAGGTCACCGGCCAGGGGCTCTTCACCACGACGCTGTCGGGCCACGGCTCCCTGGCGGTGCTGGCGCACGGCGGCGTGATCGAGCTGCCGATCGCCCCGGACCACCCGGTGCACGTCGACCCGCAGGCGTACGTCGCCCACCGCGGCGAGGTGCGCAACAGGCTCTCGGCGGCGATCGGCTGGCGGGAGATGGTGGGCCGCGGCTCCGGGGAGGCGTTCCAGCTGGAGCTGTCCGGCAGCGGCACCGTGTACGTCCAGGCCTCGGAGGAGAAGCTGTGACCTCGTACCCCGCAGCGCAGGGGCCCGTGGTGTACGACCCGGCGACCCTGCCCGTCGACGACAACGTCAACAACTACACCTTCTGCGTGGAGCTCACCGGCACCCGGTGGTTCCTCCAGAAGGGCAGGATGATCGCCCACTACGGGTCGATGGAGTTCAACGGCGTCGGGCACGGCAGCCTCGACCGGCTGATCCGGACGTCGTTCCACTCCCCGCTGCACGCGAGCGACTGGGTGGTGGCCGAGGGGCACGGCAAGATGCTGCTCGCCGACCGCGCCTTCGACGTCAACTCCTACGACCTCGACGACGGCAACCTGACGATCCGCTCCGGCAACCTGCTCGCTTTTCAGCCGACTCTCGCGCTGAAGCAGTCCATCGTCCCGGGCTTCCTCACTCTCATCGGCACGGGCAAGTTCGTGGCCGCGTCCAACGGCCCCGTGGTCTTCATCGAACCGCCCATCCGGGTGGATCCGCAGGCACTGGTCGGCTGGGCGGACTGCCCGTCGCCCTGCCACCACTACGACCACGGGTACCTGACCGGCCTGCTGGGCGGGGTGCGGGCGTGGACGGGGATCGGCGGGGCGTCCGGCGAGGAGCACCAGTTCGAGTTCGTCGGGGCCGGGACCGTTCTGCTCCAGTCCACCGAGACGCTGATGGCCGAGCACGACGTCGGGCTGGTGCCCGGGGAGCCCGGGGTGCCCGGCGGGGGGCGTCCTGCGGGGCCGGCCGGCGGGGCACCGGCGGGGCCCGGACTGCCCGGGCAGCTCGGCAGTCTCCAACGTCGCTTCGGGCTGTGAGCGGTACCCTGCGCAGTGTGACGTCGAACGCGTGCTCTCCCGTGGCTTCGAGGGCCCCGGGAGGCTCGCCGGGGGCGTCGCGGCTCGTCATCACCCCAAGGCTCGTTCGTATTTCAACTTCTTAGGTAGAATGCATCCCATGGACACCGAGACGACCACGCGCTGGCTGACCGACACCGAGCAGTGTGCGTGGCGCACCCACCTGGAGGTCAACCGCCTGCTGGCGTACCAGTTGGAGAAGGACCTCCAGCCATTCGGGCTGACGATGAACGACTACGAGATCCTGGTCAACCTCTCGGAGTCCGAGGACCAGCGGATGCGGATGAGCGACCTGGCCTCGGCGACGCTGCAGTCCAAGAGCCGTCTCTCCCACCAGATCACCCGGATGGAGGGGGCCGGGCTGGTGCGCAGGGAGAACTGCGAGTCGGATCGGCGGGGGCTTTTCGCCGTGCTGACCGAGCAGGGGGTGGCGACGATGCGGAAGGTGGCGCCGCACCATGTGGACTCCGTGCGGCGGCATTTCATCGACCTGATGTCGCCCGAGGCGCTGGCGGAACTCCGGGCTTCCCTCACCCCGGTCGCGGACCACCTCCGCGCGCAGCGCGGCCGCCCCTGATCCCCTTCCGCCCACCCCGCCCGCCCTTTTTCTGCGCAGTTCCCCGCGCCCCTGATGCAGGGCCCTGCCCCTGAGGGCCGGTGACTACCCGCGGGCCTCGTCGTCGTTCTTCGCGCAGTTCCCCGCGCCCCTCATGCAGGGCCCTGCCCCTCTGGACCGGTGACTGCCCGCGGGTCTCGTCGTGGCTTGTCGCGCAGTTCCCCGCGCCCCTGAAAGACGGGGCTGCGAGGACCCGCGCGTACAACCACGAACAGCAGGCAGCGAAACAAACACGCGAACCCCCTGCTTCTAGGGGCGCGGGGAACTGCGCGAACACCCCACGGCGGGAAAGCCAAGGAACCAGCCGACGCCACCCACGAACCCAGGGGCGCGGGGAACTGCGCAAAACGCCCCGACACCGGGAAAGCCAAAGAACCAGGCAAACCCACCACCCCCCAGGGGCGCGGGGAACTGCGCGAACACCCCACAGCGGGAAAGCCAAGGAACCAGGCAAACCCGCCACCACCCAAGGGGCGCGGGGAACTGCGCAAAAAGGGGACCGCCAAGCCGAGGTAAGCGGGGCCCACGGCACCGGGGAAGCGCCCCCGACAGGGGGCTCAGTGGTGGGTCACGCCCTCCACCAGCTCATCCGCCGCCCCGTAAGGATCCAACTCCCCACCCACAACCCGCTCGGCCAGAGCCCCGACCCGGCGATCGCCATGCAGATCGCCGATCCGCTCGCGCAACGCCGTGACCGCGATCGTCTCGATCTCCTTCGCCGCCCGGGCAAGCCGCCGCTCCGCCAGCACCCCCCGCTCCTCCATCCACGCCCGGTGCTTCTCCAGCGCCTCGACGACTTCCTCGACGCCCTCCTGGCGTGCGGCGACGGTCTTCACGATGGGCGGGCGCCAGTCGCCTGGCGCGCGGGCCTCGCCGAGGCCC
This sequence comes from Streptomyces sp. TS71-3, assembly GCF_018327685.1. Taxonomy (NCBI): domain Bacteria; kingdom Bacillati; phylum Actinomycetota; class Actinomycetes; order Kitasatosporales; family Streptomycetaceae; genus Streptomyces; species Streptomyces sp. TS71-3. The sequence continues at coordinate 1,981,705 of NZ_BNEL01000001.1, read as the reverse complement.
AGCATGTGGTTCAGCTCGCGGGCCGTGGCGTCGGCGCCGTCCCGGTCGGCCTTGTTGACCACGTAGACGTCGCCGATCTCCAGGATGCCGGCCTTCGCCGCCTGGATGCCGTCGCCCATGCCCGGGGCGAGCAGCACCACGGACGTGTCCGCCTGCGAGGCGATCTCCACCTCGGACTGCCCCACCCCCACGGTCTCCACCAGGATCACCTCGCACCCGGCGGCGTCCAGCACGCGGATGGCCTGCGGTGCGGCCCACGCGAGCCCGCCGAGGTGGCCCCGGGTCGCCATGGAGCGGATGTAGACGCCCGGGTCGGAGGCGTGCTCCGACATCCGCACCCGGTCACCCAGCAGCGCACCCCCGGAGAACGGCGAGGAGGGGTCCACGGCGAGCACCCCGACCCGTTTCCCGGCCCGCCGGTAGGCACTCACCAGCACGGACGTCGATGTCGACTTGCCGACACCGGGCGACCCCGTGATCCCGACGACGTAGGCGCGGCCGGCCAGCGGGGCGAGGGCGGCCATGACCTCCCTCAGCTGCCCGGAGGCGCTCTCGACCAGGGAGATCAGCCGGGCCACGGCCCGCGGCCTGCCGTCCCTGGCCTGGGCCACCAGCGAGGCGACATCCTGCATCACAGCTCCGTTCGTCCGCGCGGCCCGTCCGCCCGGCCGCGGTCCCCACCGCCGCCCCACCGCGGGCCGGCTCCGTCAGCGCCTGAAGCGTGCACGGCGGGCCGGGCGTGCCCCGCACACCCGGCCCGCCCCGCGTCCGCCGCCGTCAGGCACCCGGAACGCGCACGATCAGCGCGTCCCCCTGGCCGCCGCCACCGCACAGGCCCGCCGCGCCCAGGCCGCCGCCGCGCCGCCTCAGCTCCAGCGCGAGGTGCAGCACGATGCGCGCGCCGGACATCCCGATCGGGTGACCGAGGGCGATGGCACCGCCGTTGACGTTCACCATTTCAGACGACACGTCGAGGTTCTTCATCGACTGGAGGAGGACGGAGGCGAACGCCTCGTTGATCTCGATCAGGTCGAGGTCCCCGACGGTCAGCCCGCCCTTCTTCAGGGCGTGCTGGATGGCTCCCGAGGGCTGGGAGTGCAGGGAGTTGTCCGGACCCGCGACGTTGCCGTGCGCGCCGATCTCGGCCAGCCAGGTGAGCCCGAGCGCCTCGGCGCGCGCCTTGCTCATCACGACGACCGCGGCGGCGCCGTCGGAGATCGGCGAGGAGGACCCGGCGGTGATGGTGCCGCCGGGGCGGAAGGCCGGGCGCAGCTTGGCCAGCGTCTCGGCCGTGGTGTCGGGCCTGATGCCCTCGTCGGTGGCGACCACGACCGGCTCGCCGCGCCGCTGCGGGATCTCCACCGGGACGATCTCCTCGTCGAAGATCCCGCCCTGCTGTGCGGCGCCGGCGCGCTGGTGCGAGAGGGCGGCGATGGCGTCCTGCTCGGCGCGCTCGATGCCGAGCCTGGTGTTGTGGTTCTCGGTGGACTCGCCCATGGCGATGTTCTCGAACGAGTCGGTCAGGCCGTCGTGCGCCATGGAGTCCAGCATCTCGATGGCGCCGTACTTCACGCCCTGCCGGGACCTGGGCAGCAGGTGCGGGGCGTTCGTCATGGACTCCTGGCCGCCGGCCACGACCACGTCGAACTCTCCGGCGCGGATGAGCTGGTCGGCCAGCGCGATGGCGTCGAGGCCGGACAGGCAGACCTTGTTGACGGTGAGCGCCGGGACGTCCATGGGGATGCCGGCCTTGACCGCGGCCTGCCGCGCCGGGATCTGCCCGGCTCCGGCCTGGAGCACCTGGCCCATGATCACGTACTGCACCTGGTCGGCGCCGATTCCGGCCCGCTCCAGGGCCGCCTTGATGGCGAAGCCGCCGAGGTCGGTGCCCGAGAAGGGCGTCAGCGAGCCCAGCAGCCGCCCCATGGGCGTACGGGCGCCCGCGACGATCACTGAGGTGGTGCCGTTCGTTGCAGACATGTCGTGCGATCCCTTTCCAGCGTACGTACGCTCGGACGGCGTCTGAGGGGGCGAGGCCGCGGGGCCCGCCCGGGGGCCGCTCCGGCGTGCGCCCCGGGGGCGGTGCGGGCGGCTCGGACGCCCGGGCCGGCGGGCGGCTCGTGCCGGCCGATGCGGCTCGTACGGCCGGTATGCGGCCGAGGGGGTTGAGAGGCGGAGGGGACGGAGGGGACGGATACGGCGGGTGGTGCGGACGGGTGATGCGTACCCGTGCGGTGCGGACGGGTCCCGCGGGCTCCTTGGACCCGGGCCGAGCGGTGTGCGGGCGGTGCGGACGGGGGCAGTGAACGATGGTTCACTTGAATGTACTGGCCGGTAAGCCGTCCGTCACCGCCACACGAGTGTGATGGCGCGCACGTTGCGTAACCGGCCGCGAAGCGCTGCACTGTGGGCCATGCTGACGAGAATCGACCACATCGGAATCGCCTGCTTCGACCTGGACGCAACGGTCGAGTTCTACCGCGCGACCTACGGCTTCGAGGTGCACCACACCGAGGTCAACGAGGAGCAGGGCGTGCGCGAGGCCATGCTCAGGATCAACGGGACGGACGACGGCGGCGCCACCTACCTCCAGCTCCTCGAACCCGTCCGGGAGGACTCCGCGGTCGGCAAGTGGCTCGCGAAGAACGGCGAGGGCGTGCACCACATCGCCTTCGGCACCCCGGACGTCGCGGCCGACGCGGACGGCATCCGCGACAAGGGCGTACGGGTCCTCTACGACGAGCCGCGGCACGGTTCCATGGACTCCCGGATCACCTTCCTGCACCCGAGGGACTGCCACGGCGTCCTCACCGAACTGGTGACATCCGCCCAGGCCCGGGGCCCGCAGCAGGGCGGGAGCTGACCTCCGCGGACCGGATTCGCAGCCCCCGCAGCCGCACGTTCCGCAGGAAAACCCGGGCACCCGGCGGGAAAAAGCCCATCGGCCGGGCCAACCGGAAAAGAGGGAACGGTAGGGTTGGCAGCGGTCGCCCGGGCTTGGAGTTCCATCAGTGGCGGCCACGTCCGGGGTCCGGGTTTCGGGGGGCGAGCGTCGGGGCAGCAGCCCATGTTCCGCCGTTGATCTGACACCATTTCCCCGGGAGCCCCGTTCAGTCGGACGGGCGGGGCTGTTCGGAGAAGTTGCCACCATGGGACGGATGGGACCGCGGAGTGCGGGGCTACGAGCGCCAGGAACGAGAGCGGGCTGAGGTCGACCACCTCGCTCGGTTCGAGGCCGAGATGGAGCGGCTGAAGACCGAACGGGAGAAGGCCGTCCAGCACGCCGAGGACCTCGGCTACCAGGTCGAGGTATTGCGCGCCAAGTTGCACGAGGCGCGCCGTGCTCTGGCGCTCCGCCCTGCCTATGAGGGCGCCGACATCGGCTACCAGGCCGAGCAGCTGCTGCGCAACGCCCAGACCCAGGCCGACCAGCTGCGCTCCGACGCCGAGCGCGAGCTGCGCGAGGCCCGCGCCCAGACCCAGCGCATCCTCCAGGAGCACGCCGAGCAGCAGGCCAGGATGCAGGCCGAGCTGCACGCGGAGGCCGTCAACCGGCGCCAGCAGCTCGACCACGAACTCGCCGAGCGCCGCGCGACCGTCGAGTCCCATGTCAACGAGAACGTCGCCTGGGCCGAGCAGTTGCGCGCCCGCTCCGAGCAGCAGGCCCGCCGGCTGCTCGACGACTCCAGGTCCGAGGCCGACCAGGCCCTCGCCGCGGCCCGGGCCGAGGCCGAGCGGCTGACCGCCCAGGCCCGCCACCGGCTCACCGAGGAGGCGGAGGCCGCCCGGGCCGAGGCGGAGGCGCTGCTGCGGCGCGCCCGCGCCGACGCCGAGCGGATGCTGAACACCGCCTCCAGCCAGGCCCAGGAGGCCACCGACCACGCCGAGGCGCTGCGCACCTCCACGGCCACCGAGTCGGAGCAGGCGCGGCTGCGGGCGACCGAGCTGAGCCGCGCCGCGGAGCAGCGGATGGCCGAGGCCGAGCAGGCGCTGCGCGAGGCGCAGGCCGAGGCGGACAAGGTGCTCGCCCAGGCCAAGGAGGAGGCCACGACCCGGCTCGCGGGCGCCGAGGCCACCAACGAGCAGCGCACCCGTACCGCCAAGGAGCAGGTCGCCCGGCTCGTCGCCGAGGCCACCAAGGAGGTCGAGAGCAGCAAGGCCGAGGCCGAGCAGCGCATCGCGGACGCCAGGGCCGAGGGCGAGAGGCTGATCGCGGAGGCCTCCGACAAGGCCCGCACGGTCACCGCCGAGGAGACCGCGTCCCAGCTCGCGAAGGCCGCGCACACCGCGGAGGAGGTGGTCACCAAGGCCTCCGCGGACGCCAAGGCGACCACCAAGGCCGCCTCCGAGGAGGCCGAGCGGATCCGCCGCGAGGCCGAGGAGGAGTCCGACCGGCTCCGCTCCGAGGCGCACGACATCGCCGAGCAGCTCAAGGGCGCCGCGAAGGACGACACCAAGGAGTACCGCGCCAAGACGGTCGAGCTCCAGGAGGAGGCGCGGCGGCTGCGCGGCGAGGCCGAGCAGCTGCGCGCCGACGCGGTCGCCGAGGGCGAGCGGATCCGCGGCGAGGCGCGCCGCGAGGCCGTCCAGCAGATCGAAGAGGCGGCCACGAGCGCCGAGGAGCTGCTGACCAAGGCCAAGGCCGACGCGCAGGAGATGCGCACGACCGCCCAGAGCGAGTCGGAGAAGGTGCGCACGGACGCCATCGAGCGCGCCACCACCCTGCGCCGGCAGGCCGACGAGGCCATGGAGCGCACGCACGCCGAGACCGAGCGGCTGCGCACCGAGGCCGCCGAGCACGCCGAGCAGGTCAAGACGGAGGCCGACCGCGCCGCGCGGGAGAAGCAGGAGGAGACCGACCAGGCACTCGCCGCCCGCAAGGAGGAGGCCGACCGCGAGCTGGCCCGCCGCCGCGCGGAGGCCGAGGAGCGCCTCGTCGCCGCCGAGCAGGCACTGAAGGACGCGCGCGACGAGGCCGACCGGCTGCGCACCGAGGCCCGCGAGGAGACCGACCGGCTGCGCACCGAGACCTCCGAGCGCGTCAGGGCGCTGCACGCGAAGGCCGAGGAGGAGGCCGAGCGGCTGCGCACCGAGGCCGCCGCGGACGCCTCGGCGTCCCGCGCGGAGGGCGAGAACATCGCCGTGCGGCTCCGCTCCGACGCGGCCTCCGAGGCCGAGCAGCTGAAGTCCGAGGCCCAGGACGCGGCCGACCGCATCCGCAGCGAGGCCGCGGCCGCCGCCGAACGCGTCGGCGCGGAGGCCGCCGAGGCGCTCGCCGCCGCCCAGGAGGAGGCCGCCCGGCGCCGCCGCGAGGCGGAGGAACTGCTCGGCTCGGCCCGCGCCGAGGCCGACCAGGAGCGCGAGCGGGCCCGGGAGCAGAGCGAGGAGCTGCTGGCCTCCGCGCGCAAGCGGGTCGAGGAGGCCCAGGCCGAGGCCGTCCGGCTGGTCGAGGAGGCCGACCGGCGGGCCACCGACATGGTCTCCGCCGCCGAGCAGACCGCGCAGTCGGTCCGCGACTCGGTGAACGGCCTGCACGAACAGGCCCAGGAGGAGATCACCGGACTCAGGTCCGCCGCCGAGCACGCCGCGGAGCGCACCCGCACCGAGGCGCAGGAGGAGGCCGAGCGGGTCCGCGCCGACGCCTACGCCGAGCGCGAGCGTGCCGGCGAGGACGCCACCCGCGTCCGGCGGGAGGCGCAGGAGGAGGCCGAGGCCGCCAAGTCGCTGGCCGAGCGAACCGTCACCGAGGCCATCACCGAGTCCGACCGGCTGCGCACCGAGGCCCGCGAGGCGGCCAACAAGCGCCGCTCCGAAGCCGCCGAGCAGGCGGACAACCTCCTCGCGGAGGCCACCACCGAGTCGGAGCGGCTGCGTGCCGAGGCCGCCGAGACGGTCGGCTCCGCCCAGCAGCACGCCGAGCGGACCCGCGCCGAGTCGGAGCGGATCAGGAGGGACGCCGTCGCGGAGGCCGAGCGCGTGTCGGCCGCGTCCCGCGAGGAGGCCGACCGGCTGCTCGACGAGGCGCGCAAGGACGCCAACAAGCGCCGCTCCGAGGCCGCCGAACAGGCCGACAGCCTCATCACCGAGGCCGCCTCGGAGGCCGACAAGCTCACCTCCCAGGCCCGCCAGGCGGCCCAGAAGACCACGACGGAGGCCGAGACCCAGGCCGACGCCATGGTGGGTGCCGCCCGCAGCGAGGCCGAGCGGCGGATCTCCGAAGCGACCGTCGAGGGCAACTCCATTGTGGAGAAGGCCCGCTCGGACGCCGACGAACTGCTCGTCGGCGCCCGCCGGGACTCCACCTCCATCCGGGAGCGCGCGGAGGAACTCCGCGAGCGGGTCACCAGCGAGATCGAGAAGCTGCACGACCGGGCCCGCCGGGAGGCCGCGGAGGCGCTGAAGTCCGCCGGCGAGCGCAGCGACGCGCTGGTGCGCGCCGCCGAGGAGCAGCGCGCCGAGGCGGAGACCAAGGCGGCCGAGACGCTATCGGAGGCCAAGTCCGAGGCCAGCAGCATCCGGATCTCCGCGGTGAAGAAGGCCGAGGGCCTGATCAAGGAGGCGGAGCAGAAGACCGCCGACGCCACCCGCGACGCGGAGCGGATGAGGGCCGAGGCCGAGGCGGAGGCCCAGCGGATCGTGACGGAGGGCAAGCACGAGCTGGAAGTGCTGGCCCGCCGCCGCGAGGACATCAACGCCGAGATCTCCCGGGTGCAGGACGTGCTGGAGGCGCTGGAGTCCTTCGAGACGCCGGGTTCCGGCGGCGGCAAGTCCGCCTCCGGTGGCAGCGGGGGCGGTTCGGGCTCCGGCGGCGGGGTCAAAGCGGGCGCCGCCGCGGCCGCGACACCTTCGAGTGGCAAGTCCCCGGAGAGCTAGCCGGGAGCCCAACTTCTGTGGTTATGGGGGTCCTTGAGCGCCCTCTGACAAGAGGTGCGGCGCTTCGCCACTCAAAAGAGGTGTCAATCTCCGCTTCAAACGGGCATCTGCTCGATGCCACGCCTCTTGGAGCCCTAGGATTCCCTCTATCACCTCACCGGTCTCATTCGACAGGAACCCCATGAGCGACACTTCCCCCTATGGCTTCGAGCTTGTGCGGCGTGGGTACGACCGCGCTCAGGTGGACGAACGCATTTCCAAGCTCGTCTCCGATCGTGACGGCGCCCTGGCACGCATCACCGCTCTGGAAAAGCGCATCGAAGAGCTCCACCTCGAAACGCAGAACGCTCAAGCCGCGATCAACGACTCCGAGCCGTCGTATGCCGGTCTCGGTGCCCGCGTTGAGAAGATCCTCCGCCTTGCCGAGGAAGAGGCGAAGGATCTGCGCGAAGAGGCGCGTCGCGCCTCCGAACAGCACCGCGAGCTCGCCGAGTCGGCGGCCCAGCAGGTGCGCAACGACGCCGAGGCCTTCGCCGCGGAGCGCAAGGCCAAGGCGGAGGACGAGGGCGCCCGGATCGTCGAGAAGGCCAAGGGCGAGGCCGGCACGCTGCGCTCCGAGGCGCAGAAGGACGCGCAGTCCAAGCGCGAGGAGGCGGACGCCCTCTTCGAGGAGACGCGTGCGAAGGCCGCCCAGGCCGCCGCCGACTTCGAGACGAACCTCGCCAAGCGGCGCGACCAGTCCGAGCGCGACCTCGCGTCCCGGCAGGCGAAGGCCGAGAAGCGGCTCGCGGAGATCGAGCACCGGGCCGAGCAGCTCCGTCTGGAGGCGGAGAAGCTGCGGACCGACGCGGAGCGGCGTGCGCGCCAGACCGTGGAGACGGCGCAGCGGCAGGCCGAGGACATCGTCGCCGACGCGAACGCCAAGGCCGATCGGGTTCGCAGCGAGTCCGAGCGGGAGCTGGCGGCGCTGACGAACCGGCGCGACTCCATCAACGCGCAGCTCACCAATGTCCGCGAGATGCTGGCGACGCTTACCGGGGCGGCTGTGGCCGCGTCCGGTGGGGCCGCGGAGGACGAGCCGGTCACCCGCGGGGTTCCGGCCCAGCAGACGCGCTGACGCGCGGTTTTCCGGGTTCTCGGGGTCTGCGGTTCTCGGGGTCTCCCGGTCTCGGGGTCTCCGGTTCTCCGGTTCTCGGGGCTTCTCCCAGGCGCCCTGCACCGTTTCGGCGGTGTGGGGCGCTTTGCGCGAGGGCGCGCGGGAGGCCGGGTGGGTCTCTCGGTCGATGGCGTCTGCGGGGGTCCTTGGGCTTGGGGCGCCTTCTGTTTCGTTGTAGGTGCGGGGCCGCGGGGGGATGTACTCCCCCAGTGCCTTAAGGGCCTGGGAGGTGCCCCCACGGTCCGGCGCCCTTCGGTCGGATGAAGGGTCCCCTGGGCTTGGCGCCGGCCGCTGCGCGCGCACATCCCCCCACGTCCCCTCCCGTCTCGTACACGTCTGCGGCCCGGCAGGGGTGCGCCTTCCAACCACCCCTGCCCATTGCTGTGGGCCCCCACCGCTGTGGGCAACCAATTCGCCACTCCGCTGCTGTGGGCAGGCGTTCCGCTGGCTGGGGGCACCTCCCAGGCCCTTAAGGCACTGGGGGAGGGTGGGCACAGCCCACGGCGTGCGGCTCCCGGGCGGTGTCGGGCAACCACTGATCCCACCCGCCCGGGACGGGGAAAGGCAGCCCACCGACGGCAACCGGGCGGGGCGTCGGCGGGCAGGGCGCCGTGGGCGCCCGTAGCGTGGGGGCATGATCGAGATGGCGGGGCTCACCAAGCGGTACGGGCGGAAGGTGGCCGTGGACCATCTGACGTGTGCCGTGCGGCCGGGTGTCGTCACCGGGTTCCTCGGACCGAACGGCGCTGGGAAGTCCACCACGATGCGCCTGATCCTCGGCCTGGACCGGCCCACGTCCGGGCGGGTGACCGTGGACGGCAGGCCGTACGGCCGGATCAGGGAACCGCTGAAGGACATGGGCGCGCTCCTGGAGGCCAGGGGCGCGCACGGCGGGCGGACCGCCTTCCACCATCTTCTGTGCCTCGCCCAGAGCAACGGCATCCCCACCAGCCGGGTGCACGAGGTGCTCCGCACCGTGGGGCTGACCGCGGTCGCCGGGAAGAAGGTGAAGGGGTTCTCGCTGGGGATGAGCCAGCGCCTCGGCATCGCCGTCGCGCTCCTCGGCGACCCGCGGATCCTGATGTTCGACGAGCCCGTGAACGGCCTGGACCCGGAGGGCATCCACTGGGTCCGCACGCTGATGAGGTCCCTCGCCGAGGAGGGCCGCACCGTCTTCGTCTCCTCGCACCTGATGAGCGAGATGGCGCTGACCGCCGGTCACCTGGTGGTGATCGGGCAGGGCAGGCTCCTCGCCGACCTGCCGATGGACGAGTTCATCCGCCGGCACGCCCGCTCGTACGTCCGGCTGCGCTCCCCCGAAGGCGAACGCCTCCTCGATGTGCTGGCCGCCGCCGGGGTCGCCGTCACCCGGGCACCGGACGGTGCGCTGGAGGTCGCGGACGGCGAGGCGGCGCGGCTCGGCGAGCTGGCCGCCCGGCACCAGATCGTGCTCCACGAGCTGAGCCCCCAGCAGGCGTCGCTGGAGGAAGCGTTCATGCAGCTCACGGCCCAGTCGGTGGAGTACCACGCGCGGTCCGGCACCGTGGACGGATCCGGCGGGGAGGTGCCCGGGTCGGACGGCGACGGCCCTCCGGCTGTGCCCGGTGGCGGCGGACCGGACAGGCCCGCGTGGGGCGCGGGGTGGAAGCAGCGGAAAGGGTTCTGACGTGCTGGCGGCCCAGGTCATGAAGTCCGAGTGGACCAAGGTCAGGACCGTCGCGTCGACGGCCTGGACGCTCTCCACGGCCCTGGTCGTCACCGTCGCCCTGGGCATGCTGATCAGCTATCTCTCGCGGCGGGACTTCTCCGGCATGAGCGCCGAGGAGCAGGTCACCTTCGATCCCACCTTCATCAGCTTCGCCGGGACCAGCCTGGGACAGCTCGCCATGATCGTCTTCGGGGTGCTGGTGGTGTCGAACGAGTACAGCACCGGCATGATCCGCACCTCGCTGGCCGCGGTGCCGCAGCGGGGGACATTCCTCCTCGGCAAGATCGCCGTGGCCGCCGCGCTCGCCCTGGGGGTGGGCATGGTGACCAGCTTCGCCGCCTTCTTCCTCGGGCAGGCCGTACTGGGCCCGCACCGCGCGGGGATCGGGGACCCCGGGGTGCTCCGGGCGGTGTTCGGGGGCGGTCTCTACATGGCGCTGATCGCGATGTTCTCGATGGGGGTCGCGGCGATGCTCCGCGGTCCGCTGATCTCGCTGGGCATCCTGATGCCGTTCTTCTTCCTGATCTCCAACATCCTGGGCAACGTCTCCGCCACCAAGAAGGTCGGCCGCTACCTGCCGGACCAGGCGGGCAGCAGGATCCTCCGCGTCGTACCACCGCTGGACCGCACCCCGTACGGGCCCTGGGGCGGGCTCGGGATCATGGTGCTGTGGGTGCTCGCGGCGCTGGCCGGCGGCTTCCTGCTGCTCAGGCGGCGCGACGCGTAAACCGGACACCGGCGTGGGCGGGGACGGAACCGGTCAGGGAGCGGGGCGCCCGGTGCCGCCGTCGTCGCCGGGGGCGTCGGGAGCGCCCGTGGCATCAGTAACAACGGCGGAATCGGTGGCGACGGTGGCATCGGCGCCGTCGGACGAGGGCGCCGGAGCGGGCACCGGGGCCGGGCCCTTCGGGAGCAGGGCGTCGAAGTCCTGCCAGCCGTCCCACTTCCACACGTCGCGTTCCGTGTCCGCCTGCACGCCCACGAAGCGGCCCAGCTCGAAGTCGCCGCCGGCGAGGTCGAACCACCGCTCGTCGGCGACCTCCGTGCCCAGGCCCACGGTGCGTGCCGTCACCCGTACCAGCAGCTTCACCCCGTACGACTGCGCGAGGTCCTTGCCCTGGATCCGGGTGAACGGCAGCTCAGGCACCGGCGCGTCCACCGGTATCCAGACGGTGAAGGGGGCGCCGCGCTCCACGGCGAGCCAGTACCGCTCGTCGGCGGGCTCCCCCTCCTCGTCGAGGATCTGGAGCCACTTCTTGTAGATGACGAGGGTGCCGTCGTGCGGGGAGCGCTCCAGGTAGCGCAGGTGGGCGCGGGCGCGCAGGTCGACGAGGGAGAGGTTGTCGAAGCGGTTGTAGAAGCGGACCGCGATGATGCCGTCGTCGCTGTTCGCGTGGCTGCGGGAGTAGCCCGGGAAGTCGGCCGTCCAGGCGTGCGAGATGCTGGCCCGCTTGCGCCAGATGAAGGGGCGCAGCGAGAACATCTTGATCAGGATGATGCCGAGCAGGACCGCGGGGGCCAGCGCGCCCGTGACCGACGCGAGGGTGGCGAGGAGCTGGTGGGGGGTGCAGTCCGGCTCGGGGTCGAGGCTGTCGGTGCCGACGCAGGCCCGCAGCACGTCGAGGGTCAGGTCGAAGATCCGCTCGCCGTCCCCGAACCTGGCGCCGAGCGAGTCGCCGGTGGGCGCCGTCAGCATCCACAGCACGGCGATCAGGAAGGCGAAGCAGGTCAGCGCGGCGAGCGCCATCAGCAGCAGCGCATGGATGGACCGCCCGGCGATCCACCAGCGGACGGACGTCCTGTACCGGGGGTGCCGTATCCGCCTGCCCTGCTCGGACCCGCCGTTCTCCCGCATCCCGCTCCCCCGAACTCCGCGGCCCTGCACGCCTCTTCGGCCCCGGCGGGGGCCGCCCGTAGAATAGCGACCTTGCTCCCCGGTGTCGGGCCGGCCCCGGCTCATGTCGGATCGGTGTCCTTCCGGCCTCCACGGGTAGCCGGGCATGGAAGGCTGTGCCCGTACCGCGCCACCACCCGAAGGGCATCACCGTGACCACGAGAGATCGAAGTCTTGCGGCACTCGGCCTGAACGACGTACCCGCCAAGCAGCCCCTGACCTACCCCGGCCGCCCCGCGCCCGGTCCCGCCCTGCTCACCGGCGAGGAGTTGCTGGAGCTGGACGTGCGGCCGCTCAGGCTCGGCGAGTGGTACGTGGAGGAGCAGCAGGCGCAGCAGCGGCTGGACGAGGCCCTGAGCGGCCTGGGACAGGAGGTCACCGGCCGCCGCCACCCGGTGATCGCCGTGGGCTCCAACGCCTCCCCCGGGCAGGTGGCGCACAAGCTGAGCCGGCTCGGCATCCCGGCGACCGTGCCGATGGTGCCGATCACCGTCACCGGCATCGGGGTGGGCTGCTCCGGGCACATCAGCCCGGCCGGCTACGTGGCGACCACCCCTTACGTGGCCCCGGGTGTGAGCACCACGCTCGTGGTGACGTGGCTGGATCCGGCGCAGCTCAAGGCGGTCGACGACACGGAGTTCCCCGACTACCGGCGCGCGATACTGCCCGGCGACGCCTTCCCGATGAGCATGCCGTCCGGCGAGCGGCTCGGCGGGGCGTACATCTACTTCAGCGCGCACGGCGTGCTCGCCGACCCCGCCACCGGCCGGCCGCGGCCTGGCGGGGGCGACCAGTCGGCGCTGCTGGCCGCGCTGCTCGACGCCTCCGGGCGGCTGCGGGACCTGCTCGGCCCCGACCCGGAGAGCTGGGTGCGCAACGCGGGCGCCGACCAGGGGCTGCGCGAGAAGGGCACCCGGATCTTCGGCGAGGAGGGCTGGGTGCTGCCCCAGACCGAGTTCCTGCCGTACGTGGACGACGGGGACGACCCCGGGGCCCTGCGCCTGTACGACGACCTGCCGCCCGTCGGCGGTTCGCTGCCGCCGGCGAGCCGCTAAGCCCAGGGCCTAGGGCCGGAGCCCGGGCTCACCGGGCCGGGATACCGGGCTTCCCGGGCCGGGACCGTCAGGGCTTCCCCGGCGGGCCCGGCCACGCTCCCGGGCTCCTCTCCTCGTGACCGGTGGTACCGGCCCCGCCACCCTTGCGGCCCGCACCCGCTCGCGTGAACGTTTGGGGGCGGCCCGCGCCCCTGGGAACCGTAAACTCCCCACTAGGCTCCTAAGCCTTACGGGGGCGTGCGCCCCGACGATCTGACCTGTCGATGGGTGCGGAGCATGATCGAGGCAGTCGGCCTGACCAAGCGCTACGGCGCCAAGACGGCCGTGGACGACCTTTCCTTCCAGGTGCGGCCGGGGGCCGTGACGGGCTTCCTCGGGCCCAACGGCTCCGGCAAGTCGACGACCATGCGCATGATCCTCGGCCTCGACCGGCCCACGGCGGGGTGGGTCACCGTCAGCGGCCACCCCTTCGGCGAGCTGCCCAACGCCCCCCGCCAGGTGGGGGCGCTGCTCGACGCCAAGGCGGTGCACGGCGGCCGGTCCGCCCGCAACCACCTGCTCTGCCTCGCCCAGCTCTCCGGCATCCCGGAGCGCAGGGTGGACGAGGTGCTGGGCGTGGTGGGCCTCAAGGAGGTGGCCTCGCGGCGCTCCAAGGGGTTCTCGCTCGGCATGGGCCAGCGTCTGGGCATAGCGGCGGCCCTGCTCGGCGACCCCCAGGTGCTGCTGTTCGACGAGCCCGTCAACGGCCTCGACCCCGAGGGCATCCTCTGGGTCCGCAACCTGATGAAGCAGCTCGCCTCCGAGGGGCGGACCGTCTTCGTCTCGTCCCACCTGATGAGCGAGATGGCGCTCACGGCCGAGCACCTGATCGTGATCGGCCGCGGCCGGATGCTCGCCGACATGAGCGTCAAGGACTTCATCTCCCACAACTCCGCGGACTTCGCCAGGGTCCGCACCCCCTTCACCGAGCCCCAGCAGCGCGAGAAGCTGACGGCGGCGCTGACCGAGGCCGGCGGCCAGGTGCTGCCCGAGCACGACGGCGCCCTGCGGGTGACGGGGCTGCCGCTGCCCCGGATCAGCGAGCTCGCGCACCAGGTGGACGTCCGCCTCTGGGAGCTCTCGCCGCACCAGGCCTCGCTGGAGGAGGCGTACATGCGGATGACGCAGGGCGCCGTCGACTACCGCTCGACGGCCGACCAGCGCTTCGGCCTCCAGCAGGAGCTGCCGCTCGGCGCCGTGCCGCTGCCGCCCATGCCGGTGGCCGGCCACGGGCAGCCGGGCTGGTACGCCCCGCCGCCTCCCCAGCAGGGCGGCACACCCTTCGGCATGCCCGCACAGCCCGGCGTCGCCGTCCCGCCCGGGGCCCCCGCACCCGTTCCCCCCACCCCCGAGAACGCCCAGCGTGACAGCGAGGACCGCCGATGACAGCGCAGCCGACGCCGCAGCCCCCGGCCCCGCCCGGCGGCTGGCAGGCGGCCGCCGACCCCCTGTACAACTCGCCGATCCCGATCAGGAAGACGCACCTGGGCCACGCCATCACCTCGGAGTGGACGAAGATCCGCTCGGTGCGCTCCACGATGTGGACGCTGGGCCTCTTCGTGGTGGTCGTCGTCGGCGTCGGGCTGCTGTTCGCGGCGGACACCCAGGACACCGACTACGCCAACGTGCCGTACACCGTCCCGGCCTTCTTCGGCCTGATACTGGGGCAGATCTGCCTGATCACGCTGGGCGTGCTGGTGATCTCCTCCGAGTACGGCACCGGCATGATCCGCACCACCTTCACGGCGTCACCGCAGCGTTACCGGGTGCTGACCGCGAAGATACTGGTCTTCTTCTGCGTCTCCCTCGTGGTCTCGATGCTGTCGGTGGGCCTGGTGGGCCTGCTGACGTCCCAGATCCACCACGACAGCTCCAACCGCGAATGGCTGGGCACCGTCTTCAGGAGCTCCCTCTACGTGTCCCTGATGGGCGTCCTCGCCCTGGCGATGGGCTCGATCCTGCGGCACTCGGCGGGCGCGATCACGGCGATGCTGGGCCTGGTGCTGGTACCGGCGATCCTCCCGGTGTTCCTCGCGATCTCACGCAGCACACGCGAGATCGGCAACAAGGTGCTGGAGTACAGCGCCCCCAACTCCCTCGCCAAGCTCTTCCACCTGGACAACGGCTCGGGCACACCCCAGTTCTGGCTCCTGGCGGCGGTGACGGCGGTGGCGGTCGCGGTGGCGTACATCCTGCTGGACCGCAGAGACGTGTAGGGCCGCCCGCGACAACCCTCCGTAGACACGGCCTCCGTAGACACTGCGCAGACCCGGCGCAGACCCGGCACCGGCAGAGACCCCCTGGGACGGTGACGATCCGACGTCCCCACTGCCTGAAGGGCGTGGGAGGTGCCCCCAGTCGTGGCCGGCCGCGCAGTTCCCCGCGCCCCTGAGGTGCGCCCGCAGAACCCGGCAGCCCGCCGCAGGCGAGAAAGGGGCGCGGGGAACTGCGCGCCCAGCCACGACGAACAAGCACGTGCACAAACCCAAAGGGGCACGACCCAGACAGCCCGCCGCAGGCGAATACCGCCCGCCGCAGGCGAATAAGGGGCGCGGGGAACTGCGCGCTCAGCCACGACGGGCGAACACGCGCAAACACACCGCAAGGGGCACCCCCGAAAGCCCGCCGCAGGCGAAGAGCGGCTCAGCCCCGAGCACCCCGACCGGAACCGTCCTCAGTACCGAGGAGCCCCCCGGGACCGCTGGACGCGAGCAGTCCGGCGGTCCTTGGCCGACCAGCACGCCTTGTGCCAGTGCCGCCGCTCATCCACCCCCGCGTACTCGGGCCACGCCACCACATGCGGCACCCCGGAACCGATCTCCTGATCACACCCGGGACACCGGTACGTCTTGCCGGCGGCACTGGCCCCGGCCACGTGCCGCACGCTCCAGTCGTCGCCCTGCCAGCTCTCCGTGCGCTGGTACCCCCCGTACCGTTCGCCGTTCTCCTCGTCCGCATGCCGGCCCGCCCCCTCGGCCCGGCGGGACGACGCGCGGTTTCGACGCGGGGACACAGCACACCTCACAGGCTCAACGGATGTGGTCGGCGGTCTGCCTTCAGACTACTGGCCCCGGCGCCACGAGCGGGGATCTCGCCAACACGGACATCTTTCCCATCGAGCTGTAAATCTGCCAATCACTCTGCCAGGCCGTGCCCTTGGCACGTGTCGCACGTTGTTGCCGGTAGAGGGAGCGTCGCCAAGGGGGAGCCGTATCGGCACCGGAAAGGCAGGAAGTGCCATGCGGGTGGGAACGTTCGTGCTGGCCGGCCAGTACCCCGGCCAGGGGCACGCGGAGGCGCTGCACCGCGCGATGCGCACGGCGGAGGTCTCCGAGGAGTCGGGCCTGGACACGGTCTGGCTCGGCGAGCACCACTTCGTCCCGTACGGCACGTGCCCGTCCGCGATCACGTTCGCCGCCCTGCTGCTCGGCCGCACCCGACGGATCCGCGTCGGCACCGCGGTGAGCGTGCTGCCGACCCTGCACCCGGTGGCCCTCGGCGAGCAGGCCGCGCTGCTGCACCTCACCGCGGGCGGGCGCCTCTCGCTGGGCGTGGGCCGCGGCGGCCCCTGGGTGGACCTGGAGGTCTTCGGTACGGGCGCGGAGGCGTACGAGACGGGGTTCCCGGAGTCACTTGAACTCCTGCTGCGGTGGCTGCGCGAGCCCCGCGTCGGCGCCGCCGGCGAGCGCTACTCGTTCCGTGAGGTGCCCGTCGTGCCCAGGGCGTCCGGCCACCCCGCGCCGGCCACGGTCCCCGGACAGGGCACGACCCCCGCGCCGGCCGCGCACGCGGCACCCGCCGCGGCCACGGCCTCCGCCGCTGCCCCCGCCCCCGAGGTCCTCGTCTCCTGCACGAGCCCGGGAAGCGTCCGCCTCGCCGCCGAGCACGGGCTGCCGATGCTGCTGGGCATGCACAGCGACGACCAGGAGAAGGCCGACATGGTCACCCTCTGGCGTTCGCACGCCCACGCCGCCGGCCGTTCACACGAGGAGATCATGGAGGCCGGACACGTGTCAGCCGGCGTCGTGCAGATCGCGGACCGCACGGCCGACGCGGAGCGGATCCTGCTGCGTGCCATGCCCGAGTGGTTCCGGCGGGGCCTCGGCGCCCATGTCACCGTCGACGGCCGCCCCCGCCCCATGCGGGCCCCCGGCCCCTACACCGAACTGCTCTGCGGACTGCACCCCGTGGGCTCGCCCGCGCTGTGCGCCGACCGCCTCGCGGCCACCGCCCGGCACACCGGCATCACCCGCTTCGCGCTCCTCGCCGAGGGCTCAGGCGACCTGGCGACCACCGAGGAGAACGTACGGCGGCTGGGCGCCGAAGTGCTCCCCCAACTGTCCGACGCGACTCGTCCGACCCAACCCACCTGAGCCGACCCACCTGCCCCAACCCGCCTGACGGGACTCACACGAACACACCGGCCACCGGGCATCCCGCCCGCCGGGGGCCACGCACCGCCCCCGCCGGGCCCGGACACACCGACACTTACAGACGCGCACACACAGAACCGCCGCCCCGGGCGCGGGGCCGAGACTCCCGGAACGACGCATGGCGGCACCTCAGCAGTCGCGAAGCTCCGGCGACTGGTTGAGGATCTGGCCGCGGATCGAGGTGAACTTCGCCAGACGGCCATCCACCGCGGTGTCCAGCGGGAACACCGCTACACGGTGGCAGTTCTGGAAGGCCAGACGCACACCGAAGTGCCGCTGCAACGCACCACGTATCGCGTCGCTCGCGAGCGCACGCAGCAGCTGGCCGCGTGCCTGCTCATCCGGCGGAGGCGTCTGATTGTCGGCGAAATCACCGCCGTCCACCTTCAGCTGGGCCACCAGAGAGCTGATCATCTCCCACGCGTAGGGCAGGGAGGTCCGGACGCAGTCGACGAAGGCTGCTTCGTCGACCTCGCCTCGCTCGGCCTGTTCCAGTAGGGCCGGTGAGACGTCGAGCGACATGGGTTCTCCTCTCGCACCCCCGTGCCGACACGGGGGCTGACGGACAGCGATCAAGCCCGGATACGCAGCGTGCACGAATCGCGACCTCGTGCTAACACCGTAAACATCCTGTCCCGCCCGCACCAGGAGAAGGCACGTACAACCGGCCACAACCGGAGGGCGCAAGACAGGCGCACGGGCTCGGCACCCGCGCACGGCTCCGGCGCCGGCGCGCAGCAGTGCTCAGCGCCCCCCCACGCGCCCGGGGCGGATCGCCCACCGGGCCCGGTGTCGAGTAGCGTTGCCGACCATGCGTCTCGTCATCGCCCGCTGCTCCGTCGACTACGCGGGCCGTCTCACCGCCCATCTTCCGTCCGCCCCCCGCCTCATCCTCGTGAAGGCGGACGGCAGCGTCTCGATCCACGCGGACGACCGGGCCTACAAACCCCTCAACTGGATGTCTCCGCCGTGCACCTTGAAGGAGGGGACGGGAGACGATTCCGGGGTCTGGACGGTCGTCAACAAAACGGGCGAGAAACTCATCATCACGATGGAGGAGGTCCTGCACGACTCCTCCCACGAGTTGGGCGTGGACCCCGGCCTGATCAAGGACGGCGTGGAGGCACACCTCCAGGAGCTGCTCGCGGACCGGATCGAGACCCTGGGCGAGGGCTACACGCTGGTCAGGAGGGAGTACCCGACCGCCATCGGGCCCGTCGACATCCTGTGCCGGGACGCCAGCGGCGGCACCGTCGCGGTGGAGATCAAGCGCCGGGGCGAGATCGACGGCGTCGAGCAGCTCACGCGGTATCTGGAACTGCTCAACCGCGATCCCCATCTGGCCCCGGTACGCGGCGTCTTCGCCGCCCAGGAGATCAAACCGCAGGCCCGGGTGCTGGCCACGGACCGCGGCATCGGCTGCACCGTCCTGGACTACGACGCCCTGCGCGGCATCGAGGACGACAAGCTCCGGCTCTTCTGAGCCACCGCCGGCCCGGCACGTACGGGAAGGGCGCCGGCGCGCGTACGGGCGCCCGCCTCGCGCGCCCGGCACGTCCACCGCAGGCGCCGTAGCCGGCCTCGTACCCGGCGCGTACCGGCGCTCGGCAGCGGAGCCACGCGCCGCCGGCCGGTCCTCGCCCCAGGGGCCGCCCGCGGTCAACTCACCGCGCCACGGCCGGATCATCCCGCCGCAGCGCGTCCGCCCTTCCGCGGCCGACTCCCGCCGCCCCGCCCACGCACAACGCACTCGCAGCAGACCGCTACCGAAACCCGTACGGACAAGGGGCGCGGGGAACTGCGCGGAACACCACGACGCACCCGCACAGACCTCCCACGCCGGGCCCCCGCCCCCGCGGGGGAACCCGCGGCCCAGCGCACCCGCTCAAGGCAAGCCGGGTGTTCGGGGCGGTCACGCCCCCACTGCTCACGCCGCCGTGCTGCCGGCGGACGCGCTGGGCGGCGGGGTGTCCGTGCCCGAGGGGCTGGTGACCGAGGTGCTGGGTGCCGGGCCGCTGGCCGTGGTCGAGGGCGGCGGGTCGTCCGGCGAGGGGCTGGTCGGCGGCGTGCTCGGCGAGTGCGACGGCGGCTTGGGGGACGTGGGCGGCTTGCTGGACGGCGGCTTCGTGCTGGGCCTGTGCGTGGGCGGCTTGCTCGACGGCTTGTGCGTCGGGTGGGACGACGTTGTCGAGTGGTGCGCGGCGCCCCCGCCCCCTGCGCCGCCGCCCGGTGCGGTGCCGGCGGCGGAGGAGTCGCCGGGCGTCGGGCTCTGCGAGGCGCTGGGGGTGCCGCTGGTGCCCGAGCGGCTCGGGTCGGGAGCGCTGGTGGACGCCGTCGGGGGCTCGTCGGCGGCGATGCCTCCGCCGTCGTCCTGGCTCACGGCCGGGTCGGGGTCGACCTTCGTGGCGGGCTTGTCGTCGTGGTCCGAGGTGACGCCCAGGGTGACGACCGTGCCGAGCACGGCGGCCAGTACCGCGCCGGCGCCCGCGGCGATCAGATTGCGCTTGGTGTTCTTCGCCGCGTGGTGCGCCGGAGGCCGCCCGCTGCGGCCCGCGGCGGACCCGCTCCGGTTGCCCACCAGGGTGACCGAGCCGCCCCCGCCCGGTGTGCCCGGTGCGGACGAGGGGTCGGATATGTCGTCGTCCCGGTCGGGCCGGCCGGCGGCGGGCAGCCGTGCGGTGAGGGCGGAGCCGCTGGTGGTCGGCGGCAGCGCGCGGGCCGCGGGCCTGTCGGGTACCGCCGGTGCGGATGCCGGGGGCACGACGGGCAGCCGCGACGGCAGGACCTCGCCGAAGGAGGTCTGGACGCCGGAGGGCGGGGTCGTCTCCGGTGTTCCGGCAGCAGCGCCGCCCGTTCCGGATGTGCCGCCGGCCGCGCCGGATCCGCTCGGGCCCGGCGGCAGCGCCAGCGGTCCGGAGCGGTCCGCCACCAGGGCGAGGGTGCGCCGGCCCGCGACGGTGCCGCGCTTGTCGGCGAGGGCGCCGCGCAGCCCGATGGACGCCTCCAGTTCGGCGCGGGCCCGGTCGAGGCGGCCGTGGCAGAGCGCGAGGACGCCCAGCTCGTGGTGGAAGTAGGCCTCCTCGGCGACCTCGCCGGAGCGGCGTGCGGCCTCCTGGCCGGAACGCAGCGCGCGTTCCCAGGCGCCCCAGTCGAGTCCGGCGGCGAAGGCGGGCGCGGCGGTGCGGGCGAGCCGGACGGCGAGGCTGCTCTGCCCGTCGGCGGTGTGCTGGGGGTTGGTCCGCGGGATCAGGGCGGCGATGGCGGCGAGGACGGCGTCCGCCTCGGCCAGCACGCGCTCGGAGCCCACCGACGGGTGCCCGGCCCACCAGGCGTAGTGCTCTCCGGCGGCGTGGGCGCGCTCGTCGGCGTCGTCGGCGAAGCCGGCGGCCTCCAACTGCGCCTGGACGCCGGCCGCGAGGCGGTAGCGGCCCCCGACCGGGGTGATCAGCCCGCCGGCCAGCAGTTCGGCCAGGGCGATGTCCGCGCGGGGGTCGGCGAGCAGCGCGGGCAGCTGGGCGCGGTGCGGCACCTCGCCGCCGAGGGCGACGGCGAACCGCAGGGTGCTCCGTGCGGAGGAGCCCAGCAGGGAGGCGAGCAGCGCGACGGGTGCGGAGCCCTCGGCGAGGGACGGCAGCGGCATCTCCTGCGCGAGCACCGCGGTGCCGGCCTGGGCGGTCCCGGCGTGGAGCTGGTCGCGGCATCTCAGCAGGGCGCCGGCCTGGACGAAGCGGGCCGGCAGGCCGCCGGACTCGAACCAGAGGTCGGCGGCCCAGGCCGTCTCCTCCGCGGTGAGGTCGCGGTCGACGGTGTGCCGCAGCAGCGTCATTCCGCCCTCGCGGCCGAGGCCGCCGAGGAAGACCTCCTCCAGGTGCGAGTGCGGGGAGGGCGCGGCGACGTCGGGCGTGGTGGCCAGCACGAAGGCGCACTCGGGGGTGGCGTCGAGGAGGTCGTCGAGGGCGGTGCCGCCGAACTCCAGGTCGTCCAGGACGACCACGGCGCCTATCTCGCGGACCAGTTCGCGCTGGAACACCTCGTCGGGGCGGTGCAGGTCGCTCTGGTAGACGGCGGTGAACAGGTCGTGCAGCACGTCCTTGACGGTGCGCCGGTGGCCGGAGAGGCGGACGACGCCGTCCGGGGCGAGGCCGGCGCAGTCCTCGGCGACGGCGTCCAGCAGGGTGCTGCGGCCGGAGCCGGAGGGGCCGGTGAGGCGCACGGAGCGGCCGCGGGAGAGCAGCCGACCGAGCCGGCCCCGCTCCTCGTCGCGCTCCAGCAGCGGCGGCCGGACCACGAGGGGGCCCTGGGGCAGCGGCGGGCGGGCGGCACGGGCCAGTTCGGCGCGCTCGGTCGCGGTCCGCTTGACGGGGCGGGGCGGGCGGCGGTCCGGCGGGCAGAGCTCGACCTCGCTGCCGTCCACCGGGTTGAGGGTGACGAGCAGGTCGCCGGAGACGAGCCGGACGGCACGGGCGGGCCGGGGTGCGGAGGAGCTCGTGGCGGGCACGAGCGCGCCGCCCGGAATGCTCGGACCGGGTTCGGGGCCGGCGGGCGGGCCGTAGCCGTGGCTCCCGGGGGTGGCCGGTACGCCGGGGTCGCCGGGGAGACTGAGGTGGTCCTCGGGTCCGCGATTCATCGGATCCATGGTGAATGCCCCCAAGAGCGTTGTGTGCCGAGCCCTCTCGGCCTTTGTGCACACCGCTCTGTTGTTTCGGGTCCGGCACCCGGTACCCGGGCCCGTCCATACAACGGGCGATGGCACCCTAGACCCTCACCCCGGGGCGCGGAACACCGGGGTGGCGTACTGTCCGAGTCGTCACGCTCTTGGCGGGTTTGCCACCGGGGGGCCGCGGCGGAACCGCCCTCCTGCCCCCCTACACGCGAGGCAGGGACTCCAGCCCGATGCCGCCCTCGATGGCGAGGATCCGGTGCAACCGGGTGGCGACCAGCAGCCGCTGCATCTGGGGCGGCACGTCGCGCAGCACGAGCCGGCGGCCGCACCGTCCGGCTCTGCGGTGCGCGCCCATGATCACGCCGAGCCCCGTGGCATCCCAGGAGTCCAGCTCTGACAGGTCGAGCACCAGGTCGCCGGCGCCGTCGTCGACGGCCGAGTGCAGGACCGTTCGGGCGTCCGCCGCGCTGCGGACGTCGAGGCGGCCCTCGACGGCGAGCTCGGTGTGGTCGCCCTTGATATGCATATCGCGCTCCCCGGGATAGGTGTTCTGCTCTCTGGTCCTTGTCTTCTGCCTGCACGGGCCGCGTGGTCCGCGCGGTCCGCGTGTGTACACCGGGCCCCGGGGCCGCCGGCCTGCCGGGCCGAGCGGGGTGCGGGGTGCCGTGTGCAGTGCCGCATGTGCCCGCGCGGCCTGCCGTCATGTCACTGCAACTGACGGCTGCACGGACACGGGAGTTGCTGCTTGTCAGCGAACCGATGCCGAAATCACCCCTGAGGGTGACCGTGGGGTTGACATTCAGCGTCGGCGACCGCAGGGCGCCCCACCTGGAGGTACGGGGCGCCGCGGGCGATGGTTCAGTGCGGGTAGAAGCCCTGGCCGCTCTTGCGTCCGATGTCGCCGGCGTCGACCATCCGGCGCATCAGCTCGGGCGGGGCGAACTTCTCGTCCTGGGTCTCGGTGTAGATGTTCTCGGTGGCGTGCAGCAGGATGTCGACGCCGGTGAGGTCGGCCGTGGCGAGTGGACCCATGGCGTGGCCGAAGCCGAGTCTGCAGGCGGTGTCGATGTCCTCGGCGGAGGCGACGCCCGACTCGTAGAGCCGGGCGGCCTCGACGACGAGCGCCGAGATCAGCCGGGTGGTGACGAAGCCGGCCACATCACGCCGGACCACGACGCAGGTCTTGCCGACGGACTCCGCGAACGCGCGCGCGGTGGCCAGGGTTTCGTCGGTGGTCTTCAGGCCCCGGACCAGCTCGCAGAGCTGCATCATCGGCACGGGCGAGAAGAAGTGCGTGCCCACCACGCGCTCCGGGCGGGTGGTGACCGCCGCGATCTTGGTGATGGGGATGGCGGAGGTGTTGGAGGCGAGCACGGTGTCGTCGCGGACCATCTTGTCGAGTGCGCGGAAGATCTCGTGCTTGATCTCCAGCTTCTCGAACACGGCCTCCACGACGACGTCGGCGTCCGCGGCGGCGTCCAGATCGGTGGTCGTGGTGATCCTGCCGAGCGCCGCGCCGGCGTCCTGTGCGGTGAGTCTGCCCTTGTCGACGAACTTGTCGTAGGACTTCCTGATGCCGTCGGTGCCCCGGGTCAGGGCGGCTTCGGTGATGTCACGCAGCACGACGTCCCAGCCCGCCGCGGCGGAGACCTGTGCGATACCGGACCCCATCAGTCCGGCGCCGATGACGGCGAGCTTGCGTGCCACGGTGAGACTCCCTGTCCCGTTCTGCCGCCGGTACGGCCCCTTTGCCATACCGGGAGGTCGTTGACGTCGGGACGCCATTGACGTGTGCAGGACCCTAGCGCCAGAAGGGCCGCGATGGGGCGCGACGAGATGCGTGTCACGTCGCTGTTGACACAGATCACACTGCTGCCGGGTCCTGCGGGCTCATTCTTGGCCCCTTACCGCGTAGTTGAGCACCTTTTCGCTGAGGATGTCCTCCGCGGCGTCCAGCAGGTCGAGCGTCTCGCGGGACACGGCCTCGGGCGCGCGGCCGGAGACCATCTCACGGCCGATCGTGCCCATGACCAGCTGGTGGAGCCAGTTGAGCTGCCCGGCGACCAGAGTCGGCATCAGGTCGTCCGGATCGGCGCCGGTCTCCTCGCGCAGCGTCCGCTCGACGTTCTCGAAGACGGTCTGGCCGACGACCCAGAGCCGGGACCTGAGCGTGGGCGAGTCGTGCACCACCCGCATGAAGCGCTCGTACCCCTCGAACAGGCCGACCCGGGGCGAGACCGACTCCACCTCCTCCCGCAGCTCGCGCAGCACGGCCCCCACCGCGGACTCCCCCGGGTCCCGCCCGCGCACCCAGCGCGAGAGGCGGTCCACGACGCCGGACATCCGGTCGAGGAAGAGGTCCTCCTTGGCCGGGAAGTAGTTGTAGACCGTGTTCACGGAGACGTCGGCGGCCTCGGCGACCTCGGCGACGGTGACCGCGTCGAACCCGCGCTCCAGGAAGAGGCCCGTCGCGACGTCCGAGAGGTACTGCCGCGTCTGCCGCTTCTTGCGCTCCCTGAGTCCCTCTGCCATGCCGCCATCGTACGTTCACTGGGGTCCCTTGATTTTTGGTGTCATTGCAAAATTGGAGAGTCTCTGTTTTTCTGGGAGCATGCCCATCCTCACCACGTCCGGCCTGGCCCGGACCTTCGTCACCAAGCGCGGCCCGGTCGAGGCCGTGCGCGGGATCGACCTGCACGCCGAGGCCGGCGAGATCCTCGGCTTCCTCGGCCCGAACGGCGCGGGCAAGACCACCACGCTCCGGATGCTCACCACCCTTCTCGCCCCCACCGGCGGCAGCGCCACGGTGGCCGGCTGCGACCTGGCCGGGGACCCCGCGGGCGTGCGCAGCCGGTGCGGATACGTGGCGCAGTCCGGCGGCGTCGACGCCAATGTCTCCGTGCGGGAGGAACTCGTCACGCAGGGCCGGCTCTACCGGCTGCCGAAGGCCGAAGCGGTGGCGCGCGCCGGGGAACTGGCACGCGACCTGGGACTGACCGGCCTGCTGGACCGCAAGTGCGGCGCGCTCTCCGGCGGACAGCGGCGCCGGCTCGACATCGCCATGGGCCTCACCCACCGCCCCCAGGTGCTCTTCCTCGACGAGCCGACCACCGGCCTCGACCCCGGCAGCCGGGCCGACCTGTGGGACCTGGTGCGCCGGCTGCGCGAGGAGAGGGGCACGACGATCTTCCTGACCACCCACTACCTCGACGAGGCCGACGCCCTCGCGGACCGTCTCGTGATCGTCGACAAGGGCACGGTCGCCGCCGAGGGCACCCCTGGCACGCTCAAGCTCCGGCACGGCGGGTCGATCGACGCCAGCCTCCAGGACACGTTCCTCGCCATCACGGGCCGCGGCCCGCGGCAAGCCGAGCCCGCCCCCGTCGCCGTATAGACATGCTGCGTGTAGACATGCCGCCACACCGACAAGACGCCCTGTCTCCCCGTCACCGCACGGCCCCGTCGACCCATCGCCTCGACGCCGTGTCGCCAAGTCGCCGTACCGACCCGCCGCCGCGGAGGACCCCGCCGATGCCCACCCTGCTCTCCGACACCGCGCTGATCTTCGGGCGCTACGCCCGGCAGACCCTCGGATCCCGCTTCCAGATGCTCTTCGGCGTGCTGATGCCGCTGCTCTACCTGCTCTTCTTCGGCCCGCTCCTCACCGACCTGCCGCTCGGCTCGCGGGGCAGCTCCTGGCAGGTCCTGGTGCCCGGACTGCTCCTGCAACTCGCGCTGTTCGGCGGGGCGTTCTCCGGCTTCGGCATCATCATCGAGAAGAACCACGGCGTGGTGGAGAGGATGCGCGCCACCCCCGTCAGCCGCCTCGCCCTGCTGCTCGGCCGGACGCTGCGCGACACCGTCCTCTTCGTCTTCCAGGCCGTCCTGCTGGTGCTGGCCGCCCTCGCCATGGGGCTGCGGGCGCCGCTCGCGGGCGTGCTGCTCGGCTTCGCCTTCGTGGCACTGCTGACGGTCGCGCTGTCCGCCCTGTCGGGCGCCCTGGCGATGCGGGTGCGCACGCCCCAGGAGTTCGCTCCGGTGATCAACGCGGTCACGATGCCGTCGATGCTGCTGTCCGGGCTGATGCTGCCGATGGCGCTCGGCCCCGGCTGGCTCGACCTGCTCTCCCGCTTCATGCCGCTGCGCTACCTGGTCGACGCGGTGCGGGACGCCTACGTGGGCCGGTACGCCACCGCCGACGTGCGCTACGGAGCGCTGGTCGCCGCCGGCTTCGCGGCGCTGGCGCTCGCGGTGGGCACCCGGGTGTTCCGCAGGGCGGGGGCGTAGCGGGGCATGCCCGGGTGGCGGTGCGGGGCGGCGGCACGGCGGGCGGCCTAGGCTGGGACCCATGGTCAGGCTGACACGCATCTACACCAGGACCGGCGACCAGGGCACCACCGCCCTCGGGGACATGAGCCGCACCGCCAAGACGGATCTCAGGATCGCCGCCTACGCCGACGCCAACGAGGCGAACGCGGTGATCGGGACGGCCATCGCACTGGGACGGCTCGACGAGGAGCTGGTGAAGGTCCTCGTCCGCGTGCAGAACGACCTGTTCGACGTGGGCGCGGACCTGTCCACGCCGGTCGTGCCGGACCCCGAGTACCCGCCGCTGCGGGTCGAGCAGTCCTACGTCGACCGGTTGGAGGAGGACTGCGACCACTTCAACGAGTCCCTGGGGAAGCTGAAGAGCTTCATCCTGCCCGGCGGCGCGCCCGGCGCGGCGCTGCTGCACCACGCGTGCACCGTCGTGCGCCGGGCGGAGCGCTCCACCTGGGCGGCGCTGGAGGCGCACGGCGAGACGATGAACCCGCTCACCGCCACCTACCTGAACCGCCTCTCCGACCTGCTGTTCATCCTCGCGAGGACCGCGAACCGCGAGACGGGCGACGTGCTGTGGGTGCCCGGCGGCGAGCGCTGACGGCATCCCCGGCCGCCGGCCGCCCTTTGGCCGGATCAGGTATGTGAGCGCGATCACAGCGTGCGGGGCGGGTGCGATCGGCGACGGCGGATCGGCGGGGCGGGCGGTTGGCCGAGGGCGGATCGGGGACGGTGGATCGGGGACAGCGGATCGGCGGGGCGGGCGGTTCGCCGAGGACGGATCGCCGACGGCGGATCGGGAGGCGGGCAGTCCGCCGAGGACGGATCGCCGACGGCGGATCAGGGACCGCGGATCGGCGGAGAGCGGTGACGAGCCCGCGCCGGGCGGCGCCACTGCACCCTTCGATGTAGTGCGCCGGCCGCAAGCTCCACCCAGGGAACCAGGCGGCCGGGGGCCGGAACGTGCTGGGATGGGTGCATGGCACTGCCCGCGCTGCCCCGCCCGCACCGCCACGACGTCGTCATCGCGACCGCCGGCCTGCTCAGCGGCCTGCTGCTGTGGGTCCTGGGGCTCTCCACGCAGACCGGCCGGCCGTTCGGCGGCGCATGGGTGCTGGTGCCGCTGGCGGTGACCGCGCCCCTGGAGCTGTTGCGCAGGACCCACCCGCGGCTCGGCCTCATCGTCGGCACGGCGGCGGTCACCGCCGACCAGTTCACGCCGGGCAACTTCGCCACGGTCATGATGTTCACGGACCTCATGTACGCGGCGGTGGTGTACGGCACCCCGGCCCAGGCCCGCCGGATCCCGGTCGTCGGGGGCCTGGTCACGGTCGCGCTGACCCTGGCGCTGCTCGCCTGGTGGCAGGTGCCCCAGGCGCTGCTCGTGGGGGTGCTGTGCGGGCTGGTGTCGTTCGTGCCGGCCACCACCGGCGCGATGGTGCGCAATCAGCGGGACGCCGCCGAGACGGCCCGGCTGCGCGCGGAGCAGACGGCGCTGCTGGCGGAGGCCGACCGGATCCAGGCGGTGACCGCCGAGCGCGCCCGGATGGCACGCGAGCTGCACGACATGGTGGCGGGCCACCTCTCCGCGATAGCCATCCACTCCACCGCGGCGCTCTCCCTCGACGACCCGGGCACCACCCGTCAGGCGCTCACCGTCATCCGCGAGAACAGCGTCGAGGGCCTGGCCGACATGCGCCGCATCATCGGCATTCTCCGGGACTCGGGCGGCGAGCAGGATGCCGCGCCCGCACCCACCCTGAGCGGCGTGGACGCGCTGGTCGGCGGTGCCCGCGCCAACGGCCTGGACGCTCGCCTCACCGAACTGCCCGCCCCGGGCACCCGGCTGCCTGCGCCGGTCGAGCTCGCCGCGTACCGCATCGTCCAGGAGTCCCTGACCAACGCCCTCAAGCACGCGGCGCCCGGCAGCGTCACGGTCGCACTCGCCCTGTGCGAGGATGCGCTGACGGTTCGGGTGAGCAGTCCCTACGGGCGGGTGGACGGGCCGCGGGCGCCGGGTTCCGAGGCGGGCCTGGTCGGCATGGAGGAGCGGGTGGCCCTGCTGGGCGGCACCTTCCGGGCCGGGCCCGGGGACGCGGGGCTGTGGACGGTGTCGGCGACCCTGCCGGTGGACGCCGCGGAGGCGACGGCAGCCGGTGCGGGGGTGCGCGGTGCGCGCGTGTCGGGCACGCGAGAGTCCGGCACGGGGGCGTCAGGCGAACGGGTATCGGGGACGGGGGCGTCCGGCGGGCGGGTATCGAAGACGGGGGCGTCCCCCGGGCGGGCGTCCGGTGGAGGAGGGGCAGAGGCGTGAGGATCCGCGTTCTGGTCGCGGAGGACCAGTCGGCGGTGCGGATGGGACTCGTCCTCATCCTGCGCAGCGCGCCCGACATCGAGGTCGTCGGCGAGGCGGGCGACGGGGAGGAGGCGGTGGCGCTCGCCCGGGAGCTCCGCCCCGACCTGGTCCTGATGGACGTGCAGATGCCCCGCCTCGACGGGGTGTCGGCCACCCGCCAGGTGGTGGCCGAGGGGCTCGCCGACGTGCTGGTGCTCACCACGTTCGACCTGGACGAATACGTCTTCGGCGCGCTGCGGGCGGGAGCGGTGGGGTTCCTGCTGAAGAACGCGGAGGCCCACGAGCTGCTGACCGCGGTGCGGGCGGTGGCGCGGGGCGAGGGGACGGTGGCGCCCGCGGTCACCCGCCGGCTGCTCGCGGAGTTCGCCGGGCAGGCGGTGCGGGCGGAGGAGGAGCCGGATCGGTCGGCTCTGGAGGGTCTGACGCGCCGTGAGCGGGAGGTGCTCTCCTGTCTGGGGCAGGGGCTCTCCAACGCGGAGATCGCCGCGCGGTTGGGGATGGCCGATGCGACGGCCAAGACGCATGTGAGCAGGCTGCTGGCGAAGCTGGGGGTGCGGAGCCGCCTTCAGGCGGCGGTTCTGGCCCAGGAGATGGGGGTGTGAGGGGTTCCCCTCCCCTGGACCCCTCCCCCTCAGCGGGGGCGCTTGCTTCGCGCTGGCGCGCTGCCGGACTGCGCGGTTTCCCGCGCCTCTGATCGACGGCTTCTGTCGGTCGTCGGCTGTCCCTGCGCCGTGGCTCTTCGCGCAGTTCCCCGCGCCCCTGATTGGCGACTTCTGTCCGTCCTCGACTGTCCGTGCGCCCGTAGTTCTTCGCGCAGTTCCCCGCGCCCCCTCAAGGTACCGGTCGACCTGCGTGCGGAAGCGCTCCGCGAACGCGTCCGCGACCCTCATGTGTGTGCCAGGTCCTCGGCGAAGAACAAGCTGTCGTCTGCGTGGTCGCTCGGGAGGGTGTCGTCCTGCTCGGGCGGTTCGTCGGTGCCGGAACCCCCGCGAGCGGAGTACGAGACCAGCGACCTGGGCAGCAACCTCACCCCCTTGTTCGCCTCACTCGCCGGGTGGTCACCCAACCTGACCAGAGTCGAACAGGCCCGCGTCGCCTACGACGCCAGAGAACGGCGCCAGAACCCGAAAAACAAGAGAAGCCCCTGATCAGGGGCGCGGGGAACTGCGCAAAAGAAGCCACGGCACACGTCAACCCTCCGGCTCACGGCCACCCAGAAGCCGCCGCCAACCGTCACGCCACGTTGACCCGCTGCCCCGGAGGCGCAGCCTCCAACCACGCGAGGAACCCCGTCAACGCATCCTCACTCATCGCCAGCTCCAGCCGCACCCCCCGATGCACGCACGTGAGCACGATCGCGTCTGACAGCAGCGCCAGCTCCTCCTCCCCCTCGGGAGTCCGCCGCCCCTCGACCTCGATGACCCCCCGCTCCAGGGTCCGCCGGGGCCGCGGCGCGTAGGAGAAGACGCGGAACCACTCCACGCAGTCACCGTTGTAGCGGGCGATGCCGTACGCCCACCCCTTCCCGCCGGGGGCGACGGCGGAGTCCTCACCGAAGTCGGCGCCACCCCGTGGAGCCCCGGCCCCCTCACGGAGCGATGCCGGGACGTTCCAGCGGAGGCTGCAGTCGAACGTGCCACCCGACCGCTGGATGAGTCTGCGCCGCACCCCGAAGGCGAGCAGCCCGAGTACGACCAGCGCGACCACCGTGATACCGCACACCAGCACAGCGAGGATCACCGGCACCGACCTCCTCGCCTCGTAGGTAACGGAACGACTCTGCTTGATCCCTCATTGCCTCAGCCGCGACCCGATCCGGAGTGCTCCGGATCCGGCCGCGGCTGAGCCACAGCATTGTGCGCCGGGGGGAGTCAGCGCACCGCCACCGCTCGCAGGCGGACGTCGGCGCGCCGCTCCGCCGAGGCGTCGGCCTCGGACTTGGCACGCTCCAGTGCCCGCTCCGCACGCTGGACGTCGATCTCGTCCGACAGCTCCGCGATCTCGGCCAGCAGCGACAGCTTGTTGTCGGCGAAGGAGATGAAACCGCCGTGCACCGCGGCGACGACCGTTCCACCGTCGCCGGTACGGACGGTCACCGGGCCCGACTCCAGCACACCGAGCAGCGGCTGGTGGCCGGGCATGATGCCGATGTCTCCGGACCGGGTGCGCGCGACGACCAGGGTCGCCTCGCCCGACCAGACCTGGCGGTCGGCCGCGACCAGCTCGACATGCAGCTCAGCAGCCAAGGGTGGCTCCTCGGGTCACCACCCGGCGGTCGTGCCGGGTGTGGTTTCGGATTCTAGTGGTCGGGTGATGGGGCGTAGGGCAGGGGGCGGGACACGCGCCCGCCCCCTGGTTCCACGACCGCTCAGGAGACGCCGAGCTCCTTGGCGTTCTTCTTGAGGTCCTCAAGACCGCCGCACATGAAGAAGGCCTGCTCGGGGAAGTGGTCGTACTCGCCGTCGCAGATCGCGTTGAACGCCGCGATCGACTCGTCGAGCGAGACGTCCGAGCCCTTGACGCCGGTGAACTGCTCGGCGACGTGGGTGTTCTGGGACAGGAAGCGCTCCACCCGGCGGGCGCGGAAGACGGTGAGCTTGTCCTCCTCGCCGAGCTCGTCGATACCGAGGATGGAGATGATGTCCTGGAGGTCCTTGTACTTCTGCAGGATGTTCTTGACGCGCATCGCGGCGTCGTAGTGGTCCTGGCGGATGTAGCGCGGGTCCAGGATGCGGGACGTGGAGTCCAGCGGGTCCACCGCCGGGTAGATGCCCTTCTCCGAGATCGGCCGGGAGAGCACCGTCGTCGCGTCGAGGTGGGCGAAGGTGGTGGCCGGCGCCGGGTCGGTCAGGTCGTCCGCGGGGACGTAGATCGCCTGCATGGAGGTGATCGAGTGACCGCGGGTCGAGGTGATGCGCTCCTGGAGGATGCCCATCTCGTCGGCGAGGTTCGGCTGGTAGCCCACCGCGGACGGCATGCGGCCGAGCAGCGTGGAGACCTCGGAGCCGGCCTGCGTGAAGCGGAAGATGTTGTCGATGAAGAACAGCACGTCCTGCCGCTGCTCGTCACGGAAGTACTCCGCCATGGTGAGGCCCGCCAGGGCGACGCGCAGCCGGGTGCCCGGCGGCTCGTCCATCTGGCCGAAGACCAGCGCGGTCTTGTCGATGACGCCGGACTCGGTCATCTCCGCGATGAGGTCGTTGCCCTCACGGGTGCGCTCGCCGACGCCCGCGAAGACGGAGACGCCCTCGTGGTTGTTGGCGACGCGGTAGATCATCTCCTGGATGAGCACGGTCTTGCCGACGCCGGCGCCGCCGAACAGGCCGATCTTGCCGCCGCGCACGTACGGGGTCAGCAGGTCGATGACCTTGATGCCGGTCTCGAACATCTCGGTCTTCGACTCGAGCTGGTCGAAGCTCGGCGCCTTGCGGTGGATGGGCCACCGCGTGGTGATGTTGGCGTTCTCCTCGGGGACGTTCAGCACCTCGCCGACGGTGTTGAACACCTTGCCCTTGGTGAAGTCGCCGACCGGAACCGTGAGGCCCTCGCCGGTGTTCACGACCGGCGCCTGGCGGACCAGGCCGTCGGTGGGCTGCATGGAGATGGAGCGGACCAGGCCGTCGCCCAGGTGCTGGGCGACCTCCAGGGTCAGCGTCTTCTTCTCGCCCTCGTGGGCCGGGTCGGCCACCTCGACGTGCAGGGCGTTGTAGATGTCCGGCATCGCGTCGACGGGGAACTCCACGTCGACGACCGGACCGATGACCCGGGCGACGCGGCCCGTGGCCGTCGCGGTCTCAACTGTGGTGGTCATTATTTGTCACTCCCCGCGGTCGCGTCGGCCAGCGCACTGGAGCCACCGACGATCTCGCTGATTTCCTGGGTGATTTCGGCCTGGCGGGCCGCGTTGGCAAGACGGGAGAGGCTCTCGATCAGCTCTCCTGCGTTGTCGGTCGCCGACTTCATCGCGCGCCGGGTGGCGGCGTGCTTGGAGGCGGCCGACTGCAACAGCGCGTTGTAGACGCGGCTCTCGACGTAGCGCGGCAGCAGCGCGTCGAGCACGCCCTCCGCCGACGGCTCGAACTCGAACAGCGGCCGGACCTTGGTCCCCTGCGGCTGCCCCTCGGCCACGGGGGCCTCGGAGCCGCCCTCCGCGGCACCGGAGCCGACCGCGTCGAGGCTGAGCGGCAGCAGGCGCCGGTCGACCGGGTTCTGCGTCAGCATGGACACGAACTCGGTGAACACGATGTGCAGCTCGTCGACGCCGCCCTCGTCGGTGTCCTGCGAGATCGCCTCGATCAGCGGGTCGGCGACCTGCTTGGCGTCCGCATAGCTGGGGTCGTCCGTGAAGCCTCCCCAGTTCTGGGCGATGGCGCGCTCCCGGAACTGGTAGTAGGCGACGCCCTTGCGGCCGACGATGTAGGTGACGACCTCCTTGCCCTCGCCGCGCAACCGCTCGGTGAGCTGCTCCGCGCGCTTGATGGCGTTGGAGTTGTAGCCGCCGGCGAGACCGCGGTCGCTGGTGAGCAGCAGGATCGCGGCGCGACGCGGCTGGTCCGCCTCCGTGGTCAGCGGATGCTTGGCGTTCGATCCGGTCGCCACCGCCGTGACCGCGCGGGTGAGCTCGGTCGCGTAGGGGGTGGAGGCCGCCACCTTGCGCTGCGCCTTGACGATGCGCGAGGCGGCGATCATCTCCATCGCCCGGGTGATCTTCTTGGTCGCGGAGACCGACCGGATGCGACGCTTGTAGACCCGGAGCTGCGCTCCCATGAGTCAGGTCCCTTCGGTCGTCACTCGGCGGCGGAGGTGTCGTCGCCGAGCAGCTTGCCGTCCGAGGTCTCGAACTGCTTCTTGAACGTGTCCACCGCCTCGGAGAGCTTCTGGATCGTCTCGTCGGGCATCTTCCCGCCCTCGACGATGTTGGTGAGCAGCGGCTTCTGCTCGCGGTGCATGTAGTCGATGAGCTCCCGCTCGAAGCGGCGGACGTCCGCCACCGGAACGTCGTCCATCTTGCCGTTGGTGCCGGACCAGATGGAGATGACCTGGTCCTCGGTGGGGTACGGGGCGTACTGCGCCTGCTTCAGCAGCTCGACCATCCGCTGGCCACGGCCCAGCTGGGCCTTGGAGGCGGCGTCCAGGTCGGAACCGAAGGCGGCGAAGGCCTCCAGCTCGCGGTACTGGGCGAGGTCCACGCGCAGACGTCCGGAGACCTGCCTGACGGCCCTGTGCTGGGCGGCGCCACCGACGCGGGAGACGGAGATACCGACGTTCAGGGCGGGGCGGACGCCCGCGTTGAACAGGTCGGACTCCAGGAAGCACTGGCCGTCGGTGATGGAGATGACGTTGGTCGGGATGAACGCCGAGACGTCGTTGGCCTTGGTCTCGACGATCGGCAGACCGGTCATCGAGCCGGCGCCCATGTCGTCGGAGAGCTTCGCGCAGCGCTCCAGCAGCCGGGAGTGCAGGTAGAAGACGTCACCCGGGTAGGCCTCGCGGCCCGGCGGGCGGCGCAGCAGCAGGGAGACGGCGCGGTAGGCGTCGGCCTGCTTGGACAGGTCGTCGAAGATGATCAGGACGTGCTTGCCCTGGTACATCCAGTGCTGTCCGATGGCGGAGCCGGTGTAGGGCGCCAGGTACTTGAAGCCGGCCGGGTCGGACGCCGGGGCGGCGACGATGGTCGTGTACTCCAGCGCGCCGGCCTCTTCCAGGGCGCCGCGTACGGACGCCACGGTCGAGCCCTTCTGGCCGATGGCGACGTAGATGCAGCGGACCTGCTTGCTGGGGTCGCCGGAGCGCCAGTTGTCGCGCTGGTTGATGATCGTGTCGACGCACAGCGCGGTCTTGCCGGTCTGGCGGTC
This sequence comes from Streptomyces sp. TS71-3, assembly GCF_018327685.1. Classification (NCBI taxonomy): domain Bacteria; kingdom Bacillati; phylum Actinomycetota; class Actinomycetes; order Kitasatosporales; family Streptomycetaceae; genus Streptomyces; species Streptomyces sp. TS71-3. The sequence continues at coordinate 1,947,353 of NZ_BNEL01000001.1, read as the reverse complement.
GCCGATGATCAGCTGGCGCTGGCCGCGGCCGATCGGGGTCATGGTGTCGACGGCCTTGTAGCCCGTCTCCATCGGCTCGTGCACCGACTTGCGCTGCATCACCGAGGGAGCCTGGAGCTCCAGGGGGCGGCGGCCCTCGGCGGCGATCTCGCCGAGGCCGTCGATGGGGTTACCGAGCGGGTCGACGGAACGTCCGAGGTAACCGTCGCCCACGGGGACGGAGAGCACCTCGCCGGTACGCGTGACCGGCTGCCCCTCCTCGACACCGCCGAACTCGCCGAGGACGATCGCACCGATCTCACGCTCTTCGAGGTTGAGCGCGAGACCGAGGGTGCCGTCCTCGAACCTCAGCAGTTCGTTGGCCATGGCCGAGGGCAGTCCCTCGACCTTGGCGATGCCGTCACCGGCCTCGGTGACGGTCCCGACCTCTTCGCGGGAGGCCGCGTCCGGCTGGTACGACTGGACGAAGTTCTCCAGCGCGTCCCGGATCTCCTCCGGCCGGATCGTAAGCTCCGCCATCTGAGTTTCCTGCTCTCCTTGTTGGGCCCGACGTCTGGGGGTCTGGGGGACTCCCCCCAGATATCACTGCGCTACGGCCCAACGAGGGCCGCTCTTCTTCTTCCGACTTCGACTGGCGCCTGCGCGTGCGTCAGCCGGCCATCCGCCGGGACGCCTCATCCAGGCGGTCCGCGATGGTGCCGTTGATGACCTCGTCTCCGATGCGCACCGAGACCCCGCCGAGGACCGCGGGGTCCACGTCGAGGTTCAGATGCACCTGGCGGCCGTAGATCCTGGCCAGTGCCTCTCCGAGACGCCGCTTCTGCGTGTCGTTCAGCGGCACCGCGGAGACCACGACCGCGACCACCCGGTCACGGCGCGCAGCGGCGAGCTTGGTCAGGGCATCGATCCCTGCATCCAGGCTACGTCCCCGCGGCTGCGTCACAAGACGGCTGAGCAGCTGCTCCGTGTACCGGTTGGCCCGGCCCTCCAGCAGGGAGCGCAGCAGCCCGGCCTTGGCCTCGGCGGGCGCGCGGCGGTCGGTGAGCGCCGCGCGCAGGTCGCCGCTGCTGGAGACGATGCGCCCGAACCGGAACAGCTCGTCCTCGGTCTCGTCGAGCGCGTCGGCACGGTCCGCGCCGATGATCTCGGCGAGGAAGGCGAGCTGCTCGCAGGTGTCCGCCAGGTCACGCGTCGCCGACCACCGGGACCGTACGAGGCCCGACACCAGGTCCAGCGCCTCGGCGCCGATCCGGCCGTCGAAGAGCGCGGTGACCAGGTCGGCCTTGCGCTGCCCCTCGATACCGGGGTCGGTGAGGGTGCCCCGCAGCCCGGCCTCGCGGTCGAGCAGGTCGGTCACCGCCAGCAGGTCGCCGGCGAGGGCGGAGGTGTCGACCGCACTGTGGTCGGTCAGCGCCTCCAGACGCTCACGGGCTGCTGCATTCGACTGACGTGTCGCGTTGCTCACGTGGCGGCGCCCTGCGTCTGCTCGGCCTTGGCGTCCAGCTCGTCCAGGAAGCGGTCGACCACACGGCTCTGGCGCGTGGTGTCCTCCAGGGACTCGCCGACGATGCGGCCGGCCAGCTCGGTGGAGAGCCGGCCGACCTCCTGGCGCAGCTGGACGGCCACCTGGCGGCGGTCGGCCTCGATCTGCGTGTGCCCGGCCTCGATGATCGACTCGCGCTGGCGCTGGCCCTCCTCGCGCATCTCCGCGATGATCACCGCTCCCTGCTCACGAGCCTGCTCCAGGATCCGGGCGGCCTCGTGACGCGCCTCGGCGAGCTGGGCCCGGTACTCCTCAAGCGTGCGGTTGGCCTCGGCCTGCGCCTGTGCCGCCCGCTCCAGGCCACCCTCGATCGCGTCGTGGCGCTCTGCCAGGGTCTTCTGGATGTTCGGCAGCAGCTTCTTGCCGAGGATGCCGAAGACGATGAAGAAGCAGAGCAGGCCGACGACAAGTTCTGGGGTTTCGGGCAGGAGCGGGTTCTGCGTTCCTTCCTGCGCCAGGAAATTCAACATGTCCGAACCTTTCGTCGAGTGTGGCTACCGTCCGTGACGTGTCACTGCTGGAACACGAAGGGCACGACCAGACCGAGCAGCGCGAGCACCTCACAGAGGGCGAAGCCGAGGAACATGTTCGTGCGGATGATCGGCATGGCCTCGGGCTGGCGGGCCATGGCCTCGATGGAGTGACCGAAGACCAGGCCGATACCGACGCCGGGGCCGATGGCGGCAAGGCCGTAGGCGACCGCACCCAGGCGGCCCGCGGTGGTGGCGGCGGCGAGGTTAACAAGCTCGGCAGACATTTACCTGTCTTCCTATGTGATGCGGTCCGCTGGGGGACTTCCCAGCGGAGGTCTGGATGGGGAAGGGGCGCGATTCGGGTCAGTGCCCCTCTTCGATCGCTCCCGAGATGTAGATCGAGGCGAGGAGCGTGAAGATGTACGCCTGCAGGAACTGGATCAGCAGCTCGAAGGCGGTCATGAAGGCCGCCAGCAGGAACGAGCCGCCGGCGACGGCGGTCAGGAAGGTGGGGGTCAGCAGGTACCAGCTCGCGACGCTGAACAGCACGATCAGGATGTGGCCGGAGAACATGTTGGCCCAGAGCCGCACGGCGAGGGTGAACGGCCGGGTGATCACGTTCTGGATGAACTCCAGCAGCACGATCAGGGGGACGAGGGGCTTGGGCAGGCCCTCGATCCAGACCAGGTTCTTGACGCCGCCGCGGAAGCCGTGCGTCTTGAACGTGAGGAACATGTACGTGATGAAGACCAGCGCCGCGAGTGCGACCGGGTACGCGAAGCGCGAGGTGGCCGGGAACTGCGCCAGCGGGATGATCGACATGATGTTCATGATCCACACGAAGAAGAAGATCGACGTGAGGAACGGGACGTACTTGTCGCCCTTCTTGCCGATCACCTCGCGGGCGATGCTGCGGGCCACGAAGCCGTAGCCGATCTCGCCGACGAGCTGGAGCTTGCCCGGGACGAGCTTGGGCTTGGCGAAGGCCGCCGCGAAGAAGCCCACCACCAGGAACGTGCAGATGACTGCGAGCAGCATCGGCTTGGTGACGTCGAAGCCGGCGACACTGAAGATCGGCCTGAAGTTGAACGAGTCGATACCCGGAGCGGGGAATGCGCAGTCTTGCCGGATATGACATCCAGGCTCAGCGAGTAGCGTGTGGGCACTCACCCGTGACTCCTTCGTCGTGACGCATAGGTAACGGCAATCTTTTGTGTCTGCGCGGCTGGCGAGGCCGCTGTTCGGCACTGGGCACGTGAGCGTGGGGCGGTGCCTCCGCAGTCCGCTGGGAGCATCCGCCGGAGACCGGTCGTCCGGGCTGCCGCACCGCGGCCGCAGCCGTCCGTCCGAGCTCGCCGGGGACCGCGGGGGCTTAGCCCTGCCGCGGCCCATGACCGGGAGAAAATCCCACAGCCAGAAGCGATTCCGGACGATAGCAGATCAAGGTGGAGCGTCTTAACGCAGCCCTTACGCCGCATCGCGGGACTCCGCGCCTGCCGCGCCCGCCGCCTCCTTGGGGGCCACGGAGGGTTCGGGCTGGACGTAGAGCATCCTGCTGGTGAGGCTCTGCTTGACCTGGCCGCCGACCCAGGACAGCGCGGTGACCAGCAGGCTGAGGCCGAAGGCCCGGCCGTTGAAGAACGTGGCGTCCTGGAAGGCGACGATGAAGACACCGATGAGCAGGATCTGCACGGTATAGACCAGCAGCCCGGCGGTCATCGCCACTTGGGGCGTGTTCTGGGTGATGCGCATCAGCGCATAGGACCCGAGGCCGAAGAACACGGCGACCACTGCCAGCGCCACCAGCCCGCCGACCAGGCCCTTCTCGCCGGCGACAAGCGCACTGACCACGGTGGCGACGATTCCCACGGGGGCGGCGACGAGCGCCGAGCCCCGGAGAATCCGGGCGTCGTTGGACTGCATGCGGCAGCTCCAGCGGGAGTTGGGGGCGGGTTGCACACGGTGACCGGCCAAGACTCGTCAACGGGCCGCGGTCACGGCTGTTGAGCAGAGGCTAGCGCCAGGAGGCAGGTGTGCCTCAGGCCGGAAGACCGTCCTGCACAAGGTCTTTCGGCTCTTCACCTGGTGGTAGTGAACGGTATCACAAACTATTTGATGAGAGCTTTACCTATTCGGTGTGGTCGCCGTCACACATGAGACCGAAACTGCCCGTCTGTGCGGCGCGGCGACCCGAGTTGACCGAATTTGAGCATATATGCCAGGCGCCGACCGTCTCCTGTCGGACCCTCAGCGTGAGGTTCCGGCACCCTTGCGACCGAGAAAGCGCCCGGTGTGATGATGGTCAATTGCCGTCGCGCCGTTGACCCCTGCGGCCCCTGAGGTGCCGGAACCGCCGGCGGGCCGGGTGGCCACGGCGGGCTCGGCCGCCGGAGAGCCACCGTCCTGCTGGCTCTTGTCAGGAATTGCACCGTTTTGGGAATTGCCGGCGAATTCAAGGTGGTCGGCCGAATTATCTTCACTGACCGTTTCGCCCCGAATATCGGCGGCTTGGCCCGTGCCGGGCTCCCCCGGCCTCTCGCCGCCGGAGCCCCCCGCACCGTCCGCGCCGCCCGTGGCCGGGCCGCCGTCCGTCCGGCCGTCCGCACCCCGCACCCCGTCCGCGGGCGCCTCCGGCAGCGGGGTCCCGGCCGTCGCCGGGCTCCTGCGGTACCGCGGCGGAACCATGTGCTGGGCCCAGGTGGGCACCCGCGGCGTGAACCGCGGCAGCAGGAGCAGCCCCAGGCCCACCCCGCTCAGCGCCACGATCGCCAGCACGATCCACATCGAGGCGGAGTTCACCGAGTAGGCCAGCGCGCCGAAGGCGATCAGCGCCGACCAGAAGTACATGATCAGCACCGCCCGGCTCTGCGAGTGCCCGATCTCCAGCAGCCGGTGGTGGAGGTGGCCGCGGTCCGCCGTGAAGGGCGACTGGCCGCGCCACGTCCTGCGCACCACGGCCAGCACCAGGTCCGCCGCCGGCACCGCGATGATCGTCAGCGGCAGCAGCAGCGGGATGTAGGCGGGCACCATCTGGTGCACGGTGGCCCGCTCGGAGCCGGAGAAGAGCTTCATCGCGTCCGGGTCCACCTGGCCGGTCATGGAGATGGCGCCCGCGGCCAGCACCAGGCCGATCAGCATCGAGCCCGAGTCGCCCATGAAGATCCGCGCCGGGTGCATGTTGTGCGGCAGGAAGCCGAGGCAGATGCCGATCAGGATGGCCGCGAAGAGGGTGGCGGGGGCGGCGTCCTCCAGGCCGTAGCCGTACCAGATGCGGTAGCCGTACATGAAGAACGCCGTGGCCGCGATGCACACCATGCCGGCCGCGAGGCCGTCCAGGCCGTCGACGAAGTTCACGGCGTTGATGGTGATCACGACGAGGGCGACCGTGAGCAGCGTGCCCTGCCACTGGGTGAGCGCGACCAGGCCGACGCCCGGCACCGGCAGCCAGAGGATCGTCAGGCCCTGGACCACCATGACGCCCGCGGCGATCATCTGGCCGCCCAGCTTGATCAGGGCGTCGATCTCGAACTTGTCGTCCAGGACGCCGATGATCCAGATCAGCCCGGCGCCCGAGAGCAGCGCCCGGGGCTCGCTGGAGTTGGCGAACACCTCGTCGAGGCTCGGCAGATGGTCGGCGACCAGCAGCCCCGCGCAGAGCCCGAAGAACATCGCGATCCCGCCGAGGCGCGGAGTGGGCTCGCGGTGGACGTCGCGGGCCCTGATCTCGGGCATCGCGCCGGCCACGATCGCGAACTTCCGCACCGGGCCGGTCAGCAGGTACGTCACCGCTGCCGTGATGCAGAGCGTCAGCAGGTATTCACGCACGGGCTTCCCCACAGGTATCGCTGGCCATCAGCCCCACACCCTAGCTTCGCGACGTCATGTGTGAGGACTTACGGGTAGGCGACGATGGTTGCACGTGTTGCTGAGAGCCGCGTCACCGAACCCACCGTAAGCGCGCTCCCCGGCCACTGGCGGGGCCCGCTGCGAGCGCTCTCTCGCGGGCGCGGGCGCCCTCCTGCCTGGCCACGTGCCGGCTGTGGTCGCCGGCTGCCGCCGCTAGCTGTCCGGGGCGGGGTACGGCGGGAAGGCGAGGGTGAGATCGCGCACGTCGCGGCGGGCCGCGGGGGCGTCGAGCGTGCCGCGCAGCACGGCGCCGACCAGCTCCGCGATCGCGCCGTCTCCGGCTCCCGCATGCTGGGTGGTGACGGCGGCGGTGCCGAGCCGCAGGTCACGGGCGTCGCCGGGCAGGGCCGGCCATGTACGTACCGTAATGCCCTGTATGCGCTCTTTCCCGTCCGTCCACTCGTCCGGCCGACCGGGAGGGGTGGTCTCTGCCGCATCCGGACCGCCAGGCCGGTGGGGGTCGCTCGCGCCCACGCGGCGGAGCCGCATAGCGACCCAGCCCCGCGCCCCTGGAGTGGGCCGGGGCGCAGCCCCGCTTCAAGGGGCGCGGGGAACTGCGCGACAAGCCAGAGCGGACCCGCGGATCGCCGCCGGCCGAAAGGGGCTGGTTCTGCCACATCCGGACCACCGGCCCGCGGGCGGTCGCTCGCGCAGCTCCCGGCGCCCTTGGTGGGGCACCCTCGGCGCGCGCCAGCGCTGCCAACCGGGGCAGCCCGAAGCCCCGCTTCGTGGGGCGCGCCACTCAGCGGCTCTACTTGCCCGTCAGGGCGACCATCACGGGACCCAGCGCCTCCTGGATCTCCTCCCCCACGGAGCGGAAGAAGGGCAACGGCGCGCCATACGGGTCGTACACCTCGTCCGCCTCGGGACTGGGCGCGAGCAGCCACCCGCGTAGCGCCGCCGCCGCCCGCACGAGGGCCCGCGCTCGCTCCACCACGCCCTCGTCCACGGGATCGGGCAGCGTCGCCGGGTCTATCGCCCGCACCAGCCGGGTGAACTCCTTCAGCGTGAAGGTCCGCAGCCCCGCCGAGTGCCCCATCGAGATGACCTGCGCCCGGTGGTCCCGGGTCGCGGTGAGCACCAGGTCCGCCCGGATGACGTGGTCGTCCAGCAGTTCACGCCCGACGAAGCCGCCGGGATCCGCTCCGAAGTCGGCGAGCACCGTCTCGGCGTGCGCCTCCATGGGCGCCCCCTCGTGGCCCCACGTGCCGGCGCTCTCCACGAGCAGCCCGCCGATCGGCACGTCCGCCGCGTAGCCGGCCGGGGGCGCCCCGAGGCGCCCCGCCAGGGCATGCCGCGTCAGCCGCTCGGTGATCGGCGAGCGGCAGACGTTGCCGGTGCTGACGTGGAGGATCCTGAAGGTGTCGCCGGAGTCGCCGGTGCCTATGCCACGCACGTCATCGGGACGGGGTGTCGTCAATTGGCCACCTCAAGGTCGGGTACGACCTTGCGGAGCTCGTCCGCGTCGAGGGCGCCGGCACGCAGCAGCACGGGCACCTTGCCGGTCACGTCGACGATCGAGGACGGCACGATGCCCGGGGTCGGGCCGCCGTCCAGGTAGACGGAGACGGAGTCGCCGAGCATGTCCTGTGCCGCGTCGCACGTCTCCGGTGCGGGGTGCCCGGTGAGGTTGGCGGAGCTCACGGCCATCGGCCCGGTCTCGTTCAGCAGCTCGATGGCGACCGGGTGCAGCGGCATCCGGACGGCGACGGTGCCACGGGTCTCCCCCAGGTCCCACTGGAGCGAGGGCTGGTGGCGGGCGACGATCGTGAGCGCACCGGGCCAGAAGGCGTCGACGAGCTCCCACGCCATCTCGGAGAAGTCGGTGACGATGCCGTGCAGCGTGTTCGGCGAGCCGATCAGGACGGGGCTGGGCATGTTGCGGCCGCGCCCCTTGGCGCTGAGCAGGTCGCCGACGGCCTCGGAACTGAAGGCGTCGGCGCCGATGCCGTAGACGGTGTCGGTGGGCAGCACGACCAGCTCGCCACGGCGGACGGCGGACGCGGCCTCCCGGAGACCGGTGGTGCGGTCGGTCGCGTCATTGGTGTCGTAGCGCCGTGCCATGGGCGGGCCTCCTCGTGCACTTACGGGCTCTGGGGATCGATGCGGGAGTCGGGTCGAGGGTGGAACGGTGGGGGGTCACGGCAGCGCCTTGCGCGCCGTCGCGAAGCGCGGGCGGTTGTTCAGGTCGGGGTGGTCGGCCGCATCCGCCCATCCTGACTCCTCGTTGAAGAGCCACGGCACCTGTCCGCCCTGCGTGTCGGCGTGCTCGACGACAACGATGCCGCCGGGCCGCAGCAGGCGGTGGGCGGTGCGCTCGATGCCGCGGATCGTGTCGAGCCCGTCCTCACCGGAGAAGAGGGCCAGCTCGGGGTCGTGGTCACGGGCCTCCGGAGCCACATACTCCCACTCCGTGAGCGGAATGTAGGGCGGGTTGGACACCACCAGGTCGACCTGGCCGTTCAGCTCGGGGAGCGCGGTGCGCGCGTCGCCGTGGTGGATGGTGACCCGGGCGCCGGCGGCCTGGTCGGCGTGGCCGGCGTTCCTGCGGGCCCAGGCCAGGGCGTCCTCGGAGAGCTCGACGGCGTGCACCCGCGAGCGGGGCACCTCCTGCGCCATGGCGAGGGCGATCGCCCCGGAGCCGGTGCACAGGTCGACGATGAGGGGTTCCACGACGTCCATCGCGCGCACCGCCGCTATGGCCCAGTCGACGACCGACTCGGTCTCCGGCCGCGGCACGAACACCCCGGGGCCGACCTGGAGTTCCAGGTACCGGAAGTAGGCGAGGCCGGTGATGTGCTGGAGCGGCTCGCGCGCCTGGCGGCGTGCGACGGCCTCCCAGTAGCGGGCGTCGAAGTCCGCGTCCTTGACGGTGTGCAGCTCGCCCCGCTTGACGCCGTGCACGAACGCGGCGAGTTCCTCGGCGTCGTTGCGCGGCGAGGGCACGCCGGCGTCGGCCAGCCGCAAAGTGGCCTGGGCGACCTCCGCGAGCAGCACGCTGCGGGGGTTGGGGGGTCGCTCCCCAGGATGAGGCTGCACGCTGGTCCTTTCGGGACTTTGGCCGTTCGTGGTGCGGGTGCGCGGGGCGGCGCCGGCACCTGATTATGCGACGCGAGCCCCCGCGCGTGCGGCCGCCGCCCCGGCCGCCACCGCCCGGGCTGCTGTCCGGGCCGTCGTCCGGGCTGCTGTCCGGGCTGTCGTCCGGGCCCCGGTCATGCGGCCGCCAGCTTGGCCGCGGAGTCCGCGTCGACGCACGCCTGGATCACGGCGGCGAGCTCGCCGTCGAGCACCTGGTCCAAGTTGTACGCCTTGAAGCCCACGCGGTGGTCCGAAATGCGGTTCTCCGGGAAGTTGTACGTGCGGATCTTCTCGGAGCGGTCGACGGTCCGCACCTGGCTGCGCCGGGCGTCCGCGGCCTTGGACTCCGCCTCCTCCTGGGCCGCCGCGAGGAGCCTGGAGCGCAGGATACGCATCGCCTGCTCCTTGTTCTGGAGCTGGCTCTTCTCGTTCTGGCACGACGCCACGACGCCGGTGGGCAGGTGGGTGATGCGCACGGCGGAGTCGGTGGTGTTCACGGACTGCCCGCCGGGTCCCGAGGAGCGGTAGACGTCGATCCTCAGGTCGTTCGGGTTGATCTCGATGTCGATCTCCTCGGCCTCCGGGGTCACCAGGACCCCGGCCGCGGAGGTGTGGATCCGGCCCTGGGACTCGGTCGCGGGCACCCGCTGCACGCGGTGCACCCCGCCCTCGTACTTCAGCCGCGCCCACACGCCCTGCCCCGGCTCGACGGTGCCCCTGGTCTTCACGGCGACCTGGACGTCCTTGTAGCCGCCCAGCTCGGACTCGGTGGAGTCGATGATCTCGGTCTTCCAGCCGACCCGCTCGGCGTACCGCAGGTACATCCGCAGCAGGTCGCCGGCGAACAGCGCGGACTCGTCGCCGCCCGCGCCGGCCTTGATCTCCAGGATGACGTCCTTGTCGTCGCTGGGGTCGCGGGGCACGAGCAGCAGCCTGAGCTTCTCGGTGAGATCGTCCCGCTGCTGTTCGAGGTCGCGCACCTCGGCGGCGAAGTCGGGGTCCTCGGCGGCCAGTTCGCGTGCGGTCCCGATGTCCTCGCCGGCCTGCTTCCAGGCGCGGTAGGTGGCGACGATCGGGGTCAGCTCGGCGTAGCGCTTGTTGAGCCTGCGCGCGCCCGCCTGGTCGGCGTGGACGGCGGGGTCGGCGAGCTGCTTCTCCAGGTCTGCGTGCTCGCCGATGAGTTCCTCGACCGCCTCGAACATCTGAAGGGCTCCTGATCTGGCAACGCGTACACCTTCGGTCACGAGGCGTACGCCATGGGGGTCGTACGGAAGGGGCGATCAAAAACGCCGGTCCCGGCGCCCCGGAGCGGGGCAGCCGAGGACCGGCCTGGGGGTACCCTCCCAGGCCTTGAGGCACTGGGGGACGGCGGCTACTTCTTGGAGCCGGCAGCAGCCTTGCCGAAGCGGGCCTCGAAGCGGGCCACGCGGCCACCGGTGTCGAGGATCTTCTGCTTGCCCGTGTAGAACGGGTGGCACTCGGAGCAGACCTCGGCACGGATGGCGCCGGATCCGATGGTGCTACGGGTGGTGAACGACGCGCCGCAGGTGCAGCTCACCTGGGTCTCGACGTACTCGGGGTGAATCTCGCGCTTCAAGGTGTCTCCTAGTTTCGGGAGGGCGCCGGGTCGCCGCCCGCGGGGTGCGGGAGCGTGAACCGGAGCCGACGTACCAGTCTGCCAGGACTGGCGCCATCCCCCAAAACCGGGTGGGTGACCCGGATATTCCCTCCGGCCTGAAGGGGCGCGGGGAACTGCGCGACATGCCACAACGAGACCGTCACGTCGCCACCGGCCCAAAGGGGCAGTCGCTGCCGCCGGACCACCGGCGAGCCGGTGGTTGCTCGCGCGGTCCCAGCGACCTTGGAGCGGGCCCGGGTGCAGCCCGGCAGCGGGCCCGGGTGCAGCCCGGCGGATGGCGGCTGCACCCCTCAGCCCCCGGTGACGACCCGCCCGGCGGAACCCTGTGCCGCAGCCGACCCCTTCGTCGCCGAAGCCGGCACCGGCTTGTCCCCCTTGAGCGCGGCCCACACCTGGCGGTCCTGCGCGGCGAGCGGCAGCACCCGGTTGGCGTCGTGCGGGTCGTAGGCGACCGGCAACGTGACCATGGTCGTGCCGTTCGAGCTGATGCCCTTGAAGCCGCCCGCGAAGCCGGCCAGCTGCTTGACGGAGGCCAGCTCGGAGTCGGTGGTCATGGCGCTGGTGGCGGTGTCGGCCAGATCGTAGAGCTTGGCCGGGTCACTGATCACCCCGACCTGCCGGACCTGGTTGATCAGCGCCCTCACGAAGGCCTGCTGGAGCTCGATCCGGCCGAGGTCGCTGCCGTCGCCGACGCCGTGCCGGGTACGGACCAGGCCGAGGGCCTGCTCACCGTTGAGCGTGTGGGTGCCGGGCGCCAGGTGCAGGTGGCTCTTGTCGTCGTCGATGGCCTTGCGGGTGGTGACCGGGACGCCACCGAGGGTGTCGACGAGCTTCTTGAAACCGGTGAAGTCGACCTCGACGAAGTGGTCCATGCGGATGCCGGACATGGCCTCCACGGTCTTCACCGCGCACGCGGGGCCGCCGGCGGCGTAGGCGGAGTTGAACATCTGCTCGCGCCCGCCCTTGACCGTGCTGCCGTCGGAGGCGGTGCAGTCGGGCCTGGTGACGAGGGTGTCACGGGGTATGGAGACCACGCTGGCCCGCTTGTGGCCCTTGTAGACGTGCACGACCATCGCGGTGTCCGACCGGGCCCCGGTGCCTCCGCCACCGCCGTACGCGGCGTTGGCGCCCGAACGGGAGTCGGAGCCGAGCACCAGGATGTCCATCGAGCCGTTGTCGACGTTCTTGGGCCGGTGCTTGCCGAGGGCGGTGTTGATGTCGACGCCGCTGAGGTTGCCGTTCAGCTTGAAGTACACGTAGCCGAGGCCTCCGCCGCCGAGGAGCACCAGCCCCGCCGCCGCCCACGCCGTGGCGAGCAGGGCCTTGCGGCCCGCGCTGCGCGACTTGCGCCGCCGCGGACCTCGCCCGTCGCTGCTGTCGGCTGTGCTCTCGTAGGCCATGTACTCCTCAGATCTCCTCGCTGGCCGGTTACCCCCCGCCGTCGTCCTCACTCACCCCACCACGGCCCTGGAACCAGCCGTCAGCGTTGCACAATGCACCGATTTCACCCGGTGCCTCTCTACGCACCCTCCGCACACACCCTCCGACCCGCCCCACCTCGACCAGCAGATTCCGGCCACACAGCCGGATCCGCCGGTCCGGCGCCCGGCGAGCCAATGTGGCGAACGTCTCGTCATCGCGCGCCAGGAACGCAGCCCGCTTGAAAAGAGGCGCGGGGGGTGGAGGCCGGTCTCTGCGGTCTCCGGACCACCGCCGGTGGCTGGTTGCCCGCGCCCGCGCGGCGAAGCCGCATAGCGATGCAGCCCCGCGCCCCTTGGATGCCCCGGGGCGCAGCCCAGCATTCAAGGGGCGCGGGGAACTGCGCAACCCCCACAACGAACCCCCACCAGACCACGAACCCGAGACGACACATCAGGGGCGCGGGGAACCGCGCAAACCCCACCACGCACCCGCACCGGGCCACATCCCCGGACAACGGAAAGGGGCCGCCCCCGCCGTCAGGCGGTAGAGCGGCCCCAGAACCACCGGTCGCCGGACGCCTCCGGCACCGACCCCGGCTGACCAGCGCGTCAGCGCTAGTCCCCGTTGTTCCCCGGCGTAGGCGTCGTCTTCTGGATCTGCAGCAGGAACTCGGCGTTCGACTTCGACTGCTTCATCCGGTCCAGCAGCAGCTCGATCGCCTGCTGCTGGTCGAGCGCGTGCAGCACGCGCCGCAGCTTCCAGACGATGCCCAGCTCCTCTCCGCTGAGCAGGATCTCCTCCTTGCGGGTGCTGGACGCGTCGACGTCCACCGCCGGGAAGATGCGCTTGTCGGAGAGCTTCCGGTCGAGCTTGAGCTCCATGTTGCCGGTGCCCTTGAACTCCTCGAAGATCACCTCGTCCATGCGCGAGCCGGTGTCGACCAGCGCGGTGGCCAGGATGGTCAGCGAGCCGCCGTCCTCGATGTTGCGCGCGGCGCCGAAGAACCGCTTCGGCGGGTAGAGCGCCGTGGAGTCGACACCACCGGAGAGGATCCGGCCGGAGGCGGGCGCCGCGAGGTTGTAGGCGCGGCCCAGGCGGGTGATGGAGTCGAGCAGCACGACGACGTCGTGGCCGAGCTCGACGAGCCGCTTGGCGCGCTCGATGGCCAGCTCCGCGACGGTGGTGTGGTCCTCGGCCGGGCGGTCGAAGGTGGACGAGATGACCTCGCCCTTGACCGACCGCTGCATGTCGGTGACCTCTTCGGGACGCTCGTCGACGAGGACGACCATCAGGTGGCACTCGGGGCTGTTGTGCGTGATCGCGTTGGCGATCGCCTGCATGATCATGGTCTTACCGGTCTTCGGCGGGGCCACGATCAGGCCGCGCTGGCCCTTTCCGATGGGCGAGACCAGGTCGATGATGCGGGTGGTCAGCACGCCCGGGTCGGTCTCCAGGCGGAGCCTGTCCTGCGGGTAGAGCGGCGTCAGCTTGTTGAACTCGGGGCGGCCGCGGCCGTGTTCCGGCGCCATGCCGTTGACGGAGTCCAAGCGGACCAGGGCGTTGAACTTCTCCCTGCGCTCGCCCTCCTTGGGCTGGCGCACGGCGCCCGTGACGTGGTCGCCCTTGCGCAGGCCGTTCTTGCGGACCTGGGCCAGCGAGACGTAGACGTCGTTGGGGCCCGGCAGGTAGCCGGAGGTGCGGATGAACGCGTAGTTGTCGAGGATGTCCAGGATGCCCGCGACGGGGATCAGGACGTCGTCCTCGGTGATCTGCGGCTCGCCGACGTCGTCGCGCCCGCGACGCCCGCGGCGGTCGCGGTAGCGGCCACGGCGCCCGCGGCGGCCGCCGCCGTCGTCGTCGAAGCCGTCGTCCTGCTGGCGGTCCTGGCGGTCCTGACGGTCCTGACGGCCGCCTCCGCCGCCCTGCTGGCGCTGGTTCGCGCCGCCCTGCTGGTTCTGCTGGTCGTCGCCCTTGCCGCGGCGGTCGCGGTCCCGGTCCCTGTCGCGGTCCCGGCCGCGGCCACGGTCCCGGCGGCTCTGGCGGCCGTCGCCGTGCTCGCCGTCGTGCTTCTCGGACTGATCGGTCCTGGGCTCGGTCCGCGTCTCGGTCCTGACGTCGCCGGCCTCGGCACGGGCGTCGGGGCTGCCGGCCTCGGCGGTGACGCGGCGCCTGCGGCGCTCGCCGGCGAGCTGGTCGTCGCTGGCGGGCTGGCCGGGGATGTCGATCTGCTGGGCGCCGGACTGCTGCCCGGACGTGTCGCCGCCCGAGGAGCCCGCGCCCTCGCGGTCCTGTGCCGCGGCGCGGCCCGCCCGGCCGGCCGTCTCGGCGGCGCCCTGGGCCGTCCCGTCGTGCTGACCGGCGTCCGCCTTGGCCTCGTCGGCCTGGCCCTCGTCGCCGGTGCGCGCCCGGGAGGTGGTCCGGCGCTTCGGCTTGGTGTCGGACGGTGCACTCTTCGCCTGGGCGCCCGAGGCGGCCTGCGGGGTTCCGCCGGCCTGTGCCTCCTTGATGACCTCGATCAGCTGGCTCTTGCGCATCCGCGCGGTGCCCCTGATCCCGAGGCCCGATGCGACCTGCTGCAGCTCGGCAAGCACCATGCCCTCAAGGCCGGTGCCGCGGCGCCGCCTGGTGCCGGCCGATGCACCGGAGGCAGGCGCGGCAGAGGCGTCCGTGGCGGGCGCGGCAGCGGTATCGACCGTGCTGTCGGCACTCACGCCCATCAGATCGGTGGTGTCGCTCACGAAGGGTCCTTCCCTGGAGCGGACGTCGGCCTGTCTGGCTCGGCGACCGGTTGTGCTGTCCGGTGGTCCTTCAGATGTGGACCGTGCCGGGGCGGTGGTCCGCCAAAGCGGCGGAGAAACAACTGGTGATGATGGCGAGTCCCGGCGGCCGTGTCACGGAGTTTCTGTGTCATTCGGCTCGGTCACGCCTGTTCCGGAGCTCCCCCAGCTAGCGCTGGGAGGTAACCGACCCAGCTACCGCTGGGAGGTACACCCACTCGGCAAAACCGCTCGGTGCAGCGCACAGAACGATTGGGGAGGCTCCCGGAAGAATGTCTGTCCCGGACGGGGACACAAAGCACCTCGCCATGGTGGGGTCGGGTGCAGACTTGAGGTTAACACTACCGGATCCAACAAACATTCCCCCTCTCCACATCCGGCAACCGTATCGGGGCAATTCGTCACTCTGCTCTGGTCGGCGGTTCGGCCCTGGTGGGCGCGAGGGGCAGCACGCTCGCCCCTGCCAGGTCCAGGACCAGGCGGTTCGCCGCCCATCCGTCCCCCGCGAGCTGCGCGATCTTGTCCGCCTCGTCGCTCTGGGTCAGCGCGAGGACGGTGGGTCCCGCGCCGGAGATGACCGCCGGTACGCCGTCGGCCCGCAGCCGCTCGACGAGGGCGGCGCTCTCCGGCATGGCCGGAGCGCGGTACTCCTGGTGGAGCCGGTCCTCCGTGGCCGGCAGCAGCAGGTCGGGGCGGTTCGTCAGGGCCTCGACGAGCAGTGCCGCCCGGCCGGCGTTGGCCGCGGCGTCCACATGGGGGACGGCGCGCGGGAGGAGCCCCCGCGCGGTCTTCGTCAGTACTGGTTTACCCGGTACGAAAACCACCGGAACGATGGAATCGGCGACATCCATCCTGATCGCACGCGCCATGCCGCCCTCCATCCAGGAGATGGTGAAGCCGCCGAGCAGGCACGACGACACGTTGTCGGGGTGGCCCTCGATCTCCGTGGCGAGTTCCAGCACGGCGGCGTCGTCGAGCCTCGCCTCGCCGCCTATCGTCACGGCGCGTGCCGCGGTGATGCCGGCGCAGATCGCGGCGGACGACGAGCCCAGGCCCCGGCCGTGCGGAATGCGGTTCGCGCAGACCACCTCCAGGCCGCGGGGCTGCCCTCCGAGCAGGTCGAACGCGGTGCGCATGGCGCGTACGAGAAGGTGCGTCTCGTCGCGCGGGAGCGTGTCGCTGCCCTCGCCCGCGATGTCGATGTGCAGACCGGAGTCGGCCACTCGGACGACGACGTCGTCGTACAGCCCCAGCGCGAGGCCGAAGGTGTCGAAGCCAGGACCGAGGTTGCCGCTGGTGGCAGGGGTGCGCACCCGGACGGCGGCGGCGCGGAAGGCGGGACCGGCCATCGCTCGATGACTCTCCTTGAGCTGTGTGATGTGCGTGTTGAGCTGTGTTGAGCTGTGCGATGTAGGTGCTCTGCGAACTTCTCGATATGCGTGTCTCGATATTCCTGCCGGCTGCGGAACCTGCGCGGTCCCGGTTGCGGACGGCGGGTCCGCATGGTGGGGGTGGCGGGTCTGGGCTACGGACGGCGTACGACACATGGGGGGACGCAGCAACCCAGCGCCCAGCACAGGGGCAGCACCGCGGCATATGCGGTGAGGGGTTCAGTACAGCCTATCGAAGGAAGGTTCTGTGGCGACACAGGGCGCACAGGAGGCGCACGATGCGTGTCGTGTGCTCATCCGTGCACCCCCCGGCCGTGGTGTCCACCTCCGTGCGGCGCCTGCGTCGGGCGTGCGGCCCTCTGCGGCGGAAGTGCTCCGGGTCCTGCGTTCGGGTCTTCGGTGCGCGGGGCCTGACTGTGCCATTTGTCATGCTGCACGTTGCCGTTCGCCGTGCCGCGCGGTGCGATCCGTCGTGCCGCACGGTGCGACTCGCCGTGCCGCGCGGTGCTGCACCGTGTGCGTCCTTGCACCCTGTGCTTCCACGGTCCGGCCCCAGCCCCCGGCCCACGGTACGCCGCGGGGCCTCGGCGGGGCGAGGCATCGCGCGCGTTCGGGCGTGGCCCGGGGCGGGACCGTGGCAGGCCCCAGACCCGACCTACCCCAGCCCGAGCCGCTCCGCCGCGGCGGCCGCGTCCACCGGGACGGTGAGCGGCTGCGGGGCACCGGCGACGGCCCAGTCCGGGTCCTTGAGGCCGTTTCCGGTCACGGTGCAGACGATGCGCTGGCCGGGGTCGACGCGGCCCTGCTCCGCCGCCTTCAGCAGGCCGGCGACGGACGCGGCGGACGCGGGCTCGACGAAGACGCCCTCCTGGGCGGCCAACAGCCGGTAGGTCCGGAGGATCTCACGGTCCGTCACCTCCTCGATGAGGCCGCCGGACTCGTCCTTCGCGGCGAGCGCGTACTGCCAGGAGGCCGGGTTGCCGATGCGGATCGCGGTAGCGATCGTCGTGGGGTCCTTGACGATCTCGCCGCGCACGATCGGCGCCGCGCCGGAGGCCTGGAACCCCCACATGCGCGGGGTCCGCGTCGCGGGCCCGTCCGCCGCGTACTCGCGGTAGCCCTTCCAGTACGCGGTGATGTTGCCGGCGTTGCCGACGGGCAGGACGTGGATGTCGGGGGCGTCGCCGAGCGCGTCCACGATCTCGAACGCGGCCGTCTTCTGGCCCTCGATGCGGACCGGGTTGACCGAATTCACCAGCGACACCGGGTAGTTCTCGGACAGGCCGCGCGCCAGCGTCAGGCAGTCGTCGAAGTTGCCGTCGACCTGGAGGATCCGCGCGCCGTGCACCAGCGCCTGGCCCATCTTGCCGAGCGCGATCTTGCCCTGCGGCACCAGCACGGCGCACACCATGTCGGCGCGCACCGCGTACGCGGCGGCCGACGCGGAGGTGTTGCCGGTCGAGGCGCAGATGACGGCCTGCGCGCCCTCCTCCTTGGCCCTGGTGATGGCCATGGTCATGCCGCGGTCCTTGAACGACCCGGTCGGATTGGCGCCCTCCACCTTGAGGTGCACCTCACAGCCCGTGCGCTCGGACACCACCCGCGCGGGCACGAGCGGCGTACCGCCCTCGCGCAGCGTCACGACCTGCGTGGAGCCGGAGACGGGCAGCCGGTCCCGGTACTCCTCGATGATTCCGCGCCACTGGTGCGTCATTGCTGGTTACTCTCCTTCAACCCGCATCATGCTGGCGACACCACGCACGGTGTCCAGGGTGCGCAACGCCTCGACCGTCCCGCTGAGAGCGGCGTCGGACGCGCGATGGGTGACGACGACGAGCGAGGCCTCCGAGCCCCCCGGGGCCTTCTCGCCCTCACTCTGCCGACTCTGCTGCCGCACGGTGTCGATGGACACGCCGTGCTGGGCGAAGACCGTCGCGACCTGGGCCAGCACGCCCGGCTTGTCGGCCACGTCCAGGCTGATGTGGTAACGCGTGGTGGCCTCGCCCATCGGCGAGACGGGCAGCATGCTGTAGGCGGACTCGCCGGGTCCGGTGGCCTCGCCGAGCCGGTTGCGGCAGACGGCGACGAGGTCGCCCAGGACCGCGGACGCGGTCGGCGCGCCGCCCGCCCCGCGCCCGTAGAACATCAGCTGCCCGGCCGCCTCGGACTCCACGAAGACGGCGTTGTAGGCCTCGCGCACGGACGCCAGCGGGTGGCTGAGCGGGATCATCGCCGGGTGCACGCGCGCGGTGACGGAGCCGCCGTCCGCGGCCCGCTCGCAGATGGCGAGCAGCTTGATGGTGCAGCCCATCGCCTTGGCGGAGGCGAAGTCCGCGGCGGTGACCTCCGTCATGCCCTCGCGGTAGACGTCGTCGAGACGCACCCGGGTGTGGAAGGCGAGGCCGGCGAGGATGGCGGCCTTGGCGGCGGCGTCGAAGCCCTCGACGTCCGCGGTCGGGTCGGCCTCCGCGTAGCCGAGCGCGGTGGCCTCGTCCAGGGCCTCCTGGTAGCCGGCGCCCGTGGTGTCCATCTTGTCGAGGATGAAGTTGGTGGTGCCGTTGACGATGCCCAGCACGCGGTTCACATGGTCGCCGACGAGCGACTCGCGCAGCGGCCTGATCAGCGGGATCGCACCCGCGACCGCCGCCTCGTAGTAGAGGTCGCGGCCCTGCTGCTCCGCGGCGGCGTGCAGCGCGGAGCCGTCCTGGGCGATCAGCGCCTTGTTCGCGGACACCACCGAGGCGCCGTGCTCGAAGGCGGTGGTGATGAGGCTCCTGGCCGGCTCGATACCGCCGATGACCTCGACGACGACGTCGATGTCGCCCCGTTTGACCAGGGCCATGGCGTCCGTGGTGATGAGCGCGGGGTCGATGCCCGCCCTGACCCTGGACGGCCTGCGCACGGCGACGCCGGCCAGCTCCAGGGGGGCGCCTATCCGGGCCGCGAGGTCGTCACCGTGCGACGTCATGATGCGCGCCACCTCTGAGCCGACGTTCCCACAGCCCAGCAACGCCACTTTGAGCGGCCGCGTACCCATCATCCGACCTCGCTTCCTCATCCTCACCCACTGCTCCTCGCCCACTGCCTTCGGGGCGTGGGAGGTACCCCCGGGGACAGTCCAGTCTCACGCAGAGGACAGCAGATTCTGCCCCACGTCCGGATCCTGAGATGTCTGTTTCCTCAGCCGACATCGAGACGCAGGAGGTCTTCCTCCGTCTCACGCCGGACGATGGCCCGTGCCGTGCCGGCGGTGACGGCGACGACGGGAGGGCGCAGCGCGTGGTTGTAGTTGCTCGCCATCGAGCGGCAGTACGCGCCCGTGGCCGGCACCGCGATCAGGTCCCCCGGCGCCAGGTCCGCCGGCAGGAAGGCGTCCCGGACGACGATGTCCCCGCTCTCGCAGTGCTTGCCCACGACACGCACCAGCATCGGTTCCGCGTCGGAGGTGCGCGATGCCAGAGCGACACTGTATTCGGCGTCGTACAGCGCCGTCCGGATGTTGTCGGACATCCCGCCGTCGACGGAGACGTAGGTGCGCAGCCCGTCGAGCGGCTTGATGGTGCCGACCTCGTAGAGCGTGAAGGCGGACGGGCCGACGATGGCGCGCCCCGGCTCGACGGAGATCCGCGGCACCCGGAGCCCCGCCGCCTCGCACTCCCGCTCGACGATCTCGCGCAGCGCCTTGGCGATCTCCTGCGGCTCGCGGGGGTCGTCGTCCGAGGTGTAGGCGATGCCCAGGCCGCCGCCGAGGTCGATCTCGGGCAGTTCCACGCCGTGCTCGTCGCGGACCTGGGCGAGCAGCGAGACCACCCGCCGGGCGGCCACCTCGAAGCCCGCGGTGTCGAAGATCTGCGACCCGATGTGCGAATGGACCCCGACGACCTCAAGACCGTCGAGCCCGAGCGCGCGCCGCACCGCCTCGGCGGCCTGCCCGTCCGCGAGGCCGATGCCGAACTTCTGGTCCTCGTGGGCGGTGGCGATGAACTCGTGGGTGTGGGCCTCGACACCCACGGTCACCCGGATCTGCACGGCCTGCCGCCTGCCGAGCCGCTGCGCGGTGTGGGCGACGCGCACGATCTCATCGAACGAGTCCAGCACGATCCGCCCCACGCCGGCCAAGACGGCACGCTCGATCTCGGCGGCGGACTTGTTGTTCCCGTGCAGCGCGATCCGCTCCGGCGGCATACCCGCGTCGAGGGCGGTGGCCAGCTCCCCGGCGGAGCAGACGTCGAGGTTGATCCCCTCCTCGTTCAGCCAGCGGACCACGGCCCGCGACAGGAACGCCTTGCCGGCGTAGAACACGTCCGCGTCGGGCCCGAACGCGGTCTTCCACGCGTGCACCCGGGCCCGGAAGTCGTCCTCGTCGAGGAAGTAGCCGGGCGTCCCGAACTCCTCGGCGAGCGTGGCCACGTCG
This sequence comes from Streptomyces sp. TS71-3, assembly GCF_018327685.1. Classification (NCBI taxonomy): domain Bacteria; kingdom Bacillati; phylum Actinomycetota; class Actinomycetes; order Kitasatosporales; family Streptomycetaceae; genus Streptomyces; species Streptomyces sp. TS71-3. Next base: position 1,926,710 of record NZ_BNEL01000001.1, on the reverse strand, counting down.
ATCCCGCCGACGGTCAGCACGCCGTCGGCGTTCCGCCGGACGGTCCGGGACCAGACCTTGGGGTCGAGGTCGTTGAGATCGGCGGGCGGGGCGAGAAGGTGCCCGTCCGGCAGCACGTCGGCGTGCCGGGGGCCGGCGGGGTGGGCGGAACGGCTCATTTGGTGCTCTGCTCTTTCGGGTGGGTTCGCGGTGGGTGCTTTGTTGTTCTGGGGGGCGGGCGGTGCGGTCGGGGCGTTGGTCTTCTGGGGGGCGGCCGGTTTGGTGGTTCGCGGTCGGTTTCTTGGGGTGCGGCCGGTTTGGCGGTCCGCGATCGTTCGAGCTTCGGCCCGCACGGGCTCCGCTCCGTTACGGCGGCCGTGCGGCACCTGAGGTCAGATGGTGTCGGGGGCGTCGATGCCGAGCAGGTCCAGGCCGCCGGCCAGCACCGTCCCGGCCGCTTCGGCGAGCGCGAGCCGGGCCCGGTGGGCGGCCGAGGGTTTCTCGTCGCCGACGGGGAGGATCCGGACGGAACCCTGGTACGCGAGGTAGGCGTCCGCGGTACGCACGAGGTGACGCGCCAGGACGTCGGGGGCACGGCGGCGGGCGGCGGTGGCCAGGGCTTGGGGGTAGGTGGAGAGGGCGGTGACCAGGGGGGTGGTAGGGGGGTCGGTGAGGGTGGCTGAGGGGTCGCCTGCGGTGGCCTCGGGTGTGAGCGCGGGTGCAGGGCCCAGGTCGCCCGGCTCGGAGGTGAAGCCGAGGGCTGCGGCGTTGCGGACCAGGGCGCGGGTGCGGGCGTGGGCGTAACGGACCCGGAAGAGAGGGTTGCTCTCACGCTGGACGAGATGGTCCTCGGCGATCCGGGGCCGGTCGTGGGCGGCGGGGTACAGCAGAGCCCAGCGGCCGGCGGCGCGCCCGAGTGGGAGGGGGTCGGCGGGTGCCGGAACGGGACGGACAAGGAGGACGGAAGCGGAGGCAAGGTCGGCGTCGTGGCCTGGACCGTCGTCTTCGTCGATGTAGTCGATGTTCTCGATGTGGTCGCCCGACAGCGGGTCGTACGGGGGCACGCTGAGGGCGCCCCAGGCGGGATCCGGCCCGGCAGCGTCCTCGTACCGAAGCAGGACGGAAACGCCCTGGGACCGGAGAATGCGGGCGAGGGCATCGGCGAGCACGGCGGCGCGGGGGCCGGGGGCGACCTGGAGTCGGACGGATACGGGGCGGTCGTGCGCGAGAGGCCCCGCGGGGACGCGCTCGTCGACGTGCCCGTAGGAGGAACCGCCACGGAGAACATCCCGTACGAGTCCGGAGAGCCCGTCACCGTCAAGGGTGATGTTGAGGAACCCGGGCCCGGTGATCTCGACACCGGCGACGCCGGGGACGACGAGCAGCCGATCCCGAAGCACCTCGGCGATCTGCCGTGGTGCCTGCCCCGAGGGCCGGGCGAGCTGGAGCGCGATCCCGGTGGCGTAGTCCCCGCAGCCGCCGGGCCGGGGCCTCTCGACGAGAGCCTTCGCAGGTACGGCCACGCTCAGCTCCCCCGCGTCCACGGCACAGCGCACGGCGTGCAGCACGGTACGGGAGAGCTCGACGGGGGTCACGGGACAAGCGTATGGGAGGGAGGGGGTGGGTTCGCGAACTGGTTTCGGATGCCGGAAAGAGACCGTAGGGGACAGGACCGTAGGGCAAAGGACGAACTCAGACGCCACTACCGCGCCGGGCGCACCCGGCCTCACCGGCACCGTGATCACGCGGGGAGGCAGCCCGGGACCCACCAGGCCCGGAGCCACGATGCGGCTCGCTGTCGGATGCCGACGATGACCGCCCACCGTCGGAGGCCCCGGAGGAGCGGGCGATGCCACGCGACTCGGAGGACTCGGAGGCAGGCCCTTGACGCGCAGCTCGCGGACGCTCGCCGAGAAAGGCCTGCTCAGCGAGAAATGCCTCATCGTCGGAAGGGGATTCGGAAGGACAGGAAGACTGATCACCGGACCAGCCCTGCTCACGCATAGCGGACCGATCCCCGGCACCGGACTGACCCCCGAGACAGGAGTGATCACCGTGCCCGCTATGTCCACGCCCCCCGAGACCGAGCCCGCCGGCAGTGGCGCCGCGTCGGGCATGAGCGCCACGAGGGGCGGCCGCGGACGAATCTGAACCGTCACGGGAACCGTCGTACGAACCGGATGCGAGGCCGGACCGCCCGTGGAGCCCGAACCCGGTGGGCCCACCGGGCCCGCCACGTTCCCGCCCGGTGTCCCGATCGGAACCGGACTCACGCTCGACGCCGGGACGGGGCCCCGGACGGGCGTCGCGCTCCAGGTCGGGGTGACCGCCGGCGTCGGAGCGGGTCCGAAACCCGAAGGATCCGCCGGAACCACCGGAGCCGCCGGACCCGGACCGATCACGGAGATCAGCATGCTCGGAGACCCCGGAATCGTCGCCGAGACCGGCACAACGATCACCGAGATCGGCACGCCCCCCGTCGCCGCCTCGATCACCGAGATCGGCAAGGAACCCGACAGGCGGAACGGCACGCTGCTCGACGAGCAACCGCACCGTCCGCACGAGGTCGGCGGGCTCGAAGGGCTTGGAGATATAGGCGTCGATGCCGGACCCGGGCCCGAACCCGGCTTCCTGCGGGGTACAGCCGCTGACTATGACGACGGGCAGGGAACGGGTCCGCGGATCGGACCGCAGCATCTGCGCGGTGCGCACTCCGTCAAGCCGAGGCATGACCACATCAAGGGTGATCACGTCAGGCCGCACCTGATGCACGACATCCAGACACTCGGCACCGTCAGCCGCGGTCACGACCTCGAAACCCTCCAGTTCGAGGTTGACCCTGATCAGTTGCCGGATGACCTTGTTGTCATCGACAACAAGCACCCGCCCCGACGCCCCAGGCACAAGTCGAGACTAGGTCGACCACCCGGCCCGCGTCCGGCTTTTCCCCACTTCCACCCCCTCCGGGGGACCTCCGAGGGACACACCGCGCCCCACCTCCCGAGGCCCCCGCCCCTCCCCCACCAGCGAACCCCCGATCAACGCACGTCCTCGGCACCGAGCCAAAACCCGTTCATGACCACCCCACCCAAGCTGATAGGGTTCTACCCGTCAGAGCGCAACGCGCCAGACACGCCCCCGTAGCTCAGGGGATAGAGCAACGGCCTCCGGAGCCGTGTGCGCAGGTTCGAATCCTGCCGGGGGCACTCGCCGAAGATCAGCAGAAACTACGCGCTGACCAGGGCGGATGCCGACAATAGAGGGCGGGAGTCACTCTCACTGACTCCCGCCCTCTCTCGTTGCCTCTCAGCGTTCGCGACACACCTCCGTCACGCCGTCGGTCCGTCTGGCTGTCAAAACTTTCAGGGCTGCCCCAGGCAGTCTGCTGTTGTGCAGGACCGCCAGACGTCGGAGGCCATTTTCGCTGGCCTTTGCCTTTACGACTGGCCTGTCTGCACAGCCGCACGAATCGCCTGGCGGACCCACGGGTCCACTGTTCCATCCTGGGACAAGCCGGAAAAATGTCGAGCTGAACCAGGGTGATCATGCAGAACCGCTGCTACGAGGTTTGCTGCCTTTCCCGACAGGGAGCGCAACCAGGGCGCGATCTGATCTTGGGCATTCCATTGATCCCACGCGGTGTCCCAGATGAACATTCTGCGGGCAGCGTCATCGAGAAGATCCCAATCTTCCTTGGCTGTGGCAAAATTAGCAATCGCGAGGAGCCATATAACCGCTCGGGCAGCTTCGGAAAATTGTACACGCCGCCTCCCTCCACCATCGGCATGCCTGGCCATAGCTTGCAGGAGTCGGTTGCTGTCTTGAGAGTTTCGAGATAGCCACGGGCCTGCTTGTTCAGCCGACAGTTCTGTCAATACGTGAAGGTAAAGAGTATAGCTTTCCGGGTAATCCACGATCAGTTCTAGCAATGCGTTAACCGCTTGTGGATCGCCGGCACGCGCCCTTTCCCGCAGTCGCCTAGCCCGCTCAACCGGCGACTCACTAGGTTCCGTAAACTCGCGATTAATCAATTGACGCAATTCCTGAATGGTCTGCGGTCTCTGCTTGGGGTCTGCATGGGCAGCGACTCGGGTTACGTTCCTCCATGGCCCTGGATCGGGCAAAAGCTGCACGTTCATCTGCGGGTTCTCGCCGGTAAGAGCCCACGCGATGACACGTCCGATTCCATATATATCTGAGGATGGCGTGGCATCGTGGGCATCAAGGAAGAGTTCTGGCGCCCCGAAACCCTCAGTTCCGATCTTTCGAGTACGCCCGACTTTTGTTGTCTGACCTCTGGGCCGACGAACGATTCCCCAGTCTGCGAGCGTCCATCGTTTATCCAGCAGCAGGATATTCGAGGGCTTTACGTCACGATGCAGCCAGTCATGGGTGTGCGCGAGTTCGAGCACGTCCATCAGCGCCTCTACGAGCGCGCGGAGGTGCGTAGGATCATTGAGGAGGTCCCGGCAATCTTCTGCGGTCCCCTGCGCCATCGGCATGACCAGCCAACCATCCTCTGGGTTGGAGTCGAGAATAGGCATGTAGTTTGGGTGCCGACCGAGCAGCTGCGATACCTCGATTTCCCGGCGCATTCGTGCACGAGGTTCTTCCCATTCTGAGGACCGACGTTTGAAAGCGACTTCGGCTCCAGTCGCCTTGTGCACGGCGCGGAAGACTTCGGCTTGTCCACCCGTTTCCTCCGGGAGGCGATTTAGGGCGTAATCCTTGCGATTGCCGCGCGCCTGCGCCCGCACTTGGTCATATGGGTGCATCGCACCTTGCTCACCCTGCGATCGACCACTATTCGCAGTCGCAGTTGCCAGTCGGGCGAGCCCTGGGATAGCTGGACGTGCCTGAACTGGAATGCGACGACCACCAAAGATGGGAAAGCCACTGATGGTATCAACTGAAGAGATGGTGTAGCCATCTCGGGCCAGCGAGCTATTGAACACCTTCAGTAACCGCTGCACCTCCACTACGTCAGTTCGAACAATAGGGTGAAGCATCTCGGATAGGAAGCGGAGGAAGGTACTGTCTGGACCTTGACTGAGTCCGAACCGCGGGTCTGTAAAGACCCAGTCTGACTCCCAATCCTCATTATTGAAGCGATGCTGAATGATGTCACCCTCCGCCGTGGCGAAGCGCGAGTCGTAGCTTTCCAGCGTATCCAAATCAAATATGCGCTTAAGGAATTCGACCTCGTCCAGTTCGCCAGCCCAGTCAACTTTTTGCAGCCTCAAAGCATCAAAGAGCCGCCTGCGGGTGACCTCGCTGATGCGTGGCGGTCTGCTTCTGCCAAACTGTTCGTCTCCTCCGCCCTGCAATAGGGAGGACGAGGGTGCATGCCGAGGGTGCAGTGCATGACGCCAATTATCGTCCGGACCGGGGAGAGCTGGCTTGAGTAGGATTCGGTCCACGCTTGAACGACCGTTCTGACTGGCAACTTCGGCGATCGTCGGTAGCAAGTACTCCAGCACATCCTCGCCGAAGCTGGGCATGTCGATCTCGTCGATATAGAAGAGTGCAGCCCAGAAATAACTATGCCAGTTGGTACTGTCGGTAAATCCGTCATCTGTCTGCTCGAAATCCAGCCGCTCAACTGCGCGAAGCAGTTCAATAGCTCCGGTGTCTGAGCGTGCAGAGAAGACTGCCGCAGCTTGCGCCAAAACACGTTCCCCGACCTGCTCATGTCCGCTGTCCATCGCCCACCCCAGTCAGCTACCACCCGAGACGCGGCGCCCCATCAGTACCAGCACTGTCTCGTAGCACATATGCCCCGCTCCGAGCCCGCAAGGCGGGACCGCCCCCTGCAACGCAGGAAGAACGGACAGCTTAGTGCGTTGCGCAACCAGCCTCGACGACCTTGCCTGAAGGCGCATCAATGAGTTGACGGGCCTTCAGGCAAGATCGAGACTCCGAGCGGCTCGCGATCCCTCCGAGCTGAACAAGTCTCTATGCCGCGTCGCCGTCGTCCGCCAACTGCTTCGCGATCTTGGCGTTGGCAGCTTCCTCGTGACCGTCGATACAGCCGTGATACCGGCGATGGATTACTTCTGGCGAGTTACCGACCCGCCGCGCCACCTCAGCGATAGGCACCCCCGCGTTCAGCCAGCGCGTGATGCAGGCGTGGCGCAGGTCGTACGGGCGCCCAGCCAACGACGAGTCGACGCGCTCCGGTGGCAGGGCATACCGACGCGCTTCCTCCCACACACGCCAGTAGGTGGATGAGCCGACCACTCCCCCTCGCTCATTGCCGAACACTCGTCCTTCCTTGGCCGTACCGAATGTTCTCAGGTGCGCTCGGAAGATCGCCACCAGGACGGGCGGGATGGGTACCGGCCGGTCAGCGGATGCCTCGCGTGCCTTCAGCCCCCGGCGGTCGTGCCGCTCTCCTGAGTCGGTCCATTGCTTGCCGGAGACGGGGCGTGTCTCCCGCAACGTCAACGTGCCCCAGCCCGTCTCGGGTAGGTCACAGTCCGACAGACGCAGCCCCGCAGCCTCAGCCGGCCGCAACCCCGCGTAGTACAGCGCGCCGTAGAAGGCCGCCAAGCGCCGCCCGCGGCCACGGTCCCACGATCCGACGTAGGAGACCGCTGTGAGCAGTTCCCGCCCCTGTACGGCGTTTACCAGAACGCGCCGGTCCACCGTGTCCGTGGAGCCCACACGCTTCCTGCCGGCCCGCTGCAAGGGATTCTCGGGAAGCTCCCCGGTCGCCACGGCGTATTCGAGGGCGGTATTCAGGGCGCGGCGCCGTCGCTTGTACGTCTCGCCGGCGGCCGGGGTCCCGTCCAGGCGGTAACTGAGCCGGTACATCACGTCCTCGAACACCACTGCGTCGGCCAGGTCGACAACGGGACGATCTGATGCCGTTACCCAGTCGTACGCGGCCCTCAGATCCGCCGGCGGCTCGTCTTCGGCGTTCGCCGGTATGATCGCCCACCGGAATGCCAGTCGCAAGGACTTGTCCGCAGGGATGGTCTGGCCGCGTTTCACCATGGCCAGGGAAACGGTCGCGAGGCTGTCCGCCATGCTTTCTCGGCTCTTAGCCGCACTCGTACGCCACCGTCCGGCCACGTACTTCCGGCAAAACTCGAACCACCGCAACTGGGGCTCGGCGTTTCGGGCTTCCGCTGCCGCACGTACTTCCGACTCAGGCAATCCCGAGGCGATCTCGAATGCCTCACCACGTCGCATGGCCTGCCGCAACTCCGAACGACGACTGTCCGCAAGGGCCGACGTCGCAAAGGTGGCGCCATGCACTTGACCTCCGACCACCCAACGCAGACGGTAAGGCCGCGATTTACGGCCCGTCTTGGTGACCTTCCACAGCCGGATGTCCAAGGAATACCCCAGTCGAGCCGACCCGCGAGGCTGCACGACTGGTGTTTCGTTTGTTCCGTTCACGCCGCCTCCTCCCGCTCCGTGAGCCACCGTTCGTACTCAGACCGGCGGATGCGCACGTCCCCGTTGGGCAGCTTGATCGAGCGAGGTGCTTTGCCGAGTTGACGCCACCGGTAGAAGGTTGCCGGGGCCACCTTGAGATCGGCGATGACTTCCTTGATGGTCAGCTTCTCGTCCCGCGCTCCGGACACGGCTGTCACCCTCTGGTGCCTCCTCGGTTGGTTCCCGATCAGGGGTGGGGCTGCCGCAGAAACCGCACAATCCGCAGAAACCCCTTCGTCTGTGCTGTGACCTGGCTCTTTGAGGACTCCAGCGTTGCCGCCGCAGAAGTCGAAGGAAGCTCCGCAAAAAGCCGAGCAGGAGGGCAGGGCAGTACCCGTTCGGGTGGTCGGAGTGATTTGTGCGGCCGTTACATCGCTTTCTGCGACGAGCGCACCCATGCCATGTCGTCGCTGATCAACAGGCATGCGGCCGTCTTTCCGCGGATTCTGCGGTTTGTGCGGCAGGCACGCGGCGGGGGCCATGGTGAGGGGCGTCATGCGTTGCCCTCCCGCACCTGGGGGTGGATGAGGTACCGGGGAGCCGGCGGGCGTCCGCGCTTGCCGTTGCGGGGCGGCACGTGGGTGCGCAGGTAGCCGTGTTCCTCCAGGAGACTGACGGCCGGCTCCATGTCGGCCACGGTCGGGAACTCCGAGCGGGACAGCTTGGCGAACAAGTCCCGTCGGGAGACGGTGTCCCATCCGTTGGCCGTGAGCACGTCCAGTAGCGAGCGGGCGCGGGCCTGCGCCGCGTCGGCGCCCATAAGGTCGAAGACGACCAAGGCGTGATCCGTGAAGTAGTCGCCCACCTCGATGGCGGCCGTCATGGTGTCCGCGTCGACGGGGCGGCCGTAGCCGTCCTGAAGGTGGGCGGCCAGGTGCAGGAGTCCGGCGATCCGTGCCGTCGTACCGATCAGTTTGCCCGCCCACTTGGCGACGTGACCGAGCCTGCCGCCCCTGGCCCGAAGCTGCGGCTCGATGCGGTGCTCGTAGGCCATCAGGGTTTCGTTGGCGGCCGGTGAGAGCTGGAGGACGAGAGGCTGGCTGAGGTCGGCGAGGGAGAGCGTCAGGGACGTGACGTCGCGCTCATATGCGGCGGCCACGGTTTCCGGGACGGCCGCCGGGTTGATCTGCCGGTAGCCCACGAGGGACGTCGGCAGGGCGTACAAGAACCGGGCGAGGAGTCCGCGACCGTCGAAGCCGCGGTTCTTGCCGATGTCCTCCAGGACGGAGGGCTGAACGGCCAGGCCCATGGTCAGCGCGGGCGCCTCCATGAACTCCTCGCGGTTGCGGCGGTCCACGCGCAGCCGGTCACCCGCGTGTCCTTTGAGGAAGACCTCCAGGTTCGGGCTGCCGGAGTAGCGGCCGGCGATGATGTCGAAAATGCCTCCCTCGGCGCTCATGACGGCCAGACGTCCGCCTTGCTCGGCCATGAGGGACGTCACGGTCTCAGGCGTGGAGTCGTCGGCCAGCAGACGAGGCTTGGCCGGGACCTCCAGACCGGCGGCGTGCTGGGCAAGGTCGACGGCTTCCGCCACGAGGGCGTCACGCTCGGGGCCGTCGGCGCCCGCGGCCTTCGCGGCGGCCTTGTCCGCCACCTCCTGCGCCACCCTGCGCGTCAGCTCGGCTTCGACGATGCGTGCGGCGGCGGTCTCGACGAGGGTCTTCTCCGCGGCGTAGAGAGGACCGGTCATCGCGGCGAAGACCGCCGACTTGCGGTTGGCGGGCGGCAGGGCCACGACGACGTAGAGGTTGGTCGGCTCGTGCCACCGCCCGCGCACGCGGACCACGGTGCGACCGCCCGCGGCCGTCGCCAGCACGCTCAGCCCGAGGGCTGCCGCCACGTCCACGGGGGTCTGCGTCTCTTCGGCGAGGGCGCCGCAGAAGTCGGCCAGCCACGCGGGGAAGGCGTGCAGCGGGAATGCCGGAAGGGTGGGCTTCGTACTCAGCGGGATGGGGGCCTGCCATCGCTCGGGAACGTTCTCCTCACCGAGCGCCAGGGCCTCGCGTACGTCCGCGGTGGTGGCGTCCGGCGCGGCAGCGGCTTGGACGAGTCTCGTGCCGACTTCCATCAGTCGGCGGCGCTCGGCCAGCTCGTGCACGATCTCGGCGTAGTGCGCGGCGTGCGCCGCGGTGGGCACGGCCTGGACGAGACGGTGTACGTACGCGGGGCCGCCGACTCGCCGCAGGTCGCCGGCACGGTCGAGAGCGTGCGTCACGGTGATGGGGTCGGCAGGGGTTCCCTCCTGGTGGAGGGCGACGACGGTGCGGTGGATGGTCTCGTGAGCCGGCTGGTAGTAGTCGGCGGGCGTCAGCACGGCGCGAACTTCGGTGATGACGGCCGCGGAGAGCATCATGGCGCCGAGTACGGCAGCTTCGGCTTCGAGGTCGACGGGTGGTCCGCCACGTTCGCCGCGCCCGGGGAACGGCCGGATGTCGTCATTGTTCGGGGATGCGAAGGGCCCGGATGGCATCCTGGGAGCCTCCTGTTTCTTGGTTGGGACGGGAGAGCCGGAGGCGGCGGGCTTTCTTGGTCGGGAGTGCCGCCGCCTCCGGGCGTGATCAGGTGGTGCGCCAGGTCAGGTACGCCAGGCGGACGTACTGCCGGCGGGGCTGGTCCCCACATGTCCGAGGCGGGCCGAATGTTGTGTCCGCCCGGTCTCCGTAGTCGAGTTCGGCCAGTCGGCAGGCGGCCAGCTCCGCCACCTGTCCGGCTTCTGCTGCGGACGCGAGCCCGTAGGTCTCGGCTTCATACACAGCGATGCGGTCCAGGACGGCGGCTTTACGAAGCCAGAACTCCCGCTCCATCGGCCGGCGGTCGGGATCGTTTGCCGTTGCGGCAATCCACCCGATCTCGCTGACGATGCTGGGGGCGTCCGCGTACGCGATCTCCGGTGCCAGGAAGGCGAGGGGGAAGTCGTTCATGTTGCGGACTCCTTCAGTCGCCGACGTGACCGACGGCGTTGGCAACGGCGGTCATGAACTCGTTGATCGAGTCGGCGGCACCCGTCTCGGCGAGGTAGAAGCCGAAAAGAGCGATGAGGACGAACGCGCCGAAGCCGACGGCGCGGAACTTCAGCAAAGCGGCGGCGAAGACGCCGAGGATGAGGACCAGGGAAATGGTCAAGGTCATGCTGTGTCTCCTGACAGGTCAGCGGGTTCCGTCGCGGTGGAAGCCGGCGACGCGGTTGTAGAGCCAGCGGCCGATGCGGATGCGGCGGCCGTAGCCGTGGCAGCTCCGGCAGACGCGGCCCGGCTTGAGCCGGCCGGTGACGCGGCTCTGCCGGATCTGGTGGCCGAAGCCGTTGCACTTGCGGCAGGTCCCGAAGGGCGAGACGGCACATAGAGCCGCGTAACCCAGAGTGATGAAGATGAGGCCGGGTATAGCGGTCAGCGCATGGGGCATGGAGCCCTCCCAGGGCAGGTTTTCGGTGTTCGAGGCATGGGGCTGCTACGCGCTACGGCACTGGTAGCGGCGTGATGGGTTGCTAGCGGAGGTGCTACCGGTAGCAGGGCGGCGTGCTACCGGCAGCGGTCCGGGACGGCTATGCGGCGTCCCGCTTTTCGTCACGCTCCGCCAATGCCTTGACGATGTGGTCGCGGACGATGCCGCGCCGTGTGGTGCGGGTGCCGTCGTCGGTGAGTCCGGCCACGTCGCGAGCCCTGACGCCGTACGGCTTGAGCGCGGCGGTCACGTTCTCGCCCCGCCAGCCGCCGTAGACCTCCGGACGCAGCTCGCCGAGCCGGGTGGCCACGCGCTCGTTCCACACGCGCTGCTCGTCCTCGGGGACGACCGCGAGGACATCGGCCAACAGGTCATAACTCGGGCCACGAGTGCCGCGCAGTTCCTCGCCGAGCGCGTGCCCGGAAAGCGTCCCTGCCGCCTGCCGCAGCCGCCGCGCCCGCTCGGCGATCTTTTCCGTGGCCGGCACGTCCAGGTAGGCGACGCGGACGACGGTCGCAGTCGTCGTGGCACCGACGAGGTAGCCGTTGCCGGCGTCGGTCTCGGGACGGAAGATCGTCGCGCGGATGCCGTTCTTGTAGGCCGAGGTGCCGAGGATCATGTCGTTCTCGACCTGGCCGGCGACCTTCAGGCAGAAGCGGATGGACACGTTGCCGCTGACGCCGGTCGGCAGGCTGTCCTTGTCGGGGCGCTGCGTGGCCAGTACGAGAGTGACGCCGAGGGCGCGGCCGAGCTTGATGATGAACTCGGCGTCCTCCCCCGCCTGCTTGCCGTACACCGGGTGGGAAAAGAGGTTCTGGCACTCGTCGAAGACGGCTACCAGTGGCCACAGCTTCAGTGACCGCTTGTCGGCGATCTCGCGGGTGACGCGCTTGTCGGGGCACAGGTCCCGGGGCAGTTTCTTGATGACTCCCGCACGGCGCATGACCTCGTCCCGCAGCATGCTCAACGACCGGGCCGCATAGCCGATCGAGTCGTCATCCATGCCGGACACAAAGCGGTGCGAGCACTCCTCCAGGGCGTCCAGGTCGCCCGTGCCCTTCAGCTCGTGGAGCCACAGTTCCACCGTGGGATCCAGCGCGGCGCCGCAGACCAGCACGCGGACGGCACCGGTCTTGCCCTGGCCCGGCAGCGAGCCGAGCAGGATGTTGTGCTGGATCATCGGCACCGTCTGAGCCCGGCCCCGCGGGTCGATGCCGAACGGGTTGCGACGGAAGATGTCGTGGCGCGCGGCGTTCACGAGCTGCCACTTGACGTTTCCGGTCTTGGACAGGTCCCGGTCCCCCACCCAGAGGACAAGACGTCCCTCGTGCTCGTCTGGGTCGCCCTCCGGCCACACGCACCCGATCGGACGCCGAAGGCCGGAAGCGAGCCGGCTGCGCCGTTCGATCACGTCCGCCACCGTCACGCCCAAGGGAAGGTCGATGTCCGCTCGCCAGCCCGGTCCCTCCCGGACGATCGGGGACACGAAGCGGATGCCGTCCCGCCCCTTGTTCACCTCGTTGGTGATCTGGCTGATGCCGATGGAGGCCATGGCCCGGACGACGATGTCACTCGTCAGCTTGTTGTCCCGGGGCTTGATGACGGCGCGGGAGGCCAAGGGACGGTCCGCAGGGGCGCCCACCACGCCGAACACGACCACGGCCAGCGCCACGGCAGCGGCCTGGACGGGGCTCGGCTCGAAGAACGCCAGATGGATCGCAAGGGCCAGCGCGAACGGCAGGGCCGCAACCGTGCAGAACCCGCGCCACCTCACCCGCCGGTCACGCTGACGGGACAGGCGCAGCCACTCACCGGTGTTCTCGCGCCTGGCCTCGGCTTCCCGCAGCGGCAGGCTCTCTGCGTCCCTCACCCAGCGACCGAAGCCGGCCAACGCTCGGAAGGCACCACGGGGAGCCCGGTAGACGAGGCGGGCGACGTAGATCGGTGAACGGAGGGCGTGGTAGGCCGCGATGTGCCCCACGTACCCGGCCGACCACGCGGCACCGTCCATGAAACCGGCTCGGGACCGCATCCAGTCCGGGCGGACCTGCATCCGCCTGGCGTCTCGCATGCGCGCAAGGCGACCCGACTTCGAGCCGCGCCTCGGCATGTCCACCTGGGTGGGGCGCTCGTCAGGGGCACTCGGGAGAGCGGAGGCGCCATCGGGCCCGCTCGCGTTCTGCCGGCGCCCAGGAGGGGTCTTGGTCACATCGGCCGCTGAATCGCCTGGCCCGGCGGCCATCTCCTTTTCCAGACGCGCGAAGAACTCTCGTTCCTGCCCGTTGTCGTCGTCGTGATTCACTGACGTTCCTTCCGTGATGGGAGGTACGGGGCCCGGCTGTCGCTTTGGCCGGCTGAGGGCCGGGCCCCGTGTTGGCGATGTGTGATCAGCCGTGGGCAACGGCGCTCACGGTGGGTGGCTTCTGACGGGCAGGCTCGGCGCGGCGGGCTTCCACGGCCTTGATGCGCTTGCGGCCCCACCCCTCGCTGAACCCGAACGCCCGGCCTAGCGCGGCCGGCCCGATCGGGGATCCGGCGGTCAGTGACTCGGCGTACGTCTGCTCTGCGCGCTGCCGCGTGCGCTCCAACTCCGCCTCGTCGAAGGACTTGCTCTGTGTGGGGCGTACGGGCGTACGGGGACGCTGTACGTCACTCGTACGCTCGCCTGCCCCGGAGGCGGGCGTACGCCCGCTGACCTGGGCAGGTACCCCGTACACCGGGAGGCCCGTGGACTCCGGTGTACGGTCCGGCCCGGCACCCTCGGAGACCGCCTGACCGCCGTCCGACGCGAGCCGTACGCCCTCCGTACGGCCGTCGCCGTACGCCGCGTCCGGCACTGGCTCGTGATGGTGGTGCAGCACCTTGGCGACCAGGTCCGATCCGAAGTAGATGGCGCCGACCGGCAGCGAGGTGGCCAACAGCACGAGCACGTAATTCGCCGGAGCCCAGTCGGCCATGTACATGCGCTGGCCGGTCCGCATGGCCGGCACGAGTCCGTGCACGTAGTTGAGCGAGAGCGAGGCGAGCGTGTACCCGGCCAGGACCCGCAGGGCGAACCGGCGATCCCGTCCCGTGAGCGCCAGCGTCGCCACCAGCGCCAGGGCCATGAGCCCGTCCACCACGAAGGGGTAGAGCGCGGCTGCGGCGTCGTCTGCGCCCACCGTGCCCGCCACATCCCGCAGGGCGTTCCATGAGACGCGGAAGGCCATGCCGACCACGCCGACGAGGGCGACCACCAGGAACGTCTTCGCTTTCCTGTTCACGCGGCGGTCACCTCGCGCGTGGCGGTCAGGTGGGCCCGGTCCAGTACGTCCGTCGCGACGTGGTCCAGAACCTCGGTGACGAGGTGCATGGCCCGGTCGAACAGGTCGGGGTCGTCGGCAAGGATCTGGCGTCCTGCGTCGAGCCGTGCCGCGCGCTCCTCCGGGGTCTCGTCGCCAGGGCCGAGCCAGAGATCGAGCGCGAACCGAAGGGTGTCGTCCCCGGTGACAATCTCGCGATGGCCGATGAAGTGCCTCATGTCGGATAGCTCCTGGTTCTCGGTTGGGACGGTGAACGGCGGGCGTCGTGTGGTCGGGAGTGCCGCCGTCGCCAGAATGACCTAGGTCAATCTTCTGTCGCAAGGGGTTCCACGTAGGGAGGTTGGATTGACCTAGTTCGGTTAGCCTCTAGGGGTGGACTGGAGCGCTGACACACCCCCTACGGCCAGGGACATCGCCGCGTACTACCGGCAGGAGATCGCGAACGGCAGCCTTGCACCCCTGCGGCAGCTCCCGTCGGCGCGCAGCCTCGCGAAGAAACTCCGGGTCGCGACGATGACGGTGCAGGGCGCGTACGCTCAGCTTCGCGACGAGGGCCTTGTCGACACCCGGCAGGGCAGCGGCACCTTCGTCCGTGACGCGGCGAGCAACGCGCCCAGCGCCCAGCAAAGCGCCCTGGGCCTCCGTGAGCTTCAGGACCAGGTCGAGCGCGTGACAGCACGGCTCGCCGAACTGTCCGACCGGGTGGCCAGGCTGGAAGCCGGAGAGGCTCCGCCCGCCGGCCCGGACCAGTAGAGCCGTCCTGCGCCGCCGAGGCGCAGTCAACCGGCCGAAGTTCTTCGACACTTGGTCTCACCCCCTCGTGGTCTCGCGGTCCGCCTCGTTAGGCTGACCTCGGCTTGTGACTCCGTTGTACGGCGGTGACGGACGCTTCAAAAGGCTGTCCATGTGGCCGCTCGAACAGGGCACATAGGACACGTGAGGAGGCGGCTGTGGGGCAGAAACCAAGGGCTCTGACGCCACACGCCAGCCCTCAGCACTATCTCGGCGCCGAAATGCGCAACTGGCGTACGCACAGGGGTCTCTCACTCGGCAAGCTGGGCGCTCAGATCGCGTTCACCCCCAGCTACATGGCCCGTGTGGAACGCGGCGAACAGGCCGCGTCCGCCGACCTGGTGACGGCCTACGACCGCGCGCTGAACGCCGAAGGCCTGCTCATCGAGGCGTACCGCCGCACACACGAGGAGGAGGATGTGTCCGGCCCCGGAGGACGTGTCCATGTGTCCAATCCGGCGGCCCATGTGTCCAATGACCCTGTGTCCCTGGCAGACGATTCGGGCATTCAGGCACCGTCATCGGAGGGGATTTCCGTCCCCGCCCGAACCGATGACGGAAGGATCATCTTCGTGTCGATCTCACGCCGGCAGTTGCTCGGTGGTCTCGGCGCCGCCGCGGCATCCGCCGCTCTCCTCGATCCCTCCACCGCCGCAGCCCACACGCCGCCTCCTGGAGCGCTGCCGGACATGGACCCGATCGAGCACTTGCAGGCCACCCACCGCGTACTCATCGACAACGACAACCTGTTCGGCCCGTTCCAGAGCATCCCCATCGTGGAACGCCAGTTGGCCGCCATGAAGGTTCTCCGCAACGACGCTCGCGGCTCGGATCGCCGCCGCCTCCTCCAGGTTCAGACGCAGTACGCCGAGCTGGCGGGCTGGTTCCACCAGGACGCGGGGAACCTGCGTGCCGCGCAGCACTGGACCCGCGAGGCCCTGGAGTTCTCGCACATGGCGGGTGACCCGGAGCTGACCACGTACGTCCTGGCTCGGCGGAGCCAGATAGCCGGAGACATGCTGGACCCGGCCGAAGCCGTGGACGTGGCGGAGGCCGCGGAAGGCATGGCACCACCGGGCAGTCGGATCGCCGCAATGGCGGCCACCTTCGCCGGTCACGGCCACGCCCTGCGTGGCGACACCGAAGCCAGCCGCCGGGCCTATGGCCACGCACACGAGTTGCGGGAGGCCATGAACCCGAACCCCGAGTCACCGTGGGCCATATGGCTCGACGAGGCCTACATCGAAGTACACCGCGCCCAGAGCCTCAGCGTTCTGGGCGAGTACCGGGCCGCTGCCGACGGCTTCCGCAAGGCCATCGTCCAGCTCCCCGCCGGTTTCCACCGCGACAGGGGCGTCTACCTCGCACGTGAGGCGGTAGCCCTTGCCGGTGCTGGGGAAGCCGAGGAGGCAGCAGTCAAGGGCATGCAGGCCCTGCACATCGGCGTGGAAACAGGCTCAGGACGGATTACGCGCGAGCTGGCGCGCTTGGACGCTGACCTGGGCGCATGGCATACGGTCATCCCCGTGGCCGAATTCAAGGACGCCATGAGAGACGCTGTCCTCCGCCAGGCATAGCCCCTGCCCGTATCTCCTCTCCCCGGTGAAGGGAAAAGCCAACGTGCCCCGTCCGTACGTCCTGTTGAGCGTCGCCACCTCTGTGGACGGCCACATAGACGACACCAGCCCCTCGCGGCTGCTACTGAGCAACAGCGAAGACTTCGACCGCGTGGACCAAGTGCGGGCGGATTCGGACGCCATTCTGATCGGCGCCGGCACGATACGCGCGGACAACCCTCGCCTGCTGGTGAACAGCGCCGAGCGGAGAAACGCACGGATAGCGGCTGGGAAACCCGAATATCCCTTGAAGGTCACCATATCGGCAAGCGGCGACCTGGACCCCGACCTGAAATTCTGGCACCACGGTGGGGACAAGGTCGCCTACACGACGGACGCGGCCGTGGACAAGCTACGCGACCGGCTTTCCGGCCTGGCCGACGTCGTCTCGACAGGACCGGAGATCTCTTTCGGTGCCGTGCTAGACGATCTGGGAAAGCGAGGCATAGGACGCCTGATGGTGGAAGGCGGCGGCCGTATCCACACGGCATTTCTTTCGCAGGGCCTCGCCGACGAAATCCACCTCGCCATTGCGCCCCTCCTCGTGGGCGAGGAGGCCGCCCCGCGCTTCCTCGGCCCTGCGTCCTATCCGGGAGGCTCCACGAGGCGCATGCAGCTCGCCGAGGCCCGCACCATCGGGGACGTAGTACTCCTCCGCTACCTGCCGAAGAAGGAGAGCAACGCATGAGCCACGAAGACGACCTGCGGTGGATGCGGAAGGCCATTGAGCTTTCCCGTCTCTGCCCACCCAGCGAAACCGCCTTCTCGGTGGGCGCGGTCATCATCGACGCGGAAGGCAAGGAAATCGCTACGGGCTACTCGCGCGAGACAGACAGCCATGTCCACGCGGAGGAATCCGCCCTGGCGAAGCTCCCGGCGGACGACCCCCGACTCTCCGGTGCCACGATCTATAGCACTCTAGAACCATGCACCCAGAGGAAGTCGCGGCCTCTGCCCTGTACTCAACTCGTCTTGCAGGCTGGATTGCGGCGCGTGGTTATCGCTTGGCAAGAACCGGATTTGTTCGTTGCCGACTGCACCGGGGTTGAGATGTTGAGGAATGCGGGAGTAGAGGTCTCGGAACTCCCGGAACTGGCCACCGATGCCCGCCTCTCAAATAAGCACCTGATCAACCCATAAGGCTCGATCGCACGGAGCCCGGATCAAATGTCTTGCCCGAGAACCGCTTTCAGCACAAGCGCCGTCTCGCGGAGGTCGGGCAAGACCTCGGACGCTCCGGCGGCGGTGAGTACCTCCTCACCGCTCCGTCCAGTGGCCACCGCGATCACGCGCACCCCCGTACTCAGCGCGCCTTCCACGTCCGCAGGCGTATCACCGATGACCACCGCCGCGGCGGGCGATGCAGACGACCGTTGCAGCGCAGCCCGCACCAGGCCCGGCCGCAAATCCGCATCTTCGCCGTATGCCCCGCCGTCCCAATCGATCTGCCGATCGAGGCCGAACACGCCTAGCTTGATCTCGGCTACCGCACGGATGTTGCCCGTGACTACCGTCTGCCGCGCGCCAGACTCGGCCAGAGCATCGAGTACGGCCGCCGCACCAGGCAGGGCATGGCCCCGCTCTCGGAGGTCCGCGGCGTGCACAACGTGCTGGTGTGCGAGGGCCGCAGCGAACCTCTCGAAGTCGGCCCGGGTGGTCTCCAACCCATGCAGCTTCGCCGTCTCGCGGAAGATGACAGGCTCTGTGACGCCATCGACGGCGGCCTGTTGAAGCATGCGCTGGCCGGTCGCCTCCTCAAAGGCGGCGGCAGACAGTTCCCTCCCCACACCGCGGGTGTCGATCAGCGTGTGGTCGATGTCCCACAGAACCAGCCGCGCCACATGGCCCCCAAGCTCACGCCGTAACAAAATGTCATGCTGTCGTCTACGGACCGTACCCGTAGCCGTGACGATCGTCCTACGCTGACGGTACGCGCCTAGCAGAACAGGACATGCACACATGACCTCGCCGAGGCTCCCAGTCGGTGAGCGCATCCGGTACTACCGGCTCAAGAACGGGAACCGGAAACAGTCCGCAATTGCCGGTCTGTGCGGCATCACCGAGCGGTATCTGTCCCAGATCGAGAACGGCAAGGCAGTCCCGTCGCTTGACGTTCTTGCCGCCATCGCAGCGGAGCTTGGTGTGCCGCTCGCCGCGCTCCTGAGTGAGACTGCCGCCGATCCCGGATCTTCGGCCGCTCTCACCATCTCGCCAGACGTTGCGCACGCCCTGATGGGGTACGGCCCGCCGGTCAGTGCCGGCCCCGCTACGGCGGTCTCCCTGCGTGAGCGGGTGGAAGACGCGTGGCGCATCTGGCAGACCAGCGAAACGCGTTTCACAGAAGCACAGACCGCGCTCCCACAGCTCATCGCCGACACGGAGCACGCTGTTCGCGCACACCGCCGGGCATCCGACAGCACTGACCTGCGCGAGGTTCACCGCGCTGCCGCCGACCTGTACGGACTGCTCCGCTCGTACTGCCGCCGGACGGGTCGGCTCGACCTCGCTCTGATGGCGGCAGACCGAGCAACGCGCGCCGCCGAGGACGCCGACGACCCCGTACGGATCGCCGCCGCACAGTGGAACCTCGGCCATGTCCTGCTCTCTCAGGAAGACGGCGCCGACGAGGCGGCCGATGTCGCTGAACGTGCCGTCGAGCAGTTGAAGAAGGCCCCGGCAACGTCGGAAGTGACCGCGTTGAAGGGCGCCCTGGAGCTTGTCTCCGTCGTCGCGGACGCGCGCCGCCACCGATGGTGGGACGCGCGGGCAAGACTTGAAAAGCACGTCCTCCCCCTCAGCAAGCAAGCTGGCGAGGGGAACACGATGTGGACTGTCTTCGGCCCCACCAACGTGCACCTGCACGCCTTGAGTATCGAGATGCTGGCAGGCGAGAGCGCGGAGGGCTTACGAGTCGCTGACCATGTCGACATCAGCCAGTTGCCCAGCCGCGAGCGGCAGTGGACCTTCACGCTGGAGGTCGCACGCTGCTACGACCTGCGCCGCGACGATGCCGCGGTTCTCGTGCACCTGCTTGCGTTGGAAGAACTGAGCAGCGAGGACATGGCCCGCAGCCGGACCGCTGCCGAACTGGTGGGCGGCCTCCTACGCCGAGTCCGCCCGACCTACCGCCCGCAGGTCACGGGCCTCGCCGAACGGCTCGGCTACCTCTGACCCGAACCCGCGGTTCACCCGAACTGAGAGTTCCGGTCATCCTCCCGGATTGCTCCTACCGTCAACGCTCCCAACAGCGAGAGACGGGACCAAGAGCATGCCGAGAGAAAGGGCTGTGGCCGGGCCTAACGGCACCCTCATCGCGCCCGCTGGCGTCGAATGGGACGCCATCAGGGTCAGCCGCTTCCCCGCGCTCCAGGCTCTCAAGAGGCTGAAGTCGGGAAGCGTCCTGGTGGATCCCACGCCGAGCAACCCAGTTTTGTACTTCTTCGTCGCACCCGGTTCCGCGGCGGACTGGCATGTACCCCACACCATCGCGCTCGGCGCCACGGCGAGCGTTGTCCTCCCCCCGCCCAGCCGGCAGGCCCCGCCAGGACCGTACTGGCTTGTCCCTCCGGGGACGAGCCTAGCCATTCGTCTGACGAGCGCACAGGAACTACGGGCGGCGCTTGCCGCAGGACTCACGGAAGCGCCGGCATACATCGAATCCATCCGGACGACAGCCGCCAACGTCCTCGCCTGGGACACCGGACTGCCACGCCATGACGACCTGCGGGACACATTGTGGCTCTTGGGCGGCCACCTCCAAGCGCTGATCCACCTGCTTGGCGACGCCGCTCGGACGTGCCCCGAGAGCGACACTGCTCGGGCCTCCGCACTGCTGGCCATCGACGAAGCCCGCGTGTGCTTGGCAGCTTCTCCAGGATCCGGCCTGGTGTCCGCGACGCGGCACGCACGCAGTCTCGCCCAGGAGCTGAAACAGCTCTGCGACCAATACCAGGCGCTGACCGACGCGCGCACCGGGGAGCCAGCGTGAGTACCACGCCGCGCTCACCCGGCCACCGACGGAAGCGGCCTCTGTGGCTGCGGGTCTTTCGAGCCACCAGGCGGCATCCACTACGCACTCTGTGCCGCGCGGACGAGGAACTTGTGGAGCGCACCAGCTTCGGCATCGCTCAGGTCCTGATCATCGGCACTTTCACGGTCATCGTCGCCGGATGGGTCGTTCTCCACCTCGCCCGCGCCCTGCTCTCCAGGTAGCCCGCCCCCACCACCTGAAAGGTCATGAGCATGTTGCCCGCGACGTGTCCGCACCAGCCGCCGTGTCCACCCGCCCACGCGCCGGATCGGGAGGCCGCCCACCCGATGGCCCCCCACCCCGAACAAGGCTGGACCCTGCTGTGCAATGGCGTCCTGCTCTTCGAGGACACCGGCGAACTACTCCCCGACGGGCAGGCCATCGCCCCGCACCGGCCGACCGTAGCCCTGGCGGCGGTCTGACGTGTACGAGGACCAGCCGGCCCGGCCCCCCGCGGCTCCTACGACGTGGTGCGCGTGGCACCGGGGGGAGACCACGACGGGCGTGCTCATCACCGTGATCGAGCAGGCATCCGGGCCCGGCGCCGCCGTCTATGCCTGCGCACAGTGCCGGGAGTCGTTCCGGCTGGAGCCCGCCTGAGACTGCCCAGCCCGCTGAACAGCCGCCTCCCATGGCGCGGACGGCGCAGCGGGCCAGGGCCGGCCCGCCCCCGGGGTGGGGACCTCTCGGGGTGGGCCACTCAAGTCCCCGCGCTTCGGCTGGTTACGCCGCCGGACCGCGGGATGCGCGGCCGTGCCTTCACGGGCGACCGCGAACAACACGGCGGGGCCCGCCGAAACCTCGGGCTCCGCCGGGGAACCAACCTCCAGCACGACCACGGAAGACGGACGAGACCGTATGGGATTGATCAACCCCAAGAAGGCGAAAGACCAGCAACAGGATCCACAGGGTTCGGCGGCGTGGCGGGCGGACAAACAGGCGCACGCACAGGACGCGGCAGCGGACTACGAGGGCGACCCCGGCGGCCCTGCCGCCCGCTTCGGAATCCAGAAGCACAACGCCGCAGCCGATCGCCAGATCCGACAGAACAAGGCCAAGAAGAAGAAAGACGGCCAGTAGGCGAGTGGAACCCCGCCGGGCGACTGCGCCGCCCGGCCTCCCGGCTGCCGTACCAAGTCGGCAGCCAGGGGCCCCGGCCATCCCCCGAGCCCGTGACCCCGCCCCGCCGAGCCGCAGACCTTACCTGCGGCTCGGCGGGGCCCCATCTATTCAGCTTGGAGACATCCATGTCTGTGATTCGCTACTGCGCTTACAACCTCTTGAACGGCGGGATAGACACCACCCGGTGTGAGGACCGCCGCGGAACGCAGGTCGAGATCCTGCGCCCCCTGGAGGTGGACGTACTCGCACTCCCTGAGTGCACCCACTGGGACGAGGGAGACTTCTGGCGGCTGCACTGGCTCGCCAACGAACTCAAGCTGGCCGTCTTCGGCGTCGTACAGACCCAGCGGTACACAGGCATGACCAGCCCAAACTTCACGGCCTTGCTGTACCGGCCCGAGCGGCTGCGGGTGATCAGCGGCACCACCCAACTGGGGCACGGCGCCCTCCACCACGGCGCCATTCGAGCCCTACTGGTCGACCGCGACGACCAGGACAAGGAATACCTGGTCCATGCAACGCACCTCACCTGGACCGACGGAGAACGACGGCTCGACGAGTCCAGGTGGTTCACCGATAAGGCACAGGGCCGAACCATCCTGATGGGCGACCTCAACGCCGATGTGCCCACGGCCCCCGAGCCGAACTGGTCCAACATCCCGCGGAATCTCCACAGCAGGTACCGGCGCGTCCTTCCCGACGGCACCTACGGCCCGGCCGACCGCCGTTGCACAGCCAACCTCCTCAACGCCGGCTACGTCGACCCCGGCGTGTACCTGGGCCTCAAACCCGCCCCGACGACCGGGCACTACTACGACAACGAACCAGAGCCGCAGACCCTCGACCACATCCTCGTCGGCGCCGAGCTGGCTGACGACATCGAGGAGTACTGGACAGTGGACACGGATGAGGCCCGCACCGCATCCGACCACCTGCCGAAGGTCTTGGACCTGATCACGTGAGCCAAGCCCGTCCCTTTACCCCACGATTTTTCAGCAGGGCTGCCTGCAAACTGAGCTGCGCAGCTACTCCCACCGTAGAGAGCTCCGCCGGCAACCAGGCGGGCGGCGGCCCCAGGCGGGGGCTGGCCCCCTCCCTCGTATCCTCCCCAGCCCCACCGACGCCCGTACCGCGTACACAGCGGCATGCCACCGCTCAAGATCGAAAATATCCCAGACTAGATCCAGTCTTCGCCAGAGATACAGGAACGCGCCGAACACCAAAGGTCACCCGTCGGGACTGAACTGCATGTTCGATCCGACATGACCCAACGTCCACTCGACAAAAAATCTGGCCAATTTCTACAGCGACTGCTGATACCGCTGGTTAGAGAAGGCAATCAACGAGGCAGGAGCGGTGATGGAGCTTACCCAACACCGTTAGCAGCTGTCCAAATCCCCCCTTCCACTTCAAGACAACATCTGCTCCCGCCTGGCCAGTTCGACCGCCAACCCTCAATAGCTTCAGCGCACTACGCTGAAGGGTCATGTCTGGGGGCACACAGCGAGGTCCATCCGTTTGATCGGATGTTCGAATACTGCCGGCATTAGACCATCTACATCTAGTCATATTGCCAATGATCTCCCTAGCGGCCTACAGAAGCGCCTGGGCCCTCCCTGAGACTCGTATGATCGGCGCAGTCGTAACTTGAGCGCTGGGGGCGGGGGTATGGCAGGTCCGGTCGAATCTGCGAGCGGCCCCACTGAGCAGCTACTGAAGCACAAGAAGGATATTCTTGAGCTTCAGAGTAAGATCAGAACACGGAAGTTACAGCAACGCACCCTATGGACTAGCGGACTAACTGCCGCATGCGGCCTTGTGGGAATTTACGTCGCCACCGCATCGACGTGGCGCACTGTGGATCTCGCCAGAGTAAATACGATAGCCGTCCCTCTGACTATCGCTTGCGGCATCACCTTCTGGGTCCTCGCAGTGTTGGAAAACAACCGCAAGAACCAAAAAGAAACATGGAAGTCCGTCCGGCAACTAGAGCTTGATCTGGAGATAGCAGAAGAACGTCGCATTCTTCACGCGAAGGCACTTGGCGTTCCAGTCGATCAGCGTCAGTTTTCTTACAAAGACTCGCTCCCTCGCGAACTTGAGAACCTTCGAACTGAAGCCCAGCACTACCGGCGCATACACAACATGTTTCAGTCCATCATCATCATCGGATCCCTCGGAACCACCACAGCAGCAAGCTTGGCGGATACACCCTCATACCTCAAGTGGGTGACGGTAGGACTGAGCTTCATGGTTGGGGTGTCCGCCGGATTCACTGGCTACTTCAAATATCGCGAACGCAGTTTCTACTTGCAGCAGACCGCAGACGCGATCGAGCAGCAGGCAAATGCATTCGAGCTGGGAATTCCTCCATACACAGATGAAGAAGGCGCAAACCTGGCGAAGCTCACTAAGGAAGTTGAGTCCTTGCGTGTGGAACAACGGAAGAGACAGCAGCAGCTCGACCAGCCGCACGAAGGCCGCGACGGAACAGTCTAGAAGTTTCCAAAATTGATTCACTCCGTGAAGAGGCCTGGGTCCTATGCATCTCATACACAAGCGATGGATCCTATCTCCGATCACGCAATGGCAGGCCCACCGTTTCACCCAGAACCAGAAAGCAGGAATGACAGTCGAGGTCGCATGGCTGTTGATCCGACTCAGTAAGAATCCGGCAGAAATCGGATACATACTTACACACCGTAAGTTGCACATCGAAGAAAGTTCGGGTCTTGACCTCGATGACTGGTCCCTGTTACCAGAAAAAGAGAAAAGACGGCGCCGCATCTGGCTTAGGAAACACGGTGGGTCCCCTTTTCAGCAGCTTGGCATCAGTGGACGAGTCCTATCAGAGGTAGGCCTTCACGTGACGGACTGGGGTCACCCTCCTGGCGACCAAAAAGCGTCGATTCCATGATCCTCCCTGGCATGCAGCCCTTCCTACCTGGACGGCAGAAGAGGAGCCGACGCACGGACAGGTGATCACTCTCATCCAGGATCTGAAACCGCCCGTGAGGCTCGCCCTGCGAACCCTGACGGTCATGTACGCGCCTATGGGGATTCGAACAGAGGCCAAGGGCGCTAGCACCGCGGCTCGCCCAAGCGGCGCTGTCCGACACACCTCCGACACATGCCGCAGGATCCGAAGACTCATCGCGGACTCCACCGCAGGTCAAGGGAACTGGAAGGCCATTGTTGGCACAATCACTCCGGAGCCGTGTGCGCAGGTTCGAATCCTGCCGGGGGCACCCGCAGCAAGGGACTGGTTACGCCGATTATGCGGCGTTTGTCCGTCCCGGGTGCCGAGATCGGGTGCAAGCACTTCGGTGCGGGCGCCCGATTTCTCATTCTTCTGTTTCCGCGTTTTTCTCGTTGGGGCCGGCGCAGCCTGAGCCCGCGAATCGGGGAGGCGCTGCCCTGGCGCTTTAAAATCGCGAACGGCTCACGCGCCCCGCCTCCCCACCCCAGCCGGCGATGCGACCCGGCGAATCACCCCTTCCCGCTCTCGAATGAGCCATTTTGAAGAATCCGGCCCGAGCATCGGGCCTTCGCCATGCCCACAAGCCAACGTGCCGACCGGCCTGCCAGTAACCGAAATCACCAGGCGACCGCCGTCAGCACAATTCAGCCACCCAAGCGAAACAAGGAGGTCAGTCGCAGACTGGCTGATGTCTTGAAGAGGCGATACGAACGCAGTCTGTGGCACTTGAGGTGTTAACGTACGCCGATTCGGCGCCCAGGCGTGCCTGCAACACGTAGAGGGGGATCTTCCGTGTCACACGACCTTGGAGTAGGTCCAGGTGCCCTGAAGAGAGGCGGGACAGAAATTCTGGAAATCCTCAAACCCGTCAAGAAGGTGGACCTGAGCGGTCCGGGCGGATATGCCACATCAATCGGGGACGACGATGCAGCCGCGGCGTTGGTGTCTTTCTGCGCGACGTGGGAGTCGGGTTCCGCCTTCCTCGCCAACTGTGCGGCGACCTTGGCGCAGGGTCTTGGCAAGGCCAGTGGCGACTACGAGGACACGGACGAGGCCATCCGTCAGTCGGTGAAGTCGGTCAAGACCGTTCTGAGCTAGAGGCAGGGACTACACAACCGCAGACATGGGAAACACACTCGGGTCGACGAATGACCCAAAGAGCCTCATCCCGGGAGATGTCGGCAAGCTTGACGACCTCGAAGACGCCCTCAACAAGTGGTCGAGCAAGTTCGACGGCATTGGAAACGGCCTGCGAGACATGCGCATCAAGGGCTGGGTCGGTCAGGCCAGTGACGTTTTCTGGCCAACGTTGTCCGAGGAGAAGAAGAACTGGTACTTCGCGAGCGACGCGATGTCCGGGGCCGCCAAGGCGGTCAAGTCGTATGCCTCCACACTGAGCTGGGCTCAGGGGCAGGCCGGGGCGGCGATCGACACGTGGAACGGCGGGGACCACGAGGGAGCAGAACACCTGCTGAGCACCGCACGCAAGCAGCTAAAGCAGGAAGCCCAGACACTGGCCAAGAGGCTCAACGATCTTGCTGGGAGCGCCTCGGACAGCCCCGACTGGCTCGTGGCGACCAGGAGCGGAGTGGATGCCAAGAAATGGGCCAGCGACCACAATGTCGCCAAGAGCGCCATTTCTCCAACAGCATGGGCCAAGGAGAACGCGAAGTGGATGACTGACGCGGACAGCCACTGGCGCCGCAGGCAAAAGGAGTTCGGCAAGGACGCCGACGGCAACTGGTACCTCCGGAACAAGCCAGGCGAGTCCGACGACTTGGCCACCCCCGGCAAGAAGACCGATGTGAACATCAAGCTTGCCGAGTGGTCGGGGAACGCCAGCGCCTGGTCGGCCGGTGTCTCTGGCGAGAAGGTGGTGGACGGCGTCACGTTGAAGGGCGCGGCGGGCCTCGCGACACTCGGAGTGGACGGGTCTGTGGGTGCCGGCGTCACGAACGGACGAGTGCAGGCCGGTGCTTCGGGAACCGCATACCTGGCGCAGGCATCCGCGAACGGCAGTGTGAACTACGGCATGATCGGAGCCCAGAGCGAGGTCAAGGCCTTTGCAGGGGCCGACACCTCGGCGGTGGTATCCGCCGGCAAGGACGGACTGCACGCCGGTGCGGGGGCATTCGCCGGAGGCAAGGTCACCGGGGCAGCCTCCGCTGACGTAGGCGGCCTGGGCGCGGGTGTGAACGGTGAGGCGTGGGCGGGTGCGGGCGCAGAGGCCAATGTCGATCTGGGTATGCAGGGTGGCAAGTTCACCATCGGCGGAGAAGCCGGGGCCGGCCTGGGCCTCGGCGGCAAGGTCGGCGTCAACATCAGCATCGATCCCGGGAAGATGATCGACTCGCTCGATGACGCGGCCGACGCTGTGGGCGGCGCCTGGGACCACACGGTCGGCAGCTGGCTCTAGCCTGGCTCGACGTTCACTGGAAGGTGTGATCCGCCATGACGGGCACGTTGCCGATCAAGATTTCCTTTTCGCTGCCGGACGGCTGGCAGGCGGCGCCGCCGGACGAGGTGGGAGCGCCCGACGTCGCTTTCGTCGCACTCCATCCCGCCTCCATCGACGGCGGTTTCACCGCAAACATCACCGTCTCCGGGAAGATGCGCAACGACGGCGCCACCATGTCGCAGATCGCCGACGAGTCCGTACCCAGGATGGAGCAGGCAGGAGCCGTACGGATCGTCAAGAAATCTGATGTGGGTACGCCGGACATCCCGGGCCTGACGGATTCCCCGGGGGTGGTTCAGAATCTCGTTCTCTCCACCACCCTGCGGGGAGAGCCCGTAGAGCTGTGCCAGAGCCAGGTGTACCTCGGCATGGAGGATGTCAAGAATCCGGCACAGCGTGCCGTGATCGAGCTCGTCCTCACCGCGAAGCCGAATCAACTCGACCATGTTGTGGGAGACTTCCAGACATTCCTCAGGACCGTGCGCCCGGCTGACAAACCCCCGGCCTAGTGTCTCGTCATCCCAGCCGTCCACTTCGCATCGATACGGACGAGTTCCTCCCCTTCACCCGGATGAGCGGACCTTACCGAGGAACGCACTGACGATGGAGGTTCAGGTGAATGGTTGGGTATTCACGATCCGGAGTCGATGTGGCCGCGGATCTGCCGTGCGCGACCCGGTCGCGAACCTCCGACCTCCTTGCCGGGCTGCGGGCTGGCCACCTCCCTCGCGAAGACCGGGGAAGCGCACGGCAGCATGGCTCCAGCGCCCCTCGCCGAGCGGAGTGGCCCCGTTGAACGGCGCGTCCACGCCCCGGTGCACCCGCCGGGCCAGGAGGCAGTCGACCTCACTCAGGCGGCGGTCCACGCTTGCGCAGGAATCCGGTCGAGCACATCGCAGAGGTAGTTCAACTGTTCTTCGAGGGCCCGCGGAGACAGGGTGCCCGTGTACCACGTGAACAACTCGTCGTTGCGCAGTTGAAGCGGGGACTCCTTGGCTCGTGGGTCCGAGAGCAGGAATGACACCATGGAGTCGGTCAGGACGTTTCGGACCCAGGTGTCATCATCGGTGACAATTCGAAACATGTCATCGAATTCGGTTATGCCGAGCCGCATGCTGGCCCTCCGGTCGAGCAGCACGTTCAGCCTGCTCGGTCGGAGAATCTCCATGGACGGCCCGGAACCCGGTGCGGAGACCATGAAAACGGCCTCGATGACGGGCCGTTTACGATCTGCGGCAAGATTGGCCGAATTGGGATTGTTGTAGCGATGCTCGAAGCACACGAAGGTGCGGCCACGAAACTCGCCCGTAATGTGGTGCCAGGCGCTCAGGTTCGACCCGCTGCCAGGCATGGGGCCCACACCGCAGTACTGAGTTGCCATCCCTCGCGCACGTTGCTCATATGTCCAGCCACGCTCGGTGGCGACCCGTGCGAGCTCAGACCACTCCTCCCGGATTCGTGCGTCCTCCTTGCGTCCGCGCACGAACACCCGGATGACGAGGGTGAACATCCCCACGACGAAAGCGATCAAGAGCACCTTCACCAAGACACCTACCAATTGCTCCATGACCGTGATTATTGCGGACGCCATGTGCTGCCGTGAACCAAGGGTTCTCCGGCGTTCGGGACGGCAGGGGAGATCATGGTCCGCCGGAGGAGCACCTGTGCCCCGTCTGCGGCCCGCCCGTGGAGCAGACCGGCTCGGGGCTGGTGCGGCTCACCCGTAGTGGAGATTGTTTGGTGATGAGGAGAAGAGCCTCTGGTTGAAGATGAAACGCGCAGTATATGAGGGCCGTTCACACCATATCCTGAGTTGGCCGCAGGACAAGCCTGTGCTTCTGGCTCCCTGTTTCTCCGAATACCAGGAATGGAAACCACCGATGATCAAGTCCCGCCTGTCCGCAGCAACATGGGGCCTCGCGGCCGTGGCCACCGGCGCGCTGCTCGCCGGCTGCTCAGTCTCGGCCAGCGTGGGAAAGCCCGCCCCCAAGGTGTCCAAGGCAAAGCTGGCCGATACGGTCTCCGAGCGGCTCGCGGCCACGACGGGTCAGGCCAAGCCGCACATCACCTGCCCCGAGAACCTGGTCGGGAAGAAGGGCAACAGCACTCGTTGCACACTCACGGCGTCCGATGGCAGCACCCTCGGTGTGACAGTCACCGTTTCCTCTGTCGACGGAGACAACATCAAGTTCGACATCAAGGCCGACGACACGCCCTCGCCCGCCGCGGGCTGACACGGGGTTCGCTGTCGCCGTCGCCGCGCCGACGACCGTCATGGGGACCTTTCCGGCAAGAGGTCGCCAGTCGCCGTGATCGTGACGTCGGTGGTGCGGCTGCCGTTGGCCTCTTCGGCACCGAGCGGGTGTGAGGGCTTCCGGGGCGGTTCTTGCAGAGGACCCGCCAGGAGTCGGCCCTCGCCCCCGAAGGTGAGCACATGCCGGCGCTTTCCTGTATCTCGCGCCCCGCCGGCTCGGCCGTAGTGAGGGCCCTTCCGCTTCGGTCTCCCGCCAGGCTGCGCCGCACCTGCCCAGGCCCCGCCCAGGCCCCCGTAGGGTGCGGCCGATAGCCGCCCGCGCCGGCCCACGGATTCCAGGGCCGGACCGGGTAGGCCTCTGGCGCGCTCCAGGTACGCGAGGTCCGGGTGCGTAGTGCGCCTCGCATCGCAGCCGTAGTCAGGTCAGCTGGCGCAGCAGACCGACGAACTGGCGCAGTTCCTCGCTGCGCTGGGGTGAGAGAGGTACCGGATCGAAGTGCGCGATCTGGTTACGGATGCTGCGCACTCGGTCGAGCTGGTGCACGAACTGGACGCGGTTGACGCCGGTCCAGCCAAGTGCCTGCCAGTTCTGGTCGGCGGCAGCGCACAGCGCCTCTTTGCGGTGTC
This sequence comes from Streptomyces sp. TS71-3, assembly GCF_018327685.1. Classification (NCBI taxonomy): domain Bacteria; kingdom Bacillati; phylum Actinomycetota; class Actinomycetes; order Kitasatosporales; family Streptomycetaceae; genus Streptomyces; species Streptomyces sp. TS71-3. The sequence goes on along the minus strand of NZ_BNEL01000001.1, from coordinate 1,896,663 downwards.
CGCGTCTGGTGCGCTGGTCGCCGTCGAGAAGCATCACGTACTGGCCGAACATGACGTCCGCGATATCCCCTGTTCTCCTGTCGTCCTGCTGTACGGCCCGAATCGCGTCCCCGTTGAGTTTCGCGCCAAGACACTTACGGAGCCGGAACTCGATTTCGCCGATCACGAAGAAGGGCCATGCCGTGACGTCGAAGCGTTCCGTGATGTCCGTGGCCGTCACGATGCCGCTGATGCGGGCGTTGTTCGCTCTCACCAACACATACCCGTGCGCACAGATGGTCGGGAGCACGGAGAAGAAGTCATCGTGGGCGTGGACGACCGGGGGATCCTCGACCAGGGCATTGGCCAGCGTGACGTCGTCACCCGTCGCGTACATCTTCGCCACCGAGCGCCACGTGACGACACCGGTCACCGTGTAACGGTCTTCCATCACCGGAACCTGCGAGAAGTTCCTGGTGTGCATGATGTACGTCGCCTCGGTCAGGTCCGCGGTGGCGTTGACCGAGTCGACACCGGCGTGAGCACACGGCAGGTCACCGATCCTGAACGACTGCTGAGGCAGGGAGCCGGGCAGCAGCCCTGCCTCGTCCTCCTGTTCCTCGTCCGTACCTGCGGTGTGGTCGACCCCGGCAGTGTCCAGGGGCACGATGTGGATCTCGGACTGCGTGCCGCAGGTAGCGAAGTACGGCAGGGTCGAGAGAGCGACGTCTTTCAAGGCCCGCTCGATGTGCAGAATCGCCTGGTCGTTCCGGAACCGGACGCCGAAGTGGCCCAGCAAGTCCATGAGAGGTATCCGCCGGCCTTTCAACGCCAGCAGTTCCTCCTCGGGAGGTGTGACGAGCACAGACGTCTCACCCGGCCTTCGCGTCGCGGAAGACGGTGCGCTTGCCCATGGCGGACACCACGAGTTCCAGGAGTTGTTTCGATCGGTTCGCGTAGAAGCGCTCAAAGTCGCCCGCGTGCAGCAGGGGCGAGTCGATGAGGTGGGTCGCGACGACGTCGTCGAACCACTCCGCACGCATGCCCGATTCCAGCGCGAGTGTCTTGAGGTAGCCGGCGGGAGATCCGGTCATGCTCTTGCTGGCCCGTAGGGACAGCGGCGTCTTGTTGACGATCGAGTTCGCTCGCGCGCTGTAGGCGGGATGGTTCCTGTCGACCCATGTCTTCGGAAAGATCTGCCGTACGTCCACGCTGTATTCGGCGAGCCGTGCGGCGTTCAGGGGCGCCTCGGCGAAGTACCAGTCGACGGCACCCTGCTTGACCAGGAGCGCGTAGACGCCCTTGTAGGCGGCGCTGTTGCGCGTGGTGAGGGTGTCGAGCCGGTCGTCCAGGAAGGCCGCCTCCGCGATGGTGTCCGGAACCACCTCCGTGCTGCCCCCGAGGCGTTCGACGAGTTGCTCCACGTCCCGTGTGAAGCGGCTCTCCGTCGAGCCGCCGTACATCTCACCGAGCACACCGCACCAGTACCACTGGGTGAGCAGTTCGTCGGCCAGCTCGGTGTCGGTCCTGTCCCCCAGGATGGTCCGGACGGCCGCGAGGGGGACAAGCTGCGTGCGGTACGGCAGGTCAGGTGCACGCACGATGCACTGCCGCTCCAGGAAGGCTCCCACCCACTCGAACGCCTCCGCCACCTGCGGGGCGAGCTGGCGGAAGTCCGCGAGGGGCAACTCCAGCAGGTCGCGTCGCTTGCAGGAGACCGCGGCGCGAGGTTCTTCCCGCTTGCGCTGCCAGGTACGAACAAGGGCGACCGCCTGGAGGAAGTCGCTGCTGCTCAGCCCGTCCTCGACACCGGCTTCCATGCGGCCGAAAACAGAGTATGACGAGCACAGTGCCTTCTTGATGTCCCACCAGACGTCGGGCAACTTGTAGTAGTCGCCCTCCTCGGCCACATGCTCCTGATTGCCGGCATAAGTGGCCGTCAGCAGTTCGAAGACGTTCAGCGGCACACCGCCCGTGTTCACGCGTTCGAACACGGCGCACACCGCGTCCATGGTCGTGGTGGCCGCCAGCTTGATCATCGGTACCTGGAATGACTGCATGCGGCTGAGCACATGCATCTGGAACCGGCCCCACCTGCCCCAGTTCTCGTTGTCGACCTTCACGAACTCCTGGTGCCATGCGTTCACAAGTTCGGTGTCGAAGACGAAGTGCAGCGGGAAGTACCCGGCCGCGCATTCTCCCTCGATCGTGGTGAGATCGACGACCTCCCTGCGGTTGAAGCCCGTCTTCAGGATCCGGTCCTCCGACACCGAGACGATCGCGTCATCGCGCTCGGCGGGCGGACCGATGGCCTTGTTGATGTCGACGTAGTACCACCGCTTCAGTTCCCTGCCCCGGGCATCCACCGTCTCCACCGGGTGATCTCTGTGCAGGGCCTGGAAGAGCGAGGTCAGACGCTGCTGTCCGTCCAGCAGCAGCAGGTCGGGCGGCCGCTCGCCCACGTCCTCGGCGCCCTTCAACGGCCGTGTCCTGAACGGGGACGAGCCGTTGATCTGCAGCGCCATCACGACGCCAAGCGGGTAGTCGAGGGTCACGGTCGCGATGAGGGCCCTGATCCGCTCGTCGTCCCACTTCCACTCGCGCTGGAAATCGGGGAGCTGTAAGGCGCCGGAGGCCACATCCGCCAGGGCATCGCTGAGTTTCAGACTGTCGAGTGCCACGTTTGTCTTTCCGTCTTGTGCTGAACGGTGCGCCACCACCCCCTTCTCGGTGGTGAACGTGCCATTGCACCAACGGCATTCGCGGCAGTCAAGGTCGTTTTACGGCCATCCATCGCAGCACCTGTAGCGAGCACAGCGGCTGCTCACACGGCAGCTCAGATAACACCTCCGCCACATCGGCACCCGTAGTGTGGCAGCCCGTTAGGATTGCCCTCCGTTCCTTTCCGGTTCGTCTTCACGGCGGCAGGCACGCGGCACGCGGGGCGGAATTCGTCGGGGCACGGGGTTTTCGGGGAGGGGTAAAGCGCATGCGGGACGGTCGGTGGACCACGGTCACCGAGTCCGAGTTCGACCACGAGCGTCGTGGCCTCGAAGCCATCCGCGCGCAGTTACCCGACACCGAGCCGTGGCGGGCCTGGTCGAACTTCACCTTCACGGCGCCCTCCGGTCACGTCCGCGAGGTCGACCTGCTCGTCGTGGGGCGCAGCGGTGTCTTCCTCGTCGAGTTGAAGGAGTGGCACGGCTCGGTCACCAGCGAGATGGGCACCTGGGTGCAGACGACCCCCGGTGGCCGCCGCGTCTCGCACGGCAATCCGCTGCACCTGGCCAACAAGAAGGCCAAGGAGCTGGCCGGGCTGCTCCGGCAGCAGATGACGGGCCCACAGCACGGGCAGGGCGTGTGGGTCGGCGAGGCCGTCTGCTTCACCAATCCCTCGATGCGGTTCCGGCTGCCGCCCCACGAGCAGGGGGGCGTGCACACCGTCGCCGGACTGGCCGAGATGCTGAATCGCCCGCCCCAGGACGAGCGGCACCGCATCGACGCGCCGCGCTCCCGCGCGATCGAGACCGCCCTGAAGGGCATCGGTATCCGCCGCAGCGACGCCGCGTACAAGGTGGGCCCGTACCTGCTGGAGCGGAAGGCCCTGGACACCGGCCCGACCTGGTCCGACTACCTGGCCCGGCACGAGGAGCTGCCGGAGCGGGCTCGGATCCGCGTCTACGTCCCCGAGCGCGGCTCGGACGCGTCCCTGCGGGAGTCCGTCGAGCGTGCCGCACGCCGCGAGGCCGCGATACTCCAGCGTTTCCGGCACCCCGGCGTCGTCCGGCTCAAGACGTACGACGGCTCCGGGCACTCCGCCGGCCCCGCCCTGGTCTTCGAGTACCGCCCGGGGACACTGCGCCTCGACGAGTACCTGCTCCAGTACGGCGACAAGCTGGACATCCTCTCCCGCATGGCACTGGTCCGGCAACTCGCCGAGACGCTGCGGTCCGCCCACTCCAGCCGGATCCACCACCGGGCGCTCGCGGCCCGCTCGGTGCACGTCATCCCGCGCCACCACGGCGCGGCGGGCGAGGAGGCGGCCTGGCTCACACCGCGCTTGGAGATCTCCGACTGGCAGGTCGGCGCGCAGCGCGGTAACGGCTCCACGCCAGGCGGCACCCGCCTGGCACCGACGACACTCTCGCTCAAGCACCTGTCCGAGACGTCCGACCCGTATCTCGCGCCCGAGTTGACGGCACTCAACCCAGACCCTGTCTTCCTGGACGTGTACGGCTTAGGCGTGCTCACCTACCTGCTGGCCACCGGACAGCCCCCGGCGGCGAGCCAGGCCGAACTCCGGGCGCGCCTGGAGGCCGGCGAGGGGCTGCGGCCCAGTGCCGTGGTGGACGGTCTTTCGGAGGACATCGACGAGTTGGTGCAGGCCGCCACGGCCTACCGGCCAGGACAGCGGCTCTCCACCGTGGACGAGTTCCTGGAGATGCTGGAGCTGGTCGAGGACGGCCTCACCGCTCCCGCCGCGCCGTCCGCCACCACCGCGCCCGAGACACCGGAGAAGGACCCGCTGGACGCGGTCCCGGGGGACTTGCTGGCCGGTCGCTGGGAGGTCCGCCGCCGCCTGGGCACGGGCTCCACCAGCCGCGCCTTCCTGGTGCGCGACCTGGAGGCCGAGGCCCGCAAGACGCGTCCGCTGGCCGTGCTGAAGGTGGCCCTGTCAGACAGCCGGGGCTCGATCCTGGTGAGCGAGGCCGAGGTGATGCGCCGGCTGCGCCCCGACTCCCGGATCATCCGCCTCGTCGAACAGGAGCCCCTGCGCATCGGCCCACGGACGGTGCTCGCCCTGGAGTACGTGGGCGACGAGCGGGACGAGCCCGCCGACGGGGCCGCTTCCTCCGGGTCCGCCGGGCGAGTCCGCCGCCGCGAGGAGACGGTGGCCCGCCAGCTCCGCGAGGTGGGCCGGCTGCCCGTCGACCAGTTGGAGGCGTACGGCGACTACCTGTTCGGCGCGGTCGACTTCCTGGAGGGCGAGAGCGTCTGGCACCGCGACATCAAGCCGGACAACATCGCCATCCGGATCCGCCCGAACCGCACCCGTGAGCTGGTCCTCATCGACTTCTCGCTGGCCGGCTACCCCGCGAGGAACCACGAGGCGGGCACGGAGGGCTATCTGGACCCGTTCATCGGCACCCTGACCCGCACCGCGTACGACTCGCACGCCGAGCGGTACGCCGTGGCGGTGACGCTGTACGAGATGGCGTCGGGCGAGCTGCCCCGGTGGGGCGACGGATCGGTGCTGCCGCGGACCACCAAGCCGAAGGACTTCCCGCATCCGACCATAGCCGCCGATGCCTTCGACGCCGCCATCCGCGACGGCCTGGTCGGCTTCTTCCAGAAGGCTCTGCACCGGGATGCCTCGGAGCGCTTCCCCGAGCTGAAGCCGATGCGGGACGCCTGGAGGAAGATCTTCCTCGACGCCTCGCAGGCGGCGCCGTCCACTCACCGCAGCCGCCACCCGGAGACGGCCGCGGAGGACGGCCGGGCAACGCTGGGCGAGGCCGAGCCGCTCACCGCCGAGCAGCAGCGCGAGGAACTGGCCAGGCAGGTCACCCGGGACACGCACCTGTCGGCCGCCGGACTCACCCCGCCCGCCGAGTCCTTCCTGTACGGCCTGAACCTGACCACCGTCGGCCAGTTGCTGGACTACAGCCGCCGCAAGCTGCTCAACGCCCCCGGTCTGGGCGCGAAAACCCGCCGTGAAGTGCAGCAGCGCCAGCGGCAGTGGGGTGAGCTGCTGCGCGAGGCACCCGTCTCACCGCTTACCCCGCAGGGCCGTGCGGAGGCCAAGGAGGAGCTGGCGCAGCTCACCGCCGCCGAGTCCGCCGTCCTCGGCATCCTCGCCACCAAGGGCACGCTCTCCGAGACGTCCCTGCGCACGCTCAGCCTGGACACCCTCGCGACGTTCTTCGTGCCGGAGCTGAACAACAACCGCTCCAACCACAACAAGGTGGAGATGGTCCGGCTCCTGCTGCGGTTACCCGACGAGCACGGCGAGCTGCCGCCCATCGGTGTCTGGCCCAAGCAGAAGGACGTCGCCGACGTGGTCGGCCTGTCCGCCGGGCGCATCCCGCAGATCCTCAAGGAGGAGCGCAAGCGCTGGCAGCGGCAACCGGCAGTGCGGGCCCTGCGCAAGGAGGTCATGGACCTGCTCGTGGACCTGGGCCGGGTCGCCCCCGTCGCCGAGGTCGCCGACGCGCTGGTGGTGCGCCGCGGCACCCAGCTCCCCGGCCGTGACCAGCGCCGCGCCCTGGCGCTGGCGGCGGTGCGCGCGGTGGTGGAGGTCGAGCAACTCGACCCGGAGGCGGCCGAGTTCCAGCACCAGGCCAACCGCAGGGCGACCGAGGAGTCCCTGGGCGCGGGCATGCTCGCCCTGGACGTCCGGCAGGACGACGCCCCCGACACCCCGACCGCGCCGGCCCTGCTCCAATATGCGACGCGGCTGGGCAGGACGGCCGATCGGCTGGCCCGCCTGGAGACCCTGCCCACCGCCGCCACCGTCCTCACCGAGCTGGGCGCGCTGAGCCCGCCGCCCGGCGCCATCGAGTGGGACGAACGCCGCCTGGTGGAGCTGGCCGCCGCGGCCTCGCAGAACGCGGCGGCCACCCCCCGCCTGGAGATCTACCCGCGCGACCTGCCGCTGGTCCGCGCGCTGCGGCTCACCCAGGCCGGTCTGGTGCCGCTGATCCCCGGCGTCCCGGAGGAGCAGCAGCCGGGCCTGCGCGCGGAGGACGTCCACGAGCGGGTGCGGGCCCGCTTCCCCGAGCTGGTCGTCGACAACGGCCGCGGCGGCGCCACCCACGAGTTGCCCACCGGGGCCAGGCTCACCAAGGCCCTGCGGGACGCCGGTTTCGACCTGCGGCTCGCCACCCGGGAGCCCGTCAAGACGCTGCGTTACCTCCCGACTCGCCTGGACAGCGATTCCAGCTACCTGACGACCGGTGCCATGCGCCGCGCCACCGCCCTGTCCGCGCACGTCACCCGGTACGCGGATGACCCGCGGATCGCGTCCGCCGCCCGCGCCGAGGACCGCCTGCTGGCCTCGGCCGGGGCGGACGGCTACCGCGTGCTGACGGTGCATCGCGACCAGACCCGGGAGGCGGTACGGGAACTCTCGTCCGCCCGGATCGGGGCCCATGAAGTGTCGGCCACCGTTCTCTTCCTCGAAGCCCTGCACGCCCTGGTGCCGCCCGGCACCAAGCCGACCTGGGAGACGCTCCTCAAGGCGGACGCGGCCGAGCCCGGTTCGCGCGGGGCGCTGAAGTTCGCAGAGTACGCGCGGACCGCTTGGGGGGCGGTGGAGCCTCGGGTGCGGGGGTTGTTGGGGGACGGCGAGGTGAGCGCCGGCGGCGCGGCTTCGGCGCGCACGGGCGCGCCGGGCTCGGGTCCGGGGGGCGCGGGGCCGTCGCGCTCGGGGCCGCTGCTGCTCACGGAGGCGGGGGTGTTCGCACGGTACGACGCGATGGGCGTCCTGGACCGGCTCGCCGAGGCGGCCCGGTACGGCGGACGCGGTCTGTGGCTGCTGGTTCCGGGGGCCGACCCAGCGCGCGAGCCGAAGCTCGGGGCGGTCGCGGTGGCGTACCAGGCCGGTCTCGGGGAGTGGATCAGCCTTCCCGACGCGTGGGTGGAGAACGCGCATCGGGCGGGGGCGGGGGCGGCGGGCGGCACGGCGGGTTCGACTGGTTCTGCGGGTTCGGCCGCTTCTGCGGGTCCGGCTTCTTCTGCGGGTTCCGCGGGTTCCTCCGCAGGTTCTACGAGTACGAACACGAGTACGACGAGTTCCGGGCAGTCCGGACGTTCCGAGGGAGACGGCGAGTGATCGACCGGGCGGCGCTGTTGGACGACCTGAAGAAGCGGCTCAGGGCGGTCGAGGCGGACCTGGGCAGGCAGGTGAAGGCCGTCTCCGAGGTGGGCGTGGAGCTGCGCACCGAGTACGACCGGGCGCGCGAGCTGGGTCGCACGGCGGCGACGTGGAACGCCTGGCTGGACGAGCGCGTCACCCAGGTGGCGGTGGCGTGGGTGCTGGGCACGGTCTTCGTCCGCTTCTGCGAGGACAACCGCCTAGTTCCGGAGCCATACATCACGGCTCCCGAGCCTGACCGCCGGGACGTGGCTCTTGTGCGTTACGAGGCGTACGTCGAGCGGGACGACGACCCGACGTACCGCGGCTGGCTGCTGCTCGCCTTCGCCGAACTGGGCTCCGGCCAGGCCGGCCGCCTCCTCTTCGACCAGCGCCACAACCCGCTGTACCAGATCCCCCTGTCACACGACGGCGCGCGCGAACTGATCGACTTCTGGCGGGAACGGGACGGGGAGGGTTTCCTGATCCACGACTTCACCGACCCGCTGGAGGAGGACGGCGACGGTACGGAGGGCTGGGACACTCGCTTCCTGGGTGACCTGTACCAGGACCTCAGCGAGGCGGCCCGTAAGACCTACGCGCTGCTCCAGACCCCGGAGTTCGTGGAGGAGTTCATCCTCGACCGCGCGATGAACCCGGCGGTGCGAGAGTTCGGCTACGAGGGTCTGCTGATGATCGACCCGACGTGCGGGTCCGGCCACTTCGTCCTGGGTGCCTTCCGGCGGCTGGTGAGGCTGTGGGGCGACGGCCAGCCCGGACGTGACCTGCACGAGCGGGTGCGGTCGGCACTGGACTCGGTGCACGGTGTGGACGTCAACCCGTTCGCGGTGGCCATCGCGCGGTTCCGGCTGCTGATGGCGGCCATGGCGGCGGCGGGGGTACGGACGTTGGCGGAGGCCAACCGGTATGAGTGGCCACTGCACTTGGCGGTGGGCGATTCGTTGATCAAGGCGCGGCAGACGGAGATAGGGATACGGGGGACGAAGGGGCAGGGAGCCCTGGAGTTCACGACGGATGAGACGGATGAGCTGGCGGAGTTCTCGTACGCGACGGAGGATTTGCGCAAGCATCCGGGCATTCTGACGCCGGGGCGGTATCACGTGGTGGTGGGGAATCCGCCGTATATTCAGGTTGCGGATTCTAGCCTAAACCGATCATACAGGGATCTCTACGACGCCTGCGCAGGCACGTACGCCCTGTCAGTTCCGTTCGCCCAGCGATTCTTCGAACTGGCCAGGAACGGAAGCCCGGACGGCCGCGGCTACGGCATGGTCGGACAGATCACGGCGAACTCCTTCATGAAGCGGGAGTTCGGCACGAAGCTGATCGAGAGCTACTTCCGCGACCGGGTGGAGCTGACGGAGGTCATCGACACGTCCGGTGCCTACATTCCCGGCCACGGTACGCCGACGGTCATCCTCGTAGGAAAGCGTCGGGAGGGCAGCGGGCGATCGGCGACTATTCGCACAGTGAGGAGTGTACAGGGGGAGCCTGCGACACCGGAGCAAGCGCAAGACGGGCTGGTCTGGCGAGCCATTTTGGAACAGATCGATGATCCGGGGTCGGCTAGCCAGTGGGTGTCGGTGGACGACTTGGAAAGGGGGCGCTATTTTGGCAAACAGCCTTGGATCCTGACTGATGGCGGACTTGAGATGGTTGAGCAGATTGGCTCTATGTCGCCTACATCACTCGGGCGGATGGTAGCTAGCATCGGACGAACAACCTCAACGGGAGCCGACGATATATTCTTTCTTCCCGACGTACAGACAGCACACCGACTAAGGGTCGCCGAACAGGTACGCTGCCTGGCCGTCGGAGACGGAGTACGCAATTACGCGTTCCAGGCCCTTACCCCTGTAATAAACCCCTATAGCGACAGAAACAACATTGACCTCAGCGATGAGCACACCTATGCCATCACTAACGTCCTATGGCGCGATCGCACCCGCCTACGCCAGCGCAAGATTTTCGGAAAGACACTGGACGAAAACCATCGATCCTGGTATGTGCATTTGGAGAATTATAGCAGCAAGCTCGGAACTAGCCTAGGGATCGCATTTAGCTTTGTTGCTACGCACAATCATTTCACACTCGACCGAAAGGGCCTCCTCTTCAATCGAAGTGCACCCGTAATAAAGCTGAAGGAGGAGACACGCGAGGAGGCGCACCTAAAACTTCTTGGCCTACTAAACAGCTCCACCGCAGGGTTTTGGCTTCGCCAGATGAGTCAGGGAAAAGGTGGAAGTGGACTAGGATGCGGCATTCAAAGTGAGGCCTGGGAAGAGCGCTACGAGTTTAGCGGATCAAAGCTTGAGGAATTTCCTCTCCCCTCCGACTATCCGCTCCCTTTCGCTGCAAAGCTCGACGCCCTCGCTCAACAATTAATCGATGTAGCTCCTGCCACAGTCGCCGCTCAATCACTCCCAACCGTCCCTGCGTTGCGTGAGGCTCAGACTAGTTGGCACGCTGGACGCTCCCGAATGATCGCCCTACAAGAGGAACTCGACTGGCAGGTCTACTCTATCTACGAACTATTCCCTGAAGATCTGCGGGTTTCTGAGGATTCAGACGATTCCAATATCCCGGAGATTAACCTCGGCGAGCGAGCCTTCGAGATTGTGCTCGCCCGGAAGATCGCCGCCGGAGAAGCCAGCGACCAGTGGTTCAAGCGGCATGGGTCGACGCCGATTACGGAGATACCTGAGCACTGGCCTGCGCCGTACCGGGAGGTCGTGCAGAAGCGGATCGATGCCATCGAATCTACTCGCGCGATCGGGATGATCGAGCGGCCGGAGTACAAGCGGCGGTGGGCCACTGAGGGATGGGACTCGCTTCAGGAGAAGGCGTTGCGGAGGTGGTTGCTCGATCGGATCGAGAATCGGGAGCACTGGTTTGATGAGAACGGGATGCCGTGCATCGTCACGTTGTCTCGGCTCACGGATGTGCTTTCGCGTGACGATGACTTTGTGTCCGTTGCCAGGATTTACGCCCCGCGTAAGGAATTGCCCGCCGTCGTCGCCGAGTTGGTGAGCGACGAGCATGTGCCGTTCCTTGCCGCGTTGCGGTACAAGCCGTCCGGGATGAAGAAGCGGGCGGACTGGGAACACGTCTGGGACGAGCAGCGGAAGGAGGACGCCGCCCCTGACGAGGCGATGAAGCGGAAGATCCGGGACTCCATCCCCGTGCCTCCGAAGTACACCTCCGCCGACTTCCTGCGTGCCTCCTACTGGAAGGCGCGCGGCAAGTTGGACGTGCCCAAAGAACGGTTCGTCTCGTACGGGCAGACCAACGCCGCCACGCCCAACCTGTACGGCTGGGCCGGGTGGGACCACCAAGAGCAGGCCTACGCCCTGTTCGCGTACATCGCCTCGCACGAGTCGATGAGCGCCGAGGAGCTGACGCCGTTCCTCACGGGTCTGCTGGAGCTTCAGCCCTGGCTGGACCAGTGGCACGACGACTTCGACCCCACGTTCAGCGGTTCCCCGGCCGCCTACTTCCGCGGTGAGCGGCAGTTGGAGCAGGGCAAGCACGGCCTGACGGACGACGGCCTGCGGGCCTGGCGTCCGGCGGCCCCATCTCGGGGTCGCCGTCCTGCCAAGAAGTGACCTGGCCCGGTTCTCACTTCGGTGCCCCCGCGATCAGTTGATCTCGGGGGCACCTTTTCGTAAGGGCAGGAGATAAATGCTGCTCAGACAGTCAGTTGCTGCCCTTGATCCCGGAAACGAAGGCCGTCCAATTCTCGACCGGAAACATAAGGACCGGGCCGTGCGGCTTCTTGCTGTCTCGGACGGGCACGGCGCCGGGGAAGTCGTCGGAAACTTCCACGCACGCGCCACCGTCCTGGTTGCTGTAGCTGCTCTTGCGCCAGGTGGCGGCACTCAGGTTGACGGATCGCACGATGTTTCCTCCAACATCCGCAGGATGAACTTCCGCGACTCAGCCGGAGAGAGTGCCAGGTCGCGCAAGGCATCGTAAGCCCGTTGGAGGCGTAGGACCGGGGCTGGTTCCTCAATCAGTTGTCCCTCATACCCGCCTTCCGTGTACACCACAGTGCTTGCGTCGGACAGTTGGACGTACCAGACGTCGATCCCCATGAGCCCGTGTAATCCGGCGCTCTGCAAGAGCACGTGAACGCTTACATTGGGCCGCTTCGCCACCTCCGCCAGATGCTCCACCTGCCCCCGCCACTCCCCCGCATCCCGCAACGGTGTCTGCAGCACCGCCTCCGACAGGATCGTGCGGAACGGTGGGGCGTCGGGGCCCTCCAGGAGTTCCCGGCGGCTCATGCGGGCGTCGACCTGCTGTTCCAGTTCGGCGTCCTTGAGGCCGCCCGCCGCCAGGACCTCCCGTGCGTACCAGGGAGTCTGGAGCAGACCGGGCAGCACGCTGACCGCGAAGTGCCACAGGCTCACCGCCTCCGCCTCCAGAGCCATGTAGCGGCGATAGCGCTCGCGGAACTGGGTGTGGTCGCCGGCCGCCAGCTCCCACAGGGCGAGCAGCGCTCCCCCCGTGCCGTAGTACTGGTCGAGTGCCTGGACGACCTCCGGGCCGCCCAGGGTCTCGCCCTTCTCCATCTTGCCGAACAGCGACCAGTCCCAGCCCAGCCGCTCACCGAGCTGGCGCAGGCTGACGCCCTTCGCCGCCCGCAGGGCGCGCACCTCCTCGGCGAAGCGCCTGCGTGGCTCCTGGCTGCGGCCCGTGACGGCCCTTCTCTGCGGCATAGTGCTGCTCCCCCTTCGTCGGCGTCCGTTTCATCGGTGTCGCCTCGTCGGTCAGCCTTCCGGGCGGACGCCTGTCTCGCAGTCGGCCCGCTCGGTGCCGCGCGTCCGTGCTGCGCGGAAATCCGGTCGGCGTGCGTGGCAGGTGTGGAACTTCGGTCGCGCGGCGGGGAACCGGCCCCCGTAGTTGCCGCGTCGGGCCTCGCCCAGGCCACATGCTCGTCCCAGCCCTCACCACGCAACGTAATCCAGCGATCTGGTCCAGTCACCGGAAGTACTACTAAAGAGTGACATGATAGGAAAGGACACCCCACCGTGAGCGTCGACCGCCACCGCCACCCGTCCGTACGACGCAAGGCGCAGGAAGCACTGCGGGCCCGGGACGCCCTCGCCGCCGCCCTCACCAAGGCAGGCATCCAGCTCCCCGCCATGGACGTCCGCACTCCCTGGAACGACGAGCTGGACGAGCCCCCGGCCGACGCGCACGAACAGAACGCCCCCTGCCATCCCGCCCCGTACGCCCTCATCCACCTCGGCGTGTGCTCCGCCCCCGTGGCGCACGATCTGGCCGAGGTGATCGAGAGGGGCGCCGCCGCACGAGGAGCCGAGCGGTGACCGGCGACCCCCTCACGACCGCCGAGACCGTCACCAGCGGCGAACCCAGGACGACCAGCGAACCGCCACCACCCGGCGAACCGCCACCGACCGACGACCCGCCACCGACCAATGCCCCCGCACCCGCACCCACACCCACCGACGCCGCGCCCATCCCCGGCGGAACCCCCGTCCGCGACACCGCACGCAACCGGATCGGCGTCGTCATGGACCACCAGGGCCCTTACTTCCAGCTCCGTCCGCTCGACGGCGGCCGGGAGTGGGACGCCGCACCGGAGGACGTGCGTCCCGTCGGCCCGGGGGAGGTGCTGCGCGCCCGGGTGGCCGACGCCAACCAGCGCAGCCGCCGCGGGCGGAACGGGGCCCCGGAGTAGCGAAGTAGCCCGGTAGAAGCATCGCCACCAGCACGCCACCCGCGCAGAGGCAAACGTCACCGTGGCAGCAGAGGCCGACATCACCGTGGCCGGAATACCGCGCTCCGTGGCCAATTCCCCGTTCTCACAACATCGTTGCAGTCGCCACGTGACATGCTGTCAGCAGGGGGATTTTCCGACCATCAGGCCGACGGCGCACCGTACGTGGCCCCGGGCCCGTCCTGCCGAACGTCCTCCTGCCACACGGACAGCGAGCGTGGCGGTGCGGGTGCCCTCCCACCGCCGGAAGGAGTGCACGTTCCGTATGCCCCAGCAGCCGCAGCCGCCCCTGCTCCGCGATGTGATCGACATCAAGGAGAAGGTGTCCACGTCGGACTTCGTCCTCCAGCTCGCCGAGGCGACGACAGCCGAGGGAGCCGAACGGGCGCTGCGGGAGTACGTGGTCACGGAGCGGCTGCAGAAGAACTTCGACGAGGCGTTAAGCCTCATCAAGGCCGCGGTGGACGGGCGCGGCTCTAAGGCAGCCTACCTGCACGGCTCGTTCGGTTCCGGTAAGTCGCACTTCATGGCCGTGCTGCACGCGCTGCTCAGCGGGGCGCCTGCCGCCCGGGAGCGCGCGGACCTCGACCCGGTTCTGACCCGGCACGAGTGGCTGGCGACGGGCGGGAAGAGGTTCCTGCTGGTGCCGTACCACATGCTCGGTGCGAAGGCGCTGGAACAGCGGGTGCTCGGCGGGTACGTCAGCCACGTCAAGAAGCTGCATCCGGACGCGCCGACGCCGCAGGTGTACCGGACGGACTCCCTGTTCGCCGACATTCGCGCCATGCGCGCTCGGATGGGCGACGAGGCCGTCATCGGGGGCCTCTCCCCCGCGGACGGGGTGGGCGCCGACGAGGACGACGAGTGGGGCGAGTCGTTCGCATGGACGCCCGCGCTGCTGGACACCGCGCTGGACGCGGAGGAGGTGCACGAAGCGGGGCAGGCGCTCAACCTGGTGTCGCCATCCGCTCCGGCGGAGCTCCGGGCCAGGCTGGTGGAGGACGCCGGGACCAATCTCCTGCCCGGTTTCGCGCGGAACGCCGCCGAGGACGAGCACGGGTTCGTCTCGCTCGACGCGGGTCTGGGTGTGATCGCCGAGCATGCCAAGGCACTGGGCTACGACGGGCTGATCCTCTTCCTGGACGAGCTGATCCTGTGGCTGGCCACGCTCATCCACGACCAGAAGTTCGTGGCACGCGAGGCGGGCAAGATCACGAACTTCGTGGAGGGCGGCGACGCGCGGCGCGCGATACCCGTGGTCTCGTTCATCGCCCGCCAGCGTGACCTTCGGGAGCTGGTCGGGCAGGAAGTGTCCGGCGCCGCCGAGTCCGCCATCCAGGACACCCTGAACCTGGCTTCCGGACGGTTCGACCGGATCAGGCTGGAGGACCGCAACCTCCCCCAGGTCGCGCACGCCCGCCTGCTGAAGCCGACGGGTCCCGAGGCCGCCGCGCTCGTCAACGAGCAGTTCGAGCGGACCCGCAAGGTCCGCCAGGAGGTGTGGGACACGCTCCTCGGATCGGATCGGGGCGTGGACGGCGTCGGTGCCGACGAGGCCAGTTTCCGCCTCACGTATCCGTTCTCGCCGGCCTTCATGGACACCCTGGTGCACGTGTCCTCGGCGCTCCAGCGCAACCGCACCGGCATGAAGCTGATGGGACAGTTACTCGCGGACCACCGCGACGACCTGCGCCTGGGCGACCTGGTGCCGGTCGGCGACCTGTACCCACTGATCGCCGCGGGCGGAGACAAGCCGTTCACGGACAGCCTGAAGGTCGTCTTCGAGGCGGCCGACAAGCTGTACAAGACGAAACTCCGGCCCTACCTCCTGGAGCAGTACCAGGTGACGGAGGAGGACGTCGAGCGGTTCGCCCACCGCCGCGCCGGCATCGACGATCCGGCCCTGCTGAGCCGGCTGCGGTCGTTCACAGGGGACGACCGGATCATCGGCACGCTGCTGCTGTCCGCGCTGGTGCCGAGCGTGCCGGCGCTGTCGAACCTGACCATCCGGCGCCTGTCGGCGCTGAACTACGGGTCGATCGTCGCGCCGATCCCGGGCCGCGAGTACGGGATCCTCCAGGCCAAGATCAGCGAGTGGGCGGCACGCTTCCCGGAGATCAAGCCGACCGGCACCGACGCCAATCCCGGTGTACGTCTTGAGCTGTCCGGCATCGACGTCGACTCGGTCATCGCCAACGCCGCCGTCAACGACAACCCGGCAGGCCGTGAGGCGCTCGCGAGGACGCTGCTCGCGGAGGAGCTGGACATCTCCCAGGGGCGGCTCACGGACGAGCTGAGCTTCGTGTGGCGCGGCACCCAGCGCACCGTCGAGGTGATCTTCGGGAACGTGGCGGACGCCGAGCAACTGCCCGACCACGATCTCCGCCCCGTGGAGGACGGCCGCTGGCGGATCGTCGTCGACCTGCCCTTCGACGAGCTCGACTTCGGGCCGCGCGACGACGCGAACCGCTTCCAGCGGCTGCGGGAGAGCCAGCAGGGCGAGCGGTGGCGCACGGTGGGATGGCTGCCCACCCACCTGTCCAAGCAGCGCTACCAGGACTTCCGGCGGCTGGTGATCATCGAGAAGGCGCTTGCCGACGAGCAGCGCTTCAATGCGCAGTACGCGGTCCACCTCAACGCCGACAACCGCGCCCGCGCCAAGGGCCTGCTGCAGACCCAGCGGGAGTCGCTGCGCCGGAACGTCAAGGGCGCGTTCCGGCAAGCGTACGGCCTGGCTCAGAAGAAACCCGACGACGTGGAACTGGGCTTCGACGACCACCTGGCGTCGCTGCGCGACGTCGACGGCCTGACGCTGTCCTTCGGCCAGTCGCTCGGCCACGCCCTGCGGCACGTCGCGGACCGGCTGCTGGCCAGCCAGTACCCCGCGCACCCCGACTTCGGCGCTCAGGTCGTAAAGCCGGCCGACGCGCGCCGCGTGTTCACCCACGTACGGGCGGCGGCTGAGATGCGTGACGGGCGTGCCGAGGTGCCGAGCGGTGACCGGGGCCTGATGCAGCGCGTGGCGGTGCCGCTGCGGCTCGGCCAGCAGAAGGAGGCGTATTTCGAGCTGTCCACGTACTGGGCCGACCACTTCCGCAAGCTCGCGAGGGACGAGGGCGTCACCGGCGATCCGTCCGTGATCAGACTGGTCGACTGGACGGACCGGCCCGAGGCGCGCGGCCTGCCGGACTTCCTCGCCAAGCTCGTGGTGGCCTCGTTCGCGGAGATGGACGACCGGGTGTGGGTGCGGGGCGGAACCGTACTGGAGCCGGCGCCGGAGCTGTCGGGCATCGAGAGCCGCGACACGCTGCGCAGCCAGCCGCTGCCCTCGGAGGACGACTGGGAGGGCGCACGGCTGCGGTTCGAGACCGTCTTCGGCGTGAAGGCGCCGACGCTGCGGCGCGGCCGCATGGTGAACCAGTTCGCCCGTCAGATCAAGGACCAGGCCCGCGGCCACGAGGAGACCGCTGCGGAGCTGGTGCGGCAGTTGGAGCGGCACGCCGGCTTCCTCGCACTCGACGAGACCGACGAGGCCGGGCGTATCGCCCTCGCCCGCCGGACCGTGGACCTGCTGAAGGCGCTGGGCGGTGCCACCGGGCCGAAGAAGACGGTGGAGGCACTGGCCTCGTTCGACCTGGGCCAGGTCACGGCCGACCGCTACGGCACGTCGATCCAGCAGGCGGGCGCAGTTGCCAGGGTCCTGGACGCGACCTCCTGGTCCACGCTGGAACTGGCACTCGGCGAGGGCCCGGAGGGCCTGGCCCTGCTGGACTCGCTGCGTGTCAAGGCCCAGCGGGACCAACGGGCCCACGACCTGCGCGAGGCGTTGGAGGTGACCCAGCGCGAGGTGCTGGCGCTGGCCAAACGCAACCGTGCCGCCACCCACCCGACACCCCCGCCGCCACCGGCGCCCGAGCCCGGACCCCAGCAGGCCGACGACGTGCCCCTCGACACCACGACCAGCCATCCGCAGGTGCCGGAGAAGCAGCCTCCCGCGCCGGTGGGCCCGGGCAGGGCCAAGCCGGCCAAGCGCTCCGGTGGCGGGCGGACCACGGCAGGCCGTGCGCTGGCCAAGTTGCAGGCCGACCTCGCCGAGCTGGTCGCCCGGGAGCCCGGCGCCGTCGTCGAGATCACGTGGAAGGTCGTCGACCGGTGAGCGCCCCGGCTCTCGCGATCGCCGGGCGGCTGAACCTGGCGACGGTCAGTCAGTACCTCTCGTCCCAGAAGTCCCTGGCGGCCTCGCTCACCGGTGCCGGCAAGTCGCAGGTCGTGCTGCTGCGCTCGGCGCCCAGGTGGGACGGCCCCGAGCAGCCCGTGTGGGGAGAGGGCAGGACGGCACGCATCGCGGCGGCCCCCTCGGCCCTCGCCGTCCACGAACTCGTCCTGGAGCATCTCACCGGCGTGAGCGACGGCCTGGTCGGTGCGGACGGCCCGGACAGCGCTGGAGCCGTGGGCGAGCCGCGGGTCCTCGTCGTGCTCACCGACCGCGAAGAGGGCGAACTCGACCCGGCGATCCTGGCACGCGCCCACAAGAAGCGGGTGTCCGCCCTGGACCACTGGGACGTGGTCCGCGAGGCCTTCGGAGCCCAGGACATCGACCGCCGGCTCAAGGACGACAACTGGGCCGCCGAGGCCCTCGCGGACGCCACCCCTCCGGGAGGCTGGCGGCCGGTGGGCGGCGGTCTGCTGTCCCGCCGGACGGCCCTGACCCGGCTGGCGCTGCGGCGACTGCACCTGGGGCGATACGAAGACGCGCCCGCCACGCCCGACGGGCCGGACGCGCCGGAGCCCGACCGGCCGGCCGAGGACATCGACGCCCACACCCTGCTGCGCTGGTCCCTCACGCCCGGCCGCCCCGAGCGGTTCCTCGCGCTCCGCGGTCCCGAACGCGCCGGACTCGCGGCTTTCCTCGGTGAGGAGGACCAGGCCCATCTCGTGGCGCGGGCGGTGTTCGCGCTGGTCGAGGCCGAGCATGGTCCGGAAGCGGTGCCCTTCGGCCTGGTGTGCGCGGCCCTGTGGCTGCACGCCGAGCCCGACGCCGCCGTCTACCGTGCCCGTGGACGCGCCGAACGCTGGTTCGGGGAGCAACCACTCGCGACCGGTGAGGAGTTCGACGCGCTCGTCTCCGCCTTCGGCAGGGCGGCGGAGGAGTTCGTCACGGCCCGGTTGACGATCGCCGCGCGCGGCACGGACGGTGGAGAGCGCGGCGATGCGGCTCGCGAGGCCCGCCGGCTCAGTGACACCGTCCTGAACCAGGCGTCCCGTCTGGTCACCCAGTTCGGCGCGGAGCAGGCCGCCGCGGCGAGCCCGGTGCTACCGGCCGGGCTGGAGGCCGGGTTCACCGCCGTGGGCCGCGCCCTCTCGGCGGGCCGAATCGCAGCCGTGGCTGACGCCGTGCACGCCCTGAGCACGCACAAGGGCGCCCACGAGCCGGAGATCCGGGGCCGCATCGAGCGCGCCCGGATGGGGCAGCGCCTTACCCGGTGGCTGGCGTCCGACCCGGTCACGGAGTGCGAGTCGGTGGGCGAAGCCGTCAGCGGCCACATCGCCGAGACCGGTTGGGTGGACCGTGCCCTGGAGCACGTGGAGGCCGGCGGTGACCGCGAGCCGGTGCTCGGCTCCGCGTACGGGACGCTGGCCGCGGACGTCCGCAAGCGCCGGCACCGACTCGACCAGGGCTTCGCCCGGGCGCTGGCCACCTGGACCGAGGCGGGGACGCCGCCGGGCTCCCTGCTGACGGTGGAGACCTTCCTTGACCGTGTCGTGAAGCCGGTCGTCCGAGGCGGAGCAGGCCGCCGCGTGCTGCTGCTCGTCCTGGACGGCATGAGCGCGGCCATCGCCACCGAACTCGCGGAGGAACTCCGCGCTTCGTGGGCCGAGTACGACCCGCTCGGGGAGGGTGCGCCACGCCGCCGGGCCATGGCCGCCGCGCTGCCCACGGTGACCGCGGTCTGCCGCACCGCCCTGCTCACCGGGCAGCTCAGGACCGGATCGCAAGCGGACGAGAAGCGGCTCTTCCCCACGCTCGGGCTGTGGGGTGGTCGCAAGGCCGCCGTCTTCCACAAGGACGACCTGGAGAGCAAGGAGGCCGGGGCTCCCTTCGGACCAGATCTCCTCGCGGCGCTGGCGGACGGCGAAAGCCACGTGGCGGTCGTCCTGAACACCATCGACGACCGGCTCGCCCACGAGCAGAAACTCGGCGACGGGACGTGGAAAGCCGAGCACATCTCGGCACTCCTCGGGCTGCTGCGCCTCGCGGCGTCCGAGGGAATGGCCGTGGTGATCACCAGCGACCACGGGCACGTGGTGGACGGGCACGGCGCGAAGGTCGACGCCGACGCCCCGGAGTCCGCCCGCCACCGGCTCGCCGGCGGGGAGCTGCACCACACAGAGGTCGCCCTGTCGGGCCGACGCGTCGTATGGCCCCAGCCCGGCGCCGCGATCGTGGCCCTCTGGGACGCGGATTCCCGGTACACGGCGCGCAGGGCGGGCTACCACGGCGGCGTTTCCCTCGCCGAGTTCGCCATTCCCGTCCTCGCGTTCCTCCCCTTCGGGGCCCAGCCTCCGAAGGGCTGGCGGGAGCTGGGCGACCAGATGCCCGCCTGGTGGTCCGACGACGCGGAGCCCATCGAGCAGGGGCCGGACGTCCCGGCGACCACTCCCAGAAAACCGCCCCGGGAGAAGCCAACCAAGGCGCAGGCCGAACTCGCCCGCGCCCACGAGTCCCTCTTCGACGTGGCGCTGGTCCCGGCGGGCACGGACGACGGGGCGCTGCTCGCCGCGGCGCCGGTCGACCCGGACGAGACGCTCGTCGACCGACTTCTCGCCTCGGAGACGTTCCGCGGCCAACTCGAACTGCTCGCGCGCAAGCCCAAGAACCTGGACACCGTCAAGCAGGCCGTCCTCGTGCTGCTGGCCACCGGTGGCACACTGCCCGTCACCGCGCTGGCCCAGCGCATCGACTACCCGCCGGCCCGCGCCGACGGGTTCGCCGCCGTACTGCGCCAGCTCCTGAACTACGACGGCGTCCAGGTCCTCCGGACGCTGCCGGACGGCCGCACGCTGCGCCTCGACCGCGGGCTTCTCCGGGACCAGTTCGGGATGGGCTGACGTGCCGCCGAATCTTCTTGATCACCAAACCGGCTACGGCAGCCTCACCAGAGGAAGGTGATGGGCAGGCACGGCACGGCGAATGGGAGACTGGGACAGTGAGCGAACCGCGCCCCTCCGTTTCCGCGGTGCGTCGCCGCACCGCCATCGACGCACTGCGGCGCGGCGCCGTGCCCGACAGCGGACTCGACCTGCTGGCCACCGGTCTTGACAGGTTCGAGGCAGCGCTGGACGCCGAACTCGACGCGGTGGCGTCGGGCGCCTCGGTGTTCAAGGCCGTGCGCGGCGAGTACGGCTCGGGCAAGACGTTCTTCACCCGATGGCTCGGCGAACGGGCACGGCAACGCAACTTCGCCGTCTCCGAGATCCAGATCTCCGAGAGCGAGACGCCGCTGCACCGCCTGGAGACGGTCTACCGGCGCCTCACCGAGCGGCTGGCCACCGCGAGCTTCCCGCCGAGCGCGCTCAGGCCCGTGGTGGACGCCTGGTTCTACGCCCTGGAAGAGGACGCCCTGGCGGCGGGGGCCGACGAGGACGGCCTGGCCGACGAGGTGGAGAAACTGCTGACCGCACGGCTGGCGGAGGTCTCCCGGCACGCCCCGTCCTTCGCGGCGGCTCTGCGCGGCTACCGGGCCGCGCTCGCCCAGGGCGACGAGGCGACTGCGGCGGCGGTACTGGCGTGGCTCGGCGGACAGCCGCACGTGGCCGCCGGCGCACGGCGGTCCGCGGGGGTGCGCGGGGACCTCGACCACTTCGGCGCCTTCGGCTTCCTGCAGGGTCTGCTGACCGTGCTGCGGGACTCCGGTCACCGTGGTCTCTTCGTGGTCCTCGACGAGGTGGAGACGCTCCAACGGGTGCGTTCCGACGCCCGTGACAAGGCCCTCAACGCGCTGCGGCAGCTCATCGACGAGATCCATTCGGGCCGCTTTCCGGGCCTGTATCTGGTGATCACCGGCACTCCCGCGTTCTACGACGGTCCCCAGGGAGCCCAGCGGCTCCCTCCGCTCGCCCAGCGTCTCGCCACCGACTTCACCACCGATCCCCGCTTCGACAACCCGCGGGCGGTCCAGGTGCGCCTGCCCGGCTTCACGCAGGACTCGCTGACCCGCCTGGGCACCACGATTCGCGACCTGTACTGCGTGGGGTCCGAGTCCCCGGACCGGGTGAAGGCCCTCGCCGACGACGCCTACGTCGCCGACCTCGCCAGGGCCGTGGGAGGCGCGTTGGGCGGGAAGGTCGGAGTCGCGCCGAGGCTGTTCCTGAAGAAGCTCGTGGGCGATGTGCTCGACCGGATCGACCAGTTCGAGGACTTCGATCCCCGCCGTCACTACCGGCTGACAGTGAGCGGCAGCGAGCTCACCGACGTCGAACGCAATCTGGCCGCCGCGGTCTCAGCCGACGACATCGACCTGGATGTGTGATGCCCGACGTGTCGGACGCCAATGACCCGGTCGACCGCCTCGACGCCGTCATCCTGCACCACGTCGTGAACACCCTCGGCTGGCCGGACCTGCGCCCTCTTCAGCGGGAGGCGATCCGGCCGGTGATGGACGGCGACGACGCCCTCCTGCTCGCGCCCACCGCGGGCGGCAAGACCGAAGCGGCCTGCCTGCCGGTGCTGTCCGCCATGACCGAGCGGCGGTGGGCGGGTCTGTCAGTGCTCTACCTCTGCCCGCTCAAGGCGCTGCTCAACAATCTGGCGCCCCGCATCGACACCTATGCCCGGTGGCTCGGGCGGCGCGCCGAGCTGTGGCACGGTGACACCAGCCAGGCGCAGCGCCGCCGTATCCGTGCCGCCCCCCCGGACATCCTGCTCACCACGCCGGAATCCCTGGAAGCCATGCTCATCGGGGTCAAGACCGACCACGCTCATCTGCTGGGCAGCGTGCGGGCCGTCGTGGTCGACGAGGTGCACGCCTTCGCCGGGGACGACCGCGGCTGGCACCTCCTCGCCGTGCTGGAACGCCTGCAACGCGTCACCGGACGCCCCATCCAACGCATCGGTCTGTCGGCCACCGTTGGGAATCCGGACCGGCTGCTCACCTGGTTGCAGGGTGCCGGGGTGGGGAAGCGGCCGGGTCAGGTCGTGGCACCGGAGGTTCGCCTCGCCGGGACCGCTGCCCTCCCGCTGGGGCCTGAAGCGGGCGCCCCGCTCGGGCGACCCGCGGGCGCCGTCGAGCTCGACCACGTGGGCTCCCTGGACAATGCGGCCAAGCTCATCGCCACCCTGCACAGGGGCGAGAAGCGCCTGGTGTTCTGCGAGTCCCGGCGACAGGTCGAGGAACTGGGTGCAGCCCTGCGAGCGCGAGATGTCAGTGTCTTCCTGTCCCACGCCTCCCTGTCGATGGAGGAGCGCGCACGGTCGGAGGAGGCGTTCGCGGCAGGCCGTGACTGTGTCATCGTCGCCACGTCCACGCTCGAGCTGGGGATCGATGTCGGGGACCTGGATCGCGTCATCCAGATCGACGCACCGGCTACCGTCGCCTCGTTCCTCCAGCGCATCGGCCGGACGGGGCGGCGTCCGGGCTCCAGCCGGAACTGCCTGTTCCTCGCCACCCGCAGAGACACCCTCCTCCAAGCGGCGGGGCTGCTGCTGCTCTGGGGACGCGGCTGGGTCGAGCCCGTCACACCACCGCCGGAACCTCGCCACCTGGCGGCGCAGCAACTCCTCGCCATGGCCCTCCAAGAGCACCGACTCGGCGACCAGGTGTGGGCTCAGCAATGGAACGGTCTCGCACCGTTCGACAGCTCCGCCGAGCCGGTCCTGCGACACCTGGTGAGGGAGGGGTTCCTCGACACGGACAGCGGGATGCTTTTCGTGGGACCGGAGGCCGAGCGCCGTTTCGGCCACCGCCACTTCATCGCGCTGACTGCCTCGTTCACCGCGCCTCCGCAGTTCACCGTCCTCTCGGGGCGCACGGAGATAGGCCGGACGGACCCGTCCGTTCTGACCGAGGAACGGCCGGGACCGCGTCGGCTGCTGCTTGCGGGGCGCAGTTGGCAGGTGACGTTCATCGACTGGGGGCGCCGGCGGGCCTTTGTCGTCCCCGTGGACAGCGGAGGCGTGGCCAAGTGGACGAACGGCGCCCTGGCGGGCCTCTCGTACGCCTTATGCCGGGCCATGCGCGAGGTGCTCCTCGGCGCCGATCCTCCTGTCTCCCTCACCCGGCGCGCCGAGGCCGTCCTGGCCGAGTGGCGCCGGCTCGACGGACCCGACCTGGTGCATCCCGGGGGCACGTTGATCACCCGGGTGGGCGGCGACATGCGCTGGTGGACCTGGGCCGGCTACCGAGCGAACGCCACCCTGACCGCGACGCTGTCCTCGATCTGCGACCCCGTACAGCGGCCCGCGGACTGCTACGTGCGCCTCAGGGAGGACCTCAGCCCAGAAATGTGGCGCAGCGCACGCCAGGCCGTCGATACATCAGCACCTCTCGTACTTCCCGACGTCGACCGCCGGGCTGTGAGCGGCCTGAAGTTCTCCGCCGCCCTCCCCGAACGCCTGGCCGTAGCCACCCTGGCAGCCCGCCTCGCGGACTTCGACGGCGCCCGGGCCGCTCTGGCGGAGCCGACACGGTTCCAGGTATCCGGCCACGGCATGCCCTGACAATCACCAAGGGACCAGTCGGTTGTCGTTACCTGGCGACAGCCTCCTGTGCCACTCCCCCCGCCAGCTCCCGCAGCTTCTCCCGCGTCTCCGCATCCGTCGAGTACACGATCGTCCCCACCATGCCCCGCGTCAGCAGGACCTTGTACGTGTTGCGGATCAGGCGGTCCACGTCGGCGTCCGGGGTCGACCCCCTGAAGACCGGGTCCTTGGACGCCGTGCGGTCCGTTACCCAGTGGTCGTCGCGCCAAACCAGATCGGGGCCGATGATGACGCCGGACCAGTCGTACTCGAAGCCCTGAGCGGTGTAGACGCAGCCGATCTGCCCGAAACCTGCCGGGTCGGTGGCCCAGAGTGCGGCGGGCGGCGCGCCGGAGACGGAGCGGTCGCCGCGCAGATTCCATGGACGGGCCCAATCGCCGATGACGACGTCCGGCGGGAGCGGGGCACCGTCCTTCGGTTCCTTTGACCATTTCCAGCAGTAGCCGGCGGACATGCGGGCACCGTAGCCCTGAGATCGACGCGCTTCGAGGAAGGCTTCCATCTCCTGCGGGCTGTCGGCGACCAGCAGGTTCATGCGGTCGTCGGGTTCCCAGACGACCGGTCCGCCAGGCTCCAGCCCCAGGAGCCGGACCACCCAGCGCAGGTAGGCGTCACTGCCGCCGCAGCGGAACTGGCTGTCCAGCGGGACGACCTGGCACGGGATGCCCCGCTTGGCCGCTGCCGACTTGATCTCGGCCACTGTACCCATCTCTCCGGGGCGGACGACCTGGTGCTCGTCGAGGAGGAAGACGGGCACGTAGGCGACGTCGATGAGTTCGTCGATCTGCGCCCTGCCGGTGCGGTGCTCGGCGCGGGTGTAGCGGTTGGCCGAGGTCTCTCGGATGCGGTGGGCCTCGTCGCAGATCAGGGCGCCCAGGCTGTTCTTCTCTGCCGTCATGAAGCTGTTGAAGTACTTGAAGAGGTCGTGGACTTCGCGTTTGCGGGCTCCGGCGACCTTCCTCATCGTCTTGGTGAACGACTGAGAGCCGGTGGCGTGCAGCGCCGGCACCCCACGGCGGTACAGCTCACCGAGCAGTTGGAGAGCGATCACGCTCTTGCCCGTCCCGGGACCGCCCGTGACGATGACGACTTCCTTGCGATCGGCGCGCTTCGCCTTCTCAACCGCGTTGAGCACCATGCGGTACGCGACCTGTTGCTCGTCGAGGAGGACGAACTGCTTGCGCTCGCGCACCTCCTCGGCAGCCACGGAGATCAGCTGCCTCGACGGTGCGGTCGCGCCGGCGCACAAGTCGTCTGCCGCCTGGGCTCCCGGGTGCTTGTCGCTCAGCCTCGTACGGAGGTGTTCGAGGAAAGCGCCGCGGCGTTCCGCTGTGAAGAGCAGCCCATGGCCGTCTCGTTCGATCTCCCGCAGACCCTTCACACCGAACTCGGTGGCGTTGTGCAGGAATGCCACTCCGTTGACCCGGTCACCGTGTTCGGCTACGGCCCCGTTGAAGTTGACGAGGTACCCGCAGTAGCGCCGTACCTGCTCGATGGGATTGAGGACCGGGTGGGTGTAGGCATCGACATGGCACAGGGTGAGATCGTCCTCATGGGGAAACGCCTGGCTCCACTGCTTCAGCTCCACCACGACATACGACGGCTCGCCCGTGACCGGGTGCACTCCGGCGAGCACGACATCCGCGCGCTTGCTGTTCAGAGGGAGCGCGTACTCCAGCATGACCTCCACGTCGCCCAGGCCCGCGTCGTTGAGCGCGGCGGCCAGGACGGGGATGCTGCGTTCCCAGGAGCGCGCCTCCGAGGCGCCAGGCCGGTAACCGTGCATGTGGACGAACTGGTCGGTGAGGTGCAAGAACAGTGAACCGTCGAGTGCCATGACGGCGACCGTCTTTGCGGACGCGCGGAACAGCAAGAACTTCCCCCAGGCAGCACGAAGAGACTCGTGCGGGTGGGGGCATGTCCTTCGAGACTCCACCGGAGTGGAGCGGAAGCCCGTCGGGCCGCAATGACGTCTACGAGACTATCTGGCGGTAGCGACACAGCCGTACAGGCGCAACAAGGGGTGCCAGACGGTGCCGTGCAGCGTGGTGCTTGGGGAGGACGGGACGGCCAAGTGGTCAGTTCGCGGGCGGGGAAGCCGTGTCGTCGGCCTTGAAGTTGAATTTGATGTGGTCTCCATCGACGGAGGACACATCGATCGACACGCCCAGGGTACTTCCATCCATCGGAGGACCCCCGGATCTTCGGTTACAGCCACCTGACCGTCCGGTACGAGCGAGAAGGCAGACGCTTCGACCTGACGGGCCATGCGGGCAGACAGGAGATCGGGACCGCCTTGGGCCGCTTCACTCGAACCGTGCGGCAAATCCCACTCCCTCCTCCACGTCGTCGAGATGGACAGGTCGACTCTCCACTTCAAGAACCCGCATCAGGCCTGAGGTCGGTACGCGGTATCGGTGCCCTGGGCGCAGGACCGGGCAAGGGAAGGCGTCTCGGGCCATGAGGGGGTAGGCCGTGGCGACGCTCATCCCCAGCGCGCGTGCGGCGGTCGCCAAGTCGACGGTCACCGGTAGGCAGAAGAGTTCAGGGAAGGTCAGCGTCGAGCCGGTCGGCGCAGTCATCAGGACGCACTCCGTCGAGAGGTGCGGCCCTTTCCGTCGACAGAAGCTTGGTGCGGAAGGCCGCCCGCCGCTCGGGATGTCGTACGCAGACGTGCGGCACGAAGAGCCGCATCGAGACCCATACGCTGCGCCACCGCGCCGAGACGCTCGCCCTCCTGCCGGGCACTGGCCGGCCCGGAAGGCCCCCGCGAGCCGACCACGCCACGGTGGACCACCTTGTCTTGCTGTGCCGAATCGTGGATTCGGGCCGGTCGCTGCCTGTGAGTTATTTCCAGGTCCGCCACAGGCTGTTCGCGCGCCGCGGCCTTGGCGAAACGCCATCCCCCACTGCTGGCGGCGCGCCTCAGCTCATCTCCGAGCCCGGGCCGTTCGGGATCCGCTGCGTAGAGGGCTTCCAACGCGGCTGTCAGGACTGCGGAGCAGATGTCCTGCCGGTCGACTCGGGAGCAGCGGGCGATCCGGAAGACCGCACGACGCAGACCAGGAAGCAGCATCCACAGCGTCACGATGCTCCACATGCCGCACCCGGCATGCGCACCCCTACCCGCAGGGGCACCCGTGCCGGCACCGGCACCGGCACGATCTCGTTGAGCGAGTTGGACCAGGCGCCGCCAGACGGCATCGCGCAGTTCGGGGTCCGTATCCGGATCCTGGGCGGCCTTGCGGGCCTCGGGCAGCAGGAGAGTGCGGGATCGCTCGTGCGGAGGGTCGATGAGCAGGCTGGGAGCGGGAAAGCGCTCCGTGTGCCTCACTGCGAGGATCTCGATGGCGTCGAAGATGTGTGGTGCACCCGAAAGAGTCATGACTCACCTCAGCGTCGGACCGGAGAAGAGTTTCGTCGTCGGATGTGCAAGAGCAGAGTGGGTGTGGAGGTGAGCACGCCAGACTGCTTACCCGAAAGGGTGATTGGTTGCCGGAGAACGAGCTAGGGGACCGAAAGATGCCGTACAAAGCTCGCAGCACGGCCAGCAGGTCGGCAAGAAGCTCCCAGCACGGCCAGCGCGGGTCCGCGCGGAACCAACTGCGCGCTGTGTGGCGACCGGCTTACCCGTGTTCACCGTCCGACCCCGGCCGGACTCCCCTCACGGCAGGGAGCCCCGCACATCCACAGCAGCCCGTACAGCAGTCCGAGACGGTCGGCTGGGCTCCTGGCCGGATTCGCCGCACTTGTCGGAGCCTCCCCATACGCTGGTGCGGAACATGAACTGCACGGGAGGTGGCGAGAGCGGCGTGGATCAGGCACTTCAGATTCCGGCCGACATGTTCCGGTTCACGACGGGCGAGCGAGCACCGCTGTACAGCGCGATCCTGCATGCCTTCGGCGAGGCCAATGAACGACTGGTGACCGCGCTGTCGCTGGACGAGGTACGCGGGCGGCTGCGTGGCGTCGGCTGGTTCGACGCGCTGACCGACGGGGACCTGGTCGAGGCTCTCGGCAAGCTGCGGGAATGGCAGCTTCTCGACGCCGTGCAGAACCACGCGGGAAATTACCGCACCGCCGAGGAGTACGAGCGGCGGAACCTTCAGTACTCCCTGACCCGCCGGGGCGAGGCCGCGTTCGCCGGCGTGCAGCACGTGCTGACCGTGCTCGCCTCGTCCGGTGCCCTGCAGACGGCTGTCCTGGATGCCATCGCGGACCGGCTGCATGCTCTGGCCGCGCTGCTGTCGGATCCCTCGTCGGAAGACCGCCGGGTCTTCACCACGCTTCAGGAGCTGGAAGGACATCTGGACGCCCTGCGTTCCAACACCAAGCAGTTCAACGGCGAGCTCCAGCGGCTGCTGCACACCGACGGCGCGGATCTCACAGTCTTCCGGGAAGTGAAAGCGGCTACGGTAGCATACCTCCGGGAGTTTCTCAGCCATCTCGACCAACGAGCACACGCCATAGCCGGCGCGGTGGCCCGTGTCGAGGAGCTGGGTGTGGGTGCGCTGCAAGCGCGTGCCCTGGCCGGGGCCGAGTTGCCGCCGATGGCGGGCGGGGATCCCGCGCCCGCCTGGACACGAGCCAGGCGGGCCCGCTGGGAGGGGCTGCGCGCCTGGTTCCTGCCCGGGGACGGTACGCCTCGGGTGGAGCAGCTGCACCACGTCGCGCGCCGGGCGATCGTGACGGTGTTGCAGGTCCTGGACCGGATCAATCAGGCCCGGCTCCGATCGTCGAGTGCGGCGGAGGACTTCCGGGAGCTGGCCCGCTGGTTCGCCCACGCCCCGTCGGACGAGGACCTGCACGTGCTGTGGGCGACGGCCTTCGGGCTGGGCCCGGCACGCCAATTCGACCGGCCCGAACTCGCCCCCCTGTGGCGGGCGGTGCACGACCGGCTGTCCTCAGGGCGCCCGGTCAGCCGCATCACCGTTGGCCCGCTGGACCTCTCCGCCCGGGAAGCACTCGCCGACCTCCTCGGCCTGGACCGCCTGCCCCCCATCCGCACGACGGTGGCTCTGGCCCGGCTGGACGAGGCACTGCTCGCCGGCGTCGGCAGCGACAGCAGGGCCGTGGCCGAGGCGGTCCTCGGTCCGGTCGGGGACCGGGCAGCAGACAGGGAGACGGACCGCGCGGCAACGTACCGCACTGTGGCAGTGGCTCGACACTCATCCCGTGGTCACCGCCCAGCCGGCGCTCGCGACATGGACAGCTCATCTGCGGCGCTCCGGCCTCGTGCAGGGCTCGATCGAGACGACCCGCCGGCACCTCACGGAGGCGCTGACCGTCCTCGATGCCCTGCCCACCCCGGGTGAACCCCTCCCCGTGTTCGCCGCGGCCCACCTCGGCGACCCCCACGCACTCGACGACGGCCGACGACTTGCAGGCGTGGTACTTCGCGCCCTGGCCGCCCTGCACGACACCGACCTGCCCGCCTCCGCCGCCGACCGCCGCGCCCTGTGGAACCGGGCCGGCATCGCGGACGACGCCCTGTCCGCCACGGTCCTCACCGCGGGCCTGCGCCCCTTGGGCACCGGGCCGGTGGCCCGAGCCGTGACCGCCTACACGACCGCGGGTCACGCCACACACCTCTCGCTGAGCCAGCTACGTGACCCCGGTGACCTGCGGCTACCGGCGATGGCCGTGCACACCACCGAGAACCCCAGCGTCCTCGCGCTCGCCCTGCGCCGCCTCGGCCCGGCCTGCCCTCCCCTGATCTGCGCAGCCGGATGGCCGAACAGCGCGGTCATCCTGCTTCTGCGCCACCTTGCCGCCGCGGGCGCCCCACTGCGCTACCACGGTGACTTCGACGGCGAAGGCATACGCATCACCGCGCATGTCCTCGCCGCCACCGGAGCGGCGCCCTGGCGGATGTCCACTGCCGACTATCTTGCCGCTCACGCCCGCTCCCCCGGGGGCCCCTCGCCTGGCCGCCTCACCGGGGCTCCATGGGATCCGGACCTTGCTCCGGCGCTGGGTCGGCAGGGCAGCGCTGTCCTGGAGGAACACATGGCTGATGTGCTGTTGGAGGATCTGAGCTCTTTTGCGGGCTCTGCTCCGGCGCCTCTGTCGCTTGGGTGAGTCAGCCCCACCTTCTTACAGACCGTGCTGGTCGAGGAGCCGCATCAGGTTGCGTTTGCGCTTCTGGTCGGTCCGCAGGGCGGTGAGGTACACGGTGAACTCGTCCTGACTGCCCAGGCGGCGATGGCACTCGCGCATGCTCAGCAGCAGACTGGTCAACTGCTCGTAGATCGCGTTACCCGTCTGCTTCGCGAGGGGTTCGGCCAGGCGCCGGTAGACGCCGAGTGCGTCGGCGGGACGGGTGGCGCGGATCTGGTCGGCAAGGGCGAGCCACTGCTGGTCGTGGGCGCCGGTCTCGGTGGCGGCGTGCCAGGCGGCATCGATGTCCTTGTCATCGAGCAGGGCATCGATCAGGACGGGGCCGCCGCCATACCCGTCCCGCTGCCCTGACCCCGCATCGGCACGCAGCACAGCCAGCGCCGCCTCACGCTCCGCCGGCCAGCAGTTGGCGGCCTGAGCGGCGACTCGGAGTTGCCGGTACGCGAGCAGAGTTCGGCGGGCAACGAAGTGATCGCGGCGCAGGGCGACGGCATCGGGGAGCCGGTCCGCCTGCCCGTAGCGGTCGCAGAGGTAGTCGACGAGGGCAGTGTCGATGTCGGCGAGGTCCCGGGTGTCCTCGATGCCGCGTTCCGCCCAGCGCAGGGCCTCGTCGGGGCGCCGGGCAGTGTCCAGCTCGTGGGCGATGACCAGGTGCGTGTGTCCGCTCGGTGCGAGGTCGGCCGCATGCACGGCGATCACCACGTCGACGTCACCTCCCGCCTTGGCCAGGCGCTCCATCAGGTACTTCTCCGCCCAGCCGCGGCGGTTGCCCCGCCACGCCTCAAGGGTCAGCTTCCGCAGGAGGGCCATCCCCTCGTCACCGAGGACCTCCTCGTAGTCGAGTGGATCGATGTCGGTGAGGCCGTCGTCCATGTCGCCGAGCGCATGGCCGACCAGCCAGCGTGCGAGCTCCTCGGGCTCGGGCCCTGCCGCACGGCACGCTTCGAGGTGTGCCACGGCGAGGTCTCCACCGATCTGCCCGAGCCAGCCGTCGGAGTCGTCGACGTTCTCCACCGCGTCAGCCAGCAGCAGCATCGCCTCTCGTGCCAGGGTGATCGCGTCGTCGGCCCGACTCGTCGAGCCGGCGAGTTCGCCGATCACGGACACCGCCTTCCGAGCCTGGTCCGCGTAAGCACGGGCATCGGCATACTCGACGTACCCGTACTGCGCGAACGGGCCGATGTCGAGAAGCTCGCGGACAAGGGCGCGGATCGCGGCGAGGTCGCCCCGAGCACTTGCTGCCCGAAGCTCCAAGCGACGCCGCAACTGGCGGTCCTCGCCGATCTGCTCTCGCACCAGAGCGAGCAACTCGTCCTTGGACAGACCGGACAGCCACCCGTAGAGAACCTGCGCACGGTCCCGGGCCGCCTTCCGCTGCCGTGGCAGGCCCTCCCTGCGAGCGAGCACTGTCAGGCCGAGGGCGACCAGGTGCTTGCAGAAGTTGCCCTCCATCCCATACGGGCAGTCACACTCTCCGGCCAACTCGCCGGGCCCGGCCAGCGTCAACTCGACCTCGTACCGCTCCGCGCCGCGGACGCTTGCGGTGACCCAACCGTCACCGACCTGCACCCCGGATACCGCGTCCAAGTACCCCTGTCCTCGTTCGAAAGAGCGCTGGCCGGCCAGCGCCCGCAGGGCGGACTCGCTGATCCCTTCCATGGCCTTCCTCTACTCTCAGGTCGGCTACTGACCTTGCATCCGCCCTCGGGCGCCTTTCCGGCGGAGTGCGGTGGATCTGCGCGTTCACCGGCCAACCGGTACTGGCCCCTCGCTCTGCGACACAGCCCGCCAGACCAGCCCTGGGACTTCGCGACGCTGCTGGGCGGCACCGAACCCGAGTTCGTATGTTCCCAATCCGCAGATCTGGGCTGACCCTCTGGGTCTTGCACCAGAAGGCTGCACGCCGGCACGGACCACGGACGGGGGTTGGGAGGTCCGAGGCAAGAACCCTATGGATATCGTTCCCCCAGACGCAGATATGCGGCAGCCTAGACCGGATCCGAACGGCGGCGAGACGAGACAGGGTTCCCGCAATGATAACGGGGACCTTGAGCCCCTCGTCGCTCTCCTTGGGCCGGATGATGTCGACCCGGATCAGGTCCTTCTTGCCGTCGCCGTCCGAGTCCACGCTCGACTCGACGTTGACGTACTCCCTGACGGCGTCCTGGTGGGAGAAGACCGGCTGGGTGCCGTCCCCGGTCACCTTGACGGAGGGTTTCTCCGCCACCGCGTGCGCGGTCGGCATTCCGGCCGCCACGAACGCGGCGCTGATCGTAATCGAGGCGAGGAATCTTCGTCGTGATGTGCGCATGTGCTACCTCCTGCCATCCTGAGCTGCTGTCCGAAGACGGCACGGGCCGGTAGAGAAGCGCCGCCTCCAACGCCCGGAATCCGTCCGGGCGAACGGCTGATACTCGCGGCAACCGGGCGGGAAGATTCACGCTGCGAGCATCGCGGGGAAGATAAACCCCCATCTTCTCGCCCAAACACGCCATTCCGTGCCGCCACCAGCTTCCGCACGCCTCCGCTGCGCACACTCCAGCACCCGCGCGTCGCCCCAGGACGTAGCAGCCCCTGCAGATGACCAATAGAGAGAGTCTACTAGGTCACTACTCAGGACGAAGAAATCATCGTTGCCTGGACGGACTTTCGCATGTACGAAGACCTGCCAGTCAGTATCGACGGTGTAGCGCAGATTCGGATGAGGAGCCCCGCGGCTCTTCACCGGCATGCTCGGATGCGTGACGCCGAAATCGGAGCGGAAGCCCGTCGGGCCGCATTGACGTATCCGAGACTATCTGGCGGTAGTGACACGGCCGTACAGGCGCAGCAAGGAGGTGCTGGACGGTGCCGTGCAGCGTGGTGCTTGGGGAGGACTGGACGTCCAGTGGTCAATTCGCGGGCGGGGAAGCCGTGTCGTCGGCCTTGAAGTCGAATTTGATCTGGTCTCCATCGACCGAGGACACATTCACCGACACGCCCAAGGTACTGCCGTCGTCCGCCGTGAGCTTGCACCGAGTGGTGGTGCCGACCTTGCCGACAAGGTCCTCGGGACAGGTGATGTGTGGCTTGGGCTGCCCCGTTGAGGCGGCGAGCTTTTCAGCGACTGTGGTAGCCAACTTGTCCGCGGACATTTTCGGTGGGTATTTTTCGACGTGGACGGAGGCTGAGCAGCCCACGGCCAACGCGCCGGCAGCCACCACCGAGAGGATCGCAATTACTACTGAAACCCTTGCTGTGGTCACGGTGGACTCCGGTCTGGGGCGTAGGACATGAAAAGAAGACGGGAAGCAAGTACCTTCAGTCATGGCACTCCGGCCATGTCGGTCAGGCACTCCCGGATGAGTCGAAGGGGCGGCGTCAGACTCATCGGCGGCACGGCTTCTGCTTCTCGAGTTCTGCCGTATATCCAGATATCAGATCCTTCATGGCCGACTCGTCCCCCCGGCCAGGTTTCAGGACCTTGACGAGGGTGCTGATGTCCTCTTCGTTCACGTCGGCACCACGACACTTGATCAGCGACACAGCACCCTCGTCTGCGTACGCGATGTTGCCGCCTTCTGCAGACTTGTGCTGCCCGATGGAGAGTTCGTGGAGCAGGATGTGCTGCGCCGAGCTGCCAACTGTGATCCGCTCACTGCTGAGCGTCAGCACTTGTTCGTCCTCATCGACATTGACCTTGCACAGCACGTCTTCGCCATCTCTCACGTTCCCGTCCTGCTCAATGGCGAGATGTTTTCCGGAGGGAGGCAGGAGGCGAGACAGGGCATCACTCGGTACCGGCACTCCACACAGAGTCTTGGGAACAGTGAAGTCTTGGCTTGGTTCACTCGACGAGCAACCCGTTACGACCAATGCGGCCACGCACAAGGTAAGACGCCGCGAGATATATGGATTGCGCTTCAATTTCTGTCACTCTCCGAACTCCACTGGGCACCGTCCGAGTGACTGAGACCCGCTGCCGTGCGAGCGGATTGTCTCAAATCTTGCGCGGTATCGGAATTGATGTGGTGGTTCCTTGCCAAGGCCCTATCAACAGCGGATTGAGCAGAATCAGTGGCCGCTCTACGACCATCCGAGTACTGGTCTCCCGCCTCCTGTTCCGCCTTGGTGGCAGTGTCCTGCTCGATGCTCTTCATAACGGTTTCCTGGATGTCCTCCGACGCCCATTCGACAGGCGCACCGACAATGGGTACCTCACCGACCTTTCCAAAGCCCATGCCGAGGATGCGGTTCACCCACTTCTGCTTTTCTCCCGCAGCCTCGTTGAATTCCTTGTCGCTAGCAGTGTGGTACTCGTAGATCGCGTCTGCTCTGGAATCGCTCATGATGCCGGCGATCGCAGACCCTGGCGCCACGGCGGCACCCACCCTCCCGTCCAACGACGCTGTCGAATCGCTGTGGCCATTGATCACATGGTCGACAACCCGGGCGGTGTATGCCTGCTGCGCATGGGTGATCGCTGAATAAGCATGGGGATCCTGCCCCACCTCGCCCAGGAATCGAGCGGCGTGACCTCCGTCCAGGTTGGCCGCGGCACCGAAGGTCGGGAACTCGGAGCTGTTGTCTTCCTCGTACATTGCCCGCTGAAAGTCCCCCATGTACTCCGCGGTGATGTCGCCAAGGCTGTCCCGCATGGCATACAGGGGGCCCGACTCGACGCTGTCCAGATCGCCGTTCTCGTTGTGCCGGATGAGTTCGGGGTGTTCGCCGAACTTCTCTACGATGTCATTGACCAGGTGTGCTCG
This sequence comes from Streptomyces sp. TS71-3, assembly GCF_018327685.1. NCBI lineage: Bacteria > Bacillati > Actinomycetota > Actinomycetes > Kitasatosporales > Streptomycetaceae > Streptomyces > Streptomyces sp. TS71-3. The sequence goes on along the minus strand of NZ_BNEL01000001.1, from coordinate 1,861,435 downwards.
CGCCTCGGTGTGCTTGATGGCGGCACTTCCGTGGTCGATGTCGTACGGCTGGCCGGTCGTTGCGGCTTCCAGGGCGTGGCCGAGGGCCTCGGGGCCGTAGCCGAGGGCCTTCTCCTTCTTGTCGGCGTCGCCTTCGATGTTCGTGTCGTTCGTGTCGACCGTCCACTGGAAGTCGTCCTCTGTGAACAGGTCGAGGTACGACTTGAAGCCGAGTTGGCCGCCGTGCTTCACGGTGCCGTCCTCGTTGTACGCGGTGGGCGGCTGGGTGAAGAACCTCTCCGCGGCCTCCGGACTGTGTCCCATCGCCTCCAGCACGCTGTTGAGCGGGTCATTGCCGCTTCCCAGCCGGCCGGAGGGGTTGAAGCCGTAGAGGTCGGGACTGCCCATGGCCCTGTTCGCCGTGAAGAACGTCGGGTTCTCCTTGTGGAGCTGGCTGATGTGCTCCGCGATGGGGTCCAGGAACCGTGCGTCGTAATTGCCGTACCGGAGGATGCCGCCGAGGACCTGGTAGCCGTACGGCTTGCTCATCTGGCCCTTCCCCCAGCCGATCTCCTGAGTACCGAGGCGCCTGAAGTCGGCACCCCAACTGGCGGGCAGGTGGTGTCTGTGGTCCGGGTCCGTGGCGTTGGCCAGGTTCAGGCCCATGAGCTTCTGCAGGTCCCGGACCTCGTTGAGGCGCGTCTTCGTCGCGTCCGGATCGGTGCCGTCGATGGACATCTGGGCGTAGAACTCAAGCGCCTTCTCCGGCCCGCCGAGCCCCTTGTAGAAGTCGGTGGCGAACTCGCCGTCCTTTTCCTTCGAGTTGAACTGCAGCAGCTGGTTGAGCTCGCGTAGTTCCGCGTCGGACATCTTGTCGCCCTTGCGCGCCAGTTCCGCCGCGCGTTCGGCCTCGGCGTCGTTCAGCGAGTCGTACGTGCTGCGGCCCGCGTTGTGCGGATCGTCGCCGTGGCTCTTGCGTAACGCTCGGGCCATCGTCGCGTCGATCTCGGAGGCATGGGCGATGAGCTGGTTGATCCGGCTTTCCAGATGCTGCCGGGCATGCAGTTCCTTCTGGGTGCGTTCATCCGAGTCGCCACGGATGTGCGGGAAGTAGCAGCGGACCTTTCCGTTCCCGATGTCCTCCACACGCAGGCCATCATGCGCCGCATCCACCTCCACGGCCTGTTTGATCTGCTTCTGCAGCGAGGCGAGCTCCCGGTGCCCGTCGTCCAGGATCTGGTAGATGCTGTTCGCCTCGGCATGCAGGTCGTCGATCTCCTTCGCCGTCTTGGCGATGAATTCCTTGGTCACGGTGGCGTTGACGCCCGCCCAGCGTGCGGAGTCGGACTTGGCTTTCATGCCCTTGCGTGCGTCCGACGCCGCCTTCTTGAGGCCGTCGACGGTGTTCTTCCAGTCCGATACCGCGGTAGCGAGCTTGCCGAGGTCCGCTTCAAGGAGGTCCTCGTACGTGAGTGTCACGGGCTTCTTTCCCTACTGGAAGTACTCGTTGAGCTTCGACACCGGCTCGGCGGCTCCGTCAACGCCGCGGAGAACGGTGCCGATCTGAGCGTCGTCCTCCGCGTGCCGCTTCTTGCTGTAATCCAGGTGGTTGGAGATGTGCGCGCACGCCTGCAGGACTGACTTGACCTGACTCGTCCACACCTTGACGGTCGTCTCCAGTGCGGCACCCGTCTCGAAGCCGCGCGACTTCAACGCGGCACCGGCCTGCGCCGTGGAGCCGCTGCCGCCGTCGTCTGCGCCCGCGCCCGCGATGTCGGCCTTCTTCTGCAAGTCCTCGTACAGGATGTGCGCCTCATGGCCCACGGCACCCAAGTCGTCCTGATGAACGACCAGGTCCCCGTCCCCACCACCAGCCGCCGGGGCAAGGTGGTTCAGCTGCATCCGAGTCGCGTGTTTCGCTCCTGCCTCCGCCTTCAGCTGTTCCCACTCCGCCCATGCCATCAGCGAGCTCCCTCCCGAGTACCCCCGCTTGCCATTGGCGCCCTGTCCCGGCTATCTGAGCACTGGGTGACGACAGTTGGTGTGCATATCGTCGCACGGCGTCACATCAGCCTACTGGGCATAGAGATGCGGGGCACGGGAAAGCTCGGCTTTTCTCGGCCGCGTGGCGGCGCGTTTCCCAGCGGGCGGCACCTCTCCGGCCTCCCGCACTCCCCTCACCCCACCCCAAGCCTCCGCACCGGCTCACCCGACAGGAACGCCTCGATGTCCTCGATCGCGTCGCCGTAGTACGTCGCGTAGTTGGCCGTCGAGACGTAGCCCAGGTGCGGGGTGGCCAGCAGGCGTGGTGCTGTGCGCATCGGGTGGGCGGGTGGGAGTGGCTCGGTGTCGTAGACGTCCACGGCTGCGCCCGCGATGCGGGCCTCGTGGAGGGCCTTGAGGAGGGCCGCCTGGTCGACGATCGCCGCCCGTGAGGTGTTGATCAAGTACGCCGTGGGCTTCAGGAGGGACAGTTCGGGCTCGCCCAGCAGGCCTCGGGTGCGGTTGCTCAGGGTCAGGTGGATGGAGACGAAATCGCTGCTCCTCAGCAAGTCCTCCAGGGAGGGCGCGCGTTCCGCGCCGCATTCATCGGCGCGCTCCTTCGTGAGGTTCTGGCTCCACGCGCTGACCTGCATGCCGAAGGCCAGGCCCACCTTCGCCACCCTGCTGCCGATCTTGCCCAGCCCCAGCAGGCCGAGGCGGCGGCCGTGCAGGTCCGCGCCGACCGTGGACTGCCAGGGGCCGCCCGAACGCAGCGCGTTGTTCTCCTCGACGATGCCCCGCGCGAGGCCCAGCAGCAGCGCCCACGTCAGCTCCACGGGCGGGGTGGCCGTGCTCGCTGTGCCGCAGACCGTCACTCCGTTCCGCTCGGCCGCCGCGTAGTCGATGACCGTGTTGCGCATGCCCGACGCGATCAGCAGCTTCAGCCTCGGCAGGCTGTCCAGGAGGGAGGCCGGGAACGGGACCCGTTCCCGCAGGGTGACGATGATGTCGAAGTCTGCCAACCCCGCAGCCAGTTCCGCTTCGTCCGCCATGTGCTCGCGGAAGACGACGGTCTCCACCCGGTCCTCGATCGGGCTCCAGTCCGCCGACTCCAACGCGGCACCCTGGAAGTCGTCCAGCACGGCACAGCGCAGTCGCATGTCAGGTGTCTCCCCGGTTCGTATGTACGGTCCGTATAGTTCGTACGGTTCGTGCCGCGTCTGCCGCCACACATACCCAGCAGGCGGACCTCCAGCTCTCATGAGTCCCACGGCTCACATGAAGTACGTCATCGTCGTACGGCCTGCGGGACAGAAGCCCCTAACCCCGCGTCGCCGCCCGCGCGTCCAGCTCGAACCACGTCGTCTTCCCCCGGCCCGCCGGCGAGCTGCCCCACGCCGACGCCAGGGCGTCGACGATGAGCAGGCCCCGTCCGGACTCCGCCTCCGCGTCGCCCGTCTCCCCCGTTCCCAGATCCGCGACGATGGTGGGCGGGCGCGGGTCGCTGTCGCGGACCTCCACGCGGATCTGGTGGGGGGACTCCCGCAGACGTACGTCGACCTCCGTGTCCGCGTGGATCAGGGAGTTGGTGACCACCTCGCTGACCAGGAGTTCCATGTCGTCGAGCAGGTCGGCGAGTCCCCAGGCGGGCAGCAGCTCCTGGAGGAAGCGCCTCAGGCGTCGCACGTGCTGCACGTCCCGCCGCTGGACGAGCACCCGGGCGACCCGCCTGTGGCCCCCTTCCCGCACTCCCTCGTAGCGCACCAGGAGCAGGGCCATGTCGTCGTCGCGCCGGGTCCCTGAGCGGGAGTCCCCGACGAGGTGGTCCGCCAGTACCTCCAGGTCCTCGTCACGGCAGCGGGCGAGGGTGCGCTGAAGCTGTTCCAGTCCGGCGTCGACGCCCAGGTGGCCCGGGTCGACGAGTCCGTCCGTGTAGAGGGCGACGATCGAGCCGGGCGCCAGCGTCGTCTCCGTCTGGCCGTAGACGGTCCCGGAGGCGACGCCCAGGGGCGGGCCGACCGGGAGGTCCGGGATGCTGATCGTGCACCCCGGATCGGTGATCACCGGAGCGGGGTGACCGGCGCTGGCCAGGGTGGCCGTGCCGGTCTCCAGGTCCAGCCAGAGGCAGCAGCAGGTGGCGAAGAGGTTGGTGTCCAGTTCCGAGAGCAACCGGTTGCTCCGGTCGAGCACCGTGGCGGGGTCGTGCCCCTCCGTCGCGTACGCGCGCACAGCGCTGCGCACCTGTCCCATGGTGCCGCCGGCTTCCAGGCTGTGCCCCTCGACGTCCCCGACGACCAGCCCGATCCCGCCACCGGGCAGCCTGATCACGTCGTACCAGTCGCCGCCCGCCTCGGCACCCCCGGTGGCCGTGAGGTAGCGCGCGGTGGAGGCGATCTCCTCCACGTGGGGCAGGGTCCGCGGCAGCAGGCCCTGCTGCATGCCCCGGGCCACGGCCTTCTCCTCCTCGTAGGCGCGGGCCCGCTGGAGCGACTGGCCGACCTGTCCCATCATGATCATCAGGAGGGCGAGGTCTTCGTCCTTCGGCCTTCGGGACCGGTCGCAGCCCATGACGCAGCAGCCCACCGCGCGGCCGTCCGCGATCAGGGGGAGGAAGAAATAGGCATCCCTGTCGTCGTATCGGTCCAGGCCCGGATACGCACCGCGAAGCTCCTCCCCCGTGGCGAAGAACAGGGGCTCGACACGGCTCGTCGCGTCCGCCTCCGGGGCATGGCGCGTGAGCAGGAGACCGTCGAGGGCTCGCAGATCCGACTTGTAGAAGCCCGCGGCGCCCACCACGCGCAGGCGACCCTCGTCGGACAGGCAGAGGGCCATCGTGCGTCCCTCGAAGACGCGCAGCACCTGGTCCTGGGTGGTGGCGACGACGTCGCGCGTGCGCTGTGCGGCGGCGAGCGCGGTGGCCAGCCGCTGGAAACGGTAGAGGTAACCGGTGCTCCCGCTCTCGCCCTCTCCGGGGCTCCCCGGGATGAACAGCGGCACCGGGGGCGCCTGAACCGACGAGCCCTGCTCCGCTGCCCGCGCCAGGTCGCCCGCGAGCCGGTCACCGACGCCCACCAGGAAGTCCAGGGACTCCGGCGCGAGGTCCCTGGGCGGGGCCCAGCGCAGGGTCAGCGCGCCGAAGCTCCGGTCGGCCGTACGCACGGGAACGGAGACCGCCATCATGGCGTACGGCACGTACTGGATCAGCGCCGGATCGTTCCGGATCACCCCGCGGACGTCCTCGTTCTCCCTGATCACCGGCCTACCGGTGCGATGGGCGCGCGCGGTCGAGAAACGTTCGTCGTCCACCGACATCCCGGGGGTGACCGTGAAGCCGAGGGGGGTGTCGACGGCCATCGCGACCGCCAGCGCATCCGGCTCGCGGCTCCCGTCTGCCGTACCCCTGGCACCTGTCGTGGTCAGGTACGCCACTGTCGTACTGGGGCCGAGCCGCGCGTGTATGTCGCGCAGAGCGGACGCCAGACATGCGTCCCGAGACGCGTCCTTGGGCGCGTCCTGAGACGTGACCGGGACGTCGGTGCGCATGGTGCTCTCCCGCTCTCCCATCCACGTCCCATGGTAGGTCGGTCCGGCCTGCTCGACCGGTAGGTCCATCCCTCCTTGGTGGACGATCAGGCGGCCACCACGATGAGTGCTACGCCGAGTGGCCCGTCCGAGTACCACGACGCGTGGCCCGTCCGAGTACCACGGAGAGTGCTCCTCCGCGTACTACGAGGAGTGCTCCCCGAGCACTACGCGCGAGCCAACCGGACCGGAAGCGTCTGCACGCCGTTGCCGACGAAGCTGGGATGCCGGGGCAGGGCGTCGGGCGGGACGGCGAGTTCGAGGTCGGGGAACCGGGTGAAGAGGCGCTGGAGTGCGATGACGGCCTCCATCCGCGCCAGCGGCGCGCCCAGGCAGTAGTGCGGTCCGTGCCCGAACGACAGGTGGCGCCCGGCGACGGGCGCCGCGCCCCGGGTGACGTCGAACCTGTCCGCGTCCGGCCCGTACGCCGCGGGATCGCGCCCCGCGGCCGAGTAGCCGGCCAGCACCGGGGTGCCCGCGGGGATGGTGGCACCGCCGACGGTGACGTCACGCACGGGGTAGCGGAACGGGAAGTAGCTGACCGGGCTGTCGTAGCGCAGTACCTCCTCGACCACGTCGGCCCAGCTGGCTGCGCCCTCGCGGACCAGGGCGAGTTGGTCGGGGTGGGTGCACAGGGCGCGTATCGCGTTGGTGATGAGGTTGAGCGTGGTCTCGTGGCCCGCGATGATCATCAGCAGGAGGGTGCCGATGAGTTCCTCCTCGCTGAGCCGGTCGCCGTCCTCCTCGCGCGCGGTGATCAGGGCGCTGGTGAGGTCGTCGCCGGGCCGCGTGCGACGGGCGGCGGCCACCCGGGACAGCACCTGCACGATCTCGCGGTTGGCCGCCAGGGCGTCCTCGGGGGCGATGCGGGTGGCGACGACCTGGTTGGACAGGTGGTGCAGGCGGTCGTGGTCGGCGGCGTCCACGCCGAGCAGTTCGCAGATGACGCCCATCGGCAGCGGCAGCGCGAAGCGGCGGCGCAGGTCGACCACGCCGTCCCCCTCCTCACCGCCCTCGTCCGCGGCCCGCTGCACGCCGTCGAGCAGGGTGTCCGCCAGCTGCTCGACGCCGGGCCGCAGCCGTTCCACGCGGCGCCCGGTGAAGGCCCGGGTCACCAGCGAGCGCAGCCTGCGGTGGTCGGCGCCGTCGGCGGTCGTCATGCCGCGCACCAGGGCGAAGGTGGCCAGCGGCCAGCCGCGCGGGATGCGGCCCTCGCGCAGGTCGGTGAAGTGCGCGGCGTCCTTGGCGACGTCCGGGTGCGCGAGGAAGTCCCGCAGCGCGTCATGCCCGAGCACGGCCGCGCCGGGTACCTCGCCCGGCAGCACGACCGAGGCGACCGGGCAACGGGCGAGCAACCGGGCGTTGTCCGCGTGCGGGGAGCCGCCGTCGGGGTCCATGCGGTGGGGGGTGGACGGGTCGTCGCCGGGTGCGGCGGGGGGCGCCGGGGGCTGGTCGGTGGTCATGCGACGGTCTCCTCGGGATACCGGGTCCTCAACGGGTCCTCAACGGGTTCTTGAGTGGCCCTTGACGGGTCCCTGTCGGGTCCTTGACGGGTCCAACGGTGCGCCTGAAGCGGCCATGGAGAACGGGGCGTGTCGCAGGAGCTCGGTGGCCGGCTGGTACAGGTCGGCGACAGCCGGCGACACGCGGGCGGCCGCGTCCGGCTCGGACGGACTGGCGCGCCAGCATGACATGCCGTCAGTTCACCGGTACCGCATCCGCATAAAATCCGTAGCGAACCACGGCTTGGCCGGCCGGCGCGGCGGTGGCCCGGAGAAGCGGCAAACGGGCCCCGGGGAGCAGACTTCACGCACGGAACCTGAACGACTGGGAGTTGGCCTCAATGTCTACGTTCGTGGTATTCGACCTGGAGTTCACCACATGGCCGGGGGCGCTGGAGCAGGACTGGGCCGAGCCCGGACAGCTCCGCGAGATCGTGCAGATCGGCGCACTGCGCCTGGGCGACGACTACTCGGTGCTGGAGGAGTACGAAGCGCTGGTCCGGCCCGCGGCCAATCCGCGGCTGTCCCCGTATTTCACCGATCTCACCGGGATCGACCAGGCGACCCTTGACCGGGAAGGACTTCCCCCGGCTCAGGCCATCGGCGACTTCCTGGGGTTCTGCCAGGGGCAGGCCGTCCTCTCCTACGGCAACGACATGGTCGTCCTCGGGGAGAACGTCGGGTGGATCCGAGCCCGCGGGGAGCAGGTCAAGAACAGCTACCTCGCCGCGAACTTCCTGAACGTCCGCCCCTGGTTGAACACTGTGGCCCCCGCCACAGCACCGGTGAACGTGGGACGGCTGTGGAAGGTTCTCGGACTGCCGAAGCCCGCCGCCGGAGCGGAGCACTCCGCCCTCTTCGACTGCTACTCCTTCGCCGCGGCTCTCCGGCACCTGCGAGCCACCGGCATCAGCCTGCCCGACGGCTTCCTCTACAACGGCTGACCCTCTGAGCACCGACACAACGGCTCGCCTCTCTGAGCACCGACCGAAAGCCGCCCGCCAAAGGCGCCCGTCGAAGCCGCCCATCACGCCGCCCACCCAAGGCACCCGTCAAAGCCGACCGTCAAAGCCCCCCGTCAACGAAGCGCCACCCCGGCTCACCCGCCCAGGCATACTTCCGCCCGCACCCCGGGGTCATCACGCGACCACCCTGCGCCCCGGCGAAACGCAGACCCCGTGTGTAATCCGTCACCCGACATCCACGGATCGATCACGGAACGAGCACGCCACCGCGCGGCAGCAAAGGCCCATAAACGGACATCGCACCTGGTCACGTCGCTCCCCGCGCGCTGGGCGCGGCCTCCGCACGTGCGCCGGCCGCCACCGGAACGCCACTGAGCCGCCCGCCGCTTCCTCTTCAGTTTTTGGACACCGAACCGTTACACAGGATGGGAAGCATTCCGCATCCCCACGACTCGCCGTCTCCATTCCCTCGACTCGCCGTGCCCGGCACAGACGGGCCCGGCACAGAAACGGCCCGCCTGTGTCCTCACCCCCGCTCCCGCTCGCCGTGGCGGAGCCCGCCACCGCGGCTCCCGCGCCCCCGGCGCCTCCTCCGGCGCCCGCGGCCCCCACGGCTCCCGCGTCAGCCGGGCGCCTCTCCTTTCCCGCCAACCGGATCAAGCGGGCCCTGTGCCTGCTTCCGCTCCTGCTGATCGGGGCGTGGACGGCCTTCCACTGGCAGGTCATGTACAGCGGGATCGTCCGGCTGGCCTCCGCCGACCCCCTGTGGCTGGGAGTCGGTCTCGTCTTCACCTGCCTGTGCTGGGCGGCCGCCTCCTGCATCCGGCAGGGAGCCGTCCTGGAGCGGCTGCCGTCGGGGCTGCTGTACGCGACGCAGTTCGCGGCCGGTGCCGCCAACCACCTCCTCCCCGGAGGCCTCGGTGCGCACGCCGTCACCCTGCGCTTCCTGAACCGCCGCGGGATCCCGCTGAAGCGCGGTACCGCGTCCATCGCGCTCTACTCGCTGGTCAAGGCGGTCTCCACGTCGGTGGTGACCACGACCTTCCTGGCGCTGAGCCTGCACTCGGTGCCGTACGGCGTGCTGCTGCCCGACCACCCAGGCACCATGCTGGCCTGGGGAGGTGCGGCCGTGGGCGCCGCCGCCGTCGCGGCCGGCCTGCTGCTGGCGTTCGTCGGCCGGCTGCGCCGCCTCGTCACCGACTTCCTGCGCTCCGCCTTCACCGACGTGCGGCGGCTGCACACCCGGCCCGCCCGGGTGCTCGCCCTGTGGGGCGGCGCGCTGGCCTTCCCGCTGCTCCAGGCGAGCGTGGTCGCGTCCGTCGCCGCGTCGCTGCACCTGCCGCTGCCCTGGCTGGACGTCGTCCTCGCCTACCTCGTCGCCAACGTCGTGGGCGGTGCGGTGCCCTCTCCCGGCGGCCTCGGCTCGGTGGACGCGGCCCTGGTCCTCACCCTCACCATCTTCGGCGCCCCGGCCCCCCTCGCCGCCGCCACCGTCATCGGCTTCCGCGTCCTGACCGTCTGGCTGCCCCTCCTGCCGGGCGCGCTCACGCTGACGGCACTGGTGCGCAACAAGGTGCTGTAGGCGGCCCGGAGGCCCGGATCCCTCCGTTCCGGTCCCGTGCGACGGGCGCCGAATCGTCTGGGCGCCCCTGCCCGCGTAAGCGCCGAACCGCCGTATCGCCCCCGCCCGCGAAAGCACCGGACCGCCGGCCCGCCCCCCGGAAGCACCGGGCCACCGGACCACCGGACCGCCCCAGCCCGCGGAAGCACCCGATCACCGGACCACCGGACCGCCCAAGTTGCCCGGATCCCAGGCAAGATGGACGGCCGGGCTGACCGAGATCGACATGGCCGATTTGCATCGTCAGCCCCTGAGTCTCGCCCGGCTCCCCACATGACCCACGTAACAGACCGGTACCGTGTGGGCCATGGATTTTTCCGGAACGGCGACCTCCGATCAGAGCGGTGGGCTGCCGTCGGCCGTCAAGGACACGGCGCGCCGGCTGCTGGTGAAACTGGGCGCCGCGGGACTCGGCCTCAAGGACGTCGCCGACGGCGGCGGGCTGGCCCTCGCCGATGTGGAAGCCGTCTTTCCGCACCGGGACGACCTGCTGACGGCGCTCATCGTCGACGCCTACAACGGGTCCGCCGCCGCGATGGAGCGGGCTGACCAGGCCGCCAGGGACGCCGGTGCGCCGGCGGGCGCGCGGCTCCTCGCGGTCGCTCGCGCGCTGCGGGCGTGGTCCTTCGAGAACGCCGCCGAGTTCACGCTGATCTACGGCTCGCCGGTGCCGGAATACCACGCTCCGGGGAGCACCGTGCCACCCGCCTCCCGCACTCCCGCGGTGCTTGCCGGCATCGTGCGTTCGGCGCTTCAGGCCGGTGAACTGGCGCCGCCCCGCCGGGCGGTGCCGGGGCCGCCGCTGCTTCTGCCGGCGGCCGAGCAGCTTTTCGGCGGGGTCCCCGAGGCCCCGTTCTCGGACATCATCGAGCGCGGCATCGTGCTCTGGAGCAGTCTGATCGGGCTCCTGGTCTTCCAGGTCCTCAGCCGTACCCACGACAGCGTCCGGGACGAGTCCGCCTTCTTCGACTACGCCATCGCGGTGGCGGCCGAGGGCATCGGGCTCACCGTTCCCGTGGGCGAACACACCGACTAGTCCGTCCGCCATGGGCGGGCGCACGGGGCACCAGCGGGGGTAATCAGGTCGTGAACACCGTAAGAAACATCTGCTTCGAGATCGAGGCGCTGGCGTCGTATGCCGCGCTCGTCTACCGGCTGTTCCAGGTGAGACGCGGCTGGCGGGAGAGCGCCTACCGGGCACTGGTGATCAGCCTGCTGCTCCAGTGCCTCACCTTCACGATGGGCGCCATCGCCACGGCGAGCGACACCTTCCTCGGGGTCACCAATCTCGCCATCCTGGTGATGCACGTGTCGGCGGTCGCCTTCTGCGTCAGCGCGCAGGTCATCCTGCTGGGCTGGGTGACCCCGGCCGAGGACGTGGCCCGCAGGACCCGGTTCTGGATCATCGCCGGCGTCGCCCTCGACGTCCTGCTGATCGTCCTCTTCCTCGTCGCGAACGGGACCGGGCGGCCGGCGTCGGACTTCGACACGGGCAGCGGGCAGCCGCTGGTCCTCATCTACCTCCTGGTCTTCATCGTCTCCCAGGCGGTCCCGTGCGTGACCATCTTCCGCCAGACCGGCCCCTACGCGCGGATGACCGGCAACGCCTCGCTGCGCCGGGCCCTGCGGCTGCTCTCCGTCGCCGCGGTGGTCCTCTTCCTCTACTGCACGGCCAGGACGGTCAACATCCTCACCGCCGCGAGCGGGCTCGACATCGGCTACTGGACGCTGGCCGCCTCCGTCTTCAGCTCGGCGGGCATCGTCGTCCTCTCGCTCGCCCTGACGGTCACCTCGTGGGGCGGCTCCAGCACCAGGCTGCTGGACTGGGCGCGCAGCTACCGGTCGTACCGTGCCCTCTACCCGCTCTGGCGGGACCTGTACGAGGCCTCGCCGGACATCGTCCTGGAGCCGCCGGGGGCCGCGGTCTCGGACCTCAACTACCGGCTGCACAGGCGGGTCATCGAGATCCGCGACGGATGGCGCGACCTGCGCCCCTACATCGACCGCACCCCGAACGGCGAGGTCCCGGCGGACCCCGGGGCCAGCGAGGAGTCCCGGCAGGCCTTCGCCGAGGCCGCGCAGATCCGGCGGGCCCTGCACGCGAAGCGCACGGGCACCATCCCGGACGACAACAAGGACGCCCACGACTTCGAGGACCGCGACGCGGACAACCTGACCGCGGAGGTCGCCTGGCTCACCAAGGTGGCCTCGGCCTACCGCCGGCTCGACAAGGACGCGCCGGCGGGGCCGAACCTCGACAAGGCGGGTTCGGGAGCGGTTGGTTGAGGCCCTTCCAACCGGCTCCTACCGGCTGACCAGCTCCTACCGGCTGACCGGCTCTCACCCGCTCGTGAACCGGCCGGCCCCTCACCCCGTCCCGTCTCCGCCTCGCCTGTCCCCCGTTTCCCGTTCTTCCCGCCCGGTCTGTCCCTCGTCAGACCGGGCGGGCTTTCCCCCGTTCCCCCGTTGTCCCCCGTGGTCGTCCCCCGTTGGCGTGTCCCCCGTTGTCCCCCGTTCCCCCTTTCTTCTCCCCCGTTGGCCCTCCCCAGCGGTTCGCCGCCCCGTGGTCTCCCCCGGCGGTTCCCCGCTCTCCACCGTCCGGCCGGGCGAGCGTGGCCCGCCCGGCCTGGCCCGCCCCATCCCCCGCGGGGACGGGCCAGACCGAGCGGCTGGCAGCAACTTTGCTACCCCCGTGAGCGAAGTTAGCTGACAGCTATCGGCGATGTCCACGGTGGCGGAATCTCGGCCAATTGTCAACTGGCAGCTAATCTGCGAGACTGACAGCTAGCCGAGGGCTATTTCCGGGGAGGTGACGGGAGGAGATTCGCCATGTCCGAGACCGACGACCGGCCCACGCTGGCGGTGCGTCTGGACGACCTCTTCAAGACGGTTCGCCCGAAGGGCAAGCACTGGACCAACGCCGAGGTCGCGGAGGAGCTGAAGCGGACCAATCCCGATCTCAGGGTCGGGGGTGTGTACCTGTCGCAGCTTCGGACGGGCAAGCGCTCCAATCCCTCACCTGACCTGCTGGCCGCCCTGGCCCGCTTCTTCGGTGTGTCCGTCGCCTACTTCTTCGACGACGAGGTCGCCAAGTCCGTACTCGGGGAGCTCGCCGCCGTCGAGGCACTGCGGCAGGCGGGGGTCCGCGCCGTGGCGATGCGCGCGGCCGGCATGAAGAGGGAGAACCTCCAGGCCATCACGGCCATCATGGACCAGTACCGGCAGATGCAGGGCCTCCCGCCCGTGACCGACGCTTCCGCTTCGGCCGCCGAGGAGGAGCGCGAGGAGTGAGGGGCACCAGGAAGGCACACCCGGGCGACCAGGAGCGCCGCAGCCAGCTCAAGCGGCTCCGGAAGGCGGGCGAGCGGCGCATCAGCGAGCTCGATCTGCCGCAGGTCGCCGACGTGGCGGAGCTCTGCCACCACCTCGGCCAGGTCCGCGACCGCCCGATCGCCCTGGTCCCGATGCAGATGCCCGCGTCGCACCCGTGCGGCATGTGGGTCGCCGCGCACGACGAGGACCTGATCTTCTACGACGCCAACACCACCAGCGCGCATCAGGAGCACATCATCTTGCACGAGCTGGGCCACATCATCTGCTGCCACCGCGGCGCGGGTTGGCTGGACGAGGAGAGTGCCCGCATCCTCTTTCCCAACCTCGACCCCGACGTCGTGCGTGACATGCTCCAGCGCGCGACCTACGACGACGTCCAGGAACAGGAGGCGGAGATCATCGCCTACCTGCTCTCCCAGCGGGTGGGCGGCGGCCGGGGCCAGGGCGTGCCCCCGGCCGGCGAGGCCGGGGACGACGGCGAGTCGGGCACGAGCGCGACGCTCAGCCGGATCGAGCGCACCCTGATCTGACATGGCGCACTCATCCCCGAACGGCTCCCACCTCCTCGGCGAGGATCGACACCGTCTGCCGGATGTCGTCCTCACGGTGCTCGCTGGTGACGAAGAACCGCAGCCTCGCGAGCCCTTCCTCCACGGCCGGGTGGAAGATCGGGTCGGCGATGACGCCCCTGTCGAACAGCCGGTCCGCGACGCGCAGGGTCGTCACCGAGTCGCCGAGGACGCACGGCACGATGGGCGAGCCGGCGCTCGAACCCGTCGCGAGGCCCGCCGAGGCGGCCAGGCCGAGGAACAGGTCCGCGTTCCGCCGCAGCGCCCGCACCCGCTGCGGTTCGGCGACGATCAGCTCGGTGGCGGCCAGCGCCGCGGCCGCGTTGGGCGGGGTCAGGCCGACGCTGTAGACGAAGCCCGGCAGGGTGTGCCGCAGCCACCGCACCGCCCGCGCCGAGCCGCCGAGGTAGCCGCCGCAGCTCGCGAAGGCCTTGGACAGGGTGCCCATCCACAGGTCCACGTCGGCCCGCTCGACGCCGAAGAACTCCCCGACGCCGCGGCCCCGTTCGCCCACGGTGCCGATGCTGTGCGCCTCGTCGACGAGCAGCAGCGCGCCGTAGCGCTTCTTGAGCTCGATCGCGGCGGGCAGGTCGACCAGGTCGCCGTCCATGCTGTAGGCGCCCTCGACGGCGATCAGCACGCGCCTGAACCTCGACCGGTTGAGCCGCAGCATGTGTGCGAGCTGGCCCATGTCGTTGTGGGCGAACGGGCGCCGCGCGGCGCCGGACAGGGCGCAGCCCTGGAGGATGCTGTCGTGGGCGAGCGCGTCGTGCAGCACGAGGTCCCCCGCGCCGACGAGGTGCCCGATCGCGGTGACGTTGGTGGCGTGGCCGCTCACCAGCGCGAGGCAGTCCCCGACGCCGAGGAAGTCCGTGAGCGCGCGCTCCAGCCGTACCGTCAGGTCCCGCTCCCCGGAGAGCATCCGGCTCGCGGAGACCGAGGTCCCGTACCGGTCGACGGCCCGGTGCACGGCCTCGTCGACCGCCGGATGGCCGGAGAGCCCGAGGTAGTTGTAGCTGCCGAAGGACAGGTACGGCCGTCCGGCGATCACGGTCGTGTCGCGGATGGTGCCCTCGTGGACCCGGAAGTAGGGGAAGTCCGCGCCGCTCCTGGCGATGGTGTCCAGCTGCGCCTCGAACTGCTGCACCTCCGGGAAGTCGTCGACGCGCGCGGTCGCGGCGGGCGGCTCGACCGGCGCCGGGCCGGGCAGGGGCTCCACCGGCGGGCGCCCGGGCAGCGGTTCGCCGAGGGCCGGCGGCGACGTCAGGTGCGGGCCTGCCAGCGCGATCAGCCGTTCCAGGGTGAGCTTCGGCGAGTACATCTCGTCGGTACGGAAGCCCGGGATCCGCTTGGCGATGCCGGTCTCCAGCTCCTGGAGCATCAGGGAGTCGAAGCCGAGATCGGTCACCAGCGCCATCCGCTCGCTGAGGTCGGAGAACGGGATGACGCCCGTCCGCGACACCTCCTCGAACACGACGGACGCGGCGGGGGCCCAGGACTCCGTGGACGCGCCGTTCGCGGAGGCGGTGTCCGGCGTGGTCCCGGCCGAGAGGGACGGCGGGACGTACGCGGGGGCCATGGGGGTCGCGGGCGTCTGGAGCTGCGAGGCGGCCTGGACCGGCGAGGGAGCCTGGACCGGCGGGGGAGCCTCGGCGTACCCGCCGGAGGACGGGGCGTGTGCGGTGGCCCGGGCGGGTGCGACGCCCGCCTCGGGCACGGCGGCTCTGTCGGGTGCGGCGCCCGCGGCCTGCACGAGGGCCCCGGCCGGGACGGCGCCCGCGGCAGGCACGGAGCCCGCCCCGGGTTCGTCCGCCGCCAGGCGCGACTCGTCGACCGCCCAGTGGTGGCGCGGGGCGAGCGGGCTCGGCGGCAGGGTGGACGGGGGGACTCGCTGCGCCAGGGGGCGGAGCGTGCCGCCGGTGACCGCGCGCTCCGCGAGCCGGGCCAGCGAGCCGGCGCGAAGCTCCGGGGGCAGCGAGCCCGGCGCCGGTACGGCGACCTCGGGCAGCTCGCCGGCCGGCACCGTGCCGGTCACCTGGCCGGGGCCCAGCTCTCCGGTGCGGCCCGCCGCCACGGCCTCGGCCGCGGCGGTCAGCTTGGCGGCGGCGTCGGCGGGGTCCTCGGCCACGAGGGCGAGGCGTTCCGCGAACGGCGTGCGGCGCGCCAGGGTGTCCGAGACCGCCGCGAGGGGCAGCTCGTCCAGGGCGATGGTGTGGGCCAGTTCCCGGGCGTGGCGGGCGAGGCCGGCCCGGTCGCGGGCGCTGAGCACGAGCAGGTGCGGTCCGTCGGGTGCGCTGGGTGCGGGTGCCCGGTCGGGCTCCTCCAGCACCAGGTGGACGCCGGTGCCGCCGAAGCCGAAGGCGCTGACCCCGGCCCTGCGCGGCCGCGCGGTGGCCGGCCAGGGGGTCGGGGTGGTCGCGACGGCCAGGCGCGCGGCGTCGAGCCGGGAGGGGTCGGCCAGGTCGAAGTCCGGCTGCGGCGGTATCACGCCCCGGTGCACGGCCAGCACGGTCTTGATGAGCCCGGCGACACCGGCGGCGTTGAGGGAGTGCCCGACCACCGCCTTCACCGCGCCGAGGAACGCGGGCGCGCTCTCCTCGCCGCGCAGCTCGCGCAGGACGTCGATCTCGACCGGATCGCCGACCATGGTCCCGGTGCCGTGCGCCTCCAGGTAGTCCACCGAGTCCGGGGTCAGGCCCGCGTCGCGGTAGGCCCGGCGCAGCGCCCGGAGCTGGCCGGCCGCCTGGGGGTGCATCCCGCCCTGCACGGTCCCGTCGTTGGCCGTGCCGACGCCGCGGATCACCGCGTAGACCCGGTCGCCGGCCGCCAGCGCGTCGGCCAGCGGTCTGAGGACCAGGACCCCGGCGCCCTCCCCCAGCACGAAGCCGTCGGCCTCCGCGCCGAACGGCAGGCACCTGCCGCTGCGCGAGATGGCGCCGATGCGGCAGAGCCCCACCAGCAGGTCGGGCGTGAGGATCAGCTGGGCGCCGCCCGCGAGGGCGATGCGGCAGCGTCCCGCGCGCAGCGCGAACACGGCGTTGGCCACGGCCATGAGCCCGCCGGAGCACGCCGAGTCGAGCGCGTAGCTCTCGCCGTGCAGGTCGAGGACCGAGCTGACCGTGTTCGGCCCCATGTTGAGCAGGAGCCCGGCCACGGACGAGCCGTGCAGGCCGTCGACGGCGCGGGCCATGTCCAGCGACCCGTCGGCCGACCGTCCGCCGAACTCGCCCCCGGCGAGCTGGCGCATCCGGATCTGCATGGTGCTGATCTCGCGGTAGCCGGACTCGGTGAGCGCGGTGATGACCGAGGTCTCCTCGCGGTCGAAGCCGTCGGCCTCCCACCCCGCGTCCTGGACCGCCTCGCGGGCGAGGTCGATCAGCAGCCGGTGCTGCGGGTCCATCGACTTGGCGCGCCGCGGCGGGATGCCGTAGTGCGCGGCGTCGAAGTGGCCCACGTCCGGCAGCAGCGCCATGGTGTCCGTGTAGGTCGAGGACGCGTCACGGAAGTTGTCGCTGAGGAAGGTGCCGGAGCGCCACCGGGAGTCCGGGATGGGGGAGAACTGCGCCTGCGGGGCGGTGAGGAGCCGCCAGTACTGGTTCACATCGCGGGCCCCCGGAAACCGGCAGGCCATCCCCACGATCGCGATGTCGTCGTGCTGCGCTCTCCCCGAGCCCGTTCCCGGGCCCGCCAGGGATTCCTGAGCTGTCATAGTTCTCCCCCGTCAGGGGCCGGTCGCTCGCGCCACCAGGCCACGGTCTGCTTCACCTGCTCGTCCACCGGTGTGGTCCGCACCGTGAACTCCGCCTCGTACGCGCTCGAATCGACCACGAAGGGGCGATCGAACTGGTAGCGGACTTCCTTCAGTTCGCGCAGCAGCGGGGAGAGGAGCGAGGCGATCCCCACCACGGCCGGCGGCAGCCGGCGCACCGCGACCTGCCCCGCGCCCGACTCCGCGGCGAGGCGGTCGGCCATCGCGCGTACGGACAGCGCGGGCCCCGTCGGGACGTGCCAGGCCCGGCCCCACGCCCGCTCCTCGCCCGCGACCTCGACCAGCGCCCTGGCCACGTCGGGGACGTAGCTCCAGCTGTGCGGGGTGTCGGGATCACCGAGCGTCGAGACGGGCTTGCCGGCCAGTAGCCGGGGCATCACCCGCGCCGCGAGGTGCCCGCCGTCGGTGACGCCCGGTCCGAAGAAGTCCGAGGCCCGCAGCTCGACGGCCTTGATGCGGCCCGCCTCGTGCAGGGCCAGCGCCCGCTCCCAGACGGCTGCGCGCACGCGCCCCTTGGGGCCGGTCGCGGCGAGTGGCAGCTCCTCGGTCAGGGGGCCGTCCACGGGGCCGTAGCCGTAGAGGTTGCCCAGCATGACCAGGACGGCCCCGGTGGCCTCGGCCGCCGTGCAGAGCGACGCGGCCAGCGGCGGCCACTCGCTCACCCAGCGCTGGTAGGGCAGTCCTGCGCAGTTGTGGATCGCGGCGGCGCCCCGCGCGGTCTCGATCAGCCGCTCGCTGTCCGTCGCGTCCAGTGCGACGTGCTCGATGCCCGGCTCCGGGCTGCCGCCCGACCTGGTGACGACCCGTACGGAATGGCCTTGTTCGGCCAGCAGCCGAGCGGTCGCCGCCCCGGCCGGACCGAAACCTATGACGACATGAAGAATCACGCGCGCACACTAGCGCGGGGGAAACGTTGCTGTTGTGACGGGCGTGCAATGGTTGCGGTCGAGTGCGTAAGGTTTCGGCCATCCTCCTATTGATCCCTGAAAGCCGTCGTCAGGGCGGACGGAACCTCCCCCGAAAGAGACGCTGTCCGGACCGCGTCCAGGGCTGACACACGCCGTTAACATAAGAGTTGCCGCAAAGAGACCGACGGCGACCGAGCGGGCCTCGACGTTCCGGTGGGTCAGTCCGTCCCATTGCTCCGGCGCCCCGGGCCGTCCTCGGCAGGCCCGTCATCCGCCGGTGCACACCTCGACGATCAGCGAGCTGGGGATGCCGATGTCGGAGCAGGGAGCGCTGTGGCGGCGGCGGACCGTGCTGGAACGCCAGTGGGCACGCCACGTACCGGAGTTGAAGGCCAAGGGCAGGCCGCTCGGCGGCGGCCCCGCGGTGCGCGACGAGGTGACCGAATCCTGGATCCGCTCCGTGGAGACGGTGGACCCCACGCGGGACAGCGCCCCCGTGGGGCAGGAGGGCGTGCACGCGCTGTGGTCCGGCTCGCCGCTGTGCGGGCCCGTGCAGGACCTGGCCGGCGAGCTGCGCAGCGTGGCCGACGACGCGGGGTTCGTTGCGGCGGTGACCGATGAGGACGGCACGATCCTGTGGACGTACGGCGGCCGCGTGATGCGGCGCCGCGCGGAACGCGTGAACTTCGCCCCCGGCGGCCGCTGGGACGAGCCCGCCATGGGCACCAACGCGCTGTCGCTGGCCCTGCGCACCGGCCTGCCCAGCACGGTGTTCTCCGCCGAGCACCTGGTCGCGGCGCTGCACGGCTGGGTCTGCTACTGCGCGCCGATCCACGGTCCGGACGGGCACGTGCTGGGCGTGCTCGACCTGTCGACGACCTGGGACCGCTCGCATCCGCTGGCCATGTCCACCGTGCGCATGATGGCGTCGGCCATCGAGGGCGCGCTGCGCGACCGGCACGGCGTGGCCGCGGGACCGGGCCCGGTCCCGGCGGGCGGGGGGCTGGAACTGGTCTGTCTCGGCGGCGAGAGCGCGACGCGCGACGGGGTGCCGATGCACCTGCCGCCGCGGCAGCTGGAGATCCTGGCGCTGCTGGCGCTGGAACCGGAAGGCTCCTCTCCGAGCCGGCTGCGCGAGGCGCTGTACGGGACCCGTCCGGTCAGCGCGTCCACGTTCAAGGCGGAGGTGTCCCATCTGCGGCGCGCCCTCGGCGGGCATGTCGCCACGCGGCGCTACGAGCTGACGGTGCCCGTGGTCTGCGACGCGGTGGAGGTGCTGAGGGCCCTGGAGCGCGGCGACACGACGACCGCCCTGGAGCTCTACCGCGGCCCGCTGCTCCCCCACTCGGAGGCCCCCGGGATCGTCGGCTGGCGGGAGCACATCGAGGTGGCGGTGCGGGAGGCGGTCCTGGCCAGCACCCGGCCCGAGCACGCGCTGCGCTACGGCGAGCGGGCGCCGTTCGACGCCGAGATCCACGCGTACGCGCTGCGGATCCTCGGCCCGAACGACGCGCGCCGCGGGATCGCGGCGGGCAGGCTGACGACGGCGCTGCGGGGGTGACGGGGCGGCCGCCCCGGTGCCTGCCGTGCAGTTGGGGGCGGCTCCCGTCCGGCCGCGGCCAGGCAGCTGACCAGGTGGCCAACCTCCGGCCAACCTCCCGCGCGCACAGTGTGATCCACACCACGACGGTCGATCCGTCCTGGCACCCGCACACCTCTACCGGGAGGAGAGCACGCCATGGTCTACGCACAGCCAGGGACCGAGGGCAGCGTCGTCAGCTACGCGCCGCGCTACGACAACTTCATCGGCGGTGAATGGGTGGCTCCCGCCGAAGGCCGCTACTTCGAGAACCCCTCACCGGTGACCGGCGCGACCTTCTGCGAGGTCGCCCGCTCGACGGCCCCGGACGTGGAGCGCGCCCTCGACGCCGCACACGCCGCCGCCGACGCCTGGGGCCGCACCTCCACCACCGAGCGCGCGGTGATCCTCAACAGGATCGCCGACCGCATCGAGGAGAACCTGGAGAAACTGGCCGTCGCCGAGACCTGGGAGAACGGCAAGCCGGTGCGCGAGACGCTGGCGGCCGACCTGCCGCTGGCGGTGGACCACTTCCGCTACTTCGCCGGGGCGATCCGCGCCCAGGAGGGCAGCATCGCGGAGATCGACGCGGACACGGTGGCGTACCACTTCCACGAGCCGCTCGGCGTCGTCGGGCAGATCATCCCCTGGAACTTCCCCATCCTCATGGCGACCTGGAAGCTGGCGCCCGCGCTCGCGGCCGGCAACTGCGTCGTGATCAAGCCCGCCGAGCAGACCCCGGCCAGCCTCATGCTGGTCATCGAGCTGATCGCCGACCTGCTCCCGCCGGGCGTGATCAACGTCGTCAACGGCTTCGGGTTCGAGGCCGGCAAGCCGCTGGCGTCCAGCTCGCGGGTGGCGAAGGTGGCGTTCACCGGCGAGACCACCACCGGGCGCCTGATCATGCAGTACGCCAGCGAGAACATCATCCCCGTCACGCTGGAGCTGGGCGGCAAGAGCCCGAACATCTTCCTGCCCGACGTGACCGCGGCCGACGACGACTTCCTGGACAAGGCGGTCGAGGGCTTCGTGATGTTCGCGCTGAACCAGGGCGAGGTCTGCACCTGCCCGTCCCGGGCCCTGATCCACTCGTCGATCTACGACGAGTTCATGGCCCGCTGCCTCGAACGCACCAAGGCCATCACCGGCGGCGACCCGCTCGACCCCGCCACCATGCTGGGCGCGCAGGCCAGCAACGACCAGTACGAGAAGATCCTCTCCTACATCGACATCGGCCGGCAGGAGGGCGCGGACGTGCTGACCGGCGGCGGCCGGCGCACCGTGCCCGGGTTCGAGGGCGGCTGGTACATCGAGCCCACCGTCTTCCGCGGCACCAACGACATGCGGATCTTCCAGGAGGAGATCTTCGGCCCGGTCGTGTCCGTCACGACGTTCGACTCCGTGGACGAGGCGCTGAAGATCGCCAACGAGACGCTGTACGGGCTCGGCGCGGGCCTGTGGACCCGGGACGGCAGCACGGCGTACCGGATGGGCCGCGAGATCAAGGCGGGACGGGTGTGGACCAACTGCTACCACGCCTACCCCGCGCACGCCGCCTTCGGCGGCTACAAGAACTCCGGGATCGGCCGCGAGAACCACAAGATGATGCTGGATCACTACCAGCAGACCAAGAACCTGCTGGTCAGCTACTCCCCCAAGAAGCTCGGGTTCTTCTGATGGAGACCCCCGACCAGACCCGGGCGCGCGTCGAGCCGGCCGCCCAGGGCGCTGCGCGGGCGCCCGCGGAACCGCCGACCCGCGTCGAGCTCACCGCCGACGCGGAGGAGCTGGTGCGCCGGCTCTCCGCGCAGCACGGGCCGCTGATGTTCCACCAGTCCGGTGGGTGCTGCGACGGCAGCTCGCCGATGTGCTACCCGCGCGGAGAGTTCCGGGTCGGCGCCGCGGACGTGCTGCTCGGGCGGGTCTCGCAGGAGACGCCGTTCTGGATGAGCGCGAGCCAGTACGAGTACTGGAAGCACACCCACCTGACGGTCGACGTGGTCAAGGGGCGGGGCAGCGGCTTCTCCCTGGAGGCACCTGAAGGGGTGCGGTTCCTGCTCAGGTCGCGGCTGCTCACCGAGGACGAGCTCACCGCGCTGGAGGCCCAGCCTCCGCCCCTGACGGGCGACCGCGTACACGGCGGCGCCTGACGCCGTGACGGGTTCCCGGCGTGGGCCGGCCCCCCGGGGCTCGCGGCGGGACCCGTCACCGCGGCCGCCTGCGCGTCCGGCCGCGGCGGGCGGCACCCCCGCACGCGCCGAGCGGCGGGCCGCTCCCGCCGGCGTGCCCGTCCCGCCGCCGCAGCGGCTCCCGGGCGCTATCCCGCGGTGTGCACCTCGGGGCCCGGCACCGCGTGCATCAGGTTTCCCAGCCCGCGGCGGGTGGCGGCGACGACCACGCGATCGCCGGGTTTCAGCACCCGGTCGGGGTCGGGGCGCCAGGAGAGGGTGCCCGAGCCGCCGGAGAGGATCGCCATCAGGTCGGATCGCCGCTCGCGCATCCGGGCCGTGTCGAGTGCCAGCACCCGCCAGGCGCCCGGCACGCACGCCTTGGCGATGCGCCGGCCCTCCAGCAGCGGATTGCCGGCGACCTCCACCGAGGAGAAGATCAGCACGCGCCTGCCGACCGGGATGGCGCCCAGCACCTCACGCCCCATCATCGCGCCGCCGAAGGCGGGCGCGGCCAGCGCGGAGACGGACCTGCTCCGGGTCCGCGCGGTGGGGTAGGCGTCGCGCAGGGTGCCGTAGACGGTCGCCGCGAAGTCGTCGTCGAACAGCCGCATCACCACGCGGACGTCGGGCCTGATGTGCCGGGCGTTCAGCACGGCCTCCAGGTTCGTCGCGTCGTCGCTGGTGAGCGCCATCAGGGCACGGGCACGCTCGATGCGGGAGCTCTCCATGACGCCCGGCTCCGAGACGTCGCCGACCACCGTCGGCACGCGGTGCGCGCGGGCCAGCGGGACGCCCCGGGCCCGCGGGTCGCGTTCGACGCACACGACGGGGATCTCCAGCTCCAGCAGCCGGGCCAGCACCCGCGTGCCGACCTTGCCCAGGCCTATCAGCACGACGTGGCCGGACATGTTCCTGGGCGGCCCGGTGAGGCCCGAACTCGCCCTGATCTTCCCGTACGCCTCCAGCACCGCGGCGAGCAGCAGGGGCAGGAACATCATTCCCGCGAGGCCGCAGAGCAGTTGGAGGATCTGCTCGACGGCGGGCTGCCCCACGGCCGGGTCGTTGATGGCGAAGACGTCCAGCAGCGTCGTGTAGACGGCGTGCAGGGGGCTGCCCTGCCGGCTCACGTACCAGTTCACGGCGGCGAGCACCACCACGACCGTTCCCACGGACGCGAAGGCGACGCCCAGGCGGCGGGAGAGGAACAGCCTCAGCGGCAGGCGCGGCAGCCGTGTCACCGCGGTGAGGGGCCCCGGGCTGGGGGTCACGGCCTCCAGGACGACCGCGCCGCGCTCCGGCGCGGCAGCCGCCACGGTGTCCTCGTCGGGCAGGATCTGCGGGCCGTCGATCATCTCGCCCATGGCCCGCTCGTCGGACTCGCCGGCCGAGTCGGGCAGCAGCGCGAGGGTGGCGAGCGGATCGCGCCGCCCGGCGGTCGCGAGGGTGCGCTCCTTCGCCCGCAGCAGCATCCCGTCGGCGTGGATGATCTTCTCGTCGCCGACGACCGCCGCGGCGACGAGCGAGGGCGCCGCGGTCTCCGCGTCGGACAGCACGGTGGTGGACACGTCGACCGCCGACGAGGCCAGGGTCGGGTTGCGCGTCTTCACCGCGCGGTCGAGCAGGCCCTCGACATGGTGGCCCAGCGCGCGGTTGAACAGCCGGATGACCAGCCGCACCTCGGGGTTGATCCGGCGGGCACGGAGGGCGACGTGGATGTTGGCCTGGTCGTCCCCGGAGGTGAGCGCGAGCGCGGTCGCCGTCTCGATGCCCGCCTCCCGCAGCGCCCTCTCGTCGGGCTCCAGGGCCTCCACCGCTCTCACCGACACGCGGGGATCCCGCACCAGTTGAGCGATCCGCGGCCCGTGGCCGCTCGTGAGGGACGGCAGGACGACGGTCACGTCCTGCCCGTACACGGCGGCCAGCTCGCGGATGAGCCGCTGGGCGAGCGCGTTGTCGCCCCAGACCACCATGTGTCCTCTGGCTTCGCCGCCGTCGCGTTCGCCGAAGGTTCGGCCCACCGCGGTGGCGAACGAGAGCGTGTCGTCGTCCGCGGGGGCCTGGGGCGTGCTCATATGCGTCCTCGTCGTCGTGCGGCCGGTCCGGTCCCCGCCCCGGGAATCCGTCACGGTGATCTTCGCTGTGATCCTCTGGATCATGTGCGTCGGGAGCGGGCCAAGTCTTACCGGATTCCGTCCATGTCTTACCGCAACCTGATCGACCATCTGCTAGCGGGGGGTGGACGGCCGCTCCCGCGGCGGGGTGGCAGCCCCCTGGCACGGGAGCGCTGCGCGGCGCACCGCCCGGGCCGGGTAGCGTCAGCAGGCGGCCCGGGAAGCCCGGGCCGCCCCGGCCGGCCCGGAATCCCGAGGCGACCCGAGCAACGCGAACACAGCAAGGAGCAGGGACATGGCAGCGTCAGTCGATCCGGAACGTACCGAGTGGGATGTCATCGTGCTGGGTGGCGGGGCTGCCGGCGAGAACGCGGCGCAGTACGCCTCGCAGTACTCAGGTCTCGACGCGGTCCTGGTGGAGGGCGAGTTGCTCGGCGGCGAGTGCTCGTACTGGGCCTGCATGCCCAGCAAGGGCCTGCTGCGCCCCGGCGAGGTCCTCGACACCGCCCGCCACATGCCGGGAGTGGCCTCCGTCGTCGGGAACGCGCGGCTCGACGTGCCCGCCGTCCTCGCCCGCAGGGACGCCATCGTGAACGGCCTGTCGGACGACTCGCAGGTGAAGTGGGCGGTGGGCGCGGGCATCGACGTGATACGCGGGCACGGGCGGCTGGCCGGGGACCGGACGGTGGTGGTCAGCACGGCGGCCGGGGGCACCCGGACGCTGACGGCGCGGCACGCGGTCGTCGTGGCGACGGGCTCGGTGGCGTCGGTGCCGCCGGTTCCGGGTCTGCGCGAGGCGCTGCCGTGGACGTCGCGCGACGTGACCAACCTGCACGAGGTGCCGCGGCGCGTGGTCGTCCTGGGCGGTGGCGTGGTGGGCTGCGAGGCGGCGACGTGGCTGAGCGCGCTCGGCGTCGAGGAGCTGACCCTCGTCCACCGGGGAGCGGCGCTGCTCGCGCGCCAGGAGCCCTTCGCGGGGGAGTTCGTCGCCGAGGGGCTGCGGTCCGCGGGCGTCCGGCTGCTGCTGGAGCGCGGCGTGAGCGAGGTGCGGCGCGAGGGTGCCCGCGCGACCGGTACGGGACTGCCGCACGGCGGGGAGGTCACCGTGGTGCTCGACGACGGCACCACGCTCGTCGCCGACGAGATCGTCGTCGCCACGGGCCGCACCCCGGCCACCGGCGACCTGGGCCTTTCCTCCGTGGGCCTGCCGGATGGCGGTTACCTGGACGTGGACGACCAGCAGACGGTGCGCGGGGTGGACGGCGCGTGGCTGTACGCCGTCGGCGACGCCTGCGGGCGCTCCCTCCTGACCCACATGGGCAAGTACCAGGCGCGGGCGGCCGGTGAGGTGATCGCGGCACGGGCCGCGGGAGAGAAGCCGGACGGCGACGAGCTGAGCCGCCTCGGCACCGCGGCCGGCCACCGGGCGGTCCCCCAGGTCACCTTCACCGCACCCGAGGTCGGCTCCGTCGGCCCGACGGAGGAGGAGGCCCGCCGCGCGGGCATCGACGTCGAGACGGTCGAGTACGACCTGGCGGCCCTCGCCGGCACGTACCTGCTCCGCGAGGACTACGCGGGCCGCGCCAAGCTGGTCGTCGACCGCGCCACGGACACCCTGGTCGGGGCGACGTTCGTGGGCACGGGCGTCTCGGACCTCGTCCACGCGGCGACCACCGCCGTCGTCGGCCGCATGACGGTGGCCGCACTCTGGCACGCGGTGCCCAGCTATCCGACGGTCAGCGAGATCTGGCTGCGACTGCTGGAGACGCTGGAGGGCCAGCGGCGCAAGGGCTGAGCGCTACGCCACGGCGCCCCGTTCCCGGTAACGCCGGGGGCGGGGCGCCTTGTTGTCGGCGGTCAGCCCGCGAGCAGGCCCCGGACAGCCCGGACAAAGGTCCGACAGCCCCCGTACAGAACGGACTTGACGAACCGTTTCGGTAATCACACACATACACAGCGTGACAGGAATACATATACGGAAATCACCGCACAACAGAGGAACACCATGGTCAGCCCGCCTCACGAGGCGATGCACCGCATCTTCCAGCACGACCCGGGGCTCTTCAGCCGCGTGTCCCGTCTGCTCGGGATCGCCGTCCCCAGTCCCGCCAAGGTGACCGTGATGCCCACGGACCTCACCGAGACCAGCCCCGTCGAACGCAGAGTGGACACCCTCTTACGCCTGGAGAGCGCCGAGCTTGACGCCTTCCTGCCGGCCATCGAGGCCCAGGGCAAGCAGGATCCAGCGAAGCCCGCGAGCTGGGCGTACTACGTCTCGTACGTGTGGACGAAGTACCGGCTGCCGACCGCTCTGCTGGTTGTCTGCCAGGACCATGCCACGGCTCGGTGGGCCGAGCAGTCAGTGTCCAGCGGGCCTCGCGCCCTACCCACTCTGACCTTGCGCCCCGTTGTGATCGGCCCGCACAACGTGCCGATGATCACCGACCCGGTCGAGGCCCGAGCCGACCTGGTGCTGGCCACTCTGTCGGCCATCACCCACGCGGCGAACCCGGACATCGGTGCCATACTGAAAGCGTTGTCCAGCGCGCTGCAGGACGTTCCCGAAAACCTGGCAGACCCTGTCGTCGAACTCACCGCTCAAGGGCTGGGCAACCGCCCGGCCAAGGACCTCTGGAGGAATCTGGTGGCCGTGGACCTCTCGTTCTACAAGTCGTGGCTCTCGGAGGAGATCCGGGAGGAGGGACGCGAGAAAGGACGTGCGGAAGGCCTTGCAGGCGCCGTCCTCCGCATCCTGGAGCAGCGAGGCCTGCACGTGTCCGACGAGGCCCGAACACGGATCATGAGCTCCGACGACCCCGAGCTCCTCGACCACTGGCTCACCCGCGCCGTCACCACGCCCTCAGTCGAAGAGATCTTCGAATCCCAGTGACGCAGACGCAAGAGAACTGCAGAGCCGTGGACCTCTCCTTCTACAAGTCGTGGCTCTCGGAGGAGATCCGCGACGAAGGACGCGAGAAAGGACGCGCGGAAGGACGCGCACAGGACATCCTGCTCGTCCTGGAGCAACGGGGCCTGAACGTGTCCGACGAGATCCGCACACGGATCACCGACTGCCGCGACCCCGAGCTCCTCGACCACTGGCTCACCCGCGCCATCATCGCGCCCTCGGCCGAGAAGATCTTCGAGGAGGAGTGACGCACCGGGGCCCTGGTCCGGTCCGCGGTGGACCGGCCAGGGCCCGGGGGACATGCCGTACGGGTCAGGCCGTCCCGGCCCCCGCCACCCCCGCCGCCACCGGCTCTCCGCGGCCCTCGGCCGCCCTCGCTCCCCACCTGCGGACCCGCCTGCTCCCCGCCACCCGGCAGCCCAGGTAGATCAGGAACGAGATGGTCGTGACGTAGGGGCTGATGGGGATGCTGCTGCCGAGGGCGAGGAGGATGCCGCCCTCCATCGACGCCACCGCGAACACCACGCTGAGCAGCGGCAGCAGCACCGGTGAGGCGGTCACCCGGGCCGCCGCCGCGGCCGGGGTGACGACGAGGGTGAGGACCAGCAGGGCGCCGACGACCTGTACGGACAGGGCGACCGAGAGGCCCAGCACCAGCATGAAGGCCAGGGACAGGCCCCGCACCGGAAGGCCCCGGGCCTCGGCGACGTCGGGGTCGGCGCTGATGAAGGACAGCGGCCGCCAGATGACCGCGAGCGCGACGAGCACCAGGGCCGAGGTGCCGAGCAGCCAGGCCATCTGCGGGGTGTCGACGGCGACGATCTGGCCCGTGAGCAGCCCGAACTTGTTCGCGGCCCGGCCCTTGTAGAGGGCGAGGAAGAGGACCCCGAGGCCCAGGCCGAACGGCATGAGGATGCCGATGGCCGAGTTGCGGTCCCGGGCGCGCGTGCCGAGCACGCCGATCGTGCAGGCCGCGATCAGCGAGCCGACGATGGAGCCGGCCACGACGTTCACGCCCAGCAGCAGTGCCGCCGACGCGCCCGCGAAGGACAGCTCGCTGATGCCGTGCACCGCGAACGGCAGGTCCCGCATGATGACGAACACCCCGGTCAGGCCGCCGATCAGGCCGAGCGCGGCGCCCGCGATGAGCGAGTTGCGGACCAGGGCGAGGAGCGCGGAGTAGTCCGTGAAGTCGAAGATCTGGTGCCAGACGCCGTCGGCGATCATCATGGGCGCGGTCATGGCCGTGCTTCCTCCTGGCGCTGCGTGCCGGTCATGCCGCTGCTCCCTCGTGGCCGTCCGGGTGGTGCGGGGGCGCGGCCACCTCGTCGGGGGCTCCGACCACCGCGATGTGGTCCCGCACCCGGATGACGTCCACCTGGGTCCCGTAGAGCTGCGAGAGGGACTCCGAGGTGAGCACCTCGTCCGTGGTGCCGAGCCGGTGGCCGCCGCGGGCCAGGTAGAGCACCCGGTCGGCCATCCCCAGCACGGGGTTGATCTCGTGCGTCACGAACACCACGGCGGTGCCGTGCGAGCGGCGCCGGGCGTCCACCAGCTCCGTCACGGCCCGCTGGTGGCGCAGGTCGAGGGAGAGCAGCGGCTCGTCGCAGAGCAGGATCTCGGGGTCGCACGCCAGCGCCTGGCCGATCCGCACGCGCTGCCGCTCGCCGCCGGAGAGCAGGGAGAGGGGGACGTCCGCGTAGCCGGCGGCGCCGACCGAGCGGAGGATCTCGTCGACCCGTTCCCGGACGGGGCCACTGCGCAGCCGGGGCCCGAAGCGGTGCCCGTCGATGCCGAACCGCACCAGGTCCCGGGCGCGCAGCGCGCCCTGGGGCGGCAGCGTCGCCTGCTGGGGCACGTAGCCGATGTGCCGGCTGCCGTGCCGGGGCGATCGGCCGAGCACGGTCACGGTTCCCGCGGACAGCTGCCGCTGGCCCAGCAGGGCCCGGACGAAGCTGGTCTTCCCGGAGCCGTTCGGGCCGAGCACGGCCAGGAACTCGCCGGGGCGCACGTCGAGGTCGAGCCCCTGCCACAGGACGCGGTCGCCGTACGACAGGGCCGCGCCGCGCAGGCTGATGAGTGCGGGGCCGGAGGGGCCGGAGGAGCCGGAGGAGACTGGGGCGGGGGCGGCGCGACCGGCTGCCCTGGTGCCCTCGGCGGCTCCCTCCGCCTCGTCCGGAATCCCCGTCCCTTCCGGAACCCCTGTCCCGTGCGGAGTACCTGTCCCGTGCGGAGCCCCCGCCCCGTCCGGAGCCCCGATCCCGTCCGGAGTCTCCACCCCGACGGAAGCGGTCGCCTTCTCGGCCGCCGCGAGCCTGTTGCGGTGCAGGAGAGACATCGCCGGCCGCCTCATTTCGCCAGCGCGCGGGCGAGCGCGTCGACGTTGCCGTTCATCCAGCCGAGGTAGTCCTTGCCGGCCGGCAGGGTCTCCGTGACGGGGACGACGGGGATGCCCGCGCTCCTGGCCGCGTCCTCGACCTTCTTGGTCTGGGGGCCCGAGGTCTGCTCGTTGTAGACCAGTGCCTGGACCTTCTTGCCGCTGAACAGGCCGAGCGTGGTCCGGAGGGTCTTCGGCGAGACGTCGTCGCCCTCCTCGATCGCCTCGCTGTAGTCGGCCGGCGTCCGGTTCACCAGGCCGCTCGCGCCGGTCATGTACAGCGGCACCGGCTCGGTGATGGCGATGCCCTGGCCGGCGTGGGCCGCCTTGATCGCGGCCTCCTTCGCCTCCAGCGGTGCGAGCTTGGCCTTGAAGGCGGTGGCGTTCTTCGTGAACGTGGCGGCGTCGTCCGGGTCGGCCTTGCCGAGGGCCGCGGCGATCCGGTCGGCGATCTTCGCGACGGAGGGGAAGTCGTACCAGATGTGCTCGTTGAGCTCCCCGCCCTTGGGCGCGGTGCGGCCGGAGACCCTGACGGCGTTGATCACCTGCGCCGAGCCCCCGCTCTTCAGCATGCGGTCGACGAAGTCGTCGTAGCCGCCGCCGTTCTCGATGACGACCTTCGCTCTGGACAGCGCCAACTGGGTGTGCGTGTCGGCCTCGTAGGAGTGCGGGTCCTGGTCGGGGTCGTGGATGACCGAGGTCACCGCGATCTTCTTGCCGCCTATCTTCTCGGCTATGTCCCCGTACACGTTCGTGCTGGCCACCACGGGCACGGCGGACGACGAGCCGCTCGCGACGGAACCGGAGGAACTGCCGCAGCCGGTCACGAAGGCCAGGCAGGCCAGGCTGACGCCGGCGGCCGGTGCGAGACGGCGGGGCGAGGACGCAGACATGGAAACCCTCCACAAACTGATTGGAACTGAGCGATCGGTTAGGAAATCTGATCATCCGAGTCCGCCCGCGCGCCCACGCTAGACGGAAATGAATGTCAGGAGCACGTTTGGATCATGATGATATGAAAATCGTTGCCAAGAATTGACCGAAGGGCGCACCCCGCCGGCCGGAGTCCACCCGACCACCTCCCTCGGGTGCGCCGAGGGCGGGCGCCGGCCCGAGACGCCTCCCCCTTCGGTACGGCCACGGCTGCGAGCCCTTCCATGAGCAGGCATGACGAAGCTACATGAAAATGGATTCCATTTCCATTCGAGTCGCCGCCTGCCGCCGCCGCGCCCGTGAGCGGCCCGCGCGCACCTCGCCACACCGCTGTACCCCCGGGGCGTAAACGGATGGCAGGAGGGAAGGGCTTATACGGCGAACAGAGGGGAAGTGACCGGCTGTGCCCGGGATGCCGGTTGCGGTGCCCTGGGCGGGGAGGGACCTGGCGTGGGCGGGCAGCCCTTGTATCTGGAACCGCGGCTCGGACCCCGGTTGCGCTCGTTGCTCACGGCCGCCGACGTGCTGCATGGACTCACCGGTGCGCTGGGCTCCCCGTTGAACGTGGTCGTCCCCGACCAGATCGCCGAGAACCTCGGTGAGTTCCGCGCGGTGTACGCGGCGCACCACCTCGCGGGGCAGGTCTTCCTCGCCCACAAGGCCAACCGTTCCCACGCGCTCCTGCGCCGTCTCGCCGGCACGGACGCCGGCGTGGACGTCGCCTCGCTCGGCGAGTTGCAGCACGCGCTGGGCGCCGGGTTCACGCCTGACCGGATCGTGGCGACGGGGCCGAAGAACCCCGAGTTCCTCTGGCTCGCCGCCCGCACCGGCGTCACCGTCGGCGTGGACTCGCGCGCCGAGCTGGACCAGCTGGCCGCCCTGGTGCGCCCCCACGCGCTGCCCCCGGCCACCGTCCTGCTGCGGTTGTCCGGATTCGAGGCGTCCGGGGTGCGGGTGCTGAGCCGGCCCAGCCGCTTCGGCACGCCCGTGCGGGAGCTGGCCGCGCTGCTCGACGCGGTGGAAGGGCACGCCGGTGCCGTCGAGCTGGCGGGCGTGGCCTACCACCTCGACACCACCAGCGTCGCCGAGAAGGCCACGGCCCTGGAAGGCTGCCTGGCGGCCCTGGAGGAGTGCCGGCGGCGCGGGCTGCGGCCCCGGGCCGTGGACATCGGCGGCGGGTACGGCGTCGACTACCTCGCCGACGGCGGCCAGTGGGACCGGTACACCAGCGAGCTGACCGCCGCCGCCCTGGGCACCCGCCCACCGCTGGCCTGGGGCGGGCACGGCTACGGGCTGCGCAACGACTCGGGCACGCTCCGCGGCGCCCTCGGCCTCTACCCCGGGCACCGGCCGGTCGCCGGCGCCCGCTACCTCGGCGAACTCCTCGCCCGGCCCGCCGCGACGGCGGGCGGCAGGTCGCTGGCCACGCTGCTCCTGGAGCATCTGTACGACCTGTACACGGAGCCGGGCCGGGCCCTGCTGGACCAGTGCGGGCTGACCCTGGCGAAGGTGCTGGAGGTGCGCGAGCCGGGCGGCGAGGCGCCCCTCATGGTCCGGCTGGCGCTGACGGCCGGTGACATGGCCCTGGAGCAGCACGGGGTGCTCATGGATCCGGTGCTGGTGCCCGGGGACGGCGGGGATGCGGCCCTCGGCGGCGCCGCCCCGCGCACGACGGACGCCGCGGGCACGACCGGCGCCGCCAGCGCGCCCCCGGCCACCGGCGACCCCGTAGCCGTCCACCTCTTCGGCAGCCTCTGCCTGGAATCGGACATGGTCACCCGCCGGACCGTCTTCCTGCCGCGCCGCCCGGCGCCGGGCGACCTGCTGGCGTTCGCCAACACCGCCGGGTACGCCATGGACTTCCACGCCACCGGCGCCCAGCTCCAGCCCCTGGCCAGGACCGCGGCCGTCTGGCAGGAGGCGGGCGGGTGGCGCTGGTGCCTGGACGATCAGTACTGGCCGACCACGCCCTCGAAGGGACTGAAGTGAAGGGACTCCAGTGAGGTACGACAGCATCACCGAGGCCATCGGCAACACCCCGCTCGTGCGGATCGATCCGGCCGTGCACGGCCTCGCGCACATCGACCTGTACGCCAAGCTGGAGATGATGAACCCGTTCGGCTCGGTGAAGGACCGGGCCGCGTGGAACATGGCAGGACCGCACCTGGCCGCCGCCGCCCGGGACGGCAGCCAGGTGGTCGAGCTGTCCAGCGGCAACACCGCCAAGGCCCTCGCGGTCATCGCGGGCATGCACGGCCTGGGCTTCAAGAGCGTCACCAACCGGATGCGCGTCCCGGAGATCAAGGACCTCCTGCTGCTGCTCGGCGCGGAGATCGAGGAGCTGCCCGGCCAGAGCGAGTGCCTCGACCCGACCGCGACGGACGACCCGCTCACCCTCTTCCACCGGAAGCTCTCGGAGCCCGGCAGCGCCTACCTCCACACCGACCAGTACTTCAACCAGCGGAACGTGGAGGCCCATCGCACCGGCACCGGGCCGGAGATCGTCAAGGACCTCGGCGGCCGGGCGCCGGACTGGTTCGTCGCGTGCGTGGGCACCGCGGGGTCCTCCACCGGCGTCGCCCAGGCGCTGCGCGGCCACGATCCTCAGGTGCGGGTCGTCGGCCTGGTCGCGGAGAAGTCGGACTTCATCCCCGGCATCCGCAGCATCGACGAGGCGCACGAGGTCGGCCTGTTCGACCCGGGCACCTACGACACGGTCGAGGCCGTTGCGGCGGACGACGCCATCGAGGGGATGCTGACGCTGAACCGCCGCTGCGGCATCCTCGCGGGGCCCACCTCGGGGGCCGCCTACTTCGGCGCGGTCCGCCGGCTGCGGGAGGCCGACGCCGCTCTGACGGAGCGCCAGTCCGCCGTGTTCATCGTCTGCGACCGCGTGGAGAGCTACCTCAGCTACGTCCGCCGGCGCCGCCCCGACCTGTTCGGCGCCCCCCAGCGGTCCGCCGGGCCCGCCGACCTGTCCGAGGCGGAGATACGAAAGGCCCCGGCGGTCGGCGTCGCGGACGCGCAGGCGTGGCTCGCGACCGGGCGGCCGCTGGTGGTGGACCTGCGCAGCCCGTACGCGTTCGCCGCGCTGCACATCGACGGCTCGGTCAACATCGTCGACGAGGTCTTCGGCGAACTGCTCCGCGGCGGCCTGCCGTTCAGCCGCAGCAGACCGGTGCTGCTCGCGTGTCCGGTCGGGGAGAAGTCCGCCCGCTACGCCGCGCTGCTCGGCCGCATGGGGCATCCGGACGTACGGAGCCTCGCGGGCGGGATCATCGCGTGGCGCGACGCCGGCGCACCCCTGGTGCGGGACTGATCCGGGTGGCCGCACCGGCGACCCTCGGCCCCGGCCCGGCGGACCCCGAGGGCCCGCGGGACCTCCGCGACTGGCAGCGGCAGTTGCGCGCGCAGTTCCCGATCATCACCGGGCATCCCGAGCTGGCCTACCTGGACAGCGCTGCCACCGCGCAGAAGCCCGCCGCGGTGCTCGACGCCGTGCAGACGTACCTGACCAGCTCCAACGCGAACGCCGGGCGCGGCACCTACCCCTGGGCCAACCGCACCACGGCCCTCGTCGAGGAGACCCGCGACCGGCTCAAGCGCTTCCTTTCCGACCCGGCGCCGGAGTCCTCGGCCGTGCACTTCACCAGCGGCACGACGGAGGGCCTGGCCACCGTCGCCCGCGACTGGCTGCCCGCGTTCCTCTCGGACGGCGACGAGATCGTCGTGCCGGTCGCCGACCACCGGGCGAACATCGTGCCCTGGCTGGACACCCAGCGGCTGCTGGCCGCCCGCGGGGTGCACGTGGGCGTCGTGGAGATGCCCTACCAGCGCGGCTCCTGGGACTACGACCACACCGCGCTGGCCCGACTGGCGGGGCCCCGGACCCGGTTCGTGGCCGCGACGCATGTCCACCACGTCTACGGCGGGAACATGAACGTGCACCGCATCCGCGAGGCGGTCGGCCCGGACGCGGTGATCTGCCTGGACGCCGCCCAGAGCGTCGGTCACCTGCCGTTGTCCGTGGCCGGACTCGACGTCGACTTCGTCGCCTTCTCCGGGCACAAGGCGCTGGCGCTGCCCGGTTCCGGCGCGGTGTGGGCACGCCAGGCGCGCGGTCCCGCGTTCGCGCCGGGCGGCTGGAGCGGCACGCCGAACACCGCGGGCATCGTCTCGCTGGCCGCCGCGCTGGACTGGCTGGACGCCGCCGGGTGCGACCGCATCGAGCGCTGGACCCTCGCCCTGGCCGCCCGGCTCACCGACGGCCTGCGGCACCTGGACGCCTACGAGGTGCTGGGCTGCCCGCTCAGCCTGGCCGCGGACTCGGCCGTGCAGCAGCGGCAGGGCATCGTCACCTTCCGGCACCGTGACATCGACTCCGGCGACCTCGGCTTCATCCTGTTCAGCCACGGGTTCATGGTCCGCTCCGACAACCACTGCCAGGGTGCCGGGGGCGAGCGGTCCGGGTCGGTGCGGGTGAGCCTGCACGTCTACAACTCGGCTTCGGAGATCGACCGGCTGCTGGCGGTGCTGGGCGAGTTGGGGTGAGGTCCCTTTCCGATCGGGGCGAACAGGACGAGCGGCCCGGACGGGCACGCGGGGTGAGCACCCCGAAGGGTGGAATCCGGCGCCGGAATGCAATTGGAAACTGTTTCCATCTGTAGGGTTCGCGGAGGAGTCCGAAGAAGCGGAGCCCGAGCAGGCGAAGAAGTACAGCAAGAAGAAGTACTGCAAGAAGAAGTGCAGCAAGACGGCAAGGTGGCAGGACCGGATGGGGCTGAGCCTGGCGGCGGCCGAGCGGTGGGTGGAGCGCTGGGAGCGGCAGCAACGGCGTTACGCGGTCGGCCGCGAGGAGCGCTTCGGCGTGATCGCCGACGTCGTGGAACACGCCACCGCAGGCCGCGCGGACCGGCCGCTGATCGTCGATCTGGGCTGCGGCCCGGGCTCGCTCTCGGCCCGGCTGGCACGGCGGCTGGCCGACGCCGACATCGTGGCGGCGGACCGCGACCCGCTGCTGCTGGAACTGGTCCGCACCCACCACCCGGACGACGCCCGCTACATCGACGCGGCCATCGGCGCCCCCGGCTGGACCGAGGCCCTCGGCCTGGAACGCCCGCTGGACGCGGCCGTCTCCACCACGGCCCTGCACTACCTCGGCCCGGACGCGCTGCGCCACGCCTACCGGCAACTCGCCGCCCTGCTGCGGCCGGGCGGCGTCCTCGTCAACGGCGATCACCTCCCGCAGGGCGGCCCCCAACTCGCCGCGGTCACCGGGTGGGTCGGCCGCCGGGCGGCCGAGCGGCAGGGGGCGTTCGGCGACGAGGACTGGGAGGCGTGGTGGACGGCCGTCGCCGCCGACCCCGAGCTGGCCGACCTGCTGGCCGAACGCGAGCGCCGCGAGACCGAGCCCTGCCCCGCCGCCGGCCTGCCCGCCACCGCCCACCTGCGCCTGCTCCGGGGGGCCGGCTTCACCCGGGCCGGGACGGTGTGGCAGTGGGGGGACAGCCACGTGGTCGTGGCCGTCCGGTAGACCGCGGCGCACCGCCCCCCGCAACCCGCCCCCGGCGCCCTCGTCGCGGGCGCGCCCACCCGGCGCGCCGTCCCGGGCGCCGTGCACGGGACATGGGACCTCAGGCCCCAGGCGTGAGCGGGTCGATGCCGGTGAAGGTGACGTGGCCGTCGGGGTGGATGACCACCTCCGCGTCCGGGACGGCGTCGAGGTCGGCGGGCGAGTAGCGGTCGGTCAGGAAGTGCACGGTCTTGTTGGCGGAGCCGCGCAGGCCCCGGGCCAGGTGCCGTTCACGCTCGTAGCGGCCGGCGAGCAGCACGTCCACGCACGCGTACAGCGCCCGGGCCTCGGCCATCCGGTCCACCTCGGTGCGGCGGTAGCCGGTGAACAGCAGGGTGGAGAGGGTGGTCTCGGCGCGGAGGCGCTCCAGGAGGCGGAGTACGGGAGCGCGCTGCTGGAGCGGTTCGCCGCCGCTGATCGTCACGCCCTCGATGCGGTCGCCGAGGCCGCGGATGCGCTCGAAGAGGGCGTCGGCGCTGACGTCCTCCACCGCATCGCGCGGGTGCGTCCCGGAGTTGAAGCAGCCGGGGCAGCCGAGGGTGCAGCCCTGTACCCACACCACCGCCCGGGTGCCGGGGCCGTTGGCCGCGCTGTACGGCTCGAAACCGTGGAGGCGCAGGCGCCCCTCCTGCCGTGTCATCCGTCCGCCCCCGTCGCTCCGCTCGAAGGATCGCCGTCGGCCGGGGAATCCCTCCGGTCGCGGCTGGAGGATCCCCCTGGTCGCGGCCCAAGGATCCCTCCGGTCCTGGCCCGAGGCCCCCGGTCGTGGCCGTGAATCTCCCCCGGAGCCGTCCTCAGTCGCCCGACGCGCTCTCCGCGTGGCCCGTGTCGCCGTCCAGATCGACCCGGATCGTCAGCAGGTTCGTGCCGAAGGCGCGCACCGCGGCGCTGTTCATACGGGGCAGGGTCCGCAGGCGGGAGACGGCATCGTCGTCGGGGAGGAGGTGGGCCGTGCCGGTGTGCCAGCGGCCGCGCAGGCGGACGCGGACGTGCGGGTCGGCCTGGATGTTGCGCACGTAGTGGGACTTCTCGCCGTACTCCGAGACCAGCCAGAACGCATCGCCGGTGCGGCGGCCGCCGATGGGGGTACGGCGCGGCAGGCCGGAGGTGCGGCCGGTGGTCTCCAGGAGGATCTGGGTCGGCATCCTTCTCGACATGGGGTTGGCGACGTGGCGCTGGAACGTCGTCACGGCCCGGTGCTTGAACTCGTCGAACTGCGACATGCGTGGTGCTCCCCTGGGTCGGTGGCCGGGTGTCCCCCAGCGATTATCGGCCGCCCGCGGGCGGCGCGACACCTCCGGCACGCGAGGCCGCGGCCGGCCCCACCCCGGCACGGTCCGCGGTGCCGTCCGTCCGGTCCGTCCCGTCCGTCCAGTCCATTCCGCCCATCCCGCCCATCGCGTCCATGCCGTCCATGCCGTCCCTGCCGTCCCTGCCGTCCGCGGCGTCAGAGCCGTTCAAGGCCCTCCCGCACCGCCTCCAGCAGGCCGAGGTCGAACACGCCCGTCCTGCCGACCGGGGCCCGCGCCACCACCAGGCCGAGCTGGAGCAGGTCGCCGATGAGGATCTTGGTGACGGAGACCGGCAGGCCCAGGTCCGCGCTGACCTCCGCCAGCACCGCCGGTGTACGGCACTGCCTGACGATGCTGCGGTGCTCCGGCTCCAGGCCCGGACCGGGCTCCGGCTCGCCCTCAGGGGCGACAGTGGTGACGACCGTGATCAGTTCGAGGTCGGAGCGCCCCGGGGCGGTGCGGCCCCGGGTGATCGTGAACGGCCGGACGAGGGAGTCGTCGTCGTCCGGTTCCAGGCCGTCCGTCCAGTGGCTCACACACGCCCACCGCCGTCGCTGCCGCCGCCGTCCGTCCGGTGCTCCGTGCCGAGCTTCCTGCCGACCTGCTGGATCAGGGTGTGCATGGCCACGGACATCAGTTCGGCGTCGACGTCCTGCGAGGCCACCACGGCGAGGTGGGTGCCGCGGCCCGCGGTGGTGATGAACACCCACAGGTCCGTCAGCTCGACGATGACCTGCCGCACGGCGCCGCCGTCGAACAGCTCGTCGATGCCCTTGGCCAGGCTCTGCTGCCCGGTGGCGATGGCCGCGAGCCGTTCGGCCTCGTCGCGCTCCAGGGTGTCCGACCGGCTGACCACGAGGCCGTCGTCGGAGAGGACGACGGCGTGCCGGGCGCCCGCGACCTGGTTCACCAGGCCGTCCAGCAGCCAGTCGAGGTCCTGGTCGGTGGTGGTGGTTCGCTGTGTCATGGCGCATCTTCCGTGAAGGTCGGACGGGAATCGGGTGCGGGGGCGCCGGCGGCGGGCGGATCCTGCCGCGCCTGCCGGCCGCTGCTCGGGGGCGGTACGGCGGCGTCCTGCGGGGGACGGTCCTGCCGCGGGGGCCCGCCTTCCCGCGGGATCCGGCCCCGGGAGAGCCGGGACTGCCTCTGGAAGGCACCGATGGCGGCACCGGACCGCTCGGGGTGCGGGTTCACGCGGGGCTCGCGGCCGGCCTGGCCACCGGGCTGCCGGATGCCGCGGCCGGGCTCCTTGAGTTCGGGCGCGATGCTGGCCTGCCGCACCCGTTGGGGAAGCGAGGCCAGGGAGTCCGGGTCGGGTGTCGCCGCCGGGTCGGGGGCGGGAGTCGCCAGCGAGTCGGAGGGGTGTGTCGTGGCTGGGCCGGAGGCGGGAGACGCCGCCGGGTCCGCGGCCGCTCCCCCGGCCGCGGGAGCCGCATCTGAACCGGTATCAGGGGCGGGGCTGGCCCACGACGGAGCGGCCCGACCGGGGGCGCCGCCCCGGTCCTCCGGCGAGTCGCCGCCCGCCGAGCCGGGGATGCCACGCCCGGGCGCCGCCTCCCTGGCGGCCCTGCGCGAGGGCAGACCGGCCCGGCCGCCCGCCGGCGGGCGGGGTGACCCGCCCTGCTCCGGCACCTGGGGCGCCCTCCGGGCCTCGCCCCCTGGGGACACGGGTAACGCGCCCGGTGCGGCGGACGGCGGCACGGACGGCGAACCGGGTGCCGGGGCCGGGCCGGGGGCCGGCGTAGGAGCCGGAGCCGAGGTCGAGGGCGACACGGGCGCCGGCATCAACTCGGCCCGGGGGCGCCCCGCTGACCGGTGCCGTGCCGAGGTGGTGAGCGCACCCGAAACGGGATCCGGAACCGGCCCCCGACCGGACCCCGGTGCCGGGGCAGGAGCGGGGCCCCGGGGCGGCCCCTGGGGGGAGGCCGGTGCGGGCTCGTCGGCCCGGCGGACGGCGCGGTGGCGGCCCGTGCCGTCGGGGGTGTTGGCCGCCCGCAGGCGGGCGCGCGAGCCGAGCGGCGTCTCGACGTCCGCGGCACCCGGTGCGGGCGGCTGGGCGACCAGGTCGGCGGGGACCATCACGATGACGCGCGTGCCGCCGTACACGGACGGCCGGAACTCCACCTGGAGTCCCAGGTCCGCGGCGAGCCGTGCCACCACGTAGAGGCCGAGCCGCGCGTCCTCCGCGCGCGCGACCACGTCCAGCTCGGGAGGGCTCGCCATCAGCATGTTGACGGCGTCGTAGCCCTCGGTGTCCAGGCCGATGCCGCGGTCCTCGATCTCGACGGCGAGGCCCCGGCCGACCAGGCCCGCGCGTGCCTCCACGGGGCTCGGAGGCTTGGAGAAGGCCGCGGCGTTCTCCATCAGCTCGGCCAGGATGTGCACGAGGGGGCCGACGGTGCGGCCGGCGACCCAGGCGTCCTGGCCGACGTCGATCTGGATCCTGCGGTAGTCCTGCACCTCGCCGAGCGCGGCGCGCAGCACGTCGACGATCCGCACGGGCTTGCGCCAGCGGCGCTGCGGCTGCCCGCCGCCGAGGACCACCAGGTTCTCCTCGTAGCGGCGCAGGCGGGAGGTGAGGTGGTCGAGGTCGAAGAGGCCCTCCAGGATCTCCGGGTCCTCCTGGCCGCGTTCCATCTCGTCGAGCTTCTTGAGCTGGAGGCCGATCAGGAGCTGGGTGCGGCGGGCGATGCGCTGGAGCATCTGCTGGAAGCCGCGGTGCTGCTCCGTCTCGCGCACGGCGGTCTCGACCGCGGCGCGCCGGGCGAGGTTGAGCGCCCTGCCGAGCCGGCCCAGCTCGTCGCGCCGGTAGGGGATCTCGCGGACCTCGGCGTCCACGTCCACCCCCTCGCCGGCCCGGAGCCGCTCCATCACCTCGGGCAGTTCCGTCTCCAGCCGGGCCGCCTCGTCGCGCAGGGCGAGGATGCGGCGCCGCAGGGAGCCGGTGAGCAGCACGCTGAGGACGATCACCACGAGGACCGTGCCGAGGCAGAGCGCGCCGTAGGTGCGCATGCGGGACTTCAGCTCGTCCACGGCGGTGCCGGCGATGTCGTCGGCGACGGCGGCGCGCTGGCCGATGACGGCGACCAGCTGCGGCTTGACCGTCCGCATCGCCTGGCGCCACTGGCCGCTGGTGCGCGGCAGCATCCTGGTGTCCGTGGGGTGGTGGTCGACGAGGTCGGCCTCCACCACGGACTTGGTCTCCCACGCGTCGTTGCCGGTGAGGTTCTGGAGGCCGTCCCGCTCGGCCTCGGTGACGCGGGGGGTGATCTCGCTGTCCAGGAGGAAGGTCTGGGTGCCGATCCACTGGCTGAAGCTGGAGCGGTCCTCCTGGCGGAGGGTGTCCGTGGCCCAGCTGTAGCTGAGTACCGCGTCCTCGCGGGAGAGCATCTCGTCGGCCCACATCAGGTCGGTGAGCGGCTTGAACGCGGTGACCAGCTCGCCGTTGTCGGCGTTGCCGAGCGCCTCGAAGAAGCCGAGGCCGGACTCGATGATGCCGGTGAACGACTGGAAGGCGATCTCGTCGGTGATGGTGCCCTGGTCGACGGATCTGCGGATGTCGGCGAGCTCTTCGAACGCCTCGCGGTCCTTGCCGAGCGCGTCGCGCAGCTGGGTCCGCAGCAGGGACGACGGCTTGCCGGCGGTGGCGTCGAGGAAGGCCCGGACGCCGTCGTCGGTGCGTCTGCGCTGGGCCAGCATGGCGTCCTTGGAGGCGCTGCCGTCGGCGATCACCAGGCCGGTGAGCCGGCGTTCCTCCTGGAGCTGGACCGTGACGTCGCGGGCGAGTGCCGCGCTGCGGTCGGTGAGGGTCTCCTGCGCCGCGAGCCGCTGCCAGTCGAGGCCGAGCTGCGCGGTGCTCAGGCCCCACATCGCGAGCAGCGCGAGGCTCGGCACGAGCGCCAGGAACACGAGAACCATTCGGAGCGAACCGAGGCGGGGCACCTGGCCGTCCCGTAACCGCCCCGACTCGCTTTTCAGCGATGTCATTTTCCCCCGCAACGGCGCCCGGTCGAAGGCGCCGCAGTCTGAATGAGTGGCGCGATGCCAGTGCGGCCCCCGGGGAGAAGGAACACGCGAACCGAAACCCCTGGGGCGTTCCCCACAACCGCCACGCCCGTCGCCGCATGCCCCACCCGGCGCGGGCGGGGCAAGACGGCGCACCGATGTTATGACGGGGCGTCAGCGCCTGTACATGGTGTCTCCGATTGCTCCGGCCGGTGTTTCGCCATCCGCCTCCGCCCGTTCACGCGAAACGGTCCCGTGTCTGAATTGCCGGGCCACAAAGGGTGTTTCACCCGTTCTCCGGTGCCGAGAGACAGAAAGCGCTTGCCACCAGCGGCCTCGGGCGGTGGTCACCAGACGGGCCCGTCCCCCTGCATCAGCGCGTAGTGGGGAGAGCCGGGACCGAGGTCGGCGGGCGCGATCGGGGTGCGGCCGAACGCGGACGCGTAGACGCCGGCGACGAGCTGGAGGGTGCGTCGGGCGTCGGTGGTGGTCACGGGCGGGGCCTCGCCCTCGTGCAGCGCCGCGGCGATGGCCCGGAACTGCGCCAGGTGCTCGCTGCGGACGTCCGCGGGACCGGCCGTCCAGGCGGCCTTGACCTGCTCCTCGTACCCGGGCGCGGCGGTGACGGTCCAGTCGGTGTCGGTGTAGCCGTACAGGTGGCGCACCTCGACGGTGGCGTACTCGAAGTCGAAGCGGAGGTAGCTCTCCTCGCGCGGCGAGACGACGCTGTTGACGACGGAGGCGACCGCCCCGTTCTCGAAGGCGACATGGGCGAGCGAGACGTCCTCGGTGTCCGTCACGCGGGCCTGCCGGCGCGCCACCGCGCTGACGGACGTCCAGGGGCCGAGCACCGAGAGCACGGTGTCCATCTGGTGGATGCCGTGCCCCATGGTGGGGCCGCCGCCCTCGGTGTCCCAGCGGCCCCGCCACTCGACGTCGAAGTACGCCTGGTCGCGGTACCAGGTGGTGTCGCACAGGGCGAGCAGCGGCCGTCCCGCGGCGCCCGACTCCAGCAGGCCGCGCAGCCGCT
This sequence comes from Streptomyces sp. TS71-3, assembly GCF_018327685.1. Taxonomy (NCBI): domain Bacteria; kingdom Bacillati; phylum Actinomycetota; class Actinomycetes; order Kitasatosporales; family Streptomycetaceae; genus Streptomyces; species Streptomyces sp. TS71-3. The sequence goes on along the minus strand of NZ_BNEL01000001.1, from coordinate 1,819,246 downwards.
GCACGCCGGAGCCGAACCGGTGCTGGGAGACGGTGGCCACGTACCGGCCCGTGGCGCCCTCCGCCTCGGCCAGGCGGTCGAACTCGGCCAGGGTCAGCGTCGCGGGCTTCTCCAGGACCACGTGCCCGCCCGCCTCCAGCACGGCGAGCGCCACGGACGTGTGGGCGCCGGGCGGGGTGCAGATGTGCACCAGGTCGACGTGCTCCGCGGCGAGCAGCGCGTGCGTGTCGGCATACCCGGCGATGGAGAACTCCGAGGTGAACCCGGCGAGCCGGTCCGGGTCGGTGTCGGCGGCCGCGACCAGCTCGACCCCGCCCGTCTCCTCGGTGAGCCGCTGCAACGACTCGGCGTGCTGGCGCGCGATGTTCCCGGTTCCGACGATGGCGGTGCGCAGCGGCTTGGCTGATGTGAGGGACAACGCTCACTCCCGGTTCCATGGAAAACGCTTTCCATGGCAGCGTAGGGTCGGCGCCGAGGGCGGGCAAGACCCGCGGGGCGCGGCATACGCGGGCGGGCACCCCGGTGCCGAGACAGGGGCGCGGGGAACTGCGCGACCGGCCACGACGGACCCGTCAGATCGCCACCGCCCGACGGGGGCGGCTTCTGCCGCGGCGCAGCCCTACCGGGGCGCAACCCCGCCCTCAAGGGGCGCGGGGAACTGCGCGAACAACCACGACGAACCCGTCAGATCGCCACCGCCCCAAAGAGGCTGGTTCTGTCGCATCCGGACCACCGGCCCGCGGTGAGTGGCTCGCTCCCCACGGCCTTGAAAGCGTGGGAGGCACCCCCATCCACGCACCCCTAAGCGGACCGGGGCGAAGCCCCGCCTTCCCCGCGCCCGTCCAGGGCACGCTCCCTCGGATACACGGCCAGAAACCCACACATCCCGAGCGTGTCCTGCTCGGGCGCCCCG